>JBIKSH010000002.1:0-171905 GCA_044348705.1 Rhodoluna sp. | reverse complement strand
GCCTCGACCACGCGATTCGCAAACTCGAAGAGAGCGAATTGGCCGCCGAAGTTTTGGGCGAAGAGGTTTTCTCATACGTACTGGCCAACAAGCGTCGCGAATGGAGCGAATACCGTTCGCAGGTGACACCTTTCGAGCTGAAGAAAAACCTCGAAACCCTTTAGGAATCTTTGGTGGCAAGCGCAACTGGGTTAGGGCTTTCCGAGCTTGCACGACTAGGGTTCTCTGATCTTGCCGGCACTGTAGCCAAACTTGACAAACTGGTTTCGTTGGTGGGTGACCCGGGTCGCGCTGCACTTGCGCCGCTGTCACAGGCAGCCAACCCCGACCAAGCCCTCAACGCGCTCATCGAGTTCGCGGAATCAGACAAGTCATCGGTGAAGGCATTACTCAAGAACGCGGAATCGGCCAAACGTGTTTGCCTTACCTTCGGTGCCTCCTCGGCCATGGTCGATTTGGTTCGACGCCAACCCTCGATGCTCTCAGTTTTCGACAAGAGCGAAACGAAGTTACCAAGCACAGACGAGCTCACCAAGCGCTTTCAGGCTGCCCTGAAGGCTTGTCCAACGCCTGTGGCAACAGATCAGGCATGGCCAGCGATTCGGCTGGTTTATCGCCGAGAGCTGCTTCGGCTTGCCGCCTTTGATGTCAGCCACGCTCACCAACAAGAGGCCTTTGCACAAGTAGCCGCTCACTTGAGCGATTTGGCCGGTGCAGCATTGGATGCTGGCCTAAACGTTGCTCGCCGAGAACTTGCCGAGAGTCAGGAGCACGGGACTTTTAGCGAGCAAGAGCTGGGCGACACTTCGCTAGCCGTGATTGCCATGGGTAAGTGTGGTGCCAGAGAGCTCAATTACATAAGCGACGTTGACGTAATTTACGTTGCGGAGTCGACTAATGAGCGAACCGAAACTTCTAGGGCACTCGAGATTGCAACAAGGCTTGCGACCAGAATGATGCGCGCAATGGATGGCAACGCATCCGAGCCCGCGCTATGGCAGGTAGACCCGAATCTTCGCCCAGAGGGCAAGTCGGGTGCGTTGGTTCGCACTCTCGATTCGCATGTTGCCTACTATCAACGCTGGGCAGAGAACTGGGAGTTTCAGGCGCTTTTGAAGGCAAGACCGGTAGCGGGAGACCTAGCCCTGGGCGCTCGTTACGTCGAGGCATTAGAGCCAATGGTTTGGGCGAGTGCGCAGAGAGACGGCTTCGTTGAATCGGCTCAGCGCATGCGTGAGCGGGTCATGGCCCACATTCCCACTACCGAGCTTGACTCGCAAATAAAACTTGGCCCCGGCGGTTTGCGTGATGTCGAATTTACCGTTCAACTCTTGCAGCTTGTTCACGGTAGAAACGATGAAACGATCAGAAAACGCGACACCCTAAGTGCTATTGCAGCACTCATGGATGCTGGCTACCTGAGCCGCACTGACGCCAGTGTGTTCTCGGCGCACTACCGATTCTTGCGGTTGCTTGAGCACCGCATCCAGTTGTCTCAGATGCGTCGCACGCATCTCATGCCAACCTCAGAAGACACTCGCCGCATTCTCGCGCGCGCGATGGGGCTGCGCACCGCACAAGAGCTTCTCGACCGCTGGGAGTCAATCAAGCTCGAGGTGCGTTCGCTTCACCAGAAGGTGTTCTACAGACCTCTGCTCTCGGCCGTAGCAAAACTCGACAGCGGCGACCTCGAGATTTCTTCTGAGCAGGCTGAAGATCGCTTGAGAGCCATCGGATTCCTCGACCCAAAGAATGCTCTAGCTCAGATTCGCGCGCTGACCGGTGGCCTAACCAGGCGTGCCGCGATTCAAAAACAACTTTTGCCCGTCCTGTTGCAATGGTTCGGTGACGGTGGCGAGCCAGATGCCGCACTCTTGGCCTTCAGGCGCCTTTCAGAAGACTTGGGGGAGTCGCCTTGGTATTTGCGAATGCTTCGAGACTCTTCGGGTGCAGCAGAGCGTCTAACGAATGTGTTGTCGCTGTCTCGCCTGGCAACTGAGCTGTTCGAGCGCTTGCCAGAGGGTGCGGCCTGGCTTGAACGCGTTGAAGAGCTGGCACCAAGGACTTTTGAGCAGTTGGAGAGTGAAACCGGGGCGATCACATCCCGGCACGAAGAGATTGAAAAAGCGTCGGCAGCTCTCAAGCAACTTCGCCGGCGCGAAACTTTGCGAGTTGCAATGGGTGCCGTTCTAGGCGAGCTCAAACTGAGACAAATCGAAGCCGCACTCACCGACATCGCAAGGGTTTACATCGAGGGTTACCTCGGGCTCATTACTAACAAAAAGCACCTCGATCTCGGCAAAACCAAAGTTGACGACATCTTAGAATTTGCGGTTATCGCCATGGGTCGATTTGGCGGTGGTGAGCTCGGTTTCGGTAGCGATGCCGACGTGATGTTCGTTTACCGAGCGGTTCGAGAAGACAATCAAGAGGCCCACAAGGTAGCCGAGCGCATCGTGTCTGAACTTCGCCGACTGAGTGCCGACCCGGTACTCGAATTTGAGCTCGACCTAGATCTTCGGCCAGAGGGTAAGAACGGCCCTATTGTGCGATCGTTCGATGCCTACGAGCAGTATTACAAGCGTTGGTCAAGCACCTGGGAATCGCAGGCGTTGCTGCGAGCTGCACCAATTGCGGGCGATGCCAAGTTGGTTAGCGACTTCGTCGAACTCATTGATCGCTACCGGTACCCAGAGTCGCTTGACTCCGCTGCGGTCATCGAAATTCGTCGAATCAAGGCCCGAGTCGAAACAGAGCGCCTTCCTCAAGGTGCCGACCCGAAACGCCACCTCAAGCTTGGTCGAGGGTCGATCAGTGACGTTGAGTGGCTAGTTCAACTAATGCAGTTGAGGTTCGGGTCGAAGCATCCCGAGATTCAAACCCCCAAGACACTCGACGCGTTGAATGCCTGCGTTTCGGCCGGGCTGATCGAAGCGCATGACGCACGAGTACTCGAAGAAGCCTGGTTGCTCGCCTCTCGTGTGCGGTCAGCATCTGTTTTGTGGGCTAATAAGCGCACGGATGTTCTGCCGAACGACCGCCGTCAACTCGAAGGCTTGGCGCGCATCCTCGAATACCCCAAGGGCTCTGCATCGGCGCTGGAGCAAGATTACCTTGCCTTTACTCGTCGAGCACGTTCGGTGTTTGAACGCTTATTCTTCGCCGACTAGCCAGGCGAAGCCCTAGACATAAGAGAAAGTCCCCGCGCGATGTGCAAGGGGACTTCTCGTTTGAAACTGCGTTTAGACGCCGTAGTACAGTTCGAACTCGTAAGGGTGAGGGCGAAGAGCCAAAGGCTTGATTTCCTTCTCACGCTTGTAGTCGATCCAGGTTTCGATGAGGTCCTTGGTAAACACGTCGCCTGCAAGCAGGTAGTCGTGGTCGGCTTCGAGAGCCTTAAGAACGTCTTCGAGGTTGCCTGGAACCTGAGGAATCAACTTGGCTTCTTCGGCAGGTAGCTCGTAGAGGTCTTTGTCGACTGGCTCGTGTGGCTCGATGCGGTTTTTGATTCCGTCGAGACCAGCCATCAACATCGCAGCGAATGCGAAGTAAGGGTTGCTCGATGCGTCAGGAGCGCGGAACTCGATGCGCTTGGCCTTCGGATTGGTTCCGGTCATCGGAATGCGGATTGCAGCCGAGCGGTTACCAGCCGAGTAAACCAAGTTCACCGGAGCTTCGAAGCCTGGAACTAGGCGGTGGTATGAGTTCACCGATGGGTTTGTCCACGCAAGTAGAGATGGTGCGTGCTTGAGGATTCCACCGATGTACCAGCGAGCTAGGTCGCTAAGGCCACCGTAGCCGGCCTCGTCGTAGAACAAAGGCTTGCCGTCTTTCCAAAGTGACTGGTGAACATGCATACCTGAACCGTTGTCACCAAACAGTGGCTTCGGCATGAAGGTTGCCGACTTGTTCCACTGGTGTGCAACGTTCTTGACAACGTACTTGAACTTAAGAACGTCGTCGGCTGCCTTTACCAAGGTGTCAAAGCGGTAGTTGATTTCACCCTGACCGGCGGTGCCGACCTCGTGGTGACTGCGCTCAACCTGAAGACCAACGGCCTCAAGTTCTAGAACGATGTTGTCGCGCATGTCAGCATGCTGGTCAACTGGGGTAACCGGAAAGTAGCCGCCCTTGTAAGGAGTCTTGTTAGCAAGGTTTCCGCCTAGGCCGTCAACGCGCTCGTCGCGGCCTGAGTTCCAAGCTGCTTCGTCTGAGTCAATGAAGTGACCCGAGCTGTTCTGGCCGTAGTGGTAGCGAACGTCATCGAAGATGAAGAACTCGGCCTCAGGAGCGAAGAAAGCGGTGTCTGCGATGCCGGTGCTGGCTAGGTAGGCTTCTGCCTTCTTAGCGGTCTGGCGTGGGTCGCGACCGTAAACCTCACCGTTGCGTGGGTTGTAAATGTCGAAGAGCATGACCAGAGTCTTCTCGGCACGGAAAGCGTCGAGGTAGGCAGTGGTAACGTCTGGAATCAACTGCATGTCTGATTCGTGAATCGATGCGAAACCGCGAATCGACGAACCATCAAATAGCTGACCGTCGCGGAAGAAGTCCTCGTCGATCATTGCGGCTGGAAGGTTGAAGTGCTGCTGCACACCAGGTAGGTCGGTGAAGCGAACATCAAGGAACTTTACGTCGTTCTCTTTGATGAACTTGACTACCTCTGAGGCGGTCTTGAACATAGGGAAATCCCTTCAAAAAGGTGAGTGGGAGAAAACGGCGCACCATCGAAGCCGTCTGCCTAAAGTCTACCTTCGCGCCTATGCGTAGCCCGTCACGAAATGTTTCGTGAATGTAAAACTTTTTGTTAGCGACGAACCGGGCGGATGCGCTTCGGGTCGATGCCCTTAGGAATCGGGAGCTTCGTTCCCATGGCCTGAAGTCGAGCGTTTACTAGGCTCACTTCACTGCGGTTCAGAGTGCGCTTTAGACCGGTGATTTCACGCCCAAGTTTGGCTAGGGGAGTACCAGTTTCATCACCAGTCACATAGAAAACGTGGATGCTCACACCTGGTACCGCACGCTTGAGTTTGCGCACCTCTTCATCAAGGATCGTCTTGCTGCCGTTTCTTGAACCTTCGGCAATGAGCACAACACCGGCAGCGCCAACACAGCGGTAAATCGCATCTCTGGTGCGAGGGTTGACGGCAACTGGAACTTCGCTGGTGCGCCACCCGCGTCGAACGGCAGATGTAACTACTGCGCCAACGGCGCCAGGTTGACCTTCGATACGCGAGTATGCCACGCGCTCGGCGCGTCTCGAGAGAATGAGTAGACCGATCATCATGGCTGCGGTGACCGAAAGAACACCGTAAACGATGGCCAGAATCAGGTTGTTGAGCGAAGTGAGAATCAGCAGTACACCGACACCGAGGCTCAAAACAATGGCCAATACGACTAGCAGTAGTGCTGTTTTATCTACCTTGATGGTTTCGCGGAAAAGTCTGAAAATTTGACCCCAGCGACCTGGTTCTTTTGGTGTTTTGTTCTCTTTAGCCATGGTTGAAAGCCTAGCCGACAGCCTGGCTAAACCCGTCTTTGACAGCGGCGTCGGCAAGGTGCTGAAGCTCTGCTGGAATGGCACGCCCCTTCTTAACCATTGACGAAGCCCATAGTCGACCCGCACGGTAAGAAGAACGCACCAGCGGACCACTGAGCACACCCAAGAAGCCAAGTGCTTCAGCTTCTTCTTTCAATTCGACGAACTCTTGAGGCTTGACCCAACGGTCTACCGGGTGGTGGCGAAGTGTCGGTCGCAGGTACTGGGTGATGGTGATGATGTCGGTGCCGGCCTCGTAAAGGTGTCGAAGGGCGTCGCTGATTTCATCTCGGGTTTCACCCATGCCAAGAATTAGGTTCGACTTAGTCACAAGCCCGTAGTCGCGTGCCTGCTCAATTACGTTCAGCGACCGTTCGTAGGTGAAGGCCGGGCGAATCTGCTTAAAGATGCGTGGAACGGTTTCGACATTGTGGGCGAATACCTCTGGAGCCGCGTCGAATACTCGTTTTAGGTGCTCTGGGTTTCCTGAGAAGTCAGGAACCAGAATCTCCACACCAGTTCCAGGTGACTGCAAGTGGATCTGTCGAATGGTCTCGGCATACAACCACGAGCCTTCGTCTTCGAGATCGTCGCGAGCAACTCCAGTTACGGTTGCGTAGCGCAGCTGCATCCTTGTGACAGAATCGCCAACTCTTCTAGGTTCGTCGACGTCGAGCGGGCTTGGCTTACCCGTGTCAATTTGGCAAAAGTCGCAACGGCGGGTGCACTGCGCCCCACCAATCAAGAACGTGGCCTCACGGTCTTCCCAGCATTCGTAAATGTTCGGGCAACCAGCTTCTTGGCAAACGGTGTGCAGATTTTCGGTTTTCACCAGGGCGTGCATCGCCTGGTACTCAGGGCCCATCTTGGCTCGAGTTTTAATCCAGTCGGGCTTGCGCTCAATTGGCACGGCCGCGTTTCGTGCCTCTATACGAAGCATCTTTCGCTCTGGTTTTTGGTTCTCGGTCATGCGGCTACCTTGCCAATCGTGGTCAATTTCTTTTGGATGACCTCTGCGGCCATCGCGGGGGTAACCGTTCTGCCGAGGAGTTTTGTGAGTGTGGTGGTCTTTGCATCTCTGATGCCACAAGCGACGATTGTGTCGTATGGATCCAGGGAGTTATTGCAGTTCAACGCAAAACCGTGCATAGTGGTGTGCTCTGCGACTCGAATACCGATAGCGGCGACTTTTTCAAAGCCAGTTTCAGTCGACACCCAGACACCCGAGCGACCAGCGACGCGTTCCGTCTCGAGTCCAAACTCGGCGATTGAGTCGATCAACACCTGCTCAAGCCAGCGAACATAGCCGACCACGTCGATAGGGTCAGGAAGCCTCATGATGGGGTAGCCAACTAGCTGTCCGGGCCCGTGCCAGGTTATTTTGCCGCCTCTGTCAACGTCAACAACGGGGGTGCCATCGGTTGGTCGTTCGGAATCCTCTGTGCGCTTACCAGCGGTGAAAACGCTTGAATGCTCGAGCAAAATGACTGTGTCTGGTCGAACTCGGGCTGCAACCTCAGAGTGGATGCTGCGCTGCAGTTTCCACGCGTCGTTGTAGTCAACGAAGTGGGGGTCTAGACCGGCGATTGTGAACTCTGGCACTACGCAATTGTAAGTCTTGAAACTCTCCACATTTTTCAGGCACGGCCGCCCGTTGACAAGAAATTGGTTAAACATCGTCCTGTGCTAAATAGTTCATTTTCGTCGAAGCGATCACCTAAGCGAAGAGCTGTCGCTGAGACGAAAGTTACGTTCAAAACGTTCGTAGTGAGCATCCGCCCCCAGCATGTTGGGGAGCGAGCCACATCTCGTCAGGGAACGCAGTTGCAGACGAAAGGGTTGGCGTCAGAGAAACCAAGGGCCATAGCCCTCGGTTTGGTTGTGGCTATCGCTTTGCTTGTGGCAACCTACGCGGCGTTCGAATCGTTTGAGTATTCGAATGAGCAGGTCGTTCCGTCAAGCGATTCCGCACGCGCTAGCGCGTCGCCGTGTTTGGTTTCGTTTTCTGAGACTTCTAGGGCGTCAAGAACCACTTCGATTTTCGGCGGGGTCAAGGTTGAGACTGGCGAGGTCGAATGCGACGGCGTTCTACTCATCGTTAGTCAAACCACCAATGCTGATGGAGAGATCCTGTCGGTAAAAAAGAAAAGAGCCTGATCTGAAGACCAGGCTCAATTCGTGAGTTTGTTAGATGCCTAGATTTGGCCCGAAGTTTGCCTCTTCTAGTCGTGTCTTTACATCGACTAGGTAGCGGCTTGCGTCTGCGCCATCAACCAAACGGTGGTCGTATGACAGGGCTAGGTACACCATGCTGCGAACAGCAATGCTGTCGCCTTCAGGAGTGCTTACGACCACTGCTCGCTTGCTCACAACGCCGGTTCCAAGAATTGCAACCTGAGGCAAGAACACGACAGGGGTGTCGAACAAAGCTCCGCGCGAGCCAGTGTTGGTCAGGGTGAAGGTTCCTCCACCTAGCTCATCCGGCTTCAGCTTGTTTTCGCGGGTCCTCGAGGCCAAATCAGCGATCTGAGTGGCGATCTGCGCAATGGTCAAGGTGCTTGCGTCGCGAATAACTGGTGTGAGAAGACCACGTTCGGTGTCTACCGCAAACGAGATGTTCTCAGACGCGTGGTAGGTGATGTTCTCGCCATCGATGCTGGCGTTCAACTTCGGGTGAGCCCTCAAAGCTTCGGCTGCAGCCAAAGTGAAGAACGGCATGAAGTTGAGTTTGGTGCCGGTGGCTGCCACGAACGCAGGCTGTACCTTCGCGCGCATAGCCGCGATCTTGGTCACATCTACCTCGACGACGGTGGTCAGCTGCGCGCTTTGCTGCATTGATGCAACTGCTCGCTCGGCCAAAACCTTGCGAAGACGTGACATCGACTCTGTAGTTCCGCGTAGCGCTGAAGCCTCGGCATGAACCGCTGCAGTCGGAGCAGCCGGGACTGAAGTGGTTGCAGTCGCAGCTGGAGCGCTGGCTGCCGCAATAACGTCGTCTTTGCGAATTCTTCCGCCGACGCCGGTTCCGTTTAGGCCAGTGAGGTCAACACCGGTTTCGTTAGCAAGCTTGCGAACTAGGGGAGTCACATAGCCAGGTTCGGTAGATGCTGATTGCGCTACAGGCGCTGCCACCGGAGAGGCAGGAGCTACAGGTGCTGTCGGTGGAACGTACACAGGAGCAGCTGGTGTCGGAGCCTCAACAACAGGCGCGGCCACAGGGGTCTCGACAACAGGCGCTTCGACTACTGGGGCAGGTGCTTCGACCACTGGCTCTTGCGCCGCTGGGGCAGCAGGAGCAGATGAACCATCTCCTGAGCCGATAACGGCAAGCACGCCTCCAACTTCGACGGTCTCGTCTTCTTGAACCAAGATTTGCTCAACAACGCCAGCAAAAGGTGATGGAATCTCGGTGTCAACCTTGTCTGTCGAAACCTCAACTAATGGCTCGTCTACTGCAACGGTGTCGCCAACCTTTTTTAACCAACGGGTTACGGTTCCCTCGGTAACGCTCTCTCCGAGTGCGGGAAGAACTACGTTCTCGCTCATTTTGCTCCTTGTGGGTTCGTCTTAAATACTAAGCGTGTGCGTGAAGTGGCTTACCGGCGAGCGCTAGGTGTGCTTCCCCGATTGCTTCGTTCATGGTTGGGTGGGCGTGAACTAGGGTCGCAACATCCTCTGGATATGCCTCCCAGTTCACGATTAGCTGGCCTTCACCAATTTGTTCACCGACACGAGAGCCGATCATGTGAACGCCAATAACTGGACCGTTGTTTCGGCGAACTAGCTTGATAAAACCTGCGGTTCCAAGAATCTGACTCTTGCCGTTTCCACCTAGGTTGTACTCGTAAACCGAAACATTGTCAGCACCGTAGGTTTCGCGAGCTTTTGCCTCACTCAGGCCAACGCTTGCTACCTCTGGTTCGCAATAGGTCACCTTCGGAATTCCTGTTTCGTCGATTGCAACTGGGTTTAGACCGGCAATCTCTTCGGCAATGAAAATACCTTGCTGAAAACCGCGGTGGGCTAGCTGCAAACCAGGCACGATGTCACCGGCAGCATAAACACCGGGGATGTTCGTCTGCAGACGCTCGTTAGTTAGAACGTATCCGCGATCCATCGCAACGCCTTGGTCCTCGTAACCAAGACCTGCGGTGTTCGGGCCTCGACCAACAGCGACTAGAAGCAACTCACCCTCGAGCTTGGTGCCATCTTCAAGTGAGACGACGACGCCGTTTTCGTGCTGCTCGACACCCGCGAAGCGAACGCCAAGTTTGAAGTCGATTCCACGCTTGCGGAATGCTCGCTCGAGGCCCTTCGAAAGACTTTCGTCTTCATTCGGAACTAGGCGAGGAAGGCCTTCTATGATCGTTACTTCAGCGCCGAATGACTTCCAGATTGATGCGAATTCAACACCGATGACTCCACCGCCCAGGACAAGAACCCTGTTAGGGACAAAATCGAGCCCAAGAGCCTGGTCAGAAGTGATCACTCGACCGCCAATTTCAAGACCTGGAAGAGAACGTGAGTATGAACCAGTGGCCAAAATCACGTTGGTTCCGTTGTAGTTGTCACCGTTCACGGTTACGGTCTTCGGAGCGGTGAGTCTTCCTTCACCAGAAACGACGGTGATTGGCTTCGATGCAACAAGGCCGCTCAGACCTTTGAATAGTCGGTCAACGATGCCGTCGCGGTACTTGTTCACAACATTCATGTCGATCGACTGGAACTGGGCGTTAACGCCGTAGTTTGCGGCTTCGCGAGTGACGTCTGCTACCTCTGCCGAGTGAAGAAGTGCCTTGGTAGGGATGCAACCGCGGTGCAGGCAGGTGCCACCTAGCTTGTCTTTTTCGATAAGAGCAACGCTCTTACCAAGCTGAGCTGATCGAAGGGCTGCTGCGTATCCGCCGCTGCCGCCACCGAGAATAACTACGTCAAAGTTGTGGTCAGCCACGACTTACTCCATCTATTTGTTGTGAGGGACTACACAAGCCTACTAGAGGCTCTTGGCTACCTGAACGAGTGTGCGCAGCATGACACCCGTAGCACCCTTACCCGTGTATCCGAACGGAGCGCCATCATTGCTAGCAGGCCCGGCAATGTCGAGGTGCGCCCAATCGATTTGGTTTTTCTTGTCACGGTCGTGATAGCCGACGAACTCCTTCAAGAAGTGCGCCCCGACCAGCATGCCACCGCTCGGGTCGCCCAATTTGCTGTTGATCATGTCTGCCGTGTCTGAGTTCAGCAACGCGCGAAGTTCCTTTGGCATTGGCATTGCCCAGAGTGCCTCTCCCGAGGCTTCGGCAGCCTTCTGAAGAGTTTCAACGCCGGTTCCGACCCCCATTAGGCCTGTGGTGCGAACGCCTAGAGCAACACGAGCTGCGCCGGTGAGTGTCGCCACGTCAATGATTAGATCTGGCTTCTGCTCGCTAGCAAGAATCAGGCCGTCGGCAAGCACAAGACGACCTTCCGCGTCTGTGTTGGTTACCTCAACGGTCTTGCCGTTTCGGTACTTGATGATGTCGTTTGGCCGAGTGGCGGTGCCTGAAGGCATGTTTTCGGCAACACACATGTAGGCGGTCACCCGAACGTTCAGCTTCAACGCTGCGATTGCTAGAGCAGCGTGTCCGACTGTCGCGGCTCCAGTCATGTCGTACTTCATGCCAAGCATTCCAATGCCGGGTTTGAGCGTGAGCCCGCCAGTGTCAAATGTTATGCCCTTACCTACCAGCGCAATGTGCTTCTTAGCCCCACGCGGCTTGTATTCGATTTTCACTAGACGCGGAGGTCGAACGGAACCCTTGCCCACCGACAAGATTCCGATGCACTTTTCTGCAGTCAGTCGCTTCTCGTCCCACACTTCTACCGTCACGCCTTTGCCTCGGGCAGCCTTTTGCATCAATGCGGCAAAGGTCTGTGGATAAAGGTCATTTGGTGGAGTGTTCACCATGTCACGAACCAAATCGATTGATTCTGCGACGGTCTGCGCCTCTTCGATTTCGGCCTTAACAGGCAGTTCGCGCGACAGCATTGTCACAGTTGACAGCTTGCGGGTCTTCTTGACCGACTTGTACTCGGTGAATTCGTAGTGAGCCAGAAGAGCGCCCTCAATTGCCGCTAGGCATGAATGCGACGTCTTAGTTGGCAATCCGATGACGATCTTTTCGAAGTCTCCAAGATTTCTCACCGCAGCTCCTGCAAGCTGTCTGAAGTGCTCATCACTCAGTTCTTCGTCTCCGAGGCCGATGGCCAGGTAAACCGAACCTTCAGGGCCCTGAATGCGAGTCATCTGCTCGAAGCCGTCTTTGGCGCCAAGTGCCTTCAGGTCAACTTTTGACAAGCCGGATGTTTCGACCAGGCTATCGGCAATCTGCAGTTTGTCCTTGAGGCTGGTGATACCGAACACGTAGGCTACGCCACTGCTCAGCGGTACAGATTTGTTTGAAACGTCGATGTTTAGCTTGGTCATGCTGCAATCGTATCTGTTCGATTTACAATGAATAGGTGAACACGCAAGCCCTCTTTAAATTCGTCGACCCTGAGGTGCGCATACCCCGCGAACTCAAGATGTTGGCCGGCTTGAACGGGTTCACCGATGCCGGTGGCAGCATTTCGCAGGTATCAGACAGCATCTTCGCAAGCCTCGACACAGAGCTGGTTATCCAGTTCGATAACGATCAACTTCTTGACTACCGTTCGCGGCGACCGCTGATGTATTTCGAAAAAGATCATATTGCGTCCTACGAGCCAGCTGTATTGGGTCTTTACCTGTGTGAAGACGAGGCTGGTCAACAGTTCTTGTTTCTGCATGGGTATGAGCCAGATTTCAAGTGGGATGCGTTTGCTGAGGCCGTTCTACAGATCGTTAAAGAGCTTGAGATTTCAGAGTTTGTTTGGGTTCACTCGATTCCCTTTCCAGTGCCACACACTCGCCCTTTGGGTGTAACCGTCAGCGGCAACCGGGGCGATCTCGCCACAAGATTTAGCGAGTGGCGCCCAGAAACTCAGGTTCCTGGCAATGTCTTGCACTTGCTCGAATACAACCTCACACGTGTGGGGTTGCCGTGCACCGGCTTTGTTCTGCTAGTGCCGCACTATATCTCTGACTCCGAGTACCCCAAAGTCGGATTTACTGCCTTCGAGTTGATTTCGGCAGCGACGGGGTTAGTTTTTCCCACCGACGATCTTCGCGAACAGAATGTGCGTTTTGAGTCAAAGCTCGACAAGCAGGTAGCAGAAAACGCCGATTTGGCTCGCATGGTGGAAAACCTAGAGCAGGGTTACCAGAGCGAGCGAAATGCCCCAATGCGCGCCAGTGTCAATCCGGTAACTCCGATAATTCCAAGCGCTGATGATCTTGCTGCAGACATTGAGGAATATCTGGCCATTCGTCGTCGTAACAAAACAGACGGCGAAGACAACTGAAACTTCTATCTAGCCGGGGCATAATCGCGCTTGTCGCGGCTAACTTTGCCTATTTGATCGCGGTAACACAACGAAGCAGCATGGTTGTCGCATCTCTCGACGCGACCGAGAGGTTTAACACGACAGCCGCGCAACTTGCTTCTTTAGCTGTCTTGCAGTTGATCGTTTACGCCGCCATGCAGATTCCCGTCGGCATTGCACTTGATCGTTTCGGTCCACGAATCATGCTCGGCTGCGGGGCGCTAATCATGGCCGCGGGTCAGCTAATCGTTGCATTCGCTCCAGGTTTGGAGTGGGCGGTTGCGGGGCGCATGCTTGTCGGCATGGGCGATGCCTTCACCTTCATCTCAATGATTCGAATGGTGAATAACTGGATGTCGGGCAAGGCAGCAGCTCTTGCACAGCAATGGCTTGCAACCATCGGCCAACTCGGGCAAATAGTATCGGCAATCCCATTTGCTGCAGGTCTGGCAATCTACGGTTGGACATCCGCGTTCTCAGCTCTGGCTCTGTCTGGTTTGACTGCCGGAATCTTTGTGCTCATCGCCGCAATCGACACTCCAAACGGACGGGTTAGGTCTGAATCGAATTTCGCCCAGGTCTTCGCTGCCTTGCGAGTCAATTTGAAACGCAGCCCAGTGAAAGCAGCATTCTGGACTCACTTTCTAACTCAGTCTTCAGGGAACGTTTTTGCGTTGCTCTGGGGTGTGCCCTTCTTGGTCGAGGCCAATGGAAAGAGCCCTGCCTTCGCCTCGGGAATGCTGACGCTTTTTGTTTTCACCAACGCCGCCATGGGCCCGGTGATTGGCTTTCTGACCGCCCGGTTCCAAACCCATCGGCACGTTCTGGTGTTCGCCAGCGGTGGCCTAATTCTTGCGGCTTGGGCAGTCGCTCTGTTGCTGCCGAGCCCGATACCAGATTTCGTAGTTATGGCGCTGGTTGTTATTGTCGGCACAGGGGGCCCTGTGTCGATGGTCGCCTTCGACTACTCGCGCACTTATGTTTCAAATCGCGAACTCGGAGCGGCAAACGGTTTCATCAACATAGGTGGCTTTTTGGCCGGACTTCTTATGATCGGTGCGATCGGTTTGGCACTCGACGCACAGCGTGCCGTCAATCCCGACGTGGCCCTGTATGACGCCGGCCACTTCAAGCTTGCACTTTGCATTCAGTTCATCGTTATCGGCATTGGTCTTTGGCGATTCGGTTCAGCTAACCGCAAGCTTCGTTCTACAGAAGTGGTTTCTTAGGGGCGCAACTTTAGTCTGTTAGGAATACTGTCTCGCTCTTTGGCGTTCTAGACACCACAAGATATGACACTAAATGTCTTTAGTTGGTGGCATACTTGAAAATAGGACCCATTCGGTTTTGCAACTGCAGAACTTGACATGGGTCCTTGTGTTGCCTAGATCATCGTCGATCCCCAAAGGATCAGACCAATGAAGGGTTCAAAAGTGGCCAAAGACAAAGAAGAATCTGTCGGCAAGAGGCGCGGACTTTTTTCGCGCATGCTTCACCCTGAAACCAGTAAGTCTAAGCAACAAGCCGAAGTGAACGCCAAGCCAGAAAGCAACATCATTACTCCTGCAGTCAAGACTCCAAAAACCAAAACTGAACCTAAGGTTGTAGCAAAACCCAAGGTTGCCGCCGCAAAAACTACAGCAAACAAGCCAGCTTCAGCTAAGGCTGAGAGCAATACCGCCGCGGTCAAGCCAAGAGGCGCTAAGGCCAAGCCAAAGCAACCAGCTGCAAAGCCGGCGGCGGCGTCCAAAGAGGCCACGAAGATTTCAGCCGCAAAGAAAACCGTCGAACCTAAAACTGCTGCCAAGACTCCGGGCGACAAGGCGAAGGCCTCGACTTCCGAGGCTCCAGCTGCAAAGGCTAAGCCATCAGCTGTAAAGGCAGAAAAAGTAGCTGCCAAGACGGCCGCGGCAAAAGCTGAAGCGAAGAAGACAGCTGACAAACCGGCGGCTAAAAAGGCTCTTGCATCTAAAACGGATGTAAAGCCGGTTGCGACGAAAGCCAAGGCCTCAAAATCCGCCAAGTCACCCAAAGTTGGTTCCACTGATGACGAAGAGTTTGAAGACGAAGACGACCTAGAAGTTGGCGACATCGTCGCTGAAGCTGCTGCAGCAGTCGACATCGTGGAGCTTGCCGAAGAAGAGGCACACGAAGAAGAGACTCACGAAGACACCGAAGCTAAAGAGAAAGAGAAAGCTCTTGAAGCGGGCGGTGGATTCGTAATCTCGCACGCCGATGACGACGACATCCCAGTTCAAACAACCACAATCTCGGGTGCAACCGCCGACCCGGTCAAGGACTACCTCAAGCAGATTGGTAAAGTCGCGCTGCTTAACGCCGAGCTCGAGGTTGAGCTTGCCAAACGCATCGAAGCTGGATTGTTCGCCGAAGAGAAGCTCGCCACCGAGAAGAGGCTTTCAAAAGACATGACCCGCGATCTGCGCTGGGTTATGAAAGATGGCCAACGAGCCAAGTCTCACCTTCTCGAAGCCAACCTTCGATTGGTTGTCTCGCTGGCAAAGCGTTACACCGGTCGCGGAATGCAATTTCTTGACCTCATTCAAGAAGGAAACCTCGGTCTTATTCGAGCTGTAGAAAAGTTCGACTACACCAAGGGTTACAAGTTCTCAACCTATGCAACCTGGTGGATTCGCCAGGCGATCACTCGTGCAATGGCAGACCAGGCCCGAACCATCCGTATTCCGGTTCACATGGTTGAGGTCATCAACAAGCTCGCCCGCGTTCAGCGTCAGTTGCTTCAGGACCTGGGTCGCGAACCGACTCCTGAAGAGCTCGCAAGAGAGCTGGACATGACACCTGAGAAGGTTGTTGAGGTGCAAAAGTACGGTCGCGAGCCGATTTCACTTTCAACCCCTCTCGGAGAAGACGGCGATTCAGAGTTCGGTGACCTCATTGAAGACACCGAAGCGGTGGTTCCTGCCGACGCCGTGGGGTACTCGATGCTTCAGCGCGAACTCGAGCGCATTCTAGATTCGCTCCACCCAAGAGAGGCTGGCGTCATTCGCAGTCGATTCGGCCTAGGTGACGGTGTTCAGAAGACTCTTGACCAAATCGGTGAGGAATTCGGGGTTACACGCGAGCGAATCAGGCAGATCGAAGCCAAGACCATGTCGAAACTTCGCCACCCTTCCCGCTCGCAGATGCTTCGCGATTTCCTAGAGAACTAGCTAAACCGTGATTCGATACTGGCCCGCATTGCTGGTTGGGCGAATCGCGCGCTTTCTTATTCGCCTCGTGCGCAAAGGTGGCGGGTCAGCCCTGCCGGGTTTAATCCTCAGCCGGCTAGCCCCAGGAATTCTCTACCGAGTACTTGGATCATTCTCGAGTGGATTAGTGATCGTCACTGGCTCGGCCGGAAAGTCGACAACCACCAAGATGCTTGTGAACATCGTTCGCGAACATGGTGTGCTGGTTTTCACAAACCCATCGACGGCGAACATCTTGCAAGGTTTCTATTCGACAATCATTGAGCGAGCCGACTGGTCGGGAAAGATTTCAGGCCAGGTTGCCATTCTTGAAATGGATGAAGCGCACGCCGAAGAGCTAAGTCGAAAAATTGCACCGCTTCAGGTCACTGTATTGAACGTCATGGAAGACCAACTCGATCGCTTTGTTGATCCGGCACTAGTTCGCGCAGATTTGGCCTTGGTGGCTAGGCGTGCCACTGAGCACGTTTTGCTGAATGCCGATGATCAGAACACATTGCTCATCGCACAAGAGGTGCTTGACGTTCAGCCAAGGTTCTTTGGCATATCTCCTAGGGTGTTGGCTAGCCAGGGCAAAGGTTTGCAGAATGCTCCAACATACCTGCCAGAACTTGAGCGACCACAAATTTCTAGCGAGGTCAGCAAGCTAGATGGTGTTCGAGTCGAACTTTCTGGCGATTGGGGCGTAACCGAATTCGAGCTGCCATCGAGGGGCGTTCACTTCGCGCTGGATGCTGTGGCAGCGTTCGAGAGCGCGAGAGCTTTGCTTGGTAAGAGTTTCGATCTAAAACTCGCGACAAAGGCTCTGGGTGAAGTTCCTCCGGTTTTTGCTCGTGGCGAGATCGTTCAGGTTAACGGTGAAGACGTTGAGTTCATCCTGGTTCAAAACCCAGGGTCTATGCAGCTAAATATTGACAATCTGGTGGGGGAGCCAGAACAGTTGCTATTTGCCATCGGGCGAGACGTACACGACCCATCATGGCTCTGGACCGTCGACTACACAAATCTCAAGCATGTCGACATTTGCACGGGATTCAATGCCCACGAAGCCGCGTTGGTTTTGCACTACAACGATGTACCGCTCGGCATGGTGAGCGATGATCTTGAAAGTGCAACGGCGGCATTCTTCGCAATGCCCAAGCCGAAACACGGCCACAAAACCGTAGTTTTCAGCGCCGATGCTATGCGTCGAATGCGACGCTCGCTTGGCTTCTGGAGCCCAGAGGAGGTAGAACGATGAAGACGATTTACACACTCTTTCCAGAAGTCTTGAACCTTAACGGTGATTCAGCCAACTCTCTTGTTTTGCAAAAGAATCTGCAGTGGATGGGTGAGCAAGCACAGATCGTTCCGATTTCGAACCAGTCTCAACTGAGTGAGCTTATTCACCTGTTGAAAGTTGGCCAAAAGGGTATTTTCGTAACCATAGGTCATGGGTCGGCTGCCGGTATGAACTCCCTAACCGCCTTCGATGACCAGATTAGAAGCTTGATCGAGGCGTTGGTTAAGAGCCATACGCCGGCGATCGTGGTGGGGAGCGCTTTGTCCTGGGCGAGGCTTGCTCATTCTGTAAAACGCGAACGCATTAGTGAGTTTGCCGTAGCCAAAGTTAATGCTGATGGTTGGCCGGCGGAGGCACTTGGTTATCTGAATAGCGAACTTAGCGTGGTACCCGTTCAAGTTAAGGCGAACGTTATTTTGACGCTCTTACACGGGCCGTTTTTGGCGAAAAATCCGAGTTGGGTCGAAAGAATTTTGGAGCTAATGGGTGCGAAGACTCAAATTAGTGAGGCTAGACAAACCGCTCAAGGCTACGTCGACGAGATTTGGCGAATCGAATCAAAACACTGATTAGTTAAAACCCTGCCGCTAGCGCGCGAGTAACTTTTCGCTTTCATCGTGCCAGTGCAAGGTCTTGGCAGCCAGTGCTTCTTTGTTCAAAGTTGCGTGGTGGAGGCAGAAGAGCAGCTCGCCGAAAACCAATGTGGCACGAACGTAAGCCTGTGCGCCACATGAGTCGCAACGGTCACCGGCGGTTAGTGGCGCGGTTTGGCTGTTGGTTGTGACAACCTCTTGCTCGTTTTCGGTTACTTCTTGAATATCGGACATTCTTCCTCCTGTTCTAAATAGAACCACATGACTCTGCCAAAACTGCCCATTATCGACTCAGTTTCGCTAACTGCGAATACTTTCTCTGTCGCACCGTGTTTGAGCGCCATATTTCTAGGTTCAACTCGTAACATTTTCAGGTGCCTAACACCGATTACTCAGCCAGACATCTCTCTGTTCTCGAGGGTTTAGAAGCGGTTCGTAAGCGTCCAGGTATGTACATCGGTTCAACCGATAGCCGCGGTCTCATGCACTGCCTTTGGGAGATCATCGACAACTCCGTAGACGAGGCCCTAGCCGGACACGGAAGTTCGATAGACATTCAGTTGCACGCCGATGGCTCTGTTGAAGTCAGAGACCAAGCGCGCGGTATTCCCGTTGACATCGAACCAAAAACTGGTCTTAGCGGCGTCGAGGTCGTGTTCACCAAGCTTCACGCCGGTGGAAAGTTCGGTTCTGGTTCATACGCAGCATCCGGAGGTCTGCACGGTGTTGGCGCGTCAGTAGTGAACGCTCTTTCGGCACGTCTCGACGTCGAGGTTGACCGTGATGGTAAAACACACCGCATGTCTTTCCGTCGCGGTGAACCAGGCCGTTTTGACGATTCGAATGGCATTTCAGCCAACAGTCCTTTCACACCTTTCGAAGATGCCAGCTCCCTCGACGTGGTGGGCAAGGTGGCAAAGGGCGTGACCGGAACACGAGTGCGCTACTGGGTAGACCCGCAGATTTTTATCAAGGATGCGTCTTTTGCGACAGACGAACTTATGTCACGTGCGCGACAAACGGCATTTTTGGTTCCTGGCCTCAAGTTACAGGTGTGCGATGAGCGTTCGAGCGAGCCGGTTGTAAGCGACTTCAAGTTTGACGGCGGAATTGTTGAATTTGTTGATTATCTGGCGAACGACAACCCAATCACCAACACGTGGCGGTTAAGCGGTTCGACTACGTTTACCGAGACCGTTCCGGTTCTGAACGAGCAAGGCAACATGGAATCGCGAGAGGTTGAGCGAAACTGTGAGGTCGAGGTTGCCCTGCGTTGGGGCACCGGTTATGACACGACGCTTAAGTCTTTTGTGAACATCATTTCGACTCCAAAGGGCGGAACACACGTAAGCGGTTTTGAACAAGCTTTGCTAAAGGTTCTTCGTTCGCAGATCGAAGCTAACTCCCGAAAGCTAAAGGCCGGCAACGACAAGGTAGAAAAAGACGATGTCTTCGCCGGGCTAACCGCCGTTGTCACGGTTCGCCTGGCCGAGCCGCAATTCGAAGGTCAAACTAAAGAGGTTCTAGGCACACCTGCGGTTCGCAACATAGTTTCAAACACCATTGCCAAAGCACTCACGGAGCGTCTCGAGAGCTCAAAGCGCGACGACAAGGCACAGGCGGCCATGCTACTTGAAAAGGTAGTTGCCGAAATGAAGTCACGCATCTCGGCTCGCACCCACAAAGAAACCCAGCGTCGAAAGAACGCGCTCGAATCTTCTTCACTTCCAACCAAGCTGGTTGACTGCCGAACACAAGAAACGGCGGTAAGCGAACTTTTCATCGTCGAGGGCGATTCGGCTCTAGGAACTGCAAAGCTAGCCCGCGATAGCGAGTACCAAGCCTTATTGCCAATTCGCGGAAAGATACTGAACGTGCAGAAGGCTTCGGTCAGCGACATGCTAAGCAACACAGAGTGCGCATCGATCATCCAAGTTATCGGTGCTGGTTCGGGTCGATCATTTGACCTTGACGTGGCTCGCTATGGCAAGGTCATTTTGATGAGCGACGCCGATGTAGATGGTGCTCACATTAGAACCCTGCTGCTCACGCTCTTCTTCAGGTACATGAGGCCTCTGGTTGACGCTGGGCGTGTTTATGCGGCCGTTCCACCGTTGCACCGGGTTGTAGTGATCAATGCCGGAACGAAGCCAAATGACACCATCTACACCTACTCGCAGCAGGAGCTCGAAAGCCTCTTGGCAAAATTGAAGGCGCAGGGCAAGCGTTACCAGGAGCCAATTCAGCGCTACAAGGGTTTAGGTGAGATGGATGCCGACCAGTTAGCGGAAACCACAATGGATCGCTCCAGGCGCGCCCTAAGGCGTGTGCGAGTAGAAGATGCAGAAGCGGCCGAGCGGGTTTTTGAACTTTTGATGGGGAACGATGTTGCCCCTCGTCGAGACTTCATCATCGACAGCGCTGACGATTTCGACACCGATAAGGTCGACGCTTAGTCACTTTCCTGCTTGATGCTTCTGTTTGGCAGATTTCGGCCTAGTGAAACCCTGGAATTAGCTCAGCAAAAATCCAACGCCCGAGATCGCTGCTACTGCGGTTGAACCGCTTGCATCTCGCTTGGCTGGTTCTGGCAATTCGAGCGGTTTTCCGTCGGTGGCACTTGCAGCAGGTGAACCCTCGGTCACAGTAGCGAAATAGAGCTGATCTTCGTGGCGCAGCAGTTTTTGACCTCTTACCCCTCCGGTGGCACGTCCCTTGGCTGGGAACTCTGCAAGTGTCGATAGCTTGATGCTTCCAGCATCTGTTCCGGCCAACGCCGCTGACGAATTAGCGGCCGTAACAACCGAAGCCTCATCCGCGTTCGCAATCGCCGCAAAAGCAATCACTTGGGCCCCATTGCCCAGATTGATTCCCGCTACTCCCGAGGCTGCGCGACCTTGGGCTCGAACAGAGTCGGACGAGAATCGCAACACCTGAGCGTCGCTAGTGACGATTACGTATTCTTTGGCCTCGTTGGCAAGAACGGCCGAGACCACGTGATCGCCTTCTTTTAGTGCGATCAGCTCAAACTGTTCCTTAGCGGGGTAATCGGCTAGAACACGCTTTACGGTTCCCTGTGCGGTTGCCAAAGCCAGCTCGTTGGAGTCAGTCAATTCGATCAAGCCGACAAGAGTTTCTGAAGCAGCAAGACCAAAGAACTCGGATGCGCGAACCATGGCACTCGCCTCAAGCGCAGCGCCAGCATCCGGAATGTCACCAACGTGAACTCGAATCATTCGACCAGTGCTAGTTACAGCGCCAATGTCGGTTCTGGTCGTCGTGTCGATGCGGTGACTGAAAACGTCGTGCTTCTTGCGCTTCAACCCCGGTGCTGGCATTTCAGCAACTCGGCCCATGAGTCCGGTCACCGTGAGTAGCACCGTGGCTGCGCTATCAGCCAATTCAGCTGAAACAGCCGTCGACCTCGAAGAAGGAACGCTGCGCACAATCTCGGATTCGTTCATCAGCAGCGTGCGCCGGTCATCACCGTACTTCTCGGAAACCTGAGCGAGTTCTTCGCTAACTAGGTCTCGCAGCTCCGCCTCGTTCGACAGTATTCGCTCCAGCGCGCGAATTTCTTCTTCAAGTTGAGTCTTCTCGGTCTCGAGTTCGATTCGAGAGAACTTAGTAAGCCTGCGAAGGCGGAGTTCAAGAATGTACTCGGCTTGTATTTCACTTAGTTCGAAAATCTGCATCAATCTCGAACGCGCTTCATCAACTTCTTCAGAGCTTCGAATCACCTGAATTACTTCGTCGATAGCGACGATTGCGATAAGCAAACCTTCAACTAGATGAAGTCGGGCCTTTTTCTTGCCGAGTCGATTTGTCGTTCGGCGGCGGGTTACCTGAACGCGGTGTGCCAAGTAGACTCCGAGCAGATCGCGTAGGCCAAGCGTGTTCGGCCTTCCGTCAACGAGTGTCACGTTGTTGATGCCAAAAGAGTCTTCCATTGGCGTGTACCGATAAAGCAGGTCGAGTACCACCTGAGGGTCGAATCCGGTCTTGAGTTCGATGACCAACTTGAGGCCGTTGGTTCGGTCGGTTAGATCAATGACGTCAGAGATGCCAAGCAGTTTCTTGTTGTTGACGCCGTCCTTGATCTTCTCGATAACCTTCTCGGGACCAACTAGGTATGGAAGCTCGGTCACTACCAAGCCAAGTTTGCGAGGGCTAACGCTCTCTACGCTCACCTTTGCCCTGGTTTTGAAAGAACCGCGGCCACTTTCGTAGGCGTCTTTGATTCCATCGAGCCCTACGATGATTCCGCCAGTTGGTAGATCCGGACCTGGAACAAAACGCATCAAATCTTCGGTGGTCGCTGCCGGATTAGCCAATAAATGTCTGGCTGCGGCAATAACCTCGCGCATGTTGTGAGGTGGCATGTTGGTAGCCATACCCACGGCAATTCCAGAGGAGCCATTTACCAGCAGGTTCGGAAAGGCAGCTGGCAATACCTCGGGCTCAGAGAGTTGAGCATCGTAGTTTGGTTTGAAGTCCACGACATCCTCGTCGAGACCTTCATTCATGAGCAGTGCGGCAGGCGCTAAGCGTGTCTCTGTGTATCGTGCGGCAGCAGGACCATCATCGAGTGACCCAAAGTTGCCGTGGCCATCAATTAGCGGAACGCGCAGTGTGAATGGCTGGGCCATACGCACCATTGCGTCATAGATCGCTCCATCGCCGTGTGGATGCAACTTACCCATTACCTCACCCGAAACACGAGCCGACTTAACGTGACCTTTGTCTGGGCGAAGGCCCATCTCACCCATTTGATAGATGATGCGCCGGTGTACCGGCTTCAAACCGTCGCGAGCGTCTGGTAGTGCGCGAGCGTAGATAACCGAGTATGAGTACTCCAGAAACGAGTCCTGCATCTCAGCCGTCAAATCGATGTCGACGATGCGTTCTTCGGGATTGATTTCTGAGCTCATGGGTCTTTCAAAAACTACTGTGCGAAACTGTCAGGGATGACTGTTACGAGAATACCTGCCGCACCCAAGGATGTCGGGATACTGAGCCTTGTGTTGAGTTCGGCAATCGCGGCTACTGCCTCGACGACTGCGAAGCCTCAAAACGCTCTCAAGTTTGAGAAATCGCGTGGTTACGTCGTTCTTGTGGTCGATGGCCTCGGAAGCCACAATCTCGAAGCCCATTTGGGGCACGCGCCCAACATTGGGCGTATTTGGCGACCCCAGAGATCGACCATTCGTTGCGAATTTCCGAGTACAACGGTGGTGAGCCTTACCGGCCTCACTACAGGCTTACGGTCGGCAAGGCATGGGTTGATTGGCTACAACGTTCCGAGCAGCGATCGCAAACAGTTGCACAATCTGTTGTCTGGATGGGAGGTCGATGGCAACGAGCCATCAAGTTATAAGACTTATCCCACACTGAGTGAAAGCTACGCAATCTCGGTGGTCAGCCCTTCGATTTATAGAAACACCGGATTCACTTCGCTAACTTTGCCTTCAGGGTACTTCCACGGAGTCGATGACATCGCCGACCGTTTTCGAGCTGCCGCAGAGATCGCCGAGCGCGATGGTGGTGTTGTTTACCTTTACGTTCCCGAGCTCGATCAAGTTGGCCATCGACTCGGGGCGGGTAGCCCAGAGTGGCTGTCGGTCCTAGAGGAAATCGACGGGGCCGTTCGACAACTGCTTAATCTGAAGCGCTCTATGGCCCTTCTTACCGCAGACCATGGAATGGTGAATGTCGGAACTGAGGGCCAAATACATCTAGAAACGCTCGAGTCTCTGAACTCGGTCGATTTCATTGCCGGTGGTGACACCCGTTCCTCGCTGATTTACCTCTCAGCCGAAGGGGACTTAGCCGAGAAGGACAAGGCAGAACTTCGTCAGAAGCTCGGCGAAGAATTGAGCGGGCTGGCGTGGTGTGCGTCCTGGCAAGATTTAGAGGCTGCCGGATGGGTTGCAACGGGATTGGGAAAAGAGAAGCAACCAGACATCGTTTTATTGGCTAGCGCCGCTGTGACTCTCTATGACCGACGAACTTGCAAGCCACGCTCTTTGCTTATGAAGGGTCACCACGGTTCGATCACGGATGCCGAGACTCAGGTTCCGCTTATTCGCCTGAGTTAGTCCTCTGACTTAGTTCCAAAAACGATCTGATCCCAAGATGGCATTGCAGCCCTAGGCTTTTTCGCACTTTGTTGGTCGCCGGCGGAATCTTGTTCTTGTTCCTCGACCGCTGGTGCCTCTTCGGTTACTGCCTCGAGCTCTTCTTCTGGTTCTTGCTCGAACGGCTCAGTTAGATCGTCTTCGGGTGACACGCCGTCATCGAAATACACGTCGGGGGAGTTGTCTGCCTCGGGTTCGACTGTGGTCTCAAGTGGAACGTCATTTTCGACAATCACTTCGTCGATTTCTTCGGTGACCAGGTCAGACTTCGAAACAGCAGCCGCTTTAGAGGCCTCGCGCTTTTTCCGCAGGTCATCTAGCGACTCGATGGTTGCGATCGGCTCAGCGGGAGCCGATTCAGCTTTGCTGGCCTTGGCAATGGTCGGCTCCGAAGCCTCGATTTTTCTAAAAGCCGCTGGAGTATCAGCAATGACTCGCACCTTGGTTATCGGCCCAGAAGCACCTTCAACGGTAGACAGACCAGAAGCCGCCTCATTCTCTGGAGTCAGCAGAACCTTACGTGGGTCAAAGGCCCAAAGTGCAAGGCCCGAGTTGTCGCCGATGGTGTAACCGACCGTGACGTCCCAGGTTGTCGCACCAGATCTTCTGACTGACCAGACGATGTCGACGGCGTTGGCTTGGTCGAGCCTGGCCGAGATAAGTTCGCCAAACTCAATTTGCCCCTCGTCATTGAATCTGTCTCCAGGCACAACAAGCCTGACCGCTTTTGCGGACTCAATCATATGTTCGAGTTCATCGACCACTGGCTTCGCAAACTTTGAAACATAGTCTTCAGGTGACGATGTGTCATCGCAAATCTGCGCTACCGATTCGCCGTTGCGGATTCTCTCTTGAATCTCTCGCGGCGATACGTAGCTGCTTGTGTCTTGGGCCGAGGACTTTCGCACAGCACTCTTCAACGCATCGTCTGCCAAGGCACGGTGCTTTGTTCCATCTAGGGATTCGAACAGCACGTAGCCGTCTTCTGACCCGATTAACCGCAAGTCACTCAAAACAACCTCCAAACCTTGGCTTCAGTTTGTCAGCATCTTCTCGGTATGCCATGTAACAAAAGCGGTGTGCCGTTTGGGAAGTTTTCCCAGTATTTTTATGTTTTTTGCCTGTGAGGCGTGTTGTCGTTGCTTTTCACTCGTAAATCGGTGAGACTATGCCCGCCTTAACAAACGCTCAAGAAAGGTTTTTCGATGGCCACCGATTACGACGCCCCACGAAAGTCGGACGACGACGCTGAATCGCTAGAGGCAATCAAGGAGCGCATCCCCGAAAAAATCGCAGCATCGCCCGACATTGATGACTCAGAACATGGTGAGGGCATCCTCGGTCACGAAGTTATTTCAGAAGACCTCGAGGTCGTTGTGCTTCCGCCTCAAGACGATGAATTCACCTGTAGCGAGTGCTTCATCGTGAAGCACCACAGCCTTCTTGCAAGAAAAAAGAAGAACCTACCGGTTTGCACGGAGTGCGACTACTAAATCTTCTGCCTTGTTGCAGGCAAACAACCAGTAGGGCGTTGGGTCGTTGACATCGTTGACGGTTACTTTCACAAATTCCTTAGCACCCGCCTGATTGACGAAATAGGCGTTGGCTTTCAGCCCTGGTCCTTTTTCAAATCTCAACGCGTCTGCTGTGACGACTTCGACATTGCCGACGAATTTGACTGGAATGATTGCCCGCCCGACTCGCAGCTCGGGGGCGTTCCCGCTTGACACCGAAACAACTGGGGAGTTCAACAGAACAGCTGCGTAGATTGCGGCCGTCACCACGAAACCAATGGCAATCGCGGCGAGATCGCTCATGAACGGCAGCACAACCAAGGCGACGCTCGGCGCTACGACTGATATTGGCAAAAGCGACATAAATGACGGGATAACCCTCGTCGAGAACACTTTTGCTTGGCCTCGTTCTTTTGCGGTCATGACTTTAGATTACGCTCTACACATGACCGAAACCGTTCCAGTTCTCATAGTCTGCGACGACTCAATGGTTCCCCTCTACGCAAAGCCCGGTGATGCCGGTGCAGATTTGAGGGCGTCACACGATGCGGTAGTTCCAGCAGGCGAAAGATTGCTAGTCAAGACCGGATGCTCGCTGGCGCTTCCCGGCGGCTACGTCGGTCTCGTGCATCCGCGTTCGGGTCTAGCTCTGAACCACGGTATTACCGTGCTCAACAGCCCCGGCACGATTGATGCTGGATATCGCGGGGAAATCATGGTCACTCTCTTCAATTCTTCGAAAGAAGATTTTCAAGTAAGTGCCGGAGACCGAATCGCGCAGCTATTGATTCAGCAGGTAGTCAAGGCCGAGTTCATCAGGGTTGAAACGCTGCCACAATCAGACCGCGGAGAAACTGGCTACGGATCTAGCGGAAAGAAGTAAATGTATAACGAGATTGTGAAACGAGCCGAGCTTGGGCCGTTCGACGTATCCGAGACCAGTTCACTCGAAAACGTCATCGATTTTGGCGCAATCAAGTTGCCCAACCTAAACCGAAACCTGTCAATCAAAGTCGAACTTGAAGAAGATACCCGACGACTAGTGGCACTAACCCTGCAAACCGAAACCTCGATGCTACAGGTTTCACTTTTCTCGGCGCCCAAGAACAGCACGGTTTGGCAAGAGGTACTAGAGGTGCTCACCTCGTCACTGGAATCTCAGAATGCCCAAGTGAACTCAGTTATCGGTAGCTTTGGACGTGAGCTCTTGGTCGCGATGCAGGTGCCGAACGAAGACGGCAGCACTGCGTTGCAGCAAATACGTTTTATCGGCGTAGACGGACCGAGGTGGCTATTGAGAGGTTCGATTACCGGCGAAGCCCTAACTAATCTGACCGAACAGTCAGAGATCGAGCGAGTTTTCCGTTCAATCGTTGTTGACCGCGGCACGGAGGCGCTTCCGCCGCGTGAACTGGTTCCTCTAACTATGCCGCCTGGCAACATAGCCCCGCCAGCGAGACCACAGTGAGTTCTTCAGCTGGCGAGCGCTGGCTAGGCCTCACCAAGGGAAATGACGGCGAATATGTTGTAACGCCGGCTTCAATGCTCCGAAGCGTTGGGGGAGTCTTTGGTCTCATCGAATCGGCGATTCCACCCGTTGCATTCTCGGTGACATTTGGAATCTGGGCCAACGCGTGGCTATCAGCAACCGTGGCGCTGAGTCTCGCGCTGATTTTGGGTGTGGTTCAGATTATTCGCAAGAAACCTGTGATGAACGCCATAGCCTCGGTCATCGGCATAGCGTTGGCCGCTTTCTTGGCAACCACTGGTGGCAATGACGCCGCCAGTGCTAAGAACTTCTTCTTGCCGGGGCTAATAACGAATGCAGTTTGGGCACTTGGCTTGCTGATGTCAGCTGCTTTGCGTAGGCCTGCAATTGGCTATTTGCTGGCCACGTTCGAAGCCGTAACGCCCGATTGGCGTTCTGATCGTAGGCTCATGTCAATCACAACGCGTGTGACTGTTTTCTGGTCTGGCTTATTCGCAGTGCGACTCGCCGCTCAGCTCCCTCTGTATTTCGCGAATGAAGCCGCGTGGCTGGGGATCGTGAAGTCAGCTATCGGCCTACCTGCCTTCGGGCTTTGGATCTTCCTCAGCTGGTTAATGCTGAAGCGCACCATTCAAACCGCGCGTTAGTGGTATTTTTGAAAGGTTATTAAAGCGAAGGAGCCTTTCTTGTCTAAGGTGAACAGTTACTCTTCGGCTGACAATCTGGTTGTCGGCGGAAAAACTTACCGGTACTTCAAACTGTCGAGTGCCGGCGGCTCGAACCTTCCATTTAGCCTCAAGATTCTTCTCGAAAACCTTCTTCGCACCGAAGACGGTGCAAACATAACGGCAGCCCACATTAAAGCCTTGGTCGACTGGAACCCTAACGCTGAACCAGACACCGAAATTCAGTTCACCCCGGCCCGCGTGATCATGCAGGATTTCACCGGCGTGCCTTGCATTGTCGACCTAGCCACAATGCGCGAAGCAGTAGCCGCGCTGGGCGGAGACCCGAAGAAAATCAACCCACTGGCACCTGCAGAAATGGTCATCGACCACTCCGTTGTTATCGATGTGGCTGGTCGCGCCGACGCCTTTGAAAAGAACGTCGAACTTGAATACGAGCGCAATGGCGAGCGTTACCAATTTTTGAGATGGGGCCAAACGGCCTTCGACGACTTCAAAGTTGTCCCTCCGGGCACCGGTATCGTTCACCAGGTCAACATCGAATACTTGGCAAGAACCGTCATGACCCGCGAGGTCGACGGGGTTCTACAGGCTTACCCAGACTCTTGCGTCGGCACCGACTCGCACACCACGATGGTCAACGGTCTCGGCATTCTCGGTTGGGGTGTTGGTGGCATCGAGGCCGAGGCGGCCATGCTCGGTCAGCCGGTTTCGATGCTTATTCCTAAGGTTGTTGGTTTCAAGCTCACAGGCAAGATTCCAACCGGCGCAACTGCTACCGACGTTGTTCTAACCATCACTGAAATGCTTCGGAAGCACGGTGTCGTAGGCAAATTCGTTGAGTTCTATGGCGCAGGCGTTGGTTCGGTGCCGCTTGCCAACCGAGCCACTATCGGAAACATGAGCCCTGAATTTGGTTCAACCGTAGCGATTTTCCCGATCGACGAAGTGACCCTCGATTACCTAAGAATCACCGGCCGCAGCCAAGAGCAAATTGACCTAGTTGAGGCTTACACCAAGGCGCAGGGACTTTGGCACGACCCATCTCAAGAGCCTGTATTTAGCGAATACCTAGAACTCGATCTCTCGACGGTAGTCCCGTCGATTGCGGGTCCAAAGCGCCCGCAAGACCGCATTGAACTGTCACAAGCCCAGCAAAAGTTCCGCGAGGTCTTGCCTACCTACACCGACAGAGCCTCGAATCAGACCGACGTCAAGGGTGCTGATTTCGACATTGACAACGGAATTGTTTCGATTGCGTCGATTACTTCGTGCACCAACACCAGCAATCCATCTGTGATGCTGGCGGCCGGTCTTTTGGCACAGAAGGCCGTCGCCAAGGGTCTGAAGGCTAAGCCTTGGGTCAAGACCTCACTCGCTCCTGGCTCAAAGGTAGTCACCGAATACTACGAGAAGGCCGGCCTGACCGATTCGCTCAATGCTCTCGGTTTCAACCTCGTGGGCTATGGCTGCACCACCTGCATCGGCAACTCAGGGCCACTTGACGACGCGATTAGCGAAGCCATCAACCGCAATGATCTAGCTGTTACCGCCGTTCTATCGGGCAACCGCAACTTCGAGGGTCGTATCAACCCAGACGTAAAGATGAACTACCTAGCGTCGCCACCACTAGTCATCGCCTATGCGCTTGCTGGAACCATGGATTTCGACTTCGAAAGCCAAGCTCTTGGACAAGATGCTGCTGGCAACGATGTCTTTCTGGCCGATGTCTGGCCAACTCCAGAAGAAGTGCAGAAGACCATTGACGAGTCGATTAACTCAAACATGTTCAAGACTCAGTACGCCGGCGTCTTCGACGGCGATTCGCGTTGGAAGTCGCTTCCAACCCCAACCGGTGCCACCTTCGACTGGGACGAGAAATCAACTTATGTTCGTCGCCCGCCTTATTTCGAGGGAATGAAGCGCGAACCTAGCGCTGTCAACGACATCATTGGCGCAAGAGTTCTGGCTCTTCTGGGTGACTCGGTAACCACAGACCACATCAGCCCAGCGGGTTCAATCAAGGTCGACTCCCCAGCGGGTCAGTACCTCACCGAACACGGCGTTGCTCGAAGCGACTTCAACTCATACGGTTCTCGCCGCGGAAACCACGAGGTTATGATTCGTGGAACGTTTGCGAACATCCGCCTAAAGAACCTGCTGCTCGATGGCGTTGAAGGTGGCTACACGCGCGACTTCAACACCTCGGATGCTCCGCAAGCGTTCATCTACGACGCGTCGGTCACGTACCAAGAGCGCGGTATTCCGTTGGTGATTCTTGCCGGCAAAGAGTACGGTTCAGGTTCATCGCGTGACTGGGCTGCCAAGGGAACGAGCCTGCTCGGTGTGAAGGCCGTAATCACCGAATCGTTCGAACGCATTCACCGAAGCAACCTAATTGGAATGGGTGTGCTCCCGCTTCAGTTCCCAGCCGGCCAGAGCGCTGCAAGCCTTGGTCTCGATGGAACCGAGGAATTCGACTTCATCGGTGTCACCGAGCTAAACAACGGTGTGACGCCTAAAACGGTGCGCGTGGTTGCTAAGCCAACTGCACACTCGGCTGCTGGTAAGTCGGTTGTGGAGTTTGACGCAGTAGTGCGAATCGACACTCCTGGCGAGGCCGACTACTTCCGTAACGGTGGAATTCTTCAATACGTTCTGCGTAGCCTTGTCGCATAGCGGAATAAACAATCTCGAGGGGTCGGTTTAGGTCATCGTGAGTTTGCTTGAGAAGATTGCCGGTCCTAGAGACCTTGATGAGCTAAACGCTGCCCAGTTGAGCGAGCTCTGCCGAGACATCCGCGCTCATTTGATCACCAGCGTTGCCGCAACCGGCGGGCACCTCGGTCCAAACCTGGGCGTGGTTGAGACGACCGTGGCCATTCACCGCGTTTTCGATTCACCGAACGATCCAATCGTCTTCGACACTGGCCACCAGAGCTATGTACACAAGCTGATAACCGGTCGCCAAGACTTCAGCCGACTTCGTCAAAAAGATGGTCTTGCCGGTTACCCTCAGCGCTCAGAGTCTGTACATGACGTAGTTGAAAGCTCTCACGCATCATCTTCACTCTCTTGGGCTGACGGAATTGCAAAGGCATTCAAGCTCACCAAACAAGAAGACCGTTACGTAGTCGCCGTTATTGGCGACGGGGCACTCACTGGCGGAATGGCCTGGGAAGCTCTGAACAACATAACTGACGACAACGATCGCAAGCTGGTCATTGTGGTCAACGACAACGGGCGCTCATACGCACCAACCATCGGTGGTCTCGCTCGCTATCTCAATGAGATTCGCACAGAGAAGATCTACCGCAAGGCCTATCGTTTCTCTCGCAAGTTGTTCGACAAGTTCGGTTTACTCGGCAAGCTCACCTACTCCGCAGCTAGGGGAGCGGGCACCGGCTTGCTGGGTGCAATGGCACCAAAAGGCATGTTCCCGAACCTAGACATTAAGTACATCGGTCCTATTGACGGTCACGACCTTCAGGCTATGGAGACCGCCCTTCGTCAGGCAAAGAAATACGCCTACCCGGTCATCGTGCACGCAATCACTCAGAAGGGTAAGGGATTCGATCCTGCTCTCCTTAACGAGGATGACCAATTCCACGCCGTTGGCCAGATTGACCCGTTGACGGGTGAGTCGCTTGAAAAGATGGCCGGTAAATCTTGGACTTCGGTGTTCAGCGACGAAATCGTCTCGATTGCTGCGAAGCGAAAAGACATTGTTGGCATTACCGGCGCGATGCTCATGCCAGTCGGTCTAGATGCCATGGCTAAGAAGTTCCCAGACCGAGTTTTCGACGTGGGCATCGCCGAGCAGCACGCTGTGACCATGGCCGCGGGTATGGCCTTCGGTGGACTGCATCCGGTTGTTTGCATCTATGCAACATTCGTAAACCGAGCCTTTGACCAATTGCTCATGGATGTCGCGTTGCACAAGGCGCCTGTCACACTCGTGCTCGACCGAGCCGGTGTAACCGGACCAGACGGCGCTTCACACCATGGCATGTGGGACCTCGCGACACTTCAGATCGTGCCTGGCATCAGAATCGCGGCACCTCGAGACGCCGAGCGTCTGCGCGAAGAACTTCAAGAAGCCACGAACGTCGATGACGCTCCTACCGTTGTTAGATTCCCAAAGGGTACGGCCGGCGCCGAAATCAAGCAACTTCGTCGCATGAACGACGGTGTAGATATTTTGCACGAATCGCCGAGCAAAGATGTGCTGCTGGTCGCCGTTGGAACCATGGCCGAAACTGCACTCAAGGTGGCCGAACTCTTGGCAGCCCAAGGTATAGGTGCGACCGTGATTGACCCGCGTTGGGTTGTTCCCGTACCAAAGTCCGTTCTCGAGTTCTCGAAGGCACATCGCCTTGTAGTCACAATCGAAGACGGAGTTCGAGTTGGCGGAATCGGTACTCGCGTTCGTCAAGAAATGCGCGCTGCCGAAATCGACACTGCGCTTAACGAAGTTGGGCTACCCGATGAGTTCCTAGAGCACGCTACCCGCGGCGAAATTCTAGAGCGAGTGGGACTCACAGCCCAGGCCGTAGCTAGAGAAATTGTCGCCCAAGTAGTGGGCTCTAAGGTTCCTCATGCTCGCCCGCTTGAGAGCTTTGATTCTCAGCAGTCGGCTGATCAATCAAACCAGCGCTAAATTCTTCGCAAACCAAATCAAGTTGCCAAGGACGTGCGCCACAAGCACTCAAGAAGCCAACGATGTCTTCAACGCTCGTGATTTCGAGGTTCCAAGCGAGTTGACGCATATAGTCCGGGGTCAATATGTTCTCGGTAGGGAGCACGTGTTCGGTTGATAGCCGCGTCATGATTTCTTTCAAAACCTGCAGCCGAGCATCCGCCAAAGGATGCTTATGCGCCCAAATGCGGTGATTCGGGATGCCTTCTGACTTCACGCGCAGCTCAGGCGGTCTCAAATCTTTCAAACCCTCGTTCAAGGCCGCCCACCAAGTGTCTAAATACGAGCGGGATGCACGGCCGGCGAATTTCTTGTTCGCCGTCATTTCGCCCTTGGTTTTTGGCCTCGAAGTGGCAAGTTCGATCAGAGATGAATCGGGGATGAGGCGGCCTGGTGATACGTCGAGGCGTTTGCCAAGCTCTTCTCTGGCGTTCCACACGGCCTTGACCACCGCGAAACCGCGTTCATCCCGAATCGTGTTTAGACCGCTGGTGCCTCGCCATTTATCTACCTTGGCTGGCTTCGGAGCAAATGAGAGCAGGTGAGTGAACTCTTGCTCCGCCCACCCCAGTTTGTTCTCTTTAGCCAACGCTTCGAGTAGAAGTTCGGCAAGTTCGGGTAACACGTCTACGTCTAGCGCCGCATAGTTCAGCCAGTTCTCGGGCAATGGTCTGGTAGACCAATCCGCTGCCGAGTGTTCCTTGGCGAGTGCCAGGGAAAGCAGCTCTTGAACCATAGAACCTAGGCCAACTCGGTCTAGACCGAGTAAGCGCCCAGCCAGCTCTGTGTCGATGAGCTCTGTTGGTCGAAGCCCAAGCTCGGCAAGGCACGGAATGTCTTGCGTTGCCGCGTGCAGAATCCAGGGAATGCCCTCGATCGACTTTGAAAGTCTTGAAAATGCATCGGGGTCGTCGTTGTTTACGGCTATCGGGTCAATCAGCAGAATCGGTGCATTCCGGCGGTGCAACTGAATTAGGTAAGCCCTCTGCGAGTATTTGAAGCCGCTGGCACGCTCTGCGTCGATGGCTAGTGGTCCAACACCGCCAAGAAGGTCTTCTGTTGCCTTGGCTAGATCACCGGATGTTTCGATAAGGCGAACATCGTTGCATCTTGGCTTATTCAGGGGAGTAGGTGGCGAAATTTGCTCGTCATCAGACATTTAGGCGACCGACGTCCTCGTTCTGCAAGGGTAGGCCAGACATCATGCAAATCAGGGATTGCCAAGCGTGCATGTGGGCAGCGATGTTTGTGTCGAGCGGGCTCCATGAAGCACGTAGTTCGAGTTCGGCATGAGGTGCTTGATTCGCTAGAGCACCGAAGCCTGTTGAAATGACGCGCGTAGTTGTGCCGGCTTCGGAATTGTATGAGGCCTGATTTGCATCTAGAGCGGTAACCAACCAACTCCACGCCAAACCAGCACTGAATTCATCGGCGCCAATTTCGGTTTCGAGGGGTGACTTGGCGAAGGCGATCACTCGAAAGCGTGAACCCCAAGACTCCTGTGGTTCGTCATCCCACAGTAAAACCAGGCGACCGGTGCCCAGGTCTATCTTTTCGTGAACTGAATCTGGTCTCACGTCGCAAGAAAATGCGACGGCATGCCGTGCAAGGTTTGCCGGCGCTTCTATTTCTTTGACATCTAGTTCGTTTCGCACGTTGGAGTCGAGAATTGACCTCAAGGCCAGGGCGAACTCTGGCGCTACATCAGAAGGTTTCATTGACTCACTCACATCCAAAGGATATTGGAGTAGTTGCTTAGAGCCCTTTAGGCTCGCCGCCACGAGGTCAGGGCAGAGTTTTGAATGATCTCGAAATGCTCTAGTTGGTAACCGTCAAGTTTCAAAACCGAATGCGCACTCTTCTCAGCCGCGCTTTTGCTTGGCCTGTCGGTGAATGAAACGGTTAGAAAAAGTTCGTCAATAACTCCAAGCTGCAGGAACTTGTTTAGCAGTGCCGGCCCACACTCGCTCAAAACTCGCGTGTGCTTGGCTTTGAGAGTGAGTATTTGCGCTGAAAGTTCAGCATCGCCTGCAAATTCGAGTCGGTGCAGCTCAGAGGCCTGTGGTTGGCTGGAGATCACGTAGGTTTCAAATCGTTTTGACGGCTTGAATCCTTCTGCTCGCGCAGTTGCGCCACCAACAACAAGCGCATCTGCTTGTGACCGAAGTTTGATTAGATGTGCCAGGTCTACCTCGTTTGAGATGTCTCGACTCGAGTGATTTTCTCCGAAATAGTCGCCGCTCTCAGTCAGGTGAAAATTCGCCGAGAATCCGGGTTCGAGTTCGTACCAGGCGACCGTGTGCATCACTTCTAGTTATGCGACTTTCTCTCGCACTTGTCGCTTGATTCGGTAAATCATGGCGCGCATCCCTCGGATGCGAAGCGGAGAGACTGCCTCGGTAAGGCCGATTTGGTCAGGAAAGTCATCCGAAAGGGAAAGGACATCTGCAACCGACTTTTCATGCAGCACCTCACTGAGGATTCCTGCGAACCCACGCGTAGTCGGTGCCTCTTCGGGGGCGGTGAAGAAGACGCCCACAACTCCGTTATCAACCTCAACAAAGAGATAGACGGGCGATTGGCACTCCTCAACGCGCTCGAACAGGTCTGGATGCTCTGCATAACGCTCAGGTAGGGCTGGCAGGTTTTCTGAATACTCGAGTAGTAGCTCAAGTTTCTCTCTGTTTGATCCCGCCTTGAAGTCTGTAGCAACCAGGTCTGCGGCTTTGGTAACGCTGTTGGTCATCGGCGCGGAGCTGGGGCGTCGCCCGGTTCTTCACCGCGAACGATTGGAACACCCACCAGTGAACCCCACTCAGTCCAAGATCCGTCGTAGTTGCGTACGTTGTCAAAACCCAGCAAGAATTTGAGAACGAACCAAGAGTGTGACGAACGCTCGCCGATTCGGCAATAAGCGATCACAGAGTCATTCGGGTTCAGTCCTTTTTCGCCCTGATAAATAGCCTCGAGGTCGGCGCGAGATTTGAATGTTTGATCCTCGTTTACAGCACGACCCCAAGGCACCGATACGGCAGACGGAATGTGCCCCGCACGCAGCGCGCCCTCCTGTGGGTAGTCGGGCATGTGGGTTCGTTCGCCCGAGTACTCCTGTGGGCTTCGAATGTCGAGAAGGGGGTTTCCAAAGTGAGCTAGCACGTCATCGCGGAAGGCGCGCAGCGTTTTGTCATCGCGCTCGACTAGGGGGTAGTCGCTCGGCACTTTCTCGGTCGCTTCTTTGGTGAGAGTTCGTCCACTTGCTGACCAAGCCTCACGAGCGCCGTCGAGGAGTCTGACGTCGGCGTGACCGAAGAGTTTGAAAACCCAAAGTGCATAGGCTGCCCACCAGTTGCTCTTGTCTCCGTAGAGAACGACCGTGGTATCTCGACTGATTCCGCTACGTTCCATTAGAGCTTTGAAACCGGCTCCGTCGACATAGTCGCGGGTAACACTGTCATTTAGATCGGTGTGCCAGTCGATTTTGACCGCGCCGGGAATGTGGCCGATTTCGTAGAGCAGAACATCCTCGTCTGATTCAACGACCACGACATCTGGGTTGTCTAGATTTTGCGCCACCCAGTCGGCGGTAACTAGCACTTCTGGGTGCGCGTATTCAAGAAATTTAGGTGTTGAGTCTGCTGGTGCTGGCATCTTTGGCTCGTTCTCGTTCCAATAAACTTAGAGTACTTAGGACAAGGTTAATCCAAGCACTCCAGAATAGATACCGATTGGTAACAAATGGCCACAAAAGGCAGCTTCTTAGAGCTTTGCGCGCGTGAGCCGATCGTCTCAGCGCAACAAATGCTTGCCGATTTGGTGCCGCCAAGGGAGTTTCGCGATACAACATTCGAGTCTTACCAGCCAGCACCCTTGTTTGAGTCACAGCAAGTGGCCCTAGACACACTGCGCCAAGGGTTTCGCAAAGCCAAAACCAAGGGCAGTCGGGCTGTGCCGGGTTTCTACCTAGATGGCGGTTTCGGTGTTGGCAAAACCCATCTTCTCGTATCTCTTTACAGGTCATTCAAAGGTAAAAAGCTTTTTGGCAGTTTCTTGGCCTATACAAGCCTGATTGGGGCGCTCGGTTTCGCAGAGGCAATGCGTCTGTTTTCTAAGTATGACTTGATCTGCATAGACGAGTTTGAGCTAGATGACCCTGGTAACACCATGATCATGTCGCGCCTGCTGAACGACCTTAGTTCTAAGGGTGTTCTTTTTGCGGCCACTTCAAACACCCCGCCTAACGCCCTTGGTGAAGGTCGCTTTGCCGCCGAAAATTTCAGACGCGAGATTCTTGGCATCAGTGCTAACTTCGAAATTTTGAGAATCGATGGAGACGATTACCGGCATCGGCCGATTGACGGCCACAGCCAAACGCAGACAGCTGAGCAGCTAGGCGCTTGGTTGAGTGAAGTTCAGGCCGCCAGTTTGGATTCGTTTGACGATCTTCTGAAGCACCTGTCAACGATTCACCCGGCTAGGTTTGCCAGGCTAGTACAAGGGGTCGAGCGTATCGGCCTCGATGGCGCGCACAAATTCGTCGACCAAGCAGATGCGCTTAGGTTCGTTGCCTTCGTCGACAGAGCCTATGAAGCTCAAATCTCGATCAGATCGACTGGTCTGCCGCTTACAGACTTGTTCACCCCTGAAATGGTTGCCGGGGGTTACCGCAAAAAGTACTTGAGAGCGATTTCCCGACTTCACGCACTTGCCCAATAGATTTCTGCCGCCGACGCCTTTCCAGTGGTGTGACATGTTTTACAAACACGAAACAAATCCGGCTACTTTCTGAAACTTTACAAATGTTTACTTGGCACATGCCCGCAATGACGGGGGCGTTTGTTTTCTAAAGAGAGGTAAACAAATGGAATCCGTTTTAGACCAGGGAAACACCACTTTCCTACTTATCAGCGCAGCATTCGTTCTACTCATGACTCCGGGTCTCGCATTCTTCTATGGCGGCATGGTGAAGGCCAAGAGCGTTGTTTCGATGATGATGCTCAGCTTCGGCTCCCTCGGGCTCGTAGCTGTACTTTGGGTGCTTTACGGCTATGCGATCGCCTTTGCTGACGGCCCCTCGAAGGTCAACAGCGGCGAGAGTTTCATCGGCATCGACGGCTGGTTCGGTATCGACCTAGCCAAAATTGGCCTCGGTTCTCCATTCGCTGACGCAACCAATGGCGCAGCGGCCTTTCCTGAACTAGGTTTCGTTGCCTTCCAGGCGACTTTCGCCATCATCACTGTGGCCCTAATCTCAGGTGCAATCGCCGACCGCGCTAAGTTTGGTGCATGGATGGTCTTCGCCGGCCTCTGGGCAACCTTTGTGTACTTTCCCGTAGCTAACTGGGTCTTCAACTTTGACCTTGGCGAGGGTGGAGTTGTCGATGGTGGATGGATCGCTTATGGCCTAGGTGCAATCGACTTCGCCGGTGGAACCGCTGTTCACATCAACGCAGGAGCTGCAGGTCTTGCTTTGGCCATCGTTCTTGGCAAGCGTTTCGGTTTCAGCAAAGGAATCACACAGCCACACAACGTGCCTCTGACACTTCTCGGTGTCTCATTGCTTTGGTTCGGTTGGTTTGGATTCAATGCGGGTTCAGAACTCGCTGCTGACGGTATTGCTGCTATCGCGTTCATCAACACCCTGGCAGCTCCCGCTGCAGCCATGCTCGGTTGGATCATCGTCGAGTACTTCAAGCACGGAAAGGCAACTTCGATCGGTGCTGGTTCTGGAGCAGTTGCCGGTCTCGTGGCTATCACTCCGGCATGTGCATCCGTTTCGCCAATCTACGCAATGCTTCTGGGTGTAGTCGCCGGCGTTCTCTGCGCATTGGCCGTTGACCTCAAGTTCAGCTTCGGTTTTGACGACTCGCTCGATGTGGTCGGTATCCACCTAGTCGGTGGAATCGTGGGAACTCTCTTTATCGGTTTCTTTGGCGAAGGCGTTGGCGCAGCATTCGGTTTTGGTTGGGATCAACTCATTGCTCAGGCAATCGGCGCTGGTGCGGTGCTTGTGTACAGCTTCGTTCTAGCCTTGCTCATTGGCTTCGCAATCGACAAGACAATCGGATTCCGCGTGACAGCGGCAGACGAAATCGCCGGTATTGACACCGTGGTTCACGGCGAAGAAGCCTATGCATTCGGCTCAGACCGAGGCTAGTCTTCTCGAGTCGAAATGGAGGGACTTCGGTCCCTCCATTTCGGTTTGTTTCAGGTCTTTGGCTCCAGAGATAGATATTTAGATTACGCAAAGCGACAGCACGTTAGAGTGCCTAATCATCTGTTCCGCAACGGCCTTGTTCATGACATCGTGGCTGGTCCACTTCTACGGCGGCTTGGCCAGGGCATCAGGCTTCGTTCTATCTCAGGTGCCACTGGCGCGGCTAGTTACATCGCCGACCCTAGGTAGATGAATAGTCCAATCAGGCCGAAGAAAACCACCAGGTTCTTGATAACTTTTCGTTTGCGAGCCTTGTCGTAATAAGGCCATTTATCGCGTATGTTTCCAACCAAAGTTGCAATGGCGACCACGATGGTTCCGGCAAACAGTGCAAATAGCATGAAGGTCCAGAAGTAGGCCAGCACGAATTCCCACAGGGAGTTATCACCAATTTTGAAGTTCACGTGGGCGTAACTGGGATCGAACCAGTGACCTCTTCCGTGTGAAGGAAGCGCGCTACCACTACGCCATACGCCCTAATTAGTCTCAGGCTATCAAGTGCAACAACCATGCGTGGCGGTTTGCGCAAAAAGGTCGTTCTGGGTTAGAGTTGCTCTCGTTCGAAAGAACATTGCGGATGTGGCTCAGTTGGTAGAGCATCACCTTGCCAAGGTGAGGGTCGCGAGTTCGAATCTCGTCATCCGCTCGAAGCAGGCTCTAGCAGGCCGGCGCGAAAGCATGGTGGAGTGGCTGAGCGGCCCAAAGCAGCAGCCTGCAAAGCTGTAAAACCACGGGTTCAAATCCCGTCTCCACCTCAAAAGAAACAAACTAGTTCGTTCATTCGGTCTAGGATGGTTCTTGCTCGAGTTTCGGGCAAACGGTCGATTGGCGCAGCGGTAGCGCACTTCCTTGACATGGAAGGGGTCACTGGTTCGATCCCAGTATCGACCACCAACAGACCCTGGCTAAATGCCGGGGTCTTTTTTCTTTAAGCGGATGCCCTACTCACCTTTTTTGAACTAAAGAGACCCGCTGCGGACCAATGCCTCGAAGTGTCGGTTGAAAAGCACGTCGTCAGTTCGTTTAGCTCTCAGCTGTTCGATGGCCTCATCGGGGGACTTACCAGAGGAAACGAGAACCAGCGCTGCTACCAAGCCGCTTCGGTTCTTGCCCCCTTGGCAGCGAATCAAAACATTAGATCCGTTTTTCCAATAGGCGTGAGCCAGGTCGGCTAGTTCACGTATTTTGGCAAACTCGTGTTCTGGAAGACCGTTGTTCCAGTCATCCTCGAAAAAAAATCTAATCTCAACAGCTCCGACCATCGGGGAGGAATGCTTGTGAAATGTGAATACGTAGTCGAAGCCTTGATACTCGCTGAACTCTGGTGAAGTGTTTACCTGACCGTCTAAGCGAGGGGGAGTTCCGCCCACGCAAAGACCTGGGGCGATCTCTGAATAGTCGCCCGAGTTAACGTCGTCGCTATAACTGCGTTCCAACCAGCGAACCAATCGCGAAAGTGATGCCCATGGTGAGCAACGAAACAAAAAGGTTTCGGATGATTGCGCGCAGGGGCTTTGCTCCGCCTAATTTCGCACCGATCCATCCGGTTAGCCCCAAGGAAAGCACAGTTGCCACGATGGTCACTAGGATGCGCAAGTCAACCCAAGGGCCTGTGACGGCAATTAGCGGAAGTGAGCCACCAAGAGCGAAAGCAATGAACGAGGATAGAGCTGCCTGAGTTGGTGAAACATGGTTCTCGGAATCGATGCCGAACTCGGCTTCAGCATGGGCCTTTAGAGCATCTTTCGCGGTTAGCTCTGTGGCTACGGCAAATGCGACGTCTGGGGATAACCCCTTTTCTTCATAGAACCAAGCCAGTTCACGTAGCTCCAACTCTGGGTTGGCTGCGAGTTCTTCGCGCTCGATGGCAAGAGCTGCTTTTTCACTGTCTTTCTGAGCGCTAACCGAGGCGTATTCGCCACCAGCCATCGAAATTGACCCGGCCACAACTGCGGCCACTCCCGCGATCAAGATTGCTGAAGACTCGGTGGTTGCGCCAGCAACACCGAGCACAAGACCCGAGGTGCTCATGATGCCATCGTTTGCGCCCAAGACACCAGCTCTTAGCCAGTTGAGGCGAGCGGCCATCGCGGTTCGCTGAAATTCTTGTTTCGCAAAAAGCGCAACGTCTTGGTTGCTGATTTCTGGTTCCGGTGCAGACATGCCACTACTCAAGCGCAAGATACCCGTTCTGCCTAGCAAGGCACGCCTAACCTGCCGATTAGTATTGAGGTCTTAGCAAAGAAAAAGGGCAAATGATGGCATTTTTAGTCACGTGTGATGGTTCGAGCCGCGACGTTGAACCTGGCGCTACCGGTTTCGACCTATTTGCTTCGAAGACCGTTGTTGCAATGCGCGTCAACGGCGAACTAAAAGACCTCGCACACGCAGTGTCAGCGGGAGACAGCATCCTCGCTGTTGAAGTCTCTTCACCAGACGGTCTATCCATTCTGCGCCACTCAACCGCCCACGTTCTTGCCCAAGCCGTGCAGAGCATCAACCCAGAAGCCAAACTCGGCATTGGTCCTCCCATCAAAGACGGCTTCTATTACGACTTCGATGTTGCCGAGGCCTTTACTCCTGAAGACCTCAAGGCTCTCGAGAAGGCCATGGAGCGCATCGTCCGATCTGGTCAGCGCTTTGTTCGACGTGTGACTAATGAAGCGGATGCGGCACAGGAGCTAGCCTCAGAGCCCTACAAGCTCGAACTTATCTCGCTTAAAGGCTCGGATTTGGGTGAGGGCGCGGCTGAGGTCGGTGCCGGCGAGCTAACTATCTATGACAATGTCGACCCGCAATCAGGCGATGTGGTTTGGTTTGACCTCTGCCGTGGTCCGCACCTACCCAACACACGGATGATCGGCAACGGTTTTGCGCTCATGCGCACTGCTGCGGCCTACTGGCGCGGTTCAGAGAAGAACAAGCAGCTGCAGCGTGTTTATGGCACGGCGTGGCCGTCTAAAGATGAGCTCCGAGCTCACCAGCAACAACTTGAAGAGGCGGCCAAACGCGATCACCGCCGACTAGGCGCTGAGCTTGACCTGTTTTCTTTCCCAGAGGAAATTGGCTCAGGTCTGGCCGTGTTCCACCCAAAGGGCGGCATCATTCGTCGCACCATGGAGGACTACAGCCGCAAACGCCACGAAGAGTCTGGTTACGATTTTGTTTACTCACCGCACATCACCAAGGGCGGTTTGTTCGAGACGTCCGGCCACTTGCAATGGTACTCAGAGGGCATGTTCCCACCGATTCGAATCGATGAAGAGGTTGATGAAAACGGAGTTATTCGCAAGCAGGGCCAGGACTACTACCTAAAGCCGATGAACTGTCCGTACCACAACCTCATTTTCAAGTCGCAGGCTCGCTCTTACCGAGATCTTCCGTTGCGCCTCTTTGAGTTCGGAACCGTTTATCGCTATGAGAAGAGCGGCGTGCTACACGGATTGACTCGTGCACGCGGCTTTGCGCAAGATGACGCTCACCTCTACGTGACGCTTCAAGACATGGAGAAAGAACTCACGGATGTTTTGAACTTCATCCTTGGATTGCTTCGCGATTATGGCCTAGACGATTTCTATCTAGAACTGTCAACCAAAGAAGATGGCAACCCGAAGTTCGTTGGCGATCCAGAAATTTGGAAGCTCGCAACCGCGACGCTTGAGCGCGTGGCTACTGCCTCTGGCCTCGAGCTAGTTCCAGACCCGGGAGGCGCGGCTTTCTACGGGCCGAAAATTTCAGTTCAGGCCAGAGACGCCATTGGGCGAACCTGGCAAATGTCCACCGTTCAGCTCGACTTCAATCTCCCTGAACGTTTCGATCTCGAGTACACGGCAGCTGACGGCACTAAGCAGCGCCCCGTCATGATTCACCGAGCATTGTTCGGTTCGATTGAGCGTTTCTTCGGTGTGCTGACCGAGCACTATGCAGGAATTTTCCCGCCTTGGCTGGCCCCGGTTCAGGTGGTTGGAATTCCAGTTGCTGACGAGTTCAACGAATACCTAGGTGAGGTCATCGATCAACTTCGGGCACAAGGCGTTCGCGCGCAACTCGACATTTCAGATGATCGCTTCCCAAAGAAGATCAGAACGCACACCAAAGACAAGGTTCCGTTCATGCTCATTGCCGGCGGTGAAGACAGGGATGCTAACGCGGTGTCCTTCCGTTATCGTGATGGATCGCAAGATAACAGCGTGAGTATCGATGATGCAGTTGAGAAGATTCTTAGCGCGATTCGCGACAAGGCCCAGGTTTAGTGTCAGAGAACCTCGAGAACGTAGCGGATTTCGCCGCGGTTCCCGACGCATTTCAAAGGCTCTGGACTCCACATCGATTGGTTTACATTCAGCAGGGTCAGCAGCCGTCTGAAGACCAATGCCCATTCTGTATTGCGCCATCGCTATCTGACGAGGCGTCCTTGATCGTAAAGCGCGGCAAACAAGCATTCGTGTTACTGAATCTCTTTCCCTACAACTCGGGTCATCTTTTGGTGTGCCCCTATAGACACGTTGACTCGTATGACAAGGCCACCAACGACGAGGTGGCAGAAATTGCTCTGCTCACGCAGCAGGCAATGACCGCTCTGCAACACAGTTCTGGAAATCATGGTTTCAACATCGGCATGAACCAGGGTGAAGTAGCCGGAGCGGGGATCGCCGCCCACTTGCATCAACACGTTGTTCCTCGCTGGGCCAATGACTCAAACTTCTTTCCGATCATCGCTCAAACCAAGGCGTTGCCAAAGCTTCTAGGTGAAGTCAGAGCTGAGATATCGGCTTCCTGGCCTACAAACTGAGCAACTTTTCAACTTTTCTCGTGCGCGGATTTCGCCAACCAAAAACGCCAAGTTAGACTTGTGCACATGAGCGAATCTCAGAACAACAACGTAGCCACCACTCGTGTCAAGCGCGGCCTAGCCGAAATGCTGAAGGGCGGTGTCATCATGGACGTCGTCAATGTTGAGCAGGCAAAGATTGCTGAAGACGCGGGCGCAGTAGCCGTAATGGCCCTCGAGCGTGTTCCAGCCGACATCCGCGCACAGGGTGGTGTAGCGCGCATGAGCGACCCAGACATGATCGACGAGATTATCAACGCTGTCTCCATCCCGGTGATGGCGAAGGCACGCATCGGCCACTTTGTCGAAGCTCAAATTCTTGAAGCACTCAACGTTGACTACATCGACGAGTCAGAAGTTCTTTCACCTGCCGACTACGTGAACCACATCGACAAGTGGAACTTTAAGGTGCCTTTCGTTTGCGGAGCCACTAACCTAGGCGAGGCTCTTCGCCGAATCACCGAGGGAGCCGCCATGATTCGCTCTAAGGGCGAAGCCGGTACCGGTGACGTTTCTGAGGCAACCAAGCACATTCGCACCATCGGTGGAGAGATCCGCGCGCTGGCAGCGAAGACCAACGATGAACTTTACGTTGCGGCTAAAGAACTCCAAGCTCCGTATGACCTTGTTGTTGAGGTGGCACGCTCGGGCAAGCTTCCAGTTGTCATGTTTACAGCAGGCGGTGTAGCAACTCCAGCAGATGCAGCGATGATGATGCAGTTGGGTGCTGACGGCGTCTTTGTTGGTTCCGGAATCTTCAAGTCGGGCGACCCTGTCGCGCGCGCAAAGGCCGTTGTGAAGGCTGTAACTTTCTACAACGACCCAAGTGTTCTCGCTAGCGTGTCTCGCGGCCTCGGTGAAGCCATGGTGGGTATCAACGTCAACGACATTCCAGCACCACACCGCTTGGCTGACCGCGGCTGGTAAATGAAGACCATCGGCGTTCTCGCCTTTCAAGGGGATGTTCGCGAACACCTTGCCGCTGTTGAGGCTGCTGGCGCTAAGGCCGTCGAAGTCAGAACAGAAGCACAACTAGCCGCGGTTGACGGGCTGATTCTCCCCGGTGGTGAATCAACCACAATCAGCAAGTTGGCCCGAATCTTCGATCTATTTGACCCGCTAAAAGACGCGATTGCCGCCGGATTACCTACCTTTGGCACTTGCGCGGGGCTTATTCTTCTGGCTGACCGCATCCTCGATGGTATCGATGGTCAAGAGACGTTTGGCGGTCTCGATGTGACCGTGAGACGAAATGCGTTTGGTCATCAAACGGAATCTTTCGAAACGAAGCTTTCATTCAAGGGCATTGATGGGCCAGATCTGGTTGCCGCGTTCATCAGAGCGCCGATCATCGAGCAGGTTGGCCCAGGCGCAGATGTTCTCGCAACCTTACCTTCGGGTGCTGTCGTAGGCGTTCGGCAGAAGTCGATACTCGGCATAAGTTTTCACCCCGAGGTTACCGATGAGAGTAGGGTGCATCGGTTCTTCATCGATTCAATGGTGAGCGCCTAAGTTCCAGCCGAGTTTGAGTTAGTAGACTTACAGCGAAACTTGAAATCACTGGGAGATTCGCATGTCTGGTCACTCCAAATGGGCCACAACTAAGCACAAGAAGGCCATCATTGATGGTCGCCGTGCAAAACTTTTTGCAAAGCTAATCAAGAACATCGAAGTAGCAGCACGTCTCGGCGGCGCTGACCTCGATGGCAACCCAACTCTTTATGACGCGGTTCAAAAGGGCAGAAAATCTTCGCTTCCGAACGACAACATTGAGCGCGCAATCAAGCGCGGCTCTGGCGTCGGTGCTGATTCGGTTGAATACCTAAACATCATGTACGAGGCTTACGGCCCTAACGGTGTGGCACTCATGATCGAGTGTCTAACCGACAACAAGAACCGTGCTGCCGCCGATGTGCGCTTGGCTCTCAGCCGCAACGGCGGAACTCTTGCAGACCCAGGTTCCGTGGCTTATCAGTTCGCACGCAAAGGCGTAATCGTCGTTCCAGCCGAAAACACTAATGAAGATGCCGTGCTTGAAGCCGTGCTTGAATTCGCCGTTGACAACGTCGAAGATCGTGGCGAACAAATCGTTGTAACCACAGACCCGAGCGAGATGGTCTCGGTTCGACAAGCTCTTCAAAATGCTGGCATCGACTACGAGAGTGCTGATGTTGAGTTTGTAGCATCCATGGATGTTCAGGTAGATGCCGAGACCGCTCGCAAGGTGATCAAGATGATCGATTCTCTTGAAGACTCCGACGAGGTTCAAAATGTTTACAGCAACTTCGACATGTCGGCCGAAGTCATGGCAGAACTAGAAAACGACTAAGTGACCGTAATACTTGGGGTGGACCCGGGTCTTACCCGCTGTGGCATCGGTGTGATCAACAAAGATGCTGCGCGCGAGCTTTCTCTTTTGCACGTGAGTGTCGCCACGTCGACCGCGAACACTGAACTAGTTGATCGCATTGGCCACCTAGGCGCCGAACTAGAGCAGGCAATCGAACAGTACAAGCCCGATCTAATCGCAATCGAGCGAGTTTTTGCTCAGGCAAACCTGCGCTCAGTTATGGGTGTGGCGCAGATCAGCGGGGTTCTACTGATGCTGGCCAGCAGAAAGAACATCCCAGTCGTTTTTCACACGCCGTCAGAGGTAAAGTCTGCGGTGACCGGCAACGGTCGGGCAGAGAAAGCTCAGGTTGGAAACATGGTTGCCAAGATTCTCGGTTTAGCCGAGGCGCCCAAGCCGGCCGATGCCGCGGATGCTCTGGCCATCGCGATTACGGCCGCCTGGAAGAACTTCGACCCGTCGGCCGCGGGCCAAGAACTTACTCCAGCTCAAGCTGCTTGGGCAAAGGCTCAGAGCGTGGCTAGTCGCGTCAAACAACCCAAGAAGTAGGCTGGTCAAGTGATCGCAACTATTTCTGGCCAAGTTTTATCGACTCAAGCGAATTCGCTCGTAGTCGACTGTGCCGGCGTTGGCTACCTGCTCAATGTCACGCCCCAGACTGCGACCAGTGCTGCGGTAGGACAGAAAATTCTGTTGTACACCCGATTGATCGTCAGAGAAGATTCAATGACCCTCTATGGGTTCGAAGAGACAGAGTCGGCAGGTCTTTTCGATGCCGTGACTAGCGTTTCTGGAATTGGTCCAAAATCAGGTCTTGCCATTATTGCAGCACTCACTCCCGAGCAAATTTCGTCGGCCGTCGAAGCAGAGAACGACTCAGTTTTTCGTTCGGTTCCGGGCATTGGTCCAAAGACTGCAAAGCTTCTTGTTGTCAGTCTCGCCGGTAAAGTGCGACCTCATGGTGGCTCAGCAAGTTCGACTTTGACAGATGAGCTCGTGTCTGCCCTTGTGGGTCTCGGTTACCCCGAAAAGGTAGCCTCTCCAGCGGTTAGAGAAGCCCTAACCAAGTCGCAAGATAAGCAGACAGCTCTGAGACAAGCACTGGGCATAATCTCTGGAAAGTCGTGATCAAACAGTGACGAATCTTGATGATGATTTCGTGACCGACGTTGACACGGCCTTTGAAGCTTCTCTGCGCCCTGATTCCCTAAAAGATTTTGTCGGTCAAGATGCCGTGCGCGAGCAAATTTCACTATTGGTTCAAGCGGCTAAGTTGCAGAACCGAGCGCCAGAACACATTTTGCTGGCAGGCCCTCCGGGTCTAGGAAAGACAACCCTTTCAATGATCATCGCGGGGGAGCGCGGAGTGCCTTTACGGCTCACCAGCGGCCCGGCCATTCAGCATGCCGGCGACCTAGCAAGCATCCTCACATCGCTGACCCCGCACGAAGTTTTGTTCATTGACGAAATTCACCGCATGTCCCGCGCAGCCGAAGAAATGCTTTACCTTGCGATGGAGGACTTTCGAGTTGATGTGATGGTCGGCAAAGGCGCTGGAGCCAACTCCATTTCGCTTGACATTGCTCCGTTCACACTGGTGGGTGCCACCACCAGATCGGGGATGCTCCCAAACCCGTTACGAGACCGGTTTGGTTTCACTGCTCACCTTGATTTTTATGAGAGTGAAGATCTTTTGCAGATTGTTACAAAGTCAGCGACCAAGCTCGATGTGCGACTTGATGCCGATGCTGCAGCTGAAATTGCATCCAGGTCTAGGGGAACACCTCGCATTGCCAACCGGCTTTTGAAACGCGTGCGTGACTTCGCGTTGGTGCACAATCACTCCACCGTCGGGTTGTCGGTCGCGCAAGAGGCACTAAAGCTCTATGGAATCGATGAGTTGGGCCTGGATCGAATCGACCGCACCGTTCTCGATTGTTTGGTTAATCGGTTCGGCGGTAAGCCCGTTGGTCTCAGCACACTAGCTGTCGCGGTCGGCGAAGAACAAGACACAATCGACTCGGTTGTCGAGCCCTACCTCATTCGCCTCGGTCTAGTTACAAAGACCCCTAGAGGGCGACAAGCCACCGCCGCTGCAATAAGGCACATGGGTAAAGAGATAACTCAGGGTTTATTCGGTTTTGACAACTTATAATCGTCTAAGTGTCTAACCCCATCTGGGTTACCTCAAGTTAGGTTCAATAATGGATTTTCTGCTTCCAGTGCTGCTCATCGCGTTCATGGGTTTCATTCTTTACAACAGCTCTAGACAGCGCAAACGTCAGGCGGCCTTGATCGAGGCAGCCTCGGTAGTAGGCACCGAAGTAATGCTTGGTTCCGGCATCTATGGAACTATCACGGCAGTCGATGGCGACCGAGTGACTCTAAAGTCAGGCACTTCAACGCTTGTTGTAGCTAAGGGTGCAATCATGCGCACCGTAAACGCCTCTGTCGTCGTTGAAGCCGAACCTGCCGCTCCTGCGTCAGCTCCAAAGCCTTCAGCCAAAAAAGCGCCAGCAAAGCCAGCAGTGAAGAAGTCAGAGAAGTAAATGTCATCAAACGGTCTAGTAAAGGCCTCTCGAAAGAGGCTAATCAACCTATTCCTTGTTCTAGTCGCACTTGTAGGTGTCATCGCTTGGGCTGAGAACACGGGTCGTAACGCCTCATTTGCGCCTCAGTTGGCACTAGATCTGCAGGGTGGAACCGAGATTATTCTCGCACCAAGCCTTGCCGATGGTGCCGTTCTTCAAGAAGGCCAGCTCGAACAAGCCGTTGAAATCATCAGACAGCGTGTAGACGCCACAGGTGTCAGCGAATCATCAATCCAAACTCAAGGAAGCGGCAACAACGCCGCCATCGTGGTCTCTATTCCTGGAACACCAGACGAGAGCACCCTGAAGCTCATCAAGGCAAGCGCACTTCTTGAGTTCCGCCCAGTTCTGGCCACTTCAATGGCCACAAACAGTGCCGTTGGTGGTGAAGACTCAAACGCATCGCCATCGGCCCCACCAGCATCCGCTCCTATTGCGACAAGCAGTGCAAAGCCAACCAGTGGAAGCGACCTTAACTGGGTTTCGAAAGAGATTCAGGCCGAATACGACGCCCTAGTTTGTCGCTCAAGTGCCGACAGCCTGGCCGCCGACTTCCGCGAGCCAGGTCAGGTTGATGACCCTTCTGTCCCGCTGGTTACCTGTGACCGTGAAGGTGTAATCAAGTACATCCTTGGCCCGGTCGAGATTTCTGGTAGCCGCATCGAGGATGCTTCGGCAGCCGCTCGTACTACCAACACCGGCGCAGTACTCAACGAGTGGGCCGTCTCTCTCGATTTCGATGCCGAAGGAACCAAGGAGTTCGCGGCAGTCACCAAGCGTCTTTACCCTCTCACTGAACCGCTGAACCAATTTGCTGTAACGATTGACGGCTATGTAATCACTGCTCCGTCAACGAACGCAGTTATCACCAGCGGCCAGGCGGAAATCACAGGTTCGTTTGACCAGACCAGCTCAAAAGAGCTTGCTGACCAGTTGAAGTACGGCTCGCTACCGATCGGCTTCGAAGTGCAGAGCCAGTCCAACATCTCAGCAACTTTGGGTACTTCACAGCTGTACAACGGTTTGCTCGCCGGTCTGATTGGTCTGATCCTTGTTGTCATCTACTCGTTGTTCCAGTACCGAGCACTCGCTTTGGTCACCATCGGTTCGCTTGTGGTTGCCGCCGTGCTCACCTACTTGGTCATCGCCGTTCTTTCTTGGCGGCAGGGATACCGTCTTTCGCTTTCCGGTGTTGCGGGTCTTATCGTGGCGATCGGTGTGACTGCCGACTCGTTCATTGTTTACTTCGAGCGTGTTCGCGATGAACTGCGTGAGGGTCGGCCACTCACATCCGCTGTCGAAGTAGGTTGGCAGAGAGCCCGCCGAACGATTCTGGTTTCTGACGCTGTTAACTTGCTTGCGGCAGGAACTCTATATGTTCTGACCGTTGGCAACGTTCGAGGATTCGCCTTTACGCTCGGTCTGACAACCTTGATTGACCTTGCAGTGGTTTGGCTATTCACGCACCCACTGCTTCAACTTTTGGCTCACACCAAGTTCTTCAGCAGTGGCCACAAGTGGTCTGGCTTCGACGTTCAAAGCGCCGCGGTCTACCGTGGTCGTGGAGAGTTCAAAGTGTCTGCTCTCGTCTCAGAAGGTAAGGCCAAGAAGGCTTCTGGCGAAGCTGTTCGGCGTCAAACTCTCGCAGAGCGCAAAGCCGCAAACGCAACAAACCAGAAGGAAGTCGACTAATGGGACGCTTTTCTAAGTTCGGTAACGCGCTCTACACCGGTGAGCGCTCAATCGACTTCGTCGGACGCAGAAAAATCTGGTACAGCATCGCAGCTGTAGTGCTACTTCTATCCGTTCTTCTTCCTGCACTTAGAGGTGGTTTTCACTTTGGCATCGAGTTCAGAGGCGGTTCGGAGTTTAGAGTTAGCCAAGCGGCCGATCAAGGAACTGATTTGGCTATCTCGACTATCGAATCGGTGGATGCTGCGCTGAACCCGATCGTTACCACCGTTGGCGCTGGCGACCTACGTATTCAGACTGAAAAACTCTCTGACGATGCCAGCGAAGTTGTACGCACCGCTCTAGCTAAGGCTTACGGTGTCGATTCTGCAGACGTTTCCAGCTCGTTCATTGGCGCTTCCTGGGGCGAAGAGGTAACGGGTAAAGCAATCGCCGGTCTGCTCTGGTTTATGGCCTTGGCAGCAGTGCTGATGGCGCTGTACTTCAGAACTGTAAAGATGTCGATCGCCGCGATGGCAGCGCTCGCTCACGACCTCGTCGCCACGGCCGGTATCTACGGTGCGCTTGGTTTTGAAGTCACGCCAGCTGCAGTGATCGGTTTTCTAACTATTCTTGGTTACTCGCTATACGACACGGTTGTGGTGTTCGACAAGATCCGCGAAAACACCGAAGAGGTAGAGTTCAGCGAAACTTCAACCTTCAAAGAGCGCGTAAACCTTGCGATCAACCAGACCCTGGTGCGTTCGATCAACACAACCATCGTTGCTGTTCTTCCAGTTGCGGCAATTCTGTTTATTGGTGCTTACTTCCTTGGAGCGGGAACACTGAAAGACATTTCCCTAGCACTATTCATCGGAATGATTGTGGGTACTTACTCGACCATCTTCATTGCAGCTCCGCTTTACTCGCAACTGCGCGAAGGTGAAAAGAAGTTCACTAAAGCAGCAACGAAAGTTGCCGCAGCGCGATAGTTCACTTGCTATTCCTAAACCCCTCTCGAGACCAACTCCGAGGGGTTTAGGCTTTAAGCACCCGAAATAAGAGGATGTTGTATGAGCGATTCGACGCAGACCGGAAGTATCGGTGCGCTTCGTAGCGGTCTATCGCGTCTATTCAACCGCTCCGCGGCCTACTCGGCTGAAGTGTCTGACCTTCTCAAAGTTGTTAAATCTAACCACCCCAAAGCTGACCTATCTCTAATCGAGCGAGCTTTCGTTGCCGCCGATCTGGCCCATACGGGTCAATTGCGCAAGTCTGGCGAGCCTTACATCACACACCCTCTAGCCGTCGCACGTATTCTTGCCGATCTCGGCATTGGGCCGGTCACCCTGGCCGCGGCGTTACTACACGACACAGTCGAAGACACCGATTACTCCCTGGAACTTCTGCGCGCAGATTTCGGCGACGAGGTTGCCATGCTCGTTGACGGTGTCACCAAGCTCGACAAAGTTAAGTTCGGTGACGCGGCACAGGCCGAAACCGTTCGCAAAATGGTTGTGGCGATGTCGCGCGACATCCGCGTTTTGGTCATCAAGCTCGCTGACCGGTTGCACAACGCCAGAACCTGGGGCTTTGTTCCGGTTGAGTCAGCTCGTCGCAAGGCTCAGGAAACAATCGAGATTTATGCACCGCTAGCGCACAGGCTTGGAATAAGCACAATCAAGTCAGAGCTCGAGGATTTGAGCTTCGGAGTTCTATACCCAAAGGTTTACGAGGAGATTGTGAACTTGGTCGGCCAGAGAGCGCCGAAGCGTGATGAGTTCATTGATTCCGTGATCGGGTCAATCGAGGAAGATCTCAAAGAGATCAAGACCAAGGGCAAGGTCGATGGGCGACCTAAGCAGTATTACAGCATCTATCAAAAGATGGTGGTTCGCGGGCGTGAGTTTGACGACATCTATGACCTCGTAGGCATTCGAGTGATCGTGAATTCGGTTCGTGACTGCTACGCCGTTCTCGGAGCTATTCACTCACGTTGGAACCCCGTGCCAGGGCGTTTCAAAGATTATATCGCGATGCCGAAGTTCAATCTTTATCAGTCGCTGCACACCACGGTGATTGGTCCAAAAGGCCGCCCCGTAGAGATTCAGATACGAACACAAGAGATGCATCAGCGCGCTGAGTTTGGTGTCGCGGCTCACTGGAAGTACAAAGAGCTCGCCGGGCGTACCGAGAACAACGAAGAAGATTTGGCTTGGGTCAAGCATCTAACCGATTGGCAAGAAGATACTCAAGACCCCAAAGAATTCTTGGATTCGCTTCGATTCGAAATTGGAGCCAAAGAGGTTTATGTTTTCACTCCCAAAGGTAAGGTCATCGGTCTGCCATTCGATGCAACACCGGTTGACTTTGCTTATGCGGTACACACCGAGGTAGGCCACCGCACTATGGGAGCCAAGGTTAACGGCAGGTTGGTCCCTCTAGAGACAGCACTCGTGTCAGGTGACGTCGTGGAGATATTTACATCGAAGAGCACAGAGGCCTCACCAAGCAAGGATTGGCTCGGCTTCGTTAAATCACCTAGGGCTAAGAGCAAGATCAAGGGTTGGTTCAGCGCTGAGCGGCGCGACGACGCCATTGAGCAGGGCAAGGATCTTCTAGCAAAGGCAATGCGCAAACAGAACCTGCCATTGCAGAGGCTGATGCACGGCGAGGGGCTTGTCAAGGTCGCTTCCGAACTAAAGCTAGAAGGTGTCGAAGCGCTTTACGCAGCGATCGGCGAAGGTCACAACTCGGCTCAGGCTGTTGTCGAACGTCTGGTTTCAACCCTTCAAGACGATGATGAAGAGACTGAGCCAGTCTTCACCGTTCCAACGAGGTCATCGGCTGATCGTGCGCGGGCCGACAACTCCGGCATTTTGGTCAGGGGAGATGCCGACGTGATGGCCAAGTTGGCTCGTTGTTGTACGCCGGTGCCAGGAGATGACATCGTGGGCTTTGTAACCCGTGGCAGCGGAGTGTCTGTGCACCGCTCTGACTGTCGCAATGTGGTCGATCTTCAGCGCCAACCAGATCGAATGATGGAAGTCGCTTGGGCAACCAGTGGCAAGAGTTTGTTCCTGGTGCACATCCAGATCGAAGCGTTAGACCGCAGCGGCCTACTATCTGACGTCACGCGTGTGTTGTCAGAACACCACGTCAACATTCTCTCGGCGAGCGTTTCGACTCGTGCCGACAAGGTTGCACTAAGTAGATTCGTGTTCGAAATGGGTGACGCTGGTGTGATGGAGCATTTGCTCAACGCTGTCAAAAGAATCGATAACGTCTACGACGTTTACCGAGTGAAGAATTCGAACTAAGCAGAAGCCTTAACTACTTCGAGCCATGCCTGGCGTGCCTCAAGTGCTTGCTTAGCGGAGTCGATCTTGCGTGCATCCTTGGATGCTTGGGCAGCCGCCAACTCAGCCTCAAGCTTTGCAATCGATGCTTCCAACTGCTCTAGAACCGAATTGGTTCTTGCCTTGGTCGCTGGATCTGACTTGCGCCACTGTTCGCTCTCAAACTCGCGAACCTTCTTTTCGACGGCCTTTAGGCCATCTTCAAGTGTGCGAATATCTTCGCGGGCGACCTTGCCGGCCTTCTCCCAACGCTTCTGGATGTCTGCAAGGGCGCGTTTGGCATCGCCAAGGTTTTTCGCAGGGTCGATCTTCTTAGCTTCTTCAAGCAAAGCAAGCTTAGCTATCTTTGCCGCGGCGAAGTCTTGCGCCATCTCAGCGTTCTTTGCAGCCTTGGCCTGATAGACCGTGTCTCCGGCAGCTTTGAACCGTAGCCAAAGTGTGTCGTCCGCCTTCGAGTTTGAGCGACCAGACGCCTTCCAGGCGTCTAGCAGCTTGCGGTACTCCGCCGACTTGTCTTCTGAAGAGGTGGCCAGTTTTTCTGCTGCCTCAACCAGTGCAATCTTCTTTGTCTTGGCTTCTTTGTTAGCTGCGTCTGTCTGCGCGAAAAATGCGCGTTTTGCCGCCTCAAACTTGGTGCGTGCGTTGCTGAATCTCTTCCACAGTGCGTCTGCTTCCGCCTTCGATACTCGTGCACCGCCCTTCTGAGCCGCCTGCCAGGCGTCAAACAGGGCTGCGAACTCGACGCTTGCCGTCTTCCAAATCGTCTTGGCATGATCGCTGTTGGCGAGAGTTTCTGCCTTGACCACGAGTTCTTCGCGCTTGGCTAGCGCCTCGGCCGAAGCGATAGCATTAGCTGCTTTCTTTGCTTCACGTAGGCCTTCAAACGCAGGCACGAGTGCTGCAACTCGGGCCTGAAGTGCGGCGAGGTCGCCAACGACATTGGCACCGACAAGTTCTGCTGAAATCTTGGTGTGCGATTTCTCGACGCTTTCGACGTCTGCACCAGACGCGACGCGCTGCTCCAGAATTCGAACCTGTGTTGCGAGGTCGTCAAACTTGCGCATGAAGAAGGCCAGTGCCTCGTCAGCGGTTTTGCCCGGCATCTGGCCGACTTTGCGCTCAACTCCGGCGTCGATGATGAAGACGTTGCCGTCACTGTCTGCATGGCCGAATGGTGTCGTGGTCATCTGATTCGTTCCTGTCGATTACTTGACTGTGAGGCTGGTAAGTACTGCCGGGGATACTGGTTTTCCATCGGATGCGCCACCAGCGACACCCTGAGCTGCGACGCTCAAGACGCCCTGCAGACCGTCGGTTAGTCGCCCGAAGACGGTGTAGCCACCAACGTTGTCGCTCGGAATTGTCGAGCTCGAATAGACGATGAAGAACTGTGAGCCGTGACTGTTTGCGTCACCGCCGCGTCTTGCCATGGCGAGAACGCCAGCGCCGTAGTTGTTTTCAGCTGGTGCGTTCTCAATTGGGCCGAATTCATAGCCTGGGCCGCCAGCGCCCGTCGCATCAGGGTCACCACACTGTAATACATAGATTCCTGCAGTGGTAAGTCTGTGACAGGTGATTCCTTCGTAGAAACCAGATTTGACCAGTGAAATGAAGTTTGCGGCTGCCTTTGGAGCGTTCTTTCCATCGACGATGAAGTTCATTTTGGTTTCATTGAGCGTCATCGAACCGGTCCACTCGCGATTTTCGGCAATAGATGCTTCTGGTGCATTCGCGGTCCCGCTCGGTGACGGCTGTGTCGAAGGACTCTGAGATGGCGATGCTGTTACGCTGCCTGGGCCTGCAGAGAAGTATGTGAACTGAGCCGCAACTGCGACAACCACCGCAACGACCGATATCAGAATCGAGTTGCGATTGTCTCTTCTACGAGTGGTGCGGGTGTCGTTTTCGGCAATCGTCTTCACTTCATAGTTTTTGATGCGCTCGGCAGCTGCCTTCGAGAGCTTGTCTTGCTTGGCCAAAATTCCTCCGTCTTAGAACCTGAACAAGTCTATACAAGCCGAGGGTGCGCGCCATCAAGAGATAAAGTTTGAGGTGTGGTAAACCGAGAGCGCTTTCTGAGTCCAATGCCCCTTGCGGCGCGCATGCGACCGGAGCGGTTGGAGGATGTACTCGGTCAGACCGAGATAATCGGCGAAGGCACACCACTGCGCAGGCTTATCGAAACCAAAGACTCAGGGTCAATCAGCTTGGTGCTCTGGGGGCCACCCGGAGTCGGCAAAACGACACTCGCAAGGCTCATCGCCAGCACGCGGGGCTCGAGTTTCAAGCAACTCAGCGCCATTTCAGCGGGCGTGAAAGAGGTTCGAGAAGTCGTCGAAGAGGCGAAGAAGAACTCTCTGTACGGTGCTAAAACCGTTCTCTTTCTCGACGAAATACATCGATTCTCTAAGTCTCAGCAAGATTCTCTCTTGCCGTCGGTGGAGTCCGGTGACATACAACTCATCGCTGCAACCACTGAAAACCCAGCGTTCGCCGTCATCCAGCCGCTTCTTTCCAGATCTTTGACACTTACCTTGAGCCCACTTTCAGGCAAAGAGCTAAGCCAATTGATCGCTCTTGCCCTCGAAGACCCTAGAGGTTTCGGTGGTGAAGCATCGATTGAGAAGCAAGCGGTCGACGCGATCGTTAGTCGCAGTGCCGGAGACGCAAGAAGAGCACTCACCATGCTCGAGAGCAGCGCTGCATGTGCGTATGAAAGAAATGGCAACGCAGACAGCGTTCAAATCACGCTTGCTGACATCGAAACATCAACATCACGAAGCGCCAGCATCTATGACCGCGCTGGCGACTCTCACTACGACGTCATTTCAGCCTTCATCAAATCGGTGCGGGGTTCTGATGTCGATGCCGCTTTGTTTTATCTGGCGCGAATGATTGACGGGGGAGAAGACCCTCAGTTCATCGCAAGAAGGTTGATTATCTTGGCCTCTGAAGACATCGGTCTAGCCGATCCAGAAGCCTTGAACCTAGCCGTATCGGTAGCTCACGCCATTTTTTTGATCGGTATGCCCGAAGGGCGTATTCCACTTTCGGAAGTGACCATCTATCTGGCACTGGCACCTAAGTCGAATAGCGCTTATCAGGCCATCAACGATGCGCTGCAGGTTGTTCGCGACAACGGGGCAGCGTCCGTGCCAATGCATCTTCGAGGAACCGGTTACGCCGGTGCCACGGCGCAAGGCCATGGAGTTTATTACAAGTACTCGCACGATTCCCCGAGCGCCGTCGCTCAACAGCAGTATTTGCCTGACGAACTTCGAGATGCCGTTTTTTACCACCCAAAGGAGATGGGCCGCGAGGTCGAGCTTGCGTCTCTTTGGGCTCGGCTCAGAAGAATAATCCGCGGGAAATAACTGGAACTTTGCCGTTTACGCCTGCTAAACTTTCAAAGTTGCCAACCTTAGTTTTTGATCGCGGCTGTGAGAAAACTAAACAGGTAGACGCCTAGTAGCCGGGGTGTCGTTGGCTTGAAGCATTGAGAGTCTCTAACTCAAGGCATTTGACCGCTATAAACACTTTTTTGAAAGGACCACGTGTCTAAGACATCACGTACCCGCAGCAAGACTCGCCTGTCGCGAGCTCTTGGTCTAGCTCTAACCCCTAAGGCCGCCAAGTACCTTGAGAAGCGTCCATACGCTCCAGGTGAGCACGGTCGCACCAAGCGCAAGGCTGACAGCGACTACGCCGTTCGTCTACGCGAAAAGCAGCGTCTACGCGCACAGTACGGTATTCGCGAGGCTCAGCTTCGCAACGTATTCCGCGAGGCAAAGCGCGCCGACGGGCTGACTGGTGAAAACCTAGTTGAGCTACTAGAAATGCGCCTCGACGCGCTAGTTCTTCGTGCCGGCTTCGCTCGCACAATCTCACAGGCACGTCAGATGGTTGTTCACCGTCACATCCTCGTAAACGGTGAGCGCATCGACCGCCCATCGTTCCGCGTGAAGCCAGGTCAGCTCGTACACGTTCACGCCAAGAGCGAGGGCATGGAGCCTTTCCAGGTAGCAGCCGCCGGCGGTCACGTCGACGTCTTGCCTCCAGTTCCTGGTTACCTAGATGTACAGCTAGACAAGCTCCACGCGACTCTAGTTCGTCGACCAAAGCGCGCCGAGGTCCCTGTGACCTGTGAAGTGCAGCTTGTGGTTGAGTACTACGCTGCGAGATAGTTAGTTCTTGAGGAGGCCTGATGAGCATCGGTGACATTGCAGCCCTAATTGCTGCTATTGCATTTGCGGTTCTAGCGTTGGCCGCTGCTGTTCCATTGCTAAAGCTTGGACGCACGGTTGACGAACTCTCTAACTCAGTTAGAGAGTTGACCGAGGGTGTTGAACCACTGCTCTCAGGCCTCAACGAGACCATTATTGAAACCAATAAGCAACTTGTAAAAATCGACAACATTACAACAAACGTCGAAGAAGTTAGCCTCAACGTAGCCTCACTAAGTGCCGTATTCACTCAGGCAGTAGGTGGCCCACTGATGAAACTTGCAGGCCTAGGTGTGAGCCTTTCGAAGTTACTCAAAGGAAAGAAGTAGGTCTCGAGGATGAAAAAAATGTTCTGGCTTATTACCGGTATCACTGCTGGCATGGTCATCGCGCGCAAGATCGAGCAGAATCCAGCCGCTAAGGCAGTTGCCGAAGATCTAATCAAGAGTGGCAAAGAGCTCGCCAACGCATTCATGGACGGCTTCGAAGAAACCCACGCCGAGAAGCCTGCAGCCAGCCCTGCACCAAAGGCAGCGGCTGCTAAGCCCACTGCGAGAAAAACCGCAGTCAGAAAACCAGCAGCGAAGTAAACATGAAGACCGCCGAAATCAAACGGCGTTGGCTTAGTTTCTTCGAAAGCAAAGGTCACACCGTCGTTCCATCCGCTTCGCTCATTAGCGAAGACCCAACACTTCTCTTCACCGTGGCCGGAATGGTTCCCTTCATTCCGTACATGAGCGGTCTTGTTCCTTCGCCTTACAAGAGAGCCACAAGCGTTCAAAAGTGCGTACGAACTCTCGACATTGAAGAGGTTGGTAAAACCACCCGCCACGGCACGTTCTTCCAAATGAACGGAAATTTCTCTTTTGGAGACTATTTCAAGAAGGAAGCGATCGCGTTTGCCTGGGAGTTCTTGACTTCACCTCAGGAGACAGGCGGCCTAGGGTTCGACCCTCAAGATCTTTGGGTAACTGTTTACAAAGACGACGAAGAGTCCATCGGCATGTGGCGAGAAGTCGCCGACATCCCACTCGAGCGCATCCAAAAGCGCGGCATGGCCGACAATTTTTGGTCGACTGGTCAGCCCGGACCATCAGGCCCCTGCAGCGAGATTTACTTTGACCGAGGCCCAGCATACGGTCGCGAGGGTGGGCCCGAAGAAGATGAAGATCGATACATCGAAATCTGGAACCTCGTGTTCATGCAATACGAGCGTGGACCAGGTGGCGGTAAAGAGGATTACCCAATCCTTGGCGAGCTGCCAAAGAAAAATATTGACACCGGCATGGGCCTCGAGCGTGTCGCGTTTCTCATGCAGGGCGTAGAGAACCTCTACGAAATCGATGAAGTGCGGCCAGTTCTGGACCTAGCGGCAAGGCTTGCCAACAAAACCTACGGCGCAAGCGTCGAGGATGATGTTCGCCTCCGTGTTGTCGCAGACCACGTGCGTTCAGCACTTATGTTGATTGGCGACGGGGTAACTCCTGCCAATGACGGTCGCGGTTACGTACTGCGCAGGCTCTTGAGACGGGTTGTTCGATCTATGCGCCTTCTTGGCGTTGAAGCGCCGACTTTCACTGAGCTATTCACCGCTTCAAAGAACGCGATGGTTGAGTCTTACCCAGAGCTAGAAGGCGAGTTCGAGCGCATCGTTAGAACAGCGGTTGCCGAAGAAGAGTCCTTCTTGCGCACCTTGACTTCGGGTAGCGTCGTTCTCGACGAGGCGCTCGCATCAACCAAGCGCAACGGCGCTTCGAAACTGAGCGCAGAAACCGCGTTCTTGCTGCACGACACTTACGGATTCCCAATCGATCTGACTCTCGAGATTGCCGAAGAACAGGGTTTAGGTCTCGACCGAGATGCATTCAAGGCACTCATGCAAGAGCAAAAAGACAGAGCGAAAGCGGATGCACGCGAAAAGAAACTCGGTGGCACCGATCTTTCGGTTTACTCAGAGTTCCGCGCTCTGGGTGAGACCAAGTTCACTGGTTACGAGGAGCTCGAAACTGATGCGAAGGTTCTCGGCCTGATTAGCGACGGAGCTTCCATTCGTTCAGCTAAGCAGGGTGACATCGTTGAGGTGTTGCTCGATCAAACGTCGATGTACGCCGAATCTGGCGGGCAAGATTCAGACGCTGGTTTTATCCAAGGTGACGGTTTCTCACTCGAAGTGCTTGACGTTCAGAAGCCTGTGAAGGGCCTTATCTCTCACAAAGCTATTGTGCGAACTGGTGAAGTAGCCGTTGGAACGAAAGCAGTAACTGCAGTCGATCACCAGTGGCGACTTGGTGCTTGCCAAGCCCACTCTGCGACCCACGTCGTTCACGCAGCACTTCGTCAAGTTCTAGGCCCGACTGCTCTACAGTCTGGTTCTTACAACAAGCCCGGCTACATGAGGCTGGACTTCTCATGGCAACAGGCACTATCAGCTGACACTCGATCAGAAATTGAAGAAGTTTCGAACCTGGCAATTCGAGGCGACTTGGCTGTTAGTGCACAATTCATGAGCCTGCCGGATGCCCGCGAATGGGGTGCTGTTGCACTTTTTGGAGAAACCTATGATGAATCCGTTCGTGTGGTTCAAATCGGGGGGCCATGGTCGCGTGAACTCTGTGGCGGAACGCACGTCAGCAGGTCATCCCAGATTGGACTTGTATCGGTCATCGGCGAAGCATCGGTCGGTTCTGGGTCGAGACGCCTCGAGGCGTTTGTCGGTATCGAGGCCATTAGGGCGCTGAACGCCGAACGTGCTCTTGTTTCTCGCCTCACCGAAGGCCTCAAGTTACCGAAAGAACAGATCGAAGAGCGAATTTTTGCAACAGTAGAAGAACTGAAATCTGCTCAAAAGCGTCTTGCCTCTCTACAGGCAGCAAATCTTGCCGAATTGGTTCCTGTTGCGATCGCAAATGCGGTGAAGGTGAACGGAACTATGGTCGTTGAACTACACCTAGGCGAGGTTTCCGACTCTAATGACCTTCGCACCCTGGCTTTCAGTGCTCGCGATCGTGTCAGCGCAGACAACGCGTTGGTGATTGTTAGCGCAACGTCAGCAGAAAAGCCGCTTATCGGGGTTGCAACTACAGAGAGTAGCCGCGGAGTAGGTCGCAAGGCAGGGGAGCTGGTGCGCATAGCGGCGTCAGTACTTGGCGGTGGCGGTGGCGGCAAGGATGACTTTGCTCAAGGAGGCGGTACCGACCTGACAAAGATTGGTGAAGCGATTAGTTCTATCAAGGCAGCGATTTAGCCTCATGCAGCGCGGGCGCAGAATTGCCTTTGATGTGGGTAGCGCCCGTATCGGGGTAGCAATTTGCGATCCTGATGGCATTTTGGCCACTCCGCTAGATCGGATTGATCGCGACGGCCATGAGTTAGACCAGGTGAAATCGCTTCTCAGCGATTACGAACCCGTTGCAATTTACGTAGGATTACCAATCTCGCTCGAAGCAAAGTTCACTCAATCAACTTTCGAGGCGCTGTATTTTGCAGAAGACATCGAAACGATGACCACAACACGGGTGCGCTTGATTGATGAGCGCTTGAGCACAAAGATGGCCCAAGCCAATCTTCATGAGTCTGGGCGGAACACCAAGAACTCCAGAGCGGTTATCGATTCTGCAAGCGCGGTCGAGATTTTAGAGCGTGCTTTGGATGTGCTCAAGGCGGGCAGAGAGGCAGGTAAGACAGTTGATGTCGTCAACGAAAGTCTTTCTTAGGCGAAGACTCGCCTTAGTACTCGCCCTCGTTCTAATTGCTGGGTTAGGTGCTGTCGTGGCACGAGACTCCATTCGAGGTTGGTATGAGATTGCCACCGGCACGGATTTCTCTGGCGAGGGTACTGGAGAAGTTTTGGTCACTGTGTCGCAAGGTGAGTCAGGGGAGCAGATAGCCGAGTCTCTAGTTGCAGCTGGTGTCACGGCCAGCTTTGGTTCAACCTATCGAGCCCTCCTTGCAACCGATGGGCTTTTCTACCCAGGCGACTACAGCCTGAAAAAGGGCATGAACTCAAAGCTTGCAGTTGAGGCTCTCCTAGATAGCAACAATCGAGTCGAAACGCGCGCATTAATCAAAGAGGGTTATCGCGCATCGCAGATTTTTCAGGTTTTGCACGAGAAATACGGGATTCCCATTTCAGATTTCGAGGCAATTCGACCAGTCGATCTCAATTTGCCAAAGGAAGCGGTGAATCTTGATGGTTACCTGTTTCCGGCCACATACAGCTTCTCGTCGAGTGACACTGCATTGACCATGCTGAAGGCAATGTGGCAGAGAATGCGGCAAGAACTAGATTCTCTGGGCGTGCCAGCGCCGCGTATCCATAAAACCCTCACCCTTGCCTCCATCATCCAGCGTGAAGGTCAAACGACCTCTGATTTCAAAAAAATGTCCAGGACATTTTTGAATCGCATCGATATTGGAATGCCACTTCAGAGTGACGCAACCGTATCGTACGCCTTTGACGGGAACACGTTCTTGACTACGGATGAAGAGCGGGCCGACCCAAACCCCTGGAACACATACAAATACCCTGGACTCCCGATTGGTCCAATTGCCGCTCCTGGCAGCTCTGCCATAGATGCCGCCTTGAATCCAGAAGCTGGGCCTTGGCTGTACTTCTGCACAGTGAATCTAAAGACTGGAGAGACGGAGTTCAACGATACCTACGCTGGCCACAATCGATCGGTAGCGAAGCTACGTTCCTGGCTTAGGGAGAACCCAGATTGGAAGTAAAGAGCTTCGCAATTCTTGGAAATCCCGTTGAGCACTCACTTAGCCCAACAATTCACCAGTCGGCTTACGAAGCACTCGGGCTCGATTGGCATTACTCGCGCATCCAACTAGATGAGCAGCAACTTGCTACATTTCTCGATGCCCGAATGAGCGAATTCGCTGGCTTCAGCTTGACGATGCCTCTAAAGGACGAGTTATTCAAAATTGCTGGCCAACGCGGTTGGCAGGTTGATAACGCAGCCCTGTTACTCGGGTCGGCCAACACGTTAGTCGTCGGTGCCGATGGGCTCGCATCGGTGGCTAACACCGACCTTGTGGGCGCAAAGCGGGCCTTGCAAGATCTACCGTCCTCAATTTCGTCTTTAGCGCTGCTTGGCTCTGGAGCAACAGCTCGCACTTTGTCACTAGCCGCATTACAGACATTCCCAAACCTAGAGACCATCACCGTCTTTTCGCGCCGACCTGAACCCGCACAGTCGATTGCGGGCTTGGTCGAACAATTCAGTCGTTCGTTGAAGTTTGAATGGTTGCCCTTAGAAGCAGCTGCCGATTTCGGTGGCGCTGACCTTACTGTAAATACACTCCCTTCAACGGTGTCGAAGACCGTCGAGATTGACTTACCTTTCTCTGAGTCCTTCGTCTTTGATGTCACATACGACAACGCCACAGATTCACCAGCCACGAACTGGCAGGTTGAAAACCGAGTGGATGGTCGTACGATGCTCGTATTCCAAGCTGTCGAGCAACTGAGACTCTTTGGTGCTTTCGAGGCAGCAGTTCTAGACGTGACTGAAGAAGACGTTGCTAACGCCATGTTTGCATCAATCATGTAGTGCGTGGCGCTTTGAGCGCGTTGACAGTTGTTCCATGAGAGAATTGGCAGATGTTACGTTGGCTCACTGCAGGTGAATCTCATGGCCCAGAACTTGTTGCCGTTCTCGAGGGTCTTCCGGCTGGCGTGCCAGTCACAACCGACGCAGTTCAGATTGCCCTAGCGCGTAGAAGACTTGGCTTCGGACGCGGAGCACGCATGAAGTTTGAAAAAGACGAAGTAAGCCTCAGCGGTGGAGTGCGCCACGGCAGCACCATGGGTGGTCCCGTCGCTATAACTATTGCTAACACTGAATGGCCAAAGTGGGAGCAGATCATGTCTGCGGACCCTGTTGATGAGTCTGTATTGAAGGGCGCACGAGCCGAAGCACTGACACGACCTCGACCTGGTCACGCAGACTTCACCGGAATGCAAAAGTACGGGTTTCTTGACTCGAGACCTATTCTCGAGCGAGCAAGCGCTAGAGAAACCGCTGCGAGGGTCGCTCTCGGCTCGGTGGCAGCCTCTTTCCTATCTGAGCTAGGGATTCGCTTGGTTACCCACACGGTAGCCATTGGCACTGCATCCGTTCCTTCTGTCTACGCTCTGCCTGCTCCCGAAGATGTCGACTCAATCGATGACAACCCGGTTAGAGCCTTTCACTCTGAAGCGGGCGAGAACATGGTCGCCGAGATTGAGCAGTGCCACAAAGATGGCGACACTTTAGGTGGTGTTGTGGAAACTCTGGTTTATGGTCTTCCTCCGGGCCTAGGTTCATTCGTGCACTGGGATCGTCGACTTGACTCGCAACTCGCTGGAGCCCTAATGGGCATACAGGCCATAAAGGGCGTTGAAGTTGGAGACGGATTCGAGACAACCAGACGTCGCGGTTCTGTTGCTCACGACGAAATCATCAGGGGTGAGAACGGCGTAGTTCATCGCTCTACAGATCGTGCCGGTGGCATCGAGGGCGGCATGTCAAATGGTGAGATTCTTCGAGTGCGTGCTGCCATGAAGCCAATTTCAACCGTGCCCAAAGCACTAGCCACGATCGACGTGAACACGGGAGAAGAAGCCAAGGCTCATCACCAGCGCTCCGATGTGTGCGCCGTGCCTGCGGCCGGTATCGTTGCCGAAGCCATGGTCGCTCTCGTTCTTGCAAACGCAGTGCTCGAGAAGTTTGGAGGCGATTCAGTAGCCGAAACCAAGCGCAATCTCGACAGCTACATTGCTTCGATTCCAGATGTGCTGCGAAGCACCAACGCAAATGACTAACAAGCCGGTAGTGCTGGTTGGGCCAATGGGTGTGGGTAAGACCACGGTCGGCAAGAAGTTGGCTAAACGCTTAGAGCTACCGTTCATCGACACCGATGCGGTGATCACCAAAAACCACGGCGACATCAGCGCAATTTTTGCCGAAATCGGTGAACCGGCGTTTCGAGAAATTGAATCTGACACAATTGTGCCACTCATGGCAGAACCTGCTGTCATTGCGACGGGGGGAGGCGCGGTTCTACACGAAAAAACCCGTGAGGCTCTTACCCTGGCGACGGTGGTCTACCTGAGCACTGACGGAAAACACATCGCTAGCCGCCTACGAGGGGGCAACCGTCCACTAATCAAAAACGGCATTTCTGATTGGCGACAAATTTACAACAGCAGAAAACCACTTTATGAACAGGTCGCCGACATCACCGTCGACACCTCAAATTCGAGTCTGGTGCAGACTATCGATGCGATCTTGGAAGGTTTGAAGAGGCAAAATGCAGGCGCATGACACGGTAAGGGTTTCTGGGGAGCCGGGCTACGACGTTCTAGTCGGTCGGGCGATGCTTGACGAAGTGGTTTCCGGGGTGCCGAGCAGCGTTTCCAAGATTCTACTGGTGCACCAAACTGCCCTTCAGGTCGCAGCGGATGCTCTGGCAGAGGCCCTTCGCGCCAAAGGCTTCGAGGTTTTCCAGGCTGCCGTACCAGACGGCGAAGACGCCAAGCGCATCGAAGTTGCCTCCTGGTGCTGGGGCTTGATGGGGCAATCTGATTTCACTAGAACCGACCTAGTGATCGGTTTTGGCGGGGGAGCAGTGACCGATCTTGCTGGTTTTGTCGCTGCAACTTGGCTAAGAGGTGTCCCTCTAATTCAGGTGCCGACAACCCTGCTCGGAATGGTTGACGCTGCGATCGGCGGCAAGACTGGAATCAACACCGCCGAGGGTAAGAATCTTGTCGGCAGTTTCTATGCACCAACGCTCGTGGTTTGCGACCTCGATACTTTAGCAACGCTGCCTCGCAACGAGTTGCTCGCCGGGTTCGGCGAAGTTGTTAAATACGGCTTCATTGCAGACGAACGAATTCTTGAGTTGATCGAGGGCGACTTAGAAGCGGCGACCGATGTGAATAGCTCAGCGTTCGCAGAGATCGTCCGTCGCTGTATTGCCATCAAGGCGAGAGTTGTCGGCGAGGATTTCAAGGAAGCTGGCCTTCGAGAGATTTTGAACTACGGCCACACCTTGGGCCACGCGATTGAGCTCGCGGAACGCTATCAATGGCGGCACGGGGCAGCCATTTCTGTTGGCATGATGTTTGTCGCAGAACTTTCAAGACTTGCCGGTCGGCTTAGCGACGACGTTGTTGAGCGGCAGCGCAAGATATTGCAAAGCCTCGGTTTACCAACCACCTACGAAGCTCCAAAGTGGAACGCACTCTTGGCATCCATGCAGCGCGACAAAAAAAGCCGCGCCGGAAACCTTCGATTCGTGGTGCTCGACGGTGTTGCCAAGCCGACCATTATGACCGCGCCGGCTCCAGAGTTGCTATACGCCGCCTATCAAGAGATTTGCAACTAGAAGGTAATCTAAATCCATGGCCAGCATCCTCGTTCTAAACGGACCAAACCTCGGGCGTCTCGGTAGCCGTGAGCCTGAAATCTACGGCTCGATGAACTACGAGCAATTGGCTGCAGAGCTCGGCACTTTCGCAGAACAACGAGGGCACAGCGCAGACGTGCGCCAAACCGATAGCGAATCAGAGCTCATCGGGTGGTTGCATGAGGCAGTGGATGCGCGCCTGTCGGTAGTGCTTAACCCAGCCGCCTTCACGCATTACTCATATGCACTCGCAGACGCGGCTGCATTGGTCACCAAGGCCGGATTGAAGCTGATCGAGGTTCACATCAGCAATCCCCACGCTCGAGAAGAGTTTCGCCACAAGAGCGTGATCTCGGGTGTAGCTACTGGCGTCATCGCCGGTTTCGGAACCGAGTCATACAAACTCGCTATTCAAGCAATCTGAAACCGAAGCCTCTAAGGTAAACTCGACGAGGTTGACCGAAGTGCGGTCAAAACATTTTGTGAGGCAATTGTGGCTACTTCTAACGATCTAAAAAACGGCATCGTATTGAACATCGAAGGTCAACTCTGGACCGTCGTCGAATTCCAACACGTCAAGCCAGGCAAGGGGGCCGCCTTCGTGCGCACCAAGCTGAAGAACATCCTCACCGGCAAAGTTGTTGACCGCACCTTCAACGCAGGCGTCAAGGTCGAAACCGCGAATGTCGACAAGCGTGACATGACTTACCTATACAACGACGACTCTGGCTACATTTTCATGGACAAGAACACTTACGACCAGGTGAGCCTCAGCGAAGAGACAGTGGGCGACGCTGTCAACTACATGCTTGAAAACCAGGATGCTGTTGTCGCGATGCACGAAGGCAACCCGATCTACGTCGAACTTCCAGCTTCGGTTGTTCTAGAAGTCACTTACACCGAGCCTGGTCTTCAAGGAGACCGCTCGTCGGGTGGCACAAAGCCTGCGACAGTAGAAACTGGTTTGCAGATTCAGGTTCCACTGTTTCTTGAGAACGGCACCAAGGTGCGTATTGACACCAGAACCGGAGACTACCTGGGCCGCGTGAACGACTAAGTTGAGCTCACGCACAAAATCACGAAAGCGGGCGGTTGACGCTCTTTTCGCAGCCGACCTTCGCGGGGTCAGTCCAGTGGCGACCCTAACCGAGGCCAAAGACGCCAACGCCGATCGCCAGAATCAAGACGAGATCTTCGGCTACGCATCCGAGATTGTCACGGGTTTCGACTCACACCGAGACGAAGTGGATGCTTATCTGGAGGCCTACTCGCAAGGCTGGTCTATCGACCGCATGCCGGCGGTAGATCGCGCGATCATGCGCGTAGCTACCTGGGAGATTGTCTTCAATGAAGATATTCCAGATGCTGTAGCCGTCAATGAAGCGGTGGAATTGGCGAAGGAATACTCGACTGACGACTCACCAGGATTCATCAACGGCTTGCTTCAGAAAATCGCCAGCACTAAGTCGGCACTATAGGCATTTCACTCTGCTAGAGTGGCAACAACAAATCCTTTAAAGGGCGTCCTGTGAGGCGCAGAAGGAGGTTCGAGTGCATTCACGCACCGTTCTGACAAGTAGCGACATCGATCGCGCTGTAACTCGTATTTCCCATGAAATACTCGAGTCGAATCAAGGCAGTCAAAACCTAGTAATTCTTGGCATACCCACGCGCGGGGCATTCTTGGCTAAACGAATCGTTGAAACAATCGCCAAATTCGAAGCCATCGATACTGATTTGGTGCTGGGAACTCTCGACATCACGATGCACCGCGATGACCTCGATTCAAAACCGACGCGAAACCCAGCTAAGACGGTCATTCCGGCCGGCGGGCTAGACGGCAAGGTCGTGGTTCTAGTTGATGACGTTCTTTTCAGCGGGCGCACTATAAGAGCTGCCCTGGATGCCTTGGGCGACTATGGTAGGCCGAGCGCCGTGAGACTCGCCGTTCTGATCGACCGGGGGCACCGCGAGCTTCCTATCCGAGCTGACTTCGTTGGCAAGAATCTTCCTACATCACGTGATGAGCGCATCAGGGTTCTACTTACCGAGTCAGATACCGAAAACGAAGTGGTGATCGAGGCGTGAAGCATTTAGTAAGTGTTACCGACCTAACTCGCGAAGCCGCAATCGCCATTCTCGACACCTCACTTGAAATGTCTGAAGTGAACGACCGAGATATAAAAAAGCTGCCTACTCTGCGCGGCAAAACCGTCGTGAATCTATTCTTCGAAGACTCGACCAGAACAAGAATTAGTTTTGAGGTTGCCGCCAAGCGCCTATCTGCAGACGTAATCAACTTTGCCGCCAAGGGTTCGAGTGTGAGCAAGGGTGAGAGTCTCAAAGACACCGCACAGACCCTCGAAGCAATCGGGGCAGATGCCGTAGTAATCAGACACCACGCATCCGGCGCAGCCCACATGCTTGCTAACAGTGTCTGGGTCAAGGGCTCGGTCATCAACGCCGGCGACGGCACTCACGAGCATCCAACCCAAGCACTACTCGACGCATTCACTCTGCGCAGCGCAATTCACGCGGATGCACGGGGCAAAGGTCTCGACGGGGTTGCAGTTGCGATAGTCGGAGACATTGCCCACAGCCGCGTAGCAAGAAGCAACCTGGTGCTGCTTAAGAAGTTGGGTGCCAAAGTTTATCTAGTCGGGCCGCCCACGCTGTTACCTAACGCGCTGGTCAAGCAGGCTGATGGCTTTTCATACTCGCTAGACGAAGCAATCGCCACTTTCAATCTCGATGCCGTAATGATGTTGCGTGTTCAACTAGAGCGAATGACCGCGGGTTTCTTTCCGAGTGAACGGGAGTATGCGCGCATTTGGGGCCTGAACGCCGACCGTTTGGCGCTTCTTGGCCCAGAAACGTTCGTCATGCACCCAGGGCCAATGAACCGCGGTCTCGAAATCGACGCTGCCGCCGCGGATTCAAAAAACTCGCTTGTACTGAAGCAAGTAGCTAACGGAGTAAGTGTGCGAATGGCAGTGCTTTACCACCTACTTTCAGGAGGCGAAAATGAGTGAGTTCACTCTTGTAAATGCAACACTGGCCGATGGTTCTGTGACCAACATCGGAGTAGCCGCAGGTGTAATCAAATTCATTGGCAGCGAAGTTATTGGCGAGAGCATCGATGCGAAGGGCTTAGTTGCTCTGCCTGGCTTCGTCGATCTGCACACGCACCTTCGCGAGCCTGGTTTCGAACAATCAGAAACTGTACTGAGTGGGTCAAGAGCTGCGGCACTGGGTGGGTTTACCGCAGTGCATGCTATGGCCAACACGATGCCTGTCGCCGACACAGCTGGCGTTGTCGAGCAAATCAAATCTCTCGGTGATGAAGCCGGGTTGGTTCAAGTTCAGCCAATAGGCGCCGTCACAGTTGGGCTAGGCGGCGAGCGTCTTGCTGAGCTTGGCGCGATGGCCAATTCGCGTGCCAAGGTCACCATCTTCAGTGACGACGGCAAATGCGTTTCAGATCCACTTCTTATGCGCCGAGCGTTGGCATATGTAAAGTCGTTCGACGGCGTCATCGCCCAGCACGCTCAAGAGCCGCGCCTCACTGAGAATTCGCAGATGCACGAAGGAAATGTTTCGGCAGAACTAGGACTGGCTGGTTGGCCAGCAGTAGCCGAAGAGTCAATCATCGCGAGAGATGTACTCCTCGCAGAAGCCACCGGTAGCCGGTTGCACATCTGTCACTTATCAACTGCCGGATCTGTTGAGATCATTCGATGGGCCAAGCAACGCGGAATCAAAGTCACGGCCGAGGTGACACCGCACCACCTGCTGCTGACCGACGAATTAGCTCGAACCTATAACCCCGTCTACAAGGTGAACCCGCCTCTAAGAACGGATGCTGACGTGAAAGCCCTTCGCGAAGCGTTGGTTGACGGAACCATCGATATCGTCGCGACTGATCACGCACCGCATCCGGTAGAAGCGAAAGAGTGCGAATGGTCTGCAGCGGCGTTCGGAATGCTTGGCCTCGAAACAGCAGCATCTATCGCCCAGCTTGTCCTCATTGACTCTGGAGCCAGCAACTGGCAAAGATTCACCGAAGTTATGTCAGTGAACCCGGCGGCAATCTCAAAGCTAGAAGATCAGGGCCAAGCCCTTGCAGCTGGCAACGTTGCAAACATCACTCTGGTCGACCCGACCGCAACCCGAGTGATCTCTGGCGGGGGAGCCAGCAAGAGCAGCAACCAGCCTTTCGAAGGTATCGAGCTGCCAGGAACCATCATCCACACCATTTATCGCGGTACGTTCAGCGTGCGCGACTCGAAACTAGCGAAATAGGGAGCGTTTTGAAGAAAGCAATTCTTCTACTCGAAGACGGCAGGTCCTTCACAGGATTCGGCTATGGAGCAACGGGCTCAACTACTGGTGAGATCGTCTTTGCAACCGGTATGACCGGTTACCAAGAAACACTGACCGACCCTTCGTACGCGGGTCAAATCGTCGTGCAAACAGCCCCTCACATCGGCAACACCGGTGTCAACACAAGAGACGAAGAGTCGGAGCGCGTTTGGGTTGCTGGATACGTTGTGCGCGACGCCAGCCGAATGGTTTCAAACTTTCGCTCTGAGAAACCACTTCCGGACGAGCTTGAAAAGTATTCAGTCGTAGGCATTCAGGGAATCGATACCAGAGCACTGACCAGACACCTTCGATCTGTTGGTGTTATGAGGGCTGGCATTTTCTCGGGCGAACATGCAGACAAACCGACCTCTGAATTGCTCGAAGAGGTAAAGGCCACGGCACCAATGGTCGGCCGATCTCTGAGCGACGTGGTCTCAACTTCAGAGGTTGTGCACCACAAGCACAAGGGCACTCGCGTGGGCAGTGTGGCCATCCTAGATCTAGGTTGCAAAGCATCGACTATTGAGAACATGGTTGAGCGAGGCCTAGACGTAACGATTTACCCGGCGAAAGCAAATTCAGAAGAGCTTCTTTCAGAGGCGCCAGACGCCGTGTTTTACTCAAACGGTCCTGGTGACCCTGCGACGGCGGCCGGCCAGGTCGACGCACTACGAGACATCCTGCGCTCTGGAACTCCGTTCTTCGGCATCTGCTTCGGTAATCAGCTCCTCGGTCGAGCACTTGGTTTCGAAACCTACAAACTTGCCTTCGGGCACCGCGGAATCAATCACCCAGTCCTAGATAGAACCACGGGCAAGGTTGAGGTAACCGCGCACAACCACGGATTCGCGGTCAAGGTTGATGGTGGCCCAGAGGTAGATTCTCCAGCCGGATTTGGTCGTGTGCTAGTTAGCCACGTATCGCTGAATGACGACGTTGTTGAGGGGCTACAGTGCCTTGACATTCCGGCTTTCTCGGTTCAGTACCACCCAGAAGCGGCGGCCGGACCACATGATTCGAACTATCTTTTCGACCGCCTTGTTGCGTCAATCAAAGCCAAGAAGGGCAACAACTAATGCCGAAGCGTAAAGACATCAACTCCGTTCTGGTTATCGGTTCCGGTCCAATCGTTATCGGCCAGGCTTGTGAATTCGACTACTCGGGAACACAGGCGTGCCGCGTGTTACGCGCTGAGGGCATCCGCGTGATTTTGGTCAACTCAAACCCAGCGACCATCATGACTGACCCAGATTTCGCCGATGCAACCTATGTCGAGCCGATCACTCCTCAGGTAATCGAAGCGATCATCGCCAAAGAAAAGCCTGACGCCATTTTGCCTACCCTCGGGGGTCAAACTGCTCTCAACGCAGCCATGGCGCTGCATGAGCTCGGCATTCTCGAGAAGTACAACGTTGAATTGATCGGCGCAAAAGTTGACGCCATCAAGAAGGGCGAGGATCGCCAGATTTTCAAGCAACTTGTCATTGACGCTGGTGCCGACGTGGCTCGTTCTTACATTGCTCACAACATGGATGATGTGCTCGCGGGTGCAGAGAAGCTGGGCTACCCGGTGGTGGTTCGCCCGTCATTCACAATGGGTGGGCTCGGTTCGGGCTTCGCTTATAACGAAGAAGACCTGAGACGCATCGCAGGAGCCGGGTTGCAAGCTAGCCCAACCAACGAGGTTTTACTCGAAGAGAGCATTCTCGGTTGGAAAGAGTACGAACTCGAACTGATGCGCGACACCAGCGATAACTGCGTGGTCGTCTGCTCGATCGAGAACGTCGACCCGGTGGGCGTTCACACCGGAGACTCCATCACGGTCGCACCTGCGCTGACCCTCACCGACCGCGAGTACCAAAACCTACGCGACATCGGCATTCAGATCATTCGCGACGTCGGTGTTGACACCGGTGGTTGCAACATTCAGTTTGCCGTTGACCCAGAAACCGGGCGCGTAATTGTTATTGAAATGAACCCTCGCGTGAGCCGTTCATCCGCTCTCGCATCGAAGGCAACCGGCTTTCCGATTGCCAAGATTGCCGCAAAGCTCGCTATCGGTTACACCCTCGATGAAATCCCTAACGACATCACCAAGGTGACGCCTGCGTCGTTCGAACCAACCCTCGACTATGTCGTGGTCAAGGTGCCTAGGTTCGCATTCGAGAAGTTCCCTGCAGCTGACGCGACTCTTACCACCACCATGAAGTCGGTGGGTGAGGCAATGGCCATTGGTCGCAATTACACCGAGGCGCTGCAAAAGGCTCTGCGCAGTCTCGAACGTAGAGGTTCTTCATTCCACTGGGGCCCGTTGAAGCAGTCGAAGCAAGAGCTGCTCGAGATTGCCAAGGTGCCAACCGACGGTCGCATCGTGACGCTTCAGCAAGCGCTGAGAGCAGGCGCAACCGCCGAAGAGGCCTTCGAAGCAACCAAGATTGACCCATGGTTTATCGACCAGATGTTCATAATCAACGAAACCGCCGAAACTCTTGCCAGCGCGACAACCCTCGATGAGTCGCTGATTCGCCTGGCCAAGTACCACGGCTTCAGCGACGCGCAGATTTCGCAACTTCGCGGCATCAAAGAAGCGGATGTTCGTGCTCAGCGTCATTCGCTTGGCTTGCGTCCGGTCTACAAAACCGTAGACACCTGTGCGGGAGAGTTCCCTGCGCTAACTCCTTATCACTACAGCACCTACGAGCAAGAAACTGAGGTTGTGCCGAGTGACCGCAAGAAGGTCGTGATTCTAGGAAGCGGACCGAACCGAATCGGTCAAGGCGTCGAGTTCGACTACAGCTGCGTTCACGCATCTTTTGCCCTGTCAGACGCTGGTTACGAAACCATCATGATCAACTGCAATCCAGAGACAGTTTCAACCGACTATGACACAAGCGACCGCCTCTACTTCGAACCGCTCACTCTCGAGGATGTTCTAGAGGTTATCCACGCAGAAAGCGCTAGCGGAACCCTGGTCGGTGTTGTCGTGCAGCTTGGTGGTCAGACGGCACTTGGCTTGGCTAAGGGCCTGAAAGAGGCCGGAGTGCCGATTTTAGGAACGACACCAGAGGCGATTGATCTTGCCGAGGAGCGTGGTCTGTTTAGCAAGATTCTTGATGACGCAAAGCTCATGTCACCGGCAAACGGAACTGCCATCGACCTAGTTGGAGCGTTGGAAGTCGCGGAACGAATTGGATACCCAGTTCTCGTTCGCCCATCGTTCGTACTAGGCGGCCGCGGCATGGAAATTGTCTACGATAACTCGTCACTCGCCGACTACTTCGACCGCATCGAAGACCAGGCAATCGTCGGTGAAGGTTACCCACTGTTGGTTGACAGATTCCTCGATGATGCCATCGAGATCGACATCGACGCACTCTATGACGGCACCGAACTTTACGTCGGTGGGGTAATGGAACACATCGAGGAGGCCGGAATTCACTCTGGCGACTCATCCTGCACCCTTCCGCCAATCACCATGAGCCAGGCACAAATCGATCGGGTGCGTGTTGCAACCGAACAGATCGCCAAGGGTATCGGTGTTCGAGGTTTGATAAACGTTCAGTTCGCGCTCGCACACGATGTGCTCTATGTACTAGAGGCCAACCCTCGCGCTTCGCGCACCGTGCCATTTGTAAGCAAGGCCCTGGGCATCACCCTGGCAAAGGCTGCGTCGCTCGTTATGGTCGGTAAGTGCATCCGCGAATTGATAACTGAGGGTCACCTACCTGCAAAGGACGGCACCCACATTCCAGCCAGCTCTGCAATCTCGGTAAAAGAAGCGGTTCTACCGTTCAAGCGTTTTGCCACCAAAGACGGTCGCTTTGTTGACTCGCTTCTTGGCCCAGAGATGCGTTCGACCGGTGAAGTCATGGGTATCGACGTCGACTTCCCGACCGCATTCGCAAAGAGCCAGGCTGCTGCCGGTAGCGCTCTGCCAACCAGCGGCACGGTGTTCATCTCGGTAGCCGACCGCGACAAGCCACAGTTGCTTCTGCCTGTTCGCAGATTGCACCAGCTCGGATACCAGATTCTGGCAACCTCGGGCACAGCGGCAATCTTGAACCGACACGGTATTGATGCCAAGACCGTTCGCAAACACTCAGAAGACGCTTCGGTTGCTGACGGGCCGACGATCGTCGAGATGATCACCGCCGGTCAGGTTGATGTGGTTGTGAACACGCCTTCGGGTTCGGGCCTCGCAGCACGTAAAGATGGTTACGAGATTAGAGCGGCTACAACCGCCGCAGACAAGGCCATCTTCACGACGATTGCCCAGTTGAGCGCAGCGATTGGCTCGTTCGAGGCTGTCATTGCAGGCCCGTTCAAAGTGAAGTCTCTGCAACAGCACGCCAAAGACAGGGCGGATGCTCTTGCCTAGGTCTTTCGGTCGCAAACTCTTCGACGCCTTCGAAAGCAAGGGGCAACTTTGCGTGGGTGTTGACGCGCACGCCTCGCTGCTCGAACACTGGGGTCTTGACGACGATGTGAATGGGCTCGACTACTTCGCGAACAGCGTTATCGATGCAGCCGCAGGCCTAGTTGGCATCGTGAAGCCACAGGTTTCGTTCTTTGAACGCCACGGTTCGTCCGGGTTCGCGGTCCTAGAGCGAATTACTCACAGAGCAAAAGATGCAGGTCTTGTTGTGATCGCTGATGCAAAGCGCGGAGACATCGGTTCGACTATGGAAGCCTATCTTGAGGCTTGGCTCGGACAAGACGCTCACTTTTATGCCGACACACTAACCGTCTCACCGTTCTTAGGGATTGAGACGAGCACCGCACTGATGGGCCAATACTTAGAAAATGGCAAGGGTGTCACCGTCTTAGTTGCAACTTCGAACCCTGAGGGTGCTTCGCTGCAAACCTCCAGAAGCGAATCAGGTGAAACGGTTGCCGCGGACATCTGGGGCAAACTTGAGCAACTAAACCGCATCAGCGCGGCTCCAGGAGACCGAATCGGTTCCTTCTCTGCTGTAGTTGGAGCAACCCTGAAATTCAAGCAGTTTGGCCTCAAGTTTGAGCAATCTGGCGTGAAAACCCCCATCTTGGCACCGGGATTCGGTGCACAAGGGGCACAGCTGCGTGACATCCGCTTGATATTTGGAGAGGCCTCAGAGCAGGTTATCGCTTCGGTTTCCCGCAGTGTGCTTGAGGTCGGCAAGCAAGGGCTTACCGAAGCCATAAAACGCGCCAATGACGAGCTCTCTCAGGGCCTAGGGTAAGTTTTGTGAGCAGATTGACCGTTATCGCCGGCCCTACAGCAGTCGGCAAGGGCACAGTGGTGCAATACATGCTGAGCCACTTCGAAAACGTTCATCTGTCGGTGTCAGCAACCACTCGCGCGCCAAGGCCTGGCGAAGTTGATGGACGCGACTACTTTTTCGTGACTGCAGAGAAGTTTGATGAGATGATCGCGTCAGGCGAGATGCTTGAATACGCAGTCGTACACGGGGTAAACAAATACGGCACTCCAAAGACACCGGTACTAGAGGCTTTGGCACGTGGTGAACACGTAATTCTCGAAATCGATATTCAAGGCGCAAGGCAGGTAAAGCGAGTCATGCCAGAAGCGTTGCTGGTGTTTATCAAGCCACCTAGCTGGGAAGAGTTGGTACGTCGTCTTGGTGCACGTGGTACCGAGTCTGAGAGCGAACAGGAAGCGCGTTTGCAAACGGCAAGAGTCGAACTTGAATCGGCCTCCGAGTTTGACGCAGTGGTTGTTAATGAAGACATCGCCAAATGTGCCCACGATGTCTTAGACTTGATTCAGGCTTAGTTCGCGTTTTCGAACTTCATTCCACATCAAAGGTCATTTAAGGATTCTCATGTCTGAAAAACTCGAAGGTATTGTTTCACCGGCAATCGACACTCTCTTGTCGAAGGTCGACAGCAAGTACCAGTTGGTGATGTTCGCCTCAAAGCGTGCCCGTCAGATCAACGACTACTACAGCGCTCTCCACGAGGGAAGCCTGTTCAACAACGTTGGTCCACTAGTCGACTCAACGGTCGACGAGAAGCCTCTAACCATTGCCATGCGTGAAATCGAGCAAGACAAGCTCGCTAAGCGCGACGCATAGTCAAACCCCGCGCCATGCGCATCCTGGTTGGCATCACCGGCGGAATTGCCGCGTATAAGGCAGTCGGGGTAGTTCGCCTTCTTGTAGAAGCGGGTCATGACGTCAAAGTCATTCCTACCTCTAACGCCCTTCGTTTTGTTGGTGCGGCCACACTCGAGGCAATCAGCAAAAACACGGTTGACCCAGACCTTTACACCGACGTCGCCGACGTAAAGCACGTCGAACTAGGTCAATCGGCTGACCTAATCATCGTCGCCCCTGCAACCGCCAGCTTCATCGCACGCACCGCCGCTGGCCTCGGCGATGATCTTCTCTCGACTTCGATACTCGCTTCAAAGGCTCCAATCTTGGTCGCACCCGCAATGCACACCGAAATGTGGGAGAACCCTTCTACCGTTGCCAATGTTGCAACATTGCGTGCCAGAGGCATCAACGTTCTTGAACCGGCCATTGGCCGCCTTACTGGCGAAGATTCCGGCAAAGGCCGCTTGCCAGAGCCAGAGCAAATCGTCGAGGCTGCGCTGAACCTCTTTGTTCCTCAAGATTTAACTGGCGTGAAGGTGTTGATCACCGCTGGGGGAACACGCGAGCCAATTGATTCCGTTCGCTTTATCGGCAATAACTCATCTGGTCTCATGGGTTTGGCGCTTTACAAAGTGGCAAAAAGCAGAGGGGCGGATGTTCGACTCATCGCTGCGAACCTGCAGGCCGGCCTTACCGAGGGTCAGGTCGACGTTTCCACTACCGAAGAGCTTCGGGTTGCTCTAGGAGAGCTGGCACCAACAACCGACGTTTTGATCATGGCTGCGGCAGTTAGCGACTACCGCATCGAGAGCCCAAGCTCTTCGAAGTTGAAGAAGAGCGACCTCGGTTCTTCTCCAACACTGAACCTGGTCGAGAACCCCGACTTGCTAGCGGAGGTCGCAGCAAATCGCCCATTGTCAAGCAAGCAATTTTTGGTTGGTTTCGCGGCAGAGACCCTCACCGGTGAAGAACTCGTCTCTAGTGCGCGCAAAAAACTTCACTCCAAGAATGTCGATCTGATTGTTGCCAATGACGTTAGTGGTGGAGCCGTTTTTGGTGACGAGGCAACCTCAATCAAGCTTGTTTCGGCAAATAGCGAGAGTTCATTCGACGGCACCAAGCTCGAAGCGGCCAACGCGATTATCAATTGGATCACAGACTCCAGAAAATAGTGTCGCTGATTGGCGATATACTTGAGCCAACATGAGCGAACTCCGTCTTTTCACATCTGAATCAGTCACCGAGGGTCACCCAGACAAGGTCTGTGACCAAATCAGTGACACCATCCTCGACGCCATCCTCGAACAAGATCCAAAGGCCCGCGTGGCAGTCGAAACCATGGCGACTACCGGCCTGGTGCACGTTGCTGGTGAGGTAACTTGTGACGCCTACGTTGACATTCCAACGCTCATCCGTGAAAAGGTGCTCTCAATCGGTTACAACTCAAGCGACATCGGCTTCGACGGTCGTTCGTGTGGTGTTTCAGTATCAATTGGCGAGCAATCCAAAGACATCGCGCAGGGCGTCGACTCTGGCTACGAAGTTCGCGAACAAGCTTCCCGCGACGCTTTTGATGCCCAAGGTGCCGGAGACCAAGGGATCATGTTTGGTTTTGCAACCAAAGAAACGCCCACACTGATGCCAGCGGCGATTTCTCTAGCCCATCAGCTAAGCCTGAAGTTATCTCAAGTTCGCAAAAGTGAAGAGCTCGATTTTCTTCGCCCAGACGGAAAAACCCAAGTAACGATCGGGTACGAAGGCAACATTGCCAAGACGATCGACACCGTTGTGCTTTCAACGCAACACAATCCCCACATCGAGACTGGCGACCTAAGAGCTGCCGTTCGAGAGGCCGTCATCGAACCGATTCTTCAGCAGAGTGGTCTCGATTTTTCAGATGTAAAGGTGCTCATCAATCCAACCGGGCGTTTTGAATCTGGTGGTCCCATGGCCGACGCAGGACTCACCGGCAGAAAGATTATCGTCGACACCTATGGCGGCGCTGCGCGTCACGGTGGCGGAGCTTTCAGTGGCAAAGACCCAAGCAAGGTTGACCGTTCAGCGGCTTATGCATTGCGCTGGGTAGCCAAGAACGTTGTTGCCGCCGGACTAGCCGACAAAATCGAGGTACAGGTCGCTTACGCGATCGGTAAGGCTCGACCTGTCGGGCTGTATGTAGAAACTTTCGGCACAGAAAGGTTCGACTCCCGCAAGATTCGTGACGCCATTCTTGAAGTTTTTGACCTCAGACCGGCTGCCATCGTTCACGATCTCGACCTCTTGCGCCCAATTTATGCACAGACGGCTGCATACGGTCACTTCGGCCGAGAACTTCCTGACTTCACCTGGGAGAAGACTGATCGCACCAGTGAGCTGCTGCGCGCTATTGGTGCCTAATGCCTGCCGCTCATGTGGCTAGGGTTGCTTTTGATTCAGCCCTTCCGCAGCTAGACAGATTGTTCGACTACGAAGTTCCTCCAGAGTTGTCGCCTGTAATCCAAGCAGGTCAACTGGTTGAGGTCACATTCGGTCGCAACACAAAAACACGCCAGGGTTTCGTAATCGAGTTGGTTCCAGACAGTGACTTCAATGGCGAGTTGTCCAAGATTCTGTCTATCGTTAGCCCGAGGGTCCTTCTCACACCCACCATCATCAAGCTCTGCAAGGCCTTAGCTGATCGTCAAGCTCTCTCGTTTGGCGAGCTTCTCAAATCGTCCTGCCCAGACCGAATGGTGCGTGTCGACAAATCTTGGTTAGGCACACAGCTTCCAGCCGACGTTCTACCTGTTCACAGTCACGACGCTCTGCCAACAGAGCAACTCATATCACTCGCGGTGATGCCTGGGTTTGTAGAGCATCAAGATGTTGCCGAAAGCCGATGGCTGCATGAGGTCGAACGCGTATGCCATCTGGCCCTCGAAGCTAAACAATCGGTGATCATCTGCGTGCCCGACTTCAGAGACGTGACTCGTCTCAAAAATCTTCTCGCTAAGGTCGGACTCGGGTCGTTTGTGAATTCTTACGACACCGACGCTACAAAGAGCGAGCAGTTTGCTCGGCATCTGCGGGCCCTCGAATCGTTGCCACAAATAGTCATCGGTTCAAGAAACTCACTTTATGCACCGCTCTCGAACTTAGCTTCGATAGTGCTCTGGGATGAGGGTGACGAAGGTCACCAAGACGAGGGTTCGCCTTACCTGCATAGTCGTGATGTGGCGCTAGTTAGACAGAAGATTGAAGACTGCCAACTCATCTTCATGTGCCATGCAAAAAGTGCAACCATTAAACGGCTCGAGACGATTGGATACTTGACGCACGTGGTTGAAAGCCATCCGCGCCCTCAGCTGTCCTTCAGCAGCGATGGCTTTAGGGTCGATTCCCTTGCGCATCGCGTGATCAAGGACGCCCTCAAGAACGGTGCTGTGCTAATTCAAGTTTCTTCGAAGGGCAGTTCGACCTCGATAAGTTGTAGCGACTGTGGCAAGCGATCTGCTTGTAGTTTCTGCAGCGGCCCGCTTTGGGAAAATTCCAAACAACAAGTGGTTTGTAGGGTTTGCTCGGGATTCAATCTTCAGATTCAGTGCCGAGATTGCATCTCTCAAAAGACAAAGCGGGGTAGAGCTGGAGCAAGTCGCACGCTGCAGGAGTTCGGTAGAAGCTTCCCGGGTGTTCGACTCATTGAGTCAACCGGAGAAACTGGGCTCACTTATCTAAGTCCTGAAGCGGCCATTGTTGTTTCTACAGCTGGAGCCGAGCCGATCTGCGAAAGCGGCTATTCCGCGGTTGTCATCCTCGATGCAGAAGTCGAGTTATCGCGCGACCACCTTGACGCGCGCGAACAGGCAATTCGAAAGTGGTCAAATGCTCTGAGCCTGCTAGCACAAGGTGGCAAGGCGGCGATTATCGGGGTTGGCCCCGACCTTGGCCAAAGTCTAAGCCTCTGGCAAGTCGACGAACTCGCGGCCAAGACGCTACAAGAACGCGTTGAACTTGGTTTTCCTCCGGCAGTTCGACTGGTCAGCATCTCTGGCTCGCGTGATGACTTGCAGGCCGTAAAAGCATCGCTCGAGGCCGTCGATGGTGTGCGCATCCTGGGTATCTCGTTACTAGAAGGAACTAGTGATAGTCGGCTAATGGCGACCTACCCATACTCCTCAGGAGCCGAGGTTGCGAAGCTGCTTCGAAGCGCTGCAATAGCGCCGGAACTTGCTAAACGGTTCACCAAGAGCGGTCGCGTTCAACGACCGCTAACCATCAAGATGGACGACGCAAAGGTACTCTAGAACCGATGACTGAATCGCTCATTTTCGCAGGTACGCCGGCAAACGCCGCTGCAACACTCGAATACCTGGTTGAGCACGGTTTCGATATTTCGCTGGTGATTACGCGACCTGATGCCCCCTTCGGAAGAAAACGCGTTCTAACCCCATCGCCAGTTGCAGTGACCGCGGGCAAGCTTGGCATCGAGATCTACATGACAAACAAGATTGACGACGCGGCAATCTCCAAAATCATCGAAACCGGATGCTCGACCGCAGTCGTGGTTGCCTACGGCGCTTTACTAAAGGCGCCGGCACTTGCCGCGCTCTCGAACGGGTGGTTCAACCTTCACTACAGCTTGCTGCCAAAGTGGCGAGGGGCTGCGCCCGTGCAGCATGCAATTCTTGCAGGCGACAAGACTACTGGTGTGACCCTATTCAAGATCGACGAGGGGTTAGATACTGGCCCGATAGTGGCCTCTGTTCCGACACAGATTCAACCTGGAGAAACATCTGCGCGTCTGTTAGCGAGGCTCACTGAACTTGGATGCACCCTACTGAGCCAAGAGCTACCTGGAATCCTGCTTGAGAACCACCCACTTACGGCTCAAGCGACAAATGACGGCGTGACTTCAGCACCCAAACTCGGCAGAGAACAAGCTCGAATTGATTGGTCGGGGCGCGCACTAGACATCGAGCGACTTGTTCTTGCCATGAACCCGGAACCAGGAGCATGGACAGCTCTAAATGGTGAGCCCCTCAAGATTCACGACTCCCGTGAAATTGCAGGTAGCGAGAGTGGGATGGTCGGTACCGTATCTTTGGCGGACGGCAAGGTTCTTGTCAGCACATCCGCTGGGGTACTTGAGTTGCTCGAAGTTCAACCCGCGGGAAAGCAGTCGATGACGGCGAAAGATTGGGCTAGGGGAGTTTCACTTCCACTTAGGTTTGACGCATGACCGTAGCCATCGCAAGGCAGGTAGCGCTTGAGGTTCTACTTCGTGTTGAGGCAGATGACGCCTATGCGAACCTGCTTCTCAACCAACTTACAACAAGCAAGCGTCTTGATTCTCGAGATGCGGCGCTGGCACAAGAGCTCGCATTTGGATCACTGAGACGCAAGAACACGCTCGAGGCGATCATTAACGAGGTTTCCAGTCGGCCCGTGGCCGAGCTAGACGCAGGGGTGCGCGCGGTGCTACAACTCGGCGTTTACCAACTGCTCAACACGCGCATCCCAGTTCATGCAGCCCTGAATGAAAGCGTCGAGCAGTCGAAGGCGTTCGCTGGCGGTAAGGCCTCTGGTTTGGTAAACGCGAGCCTGCGCAAGGTCGCCCAGAACGATCTCGAATACTGGATGAACGTGATTCTTGCCAAGGCGACGAATGAGACCGAGCGTCTTGCGCTCAAATATGCGCATCCAAGTTGGATTGTCACCTCGCTCAAATTAGCTCTCAGCGCCGACGGTAGAACCAGCGACCTGGAGCATCTTCTTGAATCAGACAACGAGCCCGCTCGAGTGAATCTAGTCGCACTACCCGGGCAGGTAGATAGTTCAACGCTCGGCGACTTCGAACAACACGTGAGCAGCCCCATTGGCTATCTCGCCCCTGCCGGCAATCCTGCTGAAATTCCTGCGGTCGCAGACGGGTCGATGCGCGTTCAGGACGCCGGCTCGCAGTTGGTCGCCCTCGTGGCCGCACACCGAGCAAAAGCCAACGAAAGCTGGCTTGACCTTTGCGCGGGGCCAGGCGGCAAGGCAGTTCTGATGGCGGCGCTAGCCAAAACAAGTCATTCTTCGTTGACCTGTGTCGAGCCGGCTCCGCACAGAGCGGAACTTGTGCGCAAGGCACTGGCAGCTTCGGGCCTGAACGCCAAGGTTCGCCAAATAGATGGACGCGAAATCTCTGGTTCGTTCGACCGAGTTTTGGTCGATGCTCCATGTACTGGCTTGGGAGCCTTGCGACGCAGGCCTGAGGCACGTTGGCGCAAGTCTCCTAGCGATTTGAAAGAGTTGAACCTACTGCAGAAAGAGCTGATCGAGGCGGCGTGGTCGGCTCTCAAGCCTGGGGGAGTGCTGACCTACTCAACCTGTTCACCTCATCCAAGTGAAACCACTGCCATCGTTGAGCAAGCGCTAAGAAAGTTTGGTGCCGAGGCGCAATTGCTGAATGCAAATGAAATCCTGAGTGACATCGAGCCGAGCCTGCGCCTGAATTCCAATAGAAAAACCGCGCAACTTTGGCCAGACCGCGATGACACGGATGCCATGTTTATCGCCGTGATACGCAAGAGAGAAGTAGTCTAGCCCCATGTCAGCGCACATTCATCCGAGCATTCTCTCGGCCGACTTCGTCAATTTTGAACGCGATTTCGCGACGATTTCTGATGCCGACAGCATCCACGTTGATGTCATGGACGGACACTTTGTGCCAAACCTCACCTTCGGGTTGCCCATGGTCAAACGAATGCAAGAAATAGCCACGAAGCCGCTAGATCTGCATCTGATGATTGATCGAGCCGATGAGCAGGCTTTGCCATATGCAGACCTTGGCGTCGACAGTGTCACATTTCATGCAGAAGCAAGCAATGACATAGTTGCGTTAGCAAGAAGAATTCGAGCGTCAGGCGCGAAAGTGGGAGTTGCAGTCAAACCCGGCACAGGCCTCGCAGACGTACTCGCGGTTCTAAATGAATTCGATCAAGTTTTAGTCATGACTGTCGAACCAGGGTTCGGCGGGCAAAGCCTTATTGAAAGCACGCTCGAGAAAGTAGCGGAGGCCGCAAAAGAGATCGCGCGTCTAGGGCTGGACATAAGACTTCAGGTTGATGGTGGCATCGACCTCACAAACATCTCGCATGTGGCGTCACACGGAGCAGACACCTTTGTTGCTGGCTCGGCTGTCTTTGCTGCGAGTGACAGAAATCAGCGAATCGCCGAGCTGAGATTGCTAGCGAACCAGGGCTTAAGTCAAGCAAAATAGGTTCACAAAGGCTAGTAATCTTAGAAGATGAAATCCTTTGAGAGCCTGTTCGATGAGCTGATCGCCAAGAGCCTTGAACGCCCATCCGGTTCTGAGACCGTGAAATGGCTTGACGCCGGCGTGCACACCATCGGAAAAAAGATTGTTGAAGAGGCCGCAGAGGTTTGGATGGCTGCCGAACATGAGGGCAAAGATCGAACCGTTGAAGAAATTTCCCAGCTGATTTATCACCTTCAAGTTCTCATGATCGCCAAGGGCATTTCAGTCGCCGACCTTAACCAGAAACTTTAGACATGCTAAGAGTTGCAGTACCCAATAAGGGGATACTTTCAGAGACCGCCCTGCTGATGTTAAAAGAGGCCGGTTACGCAATCAGGCGTGACCCTAAGGATCTTCACGTAATAGACAGCAAACACGACATCGAGTTTTTCTACCTTCGTCCACGTGACATTGCCACCTATGTCGGCGAGGGTTCACTCGACGCCGGCTTCACTGGGCTAGATCTGCTGCGCGATAGCCGTAGTAAGGCAGTTGCGGTTGCCGATTTGAGGTTCGGAGAATCGACCTTTAGATTCGCTGGTCCAGTAGGCAAGTTCAAGAGCATTGAAGACCTAAAGAGCTTGCGCATCGCAACGGCGTACCCAAATTTAGTTTCCGACTTTCTGGGCGATCAGGGCATTAGCGCAACAGTCGTCCAACTCGATGGCGCAGTCGAATCGGCCGTCAAGCTTGGCGTGGCTGACGCTGTTGCTGATGTGGTTAGCACAGGGAGCACCTTACGTCTGGCTGGATTGGAGATATTCGGTCCTGAAATCCTGCGCAGCACCGCCCAGCTCATCTGTGCGCCAGGCAAAGAACAACTTACACAGACCCTCTTGCGACGAATGCAAGGCGTTATTGTGGCCCGAGAGTACGTGATCTTCGATTATGACTGTCCAGCAGAGTTAGTAGACCAGGTCAGCACAATTACACCTGGTATCGAGTCCCCAACCATCTCGCCCTTGCGCGACGAGGGTTGGGTCGCCGTTAGAGCATTGGTGAAGTCAGAAGACATCAATGCCAAGATGGACGAACTTTACGCAATCGGCGCACGTGCCATTCTCGTTAGCGCAATTCACGCGGCCCGCATCTAGAAACCATGTCATTAGCCATGCGAATCATCCCGTGTCTAGACGTTGCAGGAGCGCGAGTTGTAAAAGGCGTCAACTTCGAAAACCTTAGAGACGCGGGGGATCCACTAGAGCTAGCTCGTCGTTACTACCAAGGCGGCGCAGATGAGCTCACCTTCTTAGACGTAAACGCCACGGCCGAAAACCGCGAGACCATGTTTGAGTTGGTAAAACAAACTGCAGAAGCGCTCTTCATTCCGCTGACAGTTGGTGGCGGTGTGCGCACCGTCGATGACGTAGCTAAGTTGCTGGCTGAAGGAGCCGACAAGGTATCTGTTGCTTCTGCAGCACTCAACAATCCCGAGCTGATTTCAGACATCTCCGGTCGATTTGGAAATCAAGTGCTCGTGCTTTCACTTGATGCAAAACGTGGCGACAGCAGTTCGGGTTTCTTGGCGACGAAAAATGGCGGCCGAGAGATTACCAACATTGACGCTATCGCGTGGGTAAGACGAGCCTGTGATTTGGGTGTTGGCGAAATACTGATCAACTCAATAGATGCCGATGGCACGAAACTTGGCTTCGATGCACCCATGATCGACGCAGTGCTCCATAACTCGTCGGTACCGGTTATCGCTTCGGGCGGAGCCGGGAAACTGGAAGACTTTGTCCGCGTTGCGGCCTTGGGTGTCGATGCAGTGCTTGCCGCATCCGTGTTTCATAATGGCACTTTAACAATCCAGCAGGTGAAAGATGCCCTAACAAACGCTGGGTATCAAGTTAGAGAGGCCGCACATGTCAACTAGCGGGGTTGTTTACAACCAAGATGGCCTCGTCTGCGTTGTCGTGCAGTCGCTTACTGGTCGCGTTCTCATGGTTGCGTGGATGAACCAACAAGCCCTTGAGCAAACTCTAAGCACTGGGATCATGACCTTTTGGTCTAGAAGCCGTAAAGAAATTTGGGTCAAGGGTTCCACTTCGGGAAACACGCAAAAACTTCACAAACTCGAGCTCGACTGCGACGGGGATGCTCTTCTCGCGACTGTGGATGAGTCAGGTCCCGCCTGCCACAACGGCACCAAGTCTTGCTTCGATAGCAAACTACTTTTCGATGGCGAGGAACAATGATCAACATTAGTTTTGGCGAAGTTCTCGAGCTATCACGCACTCACAACGTCATACCTATTGTTGACTCGCTTTTTTCGTCAGGAATAACACCACTCGGTGCTTTCGAGTCGACGACTCAAATGCAGCCCGGTTCATTTCTTCTTGAATCTGCCGAGCATGGAGTTTGGTCTCGTTACTCATTCGTCGGCATATCTGCCAGGGGTTTTCTGAAGCAGGAGTTTGGCGAGGCGTCAAAGTGGGTGTCTGAGGGGGGTTTCACTGCGCTACCCAAGAATGTGTCGCAAGCACTTCCTAGCGGAGCTCTTGACGCTTTAGAGGTGGTTCAGGCCGCTTGGAGCAGCCCAACAATGGCTGACCTTCCGCCGCTAACCTCTGGACTCGTAGGAGCGTTGGCTTGGGACAGTGTTCGAGAAGTTGAAAACTTGCCGAAGCGCAAAAAAATGGCTTACAACGTGCCGGTTTTGAACTTCATCCAGATGCGCAATCTACTGGTTTTCGATCATCAGCTCAGTCGCATCCAATTTGTTTCAAATCTGTTCGTTGAAGGCCAAACAGAGGAAGAGCTTCGGCACGACTATGAGTCAGCCCTAGAACAACTTGACCAGCTGAAGATGCAACTTGCCAAGCCCGCTGTTTCGTACCTCGCTGAACCTAGAGAAGTCGCAAAAAAAGCGGCAAAACCGAACCAAACAGAGCTGACTTTCATGAACACTGTCAGGGAGGCGAAGGGACACGTTGAGGCGGGTGATGTTTTCCAGGTCGTTCTTTCGCAGAGATTTGACCGCGAAACCGAATCGAGTCCGCTCGACGTTTATCGGGCGCTGAGGTCAATCAACCCAAGCCCTTACATGTATCTCATCAATCTGTCAGACGCCTCGGGTGTTTACTCAATTGTTGGCTCATCACCAGAGGCGTTGGTAAAGGTATTCGACAACCAGGCCATCATGCACCCAATCGCTGGGTCAAAGACTCGCGGCAAGACGTTTGAAGAGGACATCGAGCTTGCCGAGAGCCTTTTGTCAGACGAAAAGGAACGCGCCGAGCACTTGATGCTGGTTGACCTTGCCAGAAACGATTTGCTGAAGGTTTGCAACCCTAAGACGGTCAACGTGACGGAATTCATGAAGATCCACAAGTTCAGTCACATCCAGCACTTGGTTTCTACGGTTGAGGGTAACTTGAGCCCCAACTCTTCGGTTGTGGATGTATTCAGAGCGACTTTTCCGGCCGGAACACTTTCGGGAGCGCCTAAGCCTAGAGCTCTTGAGATCATCGACGAACTTGAGAATGAAAACCGCGGTTTGTTTGGGGGAGTCGTGGGTTACTTTGACTTCGCCGGTAACGCAGACCTAGCAATCGCAATCAGAACCGCTTTGATGCGCGACGGCGTCGCTCACGTGCAGGCCGGTGCAGGTGTCGTTCTGGATTCTGACCCAACTAGCGAGTACAACGAAACGAAGGCAAAGGCAGCCGTCATTTTGCACGCCATTGACGTTGCCGATTCACTGAGGCGCATCTAAGTGACTCCCAAGCGTCTTGCATACGCGTCCCTAGGTCTTTTGGCCCTCGTGGCGATTTTGTCGATACAACCGTGGTTTGAAGTCGAATTGGTGACGGGAACAGACCTGCTCATCGAGGGTAACGCCGTTTATCCGGCAATCTCGGCGGCACTCTTTGTGGACATCCTCGCTATTGCACTTTTCTTGTATCTTCAAAGCCGATGGGGAGCAGTGTTTCTCATTGCGGCTGCCATTACTCTGTCCTGGTCACTACTCCCTGCCGTTGCTGTACTGCTAGGTGCAGACGCATCTGTGCTCGAGCCATTCGTCGCTAAGTCGACAGGCATCGCCAACTGGATTGCACAATTGGACGAGGTTGTACTGAGTCACCAATCTACGTTCAGCGGGTCGAGCGCAGTCGTTCTTGCCGCGGGCATCACACTGCTCCAGATTTACACCGCTCTTGTTGCCCTAAAGAGCTTCACCAAGAAAATGCGCCAGCGTGGATCGGTGAAGGCGGGCAAGAGGCAGTCCGGTCTAGGCAACGCGGATGAACTAGACGCAACGCTTTGGCAAGAGACGAATCCGAAGCACAAGTAAACTAGAGACATCTAGAGAGGGCAAAATGACTTCAGAACACCCAAGCGACCCTGGACACGGCGACTCGATTGCCGCCTGGGTAGCGGTAATCATCATCATCATCGCGTCTGGAGTGGCCACCTGGGCCTACTACTTCGACATGTTTGAACTCGTGTGGGCTTCAGGCGTTGTAGTTGTTCTCGGCGTGGTTGCCGGATTGGTCTTGGCTCGGTTGGGCTACGGAATCAAGGGCAAGCGCTAAAGATTCGTGCTTGAAGACCTCTACGCCGGCGCTGCAGAAGACTCAGAACGTCGCAGAAGCGAAATCTCGACAGTTCAACTTGAGATCCTTGCCGCTAGTCGGAAGCCAGCCATTGATGCGCTTGAAGCGCTAAAACCTCGCGAGCGCGTGCACGTTTTAGCCGAAATCAAGAGAGCGAGCCCCTCTAAGGGAGCACTGGCTCCAATCGAAGACGCCGCCAAATTGGCAAGAATCTACGAACAGCACGGGGCATCAGGCATTTCGGTTCTGACCGAAGAGCGTAAATTTAAAGGCAGCCTTGACGACCTGGAGATCGTTCGCGCTGCTGTTAAGGTGCCGCTTCTCAGAAAAGACTTCATCTCGAACGAGTACCAGTTGCTTGAAGCTCGTGCGCACGGAGCCGACGTCTTTTTGCTGATTGTTGCCGGACTAGACGAGGCAACACTTGGCCGCCTAAAAACCTTTGGTGAAGACCTCGGGATGACGGCCTTCGTCGAAACGCACTCTGGCGAAGAACTCAAGATCGCCAGCAATTTGGGGGCCAAGTTGATCGGCGTAAATGCCAGAGACTTGGCTACTTTCGAAACAGATAGAGATTTGTTTGCCAAGTTAGTTGGAGAGTTTCCGGCTGGGGCAATCAAGGTTGCCGAAAGCGCGGTTCGCGAAGTTGCCGATGTCGCGGCCTATCGCCAGGCTGGCGCGGATGTGGTTCTGATCGGTGAGGCTTTGGTCACCGGCAATCCGGCCTCACGACTCGATGAATTTTTGAACGCCTAACCGATTTAGGATTGAACCTATGACTCAGCTGCGCGAACAAGTAGGACCTTACTTCGGTGAGTTCGGAGGACGCTTTGTGCCCGAGTCGCTTATCGCGGCTCTAGATGAGCTGGAAAGCACTTATCAAAACGCCAAAGCTGATCCCAGCTTCGTTCTCGAACTAGCCGAGCTCCACAAAACTTACACCGGCAGACCAAGCATTATCACTGAGGCAAAACGGTTCGCTTCGTACGCGGGTGACATCCGAGTATTTCTAAAGCGTGAAGACTTAAACCACACCGGCTCGCACAAGATCAACAACGTCTTGGGGCAGGCTCTACTGGCAAAACGCATGGGTAAGACCCGCATCATCGCTGAAACTGGCGCAGGCCAGCACGGAGTAGCCAGCGCAACAGCTGCAGCTCTATTCGGGCTCGAGTGCGTCGTCTACATGGGCGAGGTTGACACCGAGCGCCAGGCTCTAAACGTTGCGCGAATGAAGCTTCTTGGCGCAACTGTGGTTGCCGTAAAGACCGGTTCTCGCACTCTGAAAGACGCTATCAACGAGGCGCTTCGTGACTGGGTCACAAACGTTGAGAACACCCACTACCTTCTTGGTACGGTCGCAGGGCCACACCCATTTCCGACCATGGTTCGCGACTTTCACTCGATTATCGGTAACGAAGCCAGAGCCCAAATGCTTAGCGACTACGGCACTTTACCAACGGTTGTGGCCGCGTGTGTTGGTGGGGGTTCAAACGCGATAGGCATCTTCCATGCGTTTCTTGACGACACGGATGTTCGTCTACTGGGCTTCGAAGCCGCAGGTGACGGCATGGGCACCCCTCGTCACGCTGCGACGCTGAACTACGGCAAACCTGGTGTTCTACACGGAGCGCGTTCATACATGCTGCAAGACGAAGATGGCCAGACACTCGAGAGCCACTCGATCAGCGCAGGGCTTGACTACCCGGGCGTTGGACCGGAACATTCGTGGCTCAAGGACCTAGGTCGAGCCGAGTACCGAGGAATCTCTGATGATGAAGCGATGCAAGCTCTTCGTTTGCTCAGTCAGACCGAAGGAATCATCCCGGCGATCGAGACGGCTCACGCGCTTGCGGGCGTGCTCAAGCTAGGAAAAGAGTTGGCTCCCGGTAGTTCGGTGTTGGTGAACCTCAGCGGTCGTGGCGATAAAGACATGGAAACCGCTGCGCGCTACTTCGGGCTGCTAGGAGAGTAGGCGTGAGCAAAGTTGAAGCAAAATTCGCAGAAAACAGGGACGCCGGGAAAGACACTCTGATCGGCTACTTTCCTCTAGGTTTTCCAACCCTGAGCGAATCGGTTGAGGCCGCGGTAGCCATGGCCGAGGGCGGCGTGGACATTCTAGAACTCGGTATCCCTTACTCAGATCCGGTCATGGATGGGCCGGTCATCCAAGAGGCAACCGAGACAGCTCTCGCCAATGGTTTCAAGCTTCGCCAGACATTTGAGGCCGTCAAAGAGGTTAGCGAACGCACCGGCATTCCTGTTTTGGTTATGACCTACTGGAACCCGGTTATGCAGTTCGGAGTGCAGGAATTTGCCCGGTCGCTAAAGCAGTCCGGGGGAGCGGGAATGATTACTCCCGACCTGATTCCTGATGAGGCTTCTGAATGGCTTGAGGCGGCAAAGGAACACGACCTCGATCGCGTTTTCCTTGCGGCACCGACATCCTCAGCGAAACGCGTTCAAAATGCTGCTGAACTCAGTCGTGGCTTTGTGTATGCCGTATCAACCATGGGTATCACCGGCGCTAGAGACGAGGTCGACTCTCTGGCCCGAGGTGTCGTTTCGGCAGTTCGTGACACGGATGTTTCTGCCAACGTAGCGGTAGGCATTGGCATTTCAACGGGTGAACAGGCTTCTGCTGTGAATGAGTACGCAGACGGCGCAATCATTGGAAGTGTCTTTGTAAGGGCATATAACCTAGGCGGTCTTGCCGAACTCAAACGCACTGTCGCCGAAATAGAATCAAAGATGAACAAGGGACGTAAATGACCATCGCAAACTTCGTAGCTTCGATTCCTAGCCCAACAGACTCGACCATCGATCTCGGCTTCGCGCGCATCCACTACTACGCATTGTTTATCTTGCTAGGTATCGCCGTGGCTGTGTACTGGTCAAACCGCAGGTTGGTCAAGCGTGGCGGTGAAAGCGGCCTCATGCTCGATGTGGCAATCTGGGCTGTGCCATTCGGAATCGTGGGCGCGAGACTGTTTCACGTCGTGACTCACCTCAGCGACTACGTTGGCGAGGGCAAAGACCTGCTAAAGATTCTTTACGTTTGGGAGGGCGGGCTCGCTATCTACGGCGGGCTAATCTTCGGAGTCTTGGGCGCTTACCTTGGTGCTCGTCAAGCAAACTTGAAGCTCCTCTCGGTAGCGGATGCACTTGCTCCAGCCGTTCTACTCGCACAGGCCATTGGTCGCTGGGGTAATTACTTCAACCAGGAACTTTTTGGAAAGCCGACCGACTTGCCATGGGCCATTCAGATTGACGCCCCGAACCCGGCAATTCCTTCGGGTTGGCTCACCGAGCAAACCTTCCATCCGACGTTCTTCTACGAGTTCCTATGGTCGGTAGCCGGCGTTGTTATTCTGCTTCTGCTTGAGCGTCGTCTCAACCTGCGCTGGGGTCGCATGTTTGCCGCCTATCTCATTTATTACTCGGTCGGGCGCTTCTGGATTGAAGATATTCGAATTGACCCAAGTGACGTGCTTCTAGGCTTGAGAACGAACCAGTGGAGCGCTGTCGTGGGTGTAATCATCGGTATAGCGCTCATCATTTGGTCGCGTAAGCGTCACCCTGGCGTCGAGGAATCGGTCTACAAGACCAAGCCAGAACCAGAAGCTGAAAAAGCCTAGACTGAGATAAACTTTTTCAGCAGCACTTAGAGTGCGGTTCATTGACCGCGTAGGTAACGGGCCAAGGTTGTCCCAACGATCAATCGTTAGGAGTCCAACATGCCCGTATCGCCATTCGAGCGCTTTTCAACAGCGCCATCGGCTCACGGTCTGTATGACCCTAGCCGCGACCGCGACGCCTGTGGTTTGGCCATGGTCGCAACGCTACGAGGGACTCCTGGTCACGACATCGTCGAGACCGCCCTGAACTCTCTTCGGAATCTAGAGCACAGAGGTGCTGTTGGATCAGACGCCGGAACAGGCGACGGCGCCGGCATTCTTACCCAAATTCCTCACGTCTTTCTAGCTGCAAACGTCGATTTCTCGCTGCCAGCACTCGGAACGTACGGCGCAGGGCTCGTCTTTCTTGAGAAAGACACCGACTACCAGGCCTTTCAGGCTGGCTTCGAGGCATTAGCCAAGGATGAACAACTCGACGTGTTGGGTTGGCGAGACGTTCCAGTCAACCCATCAGTGTTGGGTGATCTAGCTAGAGACGCTATGCCGACCATCGTGCAGGTTTTCGTGTCGGGTGAACAACGTGAATTAGCGCTTGAACGCGCATTGTTTAGGTTGCGTAAACGTTCTGAGGCAAGTCTCGGCGCGTATCACCCTTCACTCTCATCTAAGACAATCGTCTATAAGGGCATGGTGACTACCCTTCAACTTGAACCTTTTTATCCAGATTTGAGTGACGCTAATTTTTCATCGACTCTTGCCCTGGTTCACTCAAGATTCTCGACGAACACTTTCCCGTCCTGGCCTTTGGCGCATCCTTTCAGGCTCATCGCGCACAACGGTGAAATCAACACCGTGAAGGGCAACCGAAACTGGATGTCTGCCCGCTCATCCCAGCTCGCCAGTGAAGCACTTGGTGACCTAAAGCAGCTGTTGCCGATTGTCACGCCCGGAGGCTCAGACTCAGCCTCGTTCGACGAAGTTCTCGAGCTGCTTTACCTTGGCGGGCGCAGTCTTCCACACGCCATGATGATGATGATTCCTGAGGCCTGGGAAAAGCACACCGACATGGACGAGGCGCGCAAAAATTTCTACGCGTACCACTCGATGCTCATGGAGCCATGGGATGGCCCTGCCGCAGTCATCTTCACCGACGGTTCGTTGGTTGGCGCGACACTTGACCGAAATGGCCTTAGACCTGGACGATACGTAGTCACCGAAGATGGTCTGGTCATTCTGGCGTCAGAGATCGGCGTCGCCGACATCGATCCAGCGAAAATCGTGCGCAAGGGCCGCCTGCAGCCAGGCAAAATGTTCCTGGCCGACACCGCAAACGGTCGCCTCATTGACGATGAAGAGATCAAAGCCGAAGTTGCCGCTCTCGAACCTTGGGGAACGTGGCTCACAGAAAACCGCATTGAACTGGCGCAACTGCCTGAGCGCGAACACATCGCCCACACCTCTGCCTCGGTCAACCGCAGGCAGCGCACTTTTGGTTACACAGAAGAAGACTTGCGCATTCTTATCGCTCCCATCGCCCGCAGCGGTGCGGAACCGATCGGTGCAATGGGTTCTGATACTCCGATTGCAGCCCTTAGCGATCGCCCGCGTGTCTTGTTCGACTACTTTGTTCAACAGTTTGCTCAGGTCACCAATCCGCCACTAGACAGCATCCGTGAAGAGGTCGTCACCTCACTTGGCACGGGTCTTGGCCCAGAGCGCAACCTATTGACGGCAACTCCAGAGCACGCACAGCAAATCACATTAGATTTCCCGGTGTTAGACAACGATGAGCTAGCCAAGATCAAGCACATCGAGTCGAAGCCAGGCGTCGGCAAGTCGCAAACCATCAAGGGTTTGTATCGCATGGATTCTGGTGCCGAGGGCCTTGCCGCGCGCATCCGTGAAATCTTTGAAGAGGTTGACGGCGCAATCGCGAATGAAGTCACCTACCTGATTCTCAGCGACCGCGACAGCAACCGTGATCTTGCTCCGATTCCGTCTCTGCTGCTTACCTCAGCGGTGCATCACCACCTAATTAGAACCGGAAACAGAACTCGTTTGGGAATGGTAATTGAAGCCGGTGACGTGCGCGAGGTTCACCACGTCGCCGCACTTATTGGTTATGGGGCTGCCGCTATCAACCCTTATCTCGCAATGGAGTCGGTAGAACAGATGGTTCTAACTGGCGAGCTTGCTGGTCTAACGGTCAAAAAGGCACATGCCAACCTAATCAAGGGTTTGGGTAAAGGTGTGTTGAAGATTATGTCGAAGATGGGTATTTCAACCGTTTCTTCATACTCAGGGGCGCAAGTGTTTGAAGCCATCGGCCTTAGCCAAGAATTTGTGGACACCTACTTCACCGGCACGGTTAGCCAACTCGGCGGTATTGGCATCGAAGTCATTCACGCCGAGATTGCCGCCAGACACAAGACCGCGTATCCGCTAGATCGAGCCACTAACCCTCACACTGCGCTGGAGACCGGCGGCGAATACCAGTGGCGTCGCGACGGCGCACCACACCTATTCAGTCCAGAAACCATCTTCAAGCTCCAACATGCCACTAAGAGCAAGAGCATGGACATTTTCAGGCAGTACACCGCGTCGGTAGACAACCAGGCGGAACGACTCATGACGCTTCGCGGCCTCTTCACACTTAGAGAAGGCGTACGACCTGCTGTTCCAATCGACGAGGTTGAACCAATTTCTTCGATCGTCAAACGCTTTTCAACTGGCGCCATGTCGTATGGCTCGATCTCACCTGAAGCTCACGAAACCCTTGCAATCGCGATGAACCGCCTAGGCGCTAAGTCGAACACTGGCGAGGGCGGTGAAGACGTGGAACGCCTTCTAGACCCAACGCGACGTTCGAGCATCAAGCAGGTTGCCTCGGGTAGGTTCGGCGTAACCAGCATGTATTTGACTCACGCCGACGACATCCAAATCAAGATGGCTCAGGGAGCAAAACCAGGCGAGGGTGGCCAACTGCCTCCTAACAAGGTTTACCCGTGGATCGCCAGAACTCGTCATGCGACTGCCGGCGTTGGTCTTATTTCGCCGCCACCACACCACGACATCTACTCGATCGAAGACCTAAAGCAGCTAATTTTTGACCTGAAGCGAGCGAACCGAGAGGCTCGAGTTCACGTTAAGCTCGTGAGCCAAGTAGGTATCGGAACGGTGGCTGCGGGTGTTGCCAAAGCAAAGGCCGACGTCATCCTCGTTTCTGGTTTTGATGGCGGCACCGGCGCATCACCGCTGAACTCGCTCAAGCACGCTGGCACTCCTTGGGAACTCGGGCTTGCCGAGGCGCAGCAAACGCTCATGGTCAACGGGCTTCGAGGTCGAGTTTCGGTTCAGGTCGATGGACAGATGAAGACTGGCCGAGATGTGATCGTCGCGGCACTACTAGGCGCAGAAGAGTACGGTTTTGCTACGGCTCCGCTCGTGGTTTCTGGCTGCATTCTGATGCGCGTTTGCCACTTAGACACCTGCCCCGTCGGTGTGGCAACCCAGAACCCTACCTTGCGCGAGCGCTTCACGGGTCAAGCAGATCATGTAGTCAACTTCTTCGAATTCTTGGCTCAAGAAGTGCGCGAATACCTTGCATCGCTGGGCTTTAGAACACTAGACGAGGCAATCGGTCGCAGCGAGTTGATTGACGTAAACCGTGCTATCACGCACTGGAAGGCCGATGGGCTTGACCTTACGCCTATCCTTGCGGCACCAAGTGTTCCAGCCGATTCACCGAGACGCAGAGTAAGCAGCCAAGACCACGAACTCGAAAAGCATTTTGACTTCAAGTTGATCGAACTAACCACCGCCGCTCTTGAAGATGCTCAGCGAGTATCTATCGAACTGCCGATTTCGAACGTTGATCAAGCCGTCGGAACACTGCTTGGCAACGAGGTTACGAAACGCTATGCAGAGGATGGACTTGCCGACGGAACTATCGACATTCGACTTCGCGGTGCTGCCGGCCAGTCTTTTGGCGCATTTGTTCCACGCGGCATCACCCTAACCCTCGAGGGTGACGCTAACGACTACGTCGGAAAAGGTCTCTCTGGCGGTCACATTAGCATTCGACCAGACCGGTCAAGCAGTTACGCCGCCGAGCAAAACATCATCGCCGGCAACGTAATAGGCTACGGTGCCACAAGTGGCAAGATCTTCATTCGTGGAATCGTGGGGGAGCGGTTCCTAGTCAGAAACTCCGGCGCAACGGCCGTTGTCGAAGGCGTGGGCGACCATGCACTTGAATACATGACCGGTGGGGTGGCTGTCATCCTTGGAAAGACCGGGCGCAACTTGGGCGCGGGAATGTCTGGGGGTCGAGCCTTTGTCTACAAACTCCGCGCAGACAGAATTAATCCTGAAGCACTTGCCAACGGTGAACTAAAACTTCTCGAACTGGACGATTCCGCCCGAGAACTTCTGCTTTCCGTCTTGAATGATCACCAGAAGGCTACGGGATCACTTTTAGCTGAACGACTCCTCGCAGACTTTGAGAACGTTGCTCGCGACTTCACTCTGGTTCTTCCTCGTGACTACGCCAACGTGCTTGAGATTCGCGACAATGCGGTATCGGCCGGTTTGAACCCTGACGGTGAAGCAACTTGGAAGAAAATCTTGGAGGTTACCAATGGCTGACCCACGTGGATTTCTCAAGGTAACCAACCGCGAAACCGCCGTTCGACGCCCCGTTCCAGTTCGAATCTTGGACTGGAAAGAGGTCTACGAGCGACGCGACAAAGGTGTTATCTCAGCTCAAGCGTCGCGATGCATGGACTGTGGAGTGCCTTTTTGCCATCAGGGGTGCCCGCTAGGAAATCTAATTCCGGAGTGGAACGACCTCACCTGGCGTGAAGACAATAAGTCCGCCATCGAAAGACTTCACAAAACGAACAATTTTCCGGAGTTCACTGGCCGACTCTGCCCAGCTCCTTGCGAGAGTGCATGTGTACTTGGTATCAACCAACCCGCCGTAACAATTAAAGAGATCGAAGTGTCGATCATCGATGACGCCTTTGACAATGGTTTCGTTCAGCCACATCAACCAGAGCGCCTAACCGGAAAAACCGTCGCAGTCGTTGGTTCAGGCCCTGCAGGTCTCGCCGCAGCGCAGCAATTGACGCGTGCCGGTCACACGGTCGCGGTTTACGAGCGCGATGACAGAATTGGTGGCCTACTCAGGTACGGCATCCCAGATTTCAAGATGGAAAAGATTCACCTGGAGCGACGTATCAAGCAGATGGAGGCCGAGGGTACTCGCTTCAGAGCTGGCGTTGAAATTGGTAAAGACATCACTTGGCAAGAGCTCAAGAGTCGGTTCGATGCAGTGCTGATTGCTACTGGCGCGACGAAACCTCGCGATCTCGATGTGGCAGGCCGCGACCTCGATGGCGTGCACTTTGCCATGGAGTATTTGACTCAAGCAAACAAAACCGTTGCCGGCGACTCGCTTCTAGAGCAAATTTCGGCCAAGGGTAAGCACGTAGTCATTTTGGGTGGCGGAGACACAGGAGCCGACTGCCTGGGCACCGCAACCAGACAGGGCGCTGCCTCAGTTACAACCCTGGCTATCGGCACGCAACCCGAATCTGAGCGACGCTCCGACCAACCATGGCCGACCTTCCCGACGCTGTTCGAAGTGGCAAGCGCACATGAAGAGTTTGGTGAGCGCAAGTATTTGGCCTCAACCGTTGCCTTTGAAGGCAAAGATGGCAAAGTCACCGGCATCAAGGTTGCAGAGACCGAGTTCGTTGACGGAAAGAGAGTGCCAAAGGCAGGTACGGAGAAGCTGCTGCAAGCGGACCTAGTTCTTCTAGCCCTCGGCTTCACAGGAGTCGAGAGCGACACGCTAGAAGAGCAAGCACAGGCGATTCTAGATTCCCGTGGCAACATAAATCGCAATGAACGTTGGGAAACCAACATTTCTGGGATGTTCGTGGCCGGCGACGCCGGTCGAGGCCAAAGCCTCATTGTCTGGGCAATCGCTGAAGGAAGAGCGGCTGCTGCGGCAATTGACGCCCACCTAGAAGGAAGTACGGAGCTACCGGCTCCGGTCAAACCAACCGACCAACCGATCTCGGTATACAGCTGAGATTTGCTGCTCGGGGCCTAACCAGGCCAACAACAAGAATGAGGAAATGATGAGACGCGCAAAGATTGTCGCGACACTTGGACCAGCAACTTCGAGTTATGAGCAGATTCGCGCCGTAATCGAGGCTGGCGTAGACGTAGCACGAATGAACCTAAGCCACGGGTCTTACGACGTGCACGAAGAGGTGTTCAACAACGTTCGCAAGGCTGCAGCAGATACCGGTAAGGCAGTCGGAATTCTGGTTGACCTACAGGGTCCCAAGATTCGACTCGGTCGCTTCGCTAACGGCCCCGTAATGCTTGAAAAGGGCGCCATATTCAAAATAACCATCGAAGACATTCAGGGCGATGTAAACATTTGCGGAACCACATTCAAAGGCCTCCCTGGCGACGTGAGCGTGGGCGACCAGCTACTCATTGACGATGGAAAAGTTGGCCTGCGTGCTACCGAAGTGACGGCTACTACAGTCACCACGGTTGTTGAAGTACCTGGTCCAGTCAGCAATAACAAGGGAATCAATCTTCCAGGTGTAGCTGTGAACGTTCCGGCCCTTTCTGAAAAAGATGAAGAAGATCTTCGTTGGGCAATCAAACTTGGCGCGGACATCATCGCGCTGTCATTCGTTCGAAACGCTTCAGACATCGTTCGCGTGCACGAAATCATGAAGGAAGAGGGCAAGTTCCTTCCAGTAATCGCAAAGGTTGAAAAGCCACAGGCGGTTGAAGCACTCGAAGAAATCATCGATGCTTTTGATGGCGTAATGGTTGCCCGTGGGGACCTCGGTGTCGAACTTCCTTTAGAGCAGGTGCCACTCGTGCAAAAGCGTGCCGTCGAACTATCACGTCGCTGGGCAAAGCCGGTAATCGTTGCTACACAGATGCTCGAATCCATGATCGAGAACGCGCGCCCAACACGAGCAGAAGCGAGTGACGTTGCTAACGCGATTCTCGACGGCGCAGACGCTGTCATGTTGTCGGGCGAAACCTCGGTGGGTAAGTTCCCAGTTGAAACCGTTGCGACCATGGCTCGAATCGTTGAATCAACCGAAGAGAACGGAATGGACCGCATTCCGCCTCTAGGCACCCGTCCTCACACACACTCTGGAGCCGTCTCTTTGGCTGCAGTTGAGATCGCTGAACTTCTTGGCTCGAAGTATGTGTGTGTCTTCACCGAAAGTGGAGATTCATTCAGACGCGTCTCACGACTTCGCTCATCGGTTCCGACACTGGCATTCACGCCAAGTGTTGAGACTCGAAACCGTCTCGCTATGTCGTGGGGCTCGGAGACGTACTTGGTCGAAAAGGTCACCCACACAGACGCCATGATGCACCAAGTAGACGAAATCGTACTTCGTGAAGGTCTATGCCAGATTGGCGATGAAGTTGTAGTCGTCGCTGGCACGCCACCGGGCATTCCAGGATCAACGAACTCACTTCGTGTGCACAAGGTTGGCGACGCATTGAATGTTGCGGTACCTGGCTACAACAGAAGCTAAAGACAAAAATGAAAGCGGCGATCAATCCTGATCGCCGCTTTCATTTTGTGCCGGAAGTGGGATTCGAACCCACACGCCCTTTCGGACAAAGCATTTTGAGTGCTCCGCGTCTGCCGTTCCGCCATTCCGGCCGAAACAACGTTTCTAAGTCTATCTAAAGTTTTATCCAGAGTTTGTGCCGTGAATCCTATAAAGTAACCACCATGTCAGAACAAACACGTCGCACCGCGCTGGTAGCCGAGGACGAGTCGATAATTCGATTAGACATCGTCGAAACCCTTCGTGAATACGGGTTTGATGTCATTGCCGAGGCTGGCGACGGAGAGGCCGCGGTTGCGCTGGCCACCGAGCACAGACCAGACGTAATTGTCATGGACATCAAGATGCCAAAGATGGACGGCATCGAGGCGGCAGAGAAAATTTCGGCGTTGAAAATACCGGTTGTGCTGCTTACCGCTTTCAGTCAGCGAGAGCTTGTTGAGCGAGCATCCGAGGCTGGGGCTATGGCCTACGTTGTAAAGCCCTTTTCGCCAAATGACCTGCTACCTGCAATTGAAATTGCACTAAGCCGCCACGCCCAACTGAGCGCGCTGGAAGTTGAGATTTCAGACCTAGCCGAACGACTCGAAACTCGAAAACTGGTAGATCGCGCCAAAGGGCTATTGATCTCGAAAAACCTCGTCAAAGACGAACCAGACGCCTTTAGGTGGATTCAAAAGAGTTCCATGGACCGAAGGCTGACAATGGCCCAGGTCGCAAAGACGGTCATCGAGCAACTACAAGAAAAGCCCAAGGCAGAAGAAGAGTAAGCCGGTTCTTCTCTTAGCGACGGTCGCGTAGCAGATTAGTAATTCGAATGGTCGATAGTCTCTCACCAGCTGCATCGACCACAGCAATCTCGTGAAGAGTGATGGTCTTACCTAAGCTAATCGCAGTGCAAGTCGCTGTCACAACACCATCGGTGGCAGATTTTGTGTGCGAGGCATTGATGTCGATGCCGACTGCGAACTTGTTTAGTGGCAGGGCCCAAACGTTAGCAGCGAATGAGCCTAGAGTTTCTGCAAGAACCACGTAAGCGCCGCCGTGCAGCAAGCCAAGTGGTTGACGATTTCCCTCTACCGGCATGGTGGCCACGGCGCGCTCTGCACTTAGCTCGATCAGCGAAATACCCATTCGCTCGGCCAGTTCGCCCAAACCACGCTCTTTCACTAGCTCAGCGGCGGCTGGCGACAATTTGGCACTGTTCTCAGACATCTTGCTCCGTAGTTAGCGTGTGAATGACGGTTAGGCTTGCGTTATGAACGCTGTTGCCAAGCCTACCTTGCTGCTCATTGATGGGCATTCTCTAGCATTTAGGGCGTTCTACGCGCTTAGTCCAGATTCATTCAAGACTTCTGCAGGTCAGCACACGAACGCCGTTCACGGCTTCATCTCGATGATGCTGAACATTCTGCAGGCAGAACAGCCTACCCACATGGCGGTGGCCTTCGACCTCTCGAGATCATCATTTAGAACCGATGAATACCCTGCCTACAAAGGCACTAGAGGCGAAACGCCACCCGAATTCAATGGTCAAACCGAGCTACTTACCGAAGCGTTGGCTGCGATGAACATAGTCACAATCACAAAGGTGAACTATGAGGCCGATGATGTGATTGCGACTCTCTCGAAGATGGGTGACGACGCCGGTTATGAGGTGTTCATCGTCTCTGGAGACCGCGACACCTTCCAGCTAATCTCTGAAAACACCACCATCCTTTATCCGGTGAAGGGTGTCATGAACCTGGCACGGATGGACGACGAGGCCGTTTATGCAAAATACGGGGTTCACGCCAACCAATACTCAGACTTAGCCGCACTAGTAGGCGAGACCTCAGACAACCTTCCGGGCATTCCTGGTGTCGGACCAAAAACGGCAGCCAAATGGCTGCAGGAGCACCACTCGCTTGAGGCGATCCTCGAGGCTGCAGATTCAATCGGCGGAAAGGTCGGTGAGAGCCTTAGAGAACACAAACAAGAGGCCGTTCGTAACCGCCGCCTCAACCGCCTGGTGCGTGATCTTGAACTGCCTGTCACGCTCGATGGGCTAAGGATCGAGGGCGTGAATCAAGAAGAAGTGAAGCGAGTATTCACAAACCTGCAGTTCCGAACCCTAACTGAACGCGTTCTGCGACTCAGGGGAGTGAAGGCTGCCGAATCGGCTGATGACAACATAGACGCAACAAGCGACGACGTTTCACCTGCCCCTGAACCAACTATGTTCGATGTTCCAAGCCAGCCTGATTCTAAAACCCTCTCCTGGGGCGACTTCAGGGTGTTTGTGGAAAGCAATGCCTGTGCACTCTCATTCGAATTGAGTGAAACTCGCATTCTGGCCCTTGGTGCGGCGACAGCATCCGAGCGTGTTTATAGCCCGCTCACAGCGAGCGAAGCCGTTGAGGCGCAAATGTGGCTCAGTAGGCTACAAACAGCGATCATCTTCGGGGCAAAAGACATTGAACGAGCACTTTTGCAACAAGGCACATCGCTCAGCGCCGTGATTGATGACCCACTGCTCGAGGCCTACCTTATTGATCCTGTTCGACGAAGTTATGCGATTGATGATCTGGCTATCGAGCACTTAGGTCTTGTGGTCAAGCGGGCAGATGCCAATCAACTGATTCCTGATGATTCTGTCGATTGCTCTCTTGACGCCTGGTTGGCAATTTTGCTTTCTCAAAAACTGGGTGCAGCAATCGAGCAGCAAGACATGAGTAGCGTTTATGAAGCCATTGAGAGGCCGTCCAGCCGAGTAATTGCCACCATGGAAGCCACCGGAGTGCAGGTCAATAAGCAACTACTTACCGGGTTGCTCGAAAAGCTCGCGATTGAGATCCGCGAGGCAGAGCTGGCCTGTTTTGCGCTTATCGGTAAAGAGATCAATCTTGCGTCACCGAAACAACTGCAAACGGTCTTGTTCGAAGATCTCGGAATGGTTGGCAACAAGAAGATCAAAACCGGTTTCTCAACGAACGCTGAAGCCCTGAACACTCTGTTCGAAGAGACTGAGCATCCGTTCTTGGAGGCGCTTCTCAAGCACCGTGAAGTAACCAAAATTCGTCAGATGGTTGAGGTTCTCAATAAGTCGATCGCGTCCGACGGGCGAATTCACACGAACTACGTTCAAACCGGAACCTCTACAGGTCGACTGTCAAGTGAAACGCCAAACCTGCAAAACATCCCGATCAAAACCGAGCGCGGTCGTGAAATCAGAGACGCGTTTGAAGTCAGCCAGGGCTTTGAAACTCTTTTGACGGCCGACTATTCGCAGATTGAAATGCGAATCATGGCTCACCAGAGTGAAGATGATGGCTTGATCGAAGCGTTCAATACCGGTGAAGACCTGCACCGCTTTGTCGGCGCACGAATTTTTGGTGTCAATCCAAGCGACGTGACCCCGGCTATGCGCTCAAAGGTCAAGGCAATGTCATACGGCCTCGTGTACGGACTCAGTGAGTACGGCTTGGCGAAGCAATTGCGTATCAGCAATGGCGAGGCTAAAGAGCTCATGGCCGATTACTTCGCCAGGTTTGGGGGAGTGCGCCGCTACCTTGCCTCTGTGGTTGATCACGCGAAGCTGAACGGCTACACGGTTACTACGTTCGGTCGCCGTCGCCCGTTTGACGACTTGAAGAGCCCGATTTTCCAGCTGCGCGAGAACGCCCGCAGAGCCGCCTTGAATGCTCCAATTCAGGGCACAGCAGCAGACATCATGAAACTTGCCATGATTCGTGTGCAGGCTGCAATCACGGATGCTGGGCTAGCCAGTCGCATGCTGCTGCAGGTTCACGACGAACTGGTCTTTGAGGTTGCACCCGGTGAACTCGAACAACTCAAGGCAATCGCGATTGATTGCATGTCAAACGTTGTGAAGCTAAGTGTGCCTCTTGAGGTTCACGTGGGGATTGGCAAAACTTGGGATGCTGCTGGGCACTAGCACTTGAAACGTGAACCGTTAGCTTCTGGCTACTGGTGCTGGCATCGGAGACCTTTAGCCGTTAGGCTATAGAGGCACAGTTTTGTGTTAAACCAATCCACTGTCGCAAACGAATCTCACTAAAGTTGTGGGGTTTTGTTGCGACCTGAGTATGTCCATAGAAGAGCAAAACAAAATATGACAAACCAAACCGAAAAGGCCACCAAGCAGGTTGCCATCAATGACATTGGCACTGCTGAGGAATTTCTGGCTGCGGTTGAGGCAACCCTCAAATTCTTCAACGACGGAGACCTCATCGAGGGAATCGTTGTAAAAATCGACCGAGACGAAGTTCTACTAGACGTCGGTTACAAAACTGAAGGTGTTATTCCTTCCCGTGAACTTTCAATCCGTCACGACGCTGATCCTTCAGAGATCGTTACCGTTGGCGACACCGTTGAGGCCCTAGTTCTTCAGAAAGAAGACAAAGAAGGCCGCCTTATCCTCTCGAAGAAGCGCGCACAGTACGAGCGTGCATGGGGCGACGTCGAGAAGATTCGCGAAGCAGACGGCACCGTCACCGGTACCATCATCGAGGTTGTCAAGGGTGGTCTCATCGTCGACATCGGCCTACGCGGCTTCTTGCCAGCGTCACTAATCGAGTTGCGTCGCGTTCGCGACCTAGCTCCTTACCTAGGTCAGAAGGTTGAAGCCAAGATTCTTGAGCTAGACAAGAACCGCAACAACGTTGTGCTTTCTCGTCGTGCGCTTCTAGAAGAGAGCCAGTCAGCTAATCGAAGCACCTTCCTTGCAGACCTAGCCAAGGGCCAGATCCGCACTGGTGTTGTTTCATCGATCGTCAACTTCGGTGCATTCATCGACCTCGGTGGTGTGGACGGTCTAGTTCACGTTTCGGAGCTCTCATGGAAGCACATCGAGCACGCATCTGAGGTTGTTGAAATCGGCCAAGAGGTAACCGTTGAGGTTCTCGAGGTAGACCAAGACCGTGAGCGTGTATCGCTTTCGCTAAAGGCAACTCAGGAAGACCCATGGGCAGTGTTCGCACGCACCCACGCAATCGGTCAATACGCACCGGGCAAGGTGACCAAGCTGGTTCCTTTCGGTGCATTTGTTCGCGTTGCAGACGGCATCGAGGGTCTAGTTCACATCAGCGAGCTATCGAGCAAGCACATTGAACTAGCCGAGCAAGTTGTTTCGGTCAACCAGGACGTCTTCGTCAAGGTAATCGACATCGACCTAGAGCGTCGCCGCATCTCTCTATCGCTGAAGCAGGCTAACGAAGAGGTTGACCCTCAGGGTACCGACTTCAACCCAGCTCTTTACGGCATGGCTGCAGACTACGACAACGCTGGAAACTACAAGTACCCAGAAGGTTTCGACCCTGCTACCAACGAATGGAAGGCTGGCTTCGAAGAGGCACGCTCCAAGTGGGAGAAGGAATACGCCGAAGCTCACGCCCGTTGGGAAGAGCACAAGCGCCAGGTTGCAGCAGCCAACGAGGCCGCCGCAAAGCTTCCAGACGCACCTGCAGCAGCTCCGGCAGCGGCAACCTCTGCTTCGTACTCAAGCGAGTCGTCAGAAGCCGGCACCCTTGCCGCAGACGAGTCGCTAGCAGCTCTTCGCGACAAGCTAAAGAGCGCCGAGTAGTAATCATCTATAACGAGAGGGGCCACGTTCGCGTGGCTCCTCTTTTTATTTAGTTAGGCTTTAGACGTGTATCTAGTAGGGCTCACGGGTGGCATTGCGGCGGGTAAAACCTCCGTCGCGAAGCGCTGGGTTGAACTCGGCGGTCATGAGATCGATGCTGATGTGCTGGCTCGCGAGGCTCTTGATGCAGGAAGCGCGGGGCTTACCAAGGTTGTGGAAACCTTTGGATCTGCCCTTCTACTGCCAGATGGCTCTCTGAACCGGCAGATGCTGGCCGAAATCGTCTTCAACTCACCAGAAAAGCGCAAAGAGCTAGAAGCTATCGTGCACCCGATTGTTCGCCGCTTGGCAGCAGAGGCTTTAGCAAAGCTTGCTGATGACACGATTGCCATCTACACCGTGCCACTTTTGGTCGAAGCATCCGTTGAATTGCCTTTTGACTTCGTGGTGACCGTCGAAGCTCCGAGCGATAAACAAGTCGAGCGCATGGTAAAAAATCGCGGCATGAGCACGCAGGAGGCGGCCGCAAGAATCGCCTCTCAAGCAAGTGCAGCCGAACGCGCCAACCGAGCCGATGTCATTTTGAACTCGAATCAATCGTTGGGCCGGTTATTGCACGATGCCGAGACGCTGTGGCATCACATCGAACGCAGGGCGGCCGCTAAGTAATGGAGCCAACAAGATCGTTTGCGCCATTCAAGGTGGTTAGCGACTACACCCCAAGCGGTGACCAACCAACCGCAATCGCCGACCTCACCGAGCGCATCACAAACGGCGAAAGCGACATCGTTCTCCTCGGTGCAACGGGTACCGGCAAGTCGGCCACGACCGCCTGGTTGATCGAAGCTATTCAGCGGCCCACGCTGGTTTTGGCACATAACAAAACCCTCGCCGCTCAGCTCGTCAACGAGCTTCGTGAAATGTTTCCGAACAATGCCGTCGAATACTTTGTTTCTTACTATGACTACTACCAGCCAGAGGCCTATGTGCCTCAGACCGATACGTTCATCGAAAAAGACTCGAGCATCAACTCTGAGGTCGAACGCCTTCGCTACAAGGCCACAATGAGCCTGCTCTCACGTCGAGACGTAATCGTGGTGAGCACAGTATCTTGCATCTATGGCCTAGGCGCTCCAGCTGAGTATCTAAACCAGAGCATCGCCATTCAGGTGGGTGACCAACTCGACAGAGACGCGTTGATTAGAAAGTTTGTTGACCTTCAGTACAAGCGCAACGACATTGATTTCTCGCGCGGAAACTTCAGAGTCAAGGGTGACACCATCGAGATCATCCCCGTTTATGACGAGTCTGCAACTCGCATCGAATTTTTCGGCGACGAGGTAGAGGCGATTTATTCACTGAACCCGCTCACTGGAGATGTGATTTCGAAAGAATCGGCAGTGGCAATCTTCCCGGCAAGCTACTACGTGACAGCGCCAGAGAAAATGGGGCAGGCAATCGAAAACATCGAAAATGAGATGGCTGCCAGAGTGCGCGAATTCGAGCAGCAAGGCAAGTTGCTCGAAGCCCAACGCATCAAGATGCGAACCACATTCGATCTAGAGATGATTAGAGAAATTGGCTTTTGCTCGGGCATCGAGAATTACTCGAGAGTTCTAGATGGCAGAGCACCTGGCAGCGCTCCAAGCTGTCTGCTTGATTACTTCCCCGACGACTTTCTTACAGTCATTGACGAGTCGCACGTCACCGTTCCCCAAATCGGCGCGATGTATGAGGGCGACGCCAGTCGCAAGCGCACGTTGGTTGAACACGGGTTTCGTCTTCCGTCGGCGATGGACAACAGGCCATTGCGATGGGATGAGTTTCAAGAGCGAGTGGGTCAGACGGTGTACCTCTCGGCAACGCCGGGTAAGTACGAAATGTCGCGCTGTGACGGTGTCGTTGAGCAAATCATTCGCCCGACCGGTCTGATCGACCCGAAGATTGTCATCAAGCAAACCAAGGGGCAAATCGACGACCTGCTCGAAGAGATTCGAGTTCGTGCTGAACGCGAAGAACGCGTTCTCGTTACTACGTTGACCAAAAAGATGTCTGAAGAGCTCACTGACTACCTCACCGAGGCCGGGGTGAGGGTTCGATACATGCACTCAGACGTAGACACACTGCGCCGAGTCGAACTGCTTCGCGAGCTGCGTCTTGGTGTTTATGACGTTCTGGTTGGCATCAACCTTCTTCGCGAAGGACTCGACCTACCTGAGGTTTCATTGGTAGCAATCTTGGATGCTGATAAGCAGGGTTTCTTGCGGTCGGCCACCGCGCTAATCCAGACCATTGGACGTGCCGCGCGAAACGTGACCGGCGAAGTTCATATGTATGCCGACAAAATCACCGACGCAATGCGCCAGGCGATAGATGAAACAGACCGTCGTCGCGCGAAGCAGGTTGCCTACAACACCGAGCGCGGCGTTGACCCAATGCCACTTCGCAAAAAGATCGCAGACATCACCGACCAAATTCTTCGTGAAGAAGAAGACACCGCAAAGCTTCTAGAGGGCTCGAACAGCAAAAAGCGGGGTTCTTCGAACGCGCCTCTGAAAGGTCGAAAGACCATCGCCGGTGCAGGCTATGAAGAGCTACTGAAGATTGTGATCGAACTGGACGAGCAAATGAAGGGGGCGGCGGCTGAGCTCAACTTCGAGCTTGCTGCCAGGCTCCGTGACGAAATTTCCGAATTGAAGTACGAGATGCGTCAAATGGAAAAGGCCGGCCACGCTTAAACTTGCATGGTGTCTAACTCTCTCGAAAAACTCATCGTTCGCGGCGCTCGCGTTCACAATCTCAAGAACCTGAATCTCGAGATTCCGCGCAACGCACTTGTTGTGTTCACGGGTTTGTCAGGTTCGGGTAAGTCATCGCTAGCTTTTGACACAATTTTTGCAGAAGGGCAGCGCCGCTATGTTGAGTCGCTGAGCGCCTACGCACGTCAATTCTTGGGTCAGGTAGACCGCCCAGATGTAGATTTCATCGAAGGCTTGTCACCAGCAGTTTCTATCGACCAGAAATCGACAAACCGCAATCCACGTTCAACCGTTGGAACAATCACCGAAATTCACGATTACCTCAGGCTTTTGTGGGCACGAATCGGAGTCCCGTTTTGCGCCGAATGTGGCGAAAGAATCGTCAAGCAAACTCCACAGCAAATCGTCGATCAGATTCTCGAACTGCCAGAGGGAACAAGGTTCCAACTGCTCGCTCAGGTCGTCGACCAAAAGAAAGGTGAGTTTGCCGACCTATTCCGCGAACTCAGCTCTCAGGGCTTCGCCCGAGCGGTAGTTGACGGGGACACAGTTGTGTTGGCCGAGGCCACGCCGCTAAAGAAAACTTTCAAACACGACATTTCTGTGGTTGTCGACCGCTTGGTAAACAAGCCTGAGATTGCCGGTCGCTTGGCTGACTCGGTTGAGACGGCATTGAAACTTGCCGGCGGGCGTTTGATTGTAGAGCTCGTCGACACCAAAGAGCTGCGCATCTTCAGCGAGAAAATGTCTTGCCCAAACGAGCATGCGTTAACTCTGACTGAAATCGAACCCCGCACCTTCTCGTTCAACGCACCCTTCGGCGCGTGCCCAACCTGCTCTGGTCTTGGCACCAAGATGCAGGTCGATGCAACCCTAGTAATCGGCGACCCCGGCGCGAGTATCCAAGGAGGAGCAGTATTGCCGTGGTCACAAGCCGGCAAGGGGCTATTTCCGTACTACCAACGAATGGTGCAAGGCCTAGCCGATGAGCTCGAATTCTCGCTAGACACCCCTTGGGAAGATCTTGACGAAGAAGTTCGTGAGGCGGTGCTGTTCGGAAATAATTTCGATGTCAAGGTCAAGTGGAAGAACCGCTACGGACGCGAACTTCGCTACACCTCGGGCTTCGAAGGCGTGCTCTCTTATGTGGAGCGTAAGCACCTAGAAACCGAGAGCGATTGGAGCCGCGACCGTTGGGCCGGCTACCTTCGCGAGATTCCATGCCCAGGCTGCAACGGTGCGCGATTGAAGCCAGAAGTGCTCGCCGTGAAAATCAACGAAAAATCAATTGCGGATGTCGCTGCTATGAGCCTTCTCGATTCGGTCAAGTACTTTGAAACCATCGATCTAGATGAACGTGACGCCAAGATTGCCGCCCAAGTTTTGCGCGAAATCAAGGCTCGACTCGATTTCTTGCTAGCAGTTGGACTCGACTATCTAACCCTTGAGCGAGCAGCTGGTTCGCTATCGGGTGGCGAGGCCCAGCGCATCCGCCTGGCAACCCAAATCGGCTCGGGACTAACCGGCGTGCTCTATGTTCTTGACGAGCCAAGCATTGGTCTTCACCAGCGTGACAACCGTCGCCTGATCGAGACACTTATCAAACTGCGTGACCTTGGCAACACCCTGATCGTGGTGGAGCACGATGAAGACACCATCAAGGCTTCTGACTGGGTGGTCGACATCGGCCCTCGTGCCGGCATTCACGGTGGTGAAGTAGTGCACAGCGGCACCTACGCCGAACTGCTAAAGAACAAAGCTTCGATTACTGGTGACTTCATGGCTGGTCGTGAACGCATCGAACTTCCGAAGCAACGTAGAGCAATTGATCCGGCTCGAATCATCAAGGTCGTTGGCGCTAAAGAGAACAACCTGAAAGACGTTGACGTCGAATTTCCGCTCGGCTTGTTTACTGCGGTAACCGGCGTGTCAGGTTCTGGTAAGTCGTCTCTTGTAAACGACGTGCTCTACGAGGTGCTTGCTAACGCCCTGAACGGCGCAAAGGGTGTGCCAGGTCGACACACCCGCATCGAAGGCCTCGACCTCCTCGACAAAGTGATTCATGTAGACCAAAACCCAATCGGAAGAACTCCGCGCTCGAACCCAGCAACTTACACGGGCGTTTTTGACCACATCCGCAAGCTATTCTCAGAAACGGGCGAGTCAAAAGCGCGCGGCTACCAGCAGGGTCGCTTTTCATTCAACGTCAAGGGTGGCCGCTGCGAGGCTTGCTCTGGTGACGGAACTTTGCGCATCGAAATGAATTTCTTGCCAGATGTTTACGTGGCCTGTGAGGTTTGTCACGGAGCTCGATATAACCGTGAAACCCTCCAGGTGCTTTACAAGGGCAAGAACATCGCCGAAGTGCTCGAGATGCCTATTTCTGAAGCCGCCGAGTTCTTCGCCCCGATTTCTGCCATTGCGCGCTACCTGCAGACGTTGGTCGAAGTCGGCCTTGGCTACGTTCGTCTCGGACAGTCAGCAACAACGCTGTCTGGCGGAGAGGCCCAGCGTGTGAAGTTGGCTACCGAACTGCAAAAACGAAGCTTCGGGCGATCGATCTACGTGCTCGATGAGCCAACTACGGGCCTTCATTTCGAGGATGTTCGCAAGCTGCTTCTCGTTCTTAACGGCCTTGTAGAAAAGGGCAATACCGTTATCGTGATCGAGCACAATCTAGATGTCATCAAGTGCGCCGACCATGTCATTGACTTGGGCCCCGAAGGCGGATTCCGTGGCGGAGAAATCATCGCCACCGGAACGCCCGAGCAGGTTGCTAAAGTCAAGAAGTCGTTCACGGGTCAATACCTCGCCGAGTTGCTTGAATCGCACTAACCATGTCAAAACATCTCGATTGGCGACCGAAAACCTCTGAGATTCCCACAACCCCGGGCGTCTACCGTTGGTTCGATGAGCGCGGTCGAGTTATCTATGTCGGCAAGGCGAAAAACCTTCGGGGGCGACTGGCCAGCTACTTCGCTGACCCGCTCACGCTGCATCCGAGAACCGCAAAGATGGTGCAGACCGCGCGTGACCTTCAGTGGGTGATGGTCAAGACCGAATTCGAGGCGCTACAACTCGAATTCACCTGGATCAAAGAGTTCAACCCTCAATTCAACGTGCAGTTCAAAGACGACAAGTCTTACCCCTACCTCGCGATAACAGTCGAGAACGATGTTCCAAGGGTGTTCGTAACTCGCAATCGCGACATCAAGGGCGCTAAGTATTTTGGCCCTTACACCAAAGCCTGGGCGGTACGCGAAACCGTTGACATCTTGCTCAAGGTGTTCCCAGTTCGCAGTTGCTCGGCTGGAGTTTACGATCGCGCCGTAGCCACCAAACGCGCTTGCCTGCTCGGTGATATTGGCAAGTGCGTTGCGCCTTGCGTGGGCCGTATCAGCACCGAAGACCACCGCGGAATCGCCAAGAAGTTTGCATCATTCATGTCTGGACAAGATGCCGAGTTCATCAACGAGCTTCAAGCGCGGATGCGCGCGGCGAGCGAATCGCAAAACTATGAGCTGGCAGCCAAACTTCGTGACCAGGTCGTGGCGCTCGAGACGGTCCTCGCGCGAAGCGCTGTGGTGTTTACCGACCAGACCGACGCCGACTTGTTCGGCTTCGCCGACGACGAACTAGCAGCCGCGGTCAGCCTATTCAAGGTGCGTGGCGGGCGCATCCGTGGTGTTCAAGGCTGGGTTATCGACAAAGAACTAGACCGCACGCCAGAAGAAATCGTGGAGTACGCGCTGCAGCACACCTACATGGGCGTTGAGGCCGAAGAAGTTCCAAAGCAGGTTCTGGTTGCAACCATGCCAGACGATGCGCCTGCACTGGCTCAGTGGCTCAGTGACCTGCGCGGGTCGAAGGTCACCTTGCGAACCCCGCAACGAGGCGACATGGCTTCGCTTGCCGAAACCGCGAACACCAATGCCCGCCACGCTCTCGCTCAGTACAAGACCAAGCGATCGACAGACTTCACTGCGAGATCAGAGGCGCTGAGCGGCATAGCCGAAGCTCTGGAACTAGACACGCCGCCACTGCGCATCGAATGTTTCGACGTCTCACATCTTCAGGGCACCGATGTAGTGGCTTCAATGGTGGTGTTCGAAGACGGTTTGCCGAAGAAGGCGCACTACCGACGTTTCAACATCGAGCAAACCGCCGATGACACCGACTCGATTTATCAAGTGCTCAAGCGTCGTCTTCGCTATTTGGCCGAACCAGATGCTGATGCAGAAGCCGACCCTGGCAAATTCGCCTACCGCCCTTCGCTTTTGATCGTTGACGGGGGAGTGCCGCAGGTTAATGCAGCTCAGCGGGCAATCGATGAGTCTGGCGTGACAGGGCTTCGTGTGGTTGGAATTGCCAAGCGGCTCGAAGAGGTGTGGCAACCTGGCAACCCTTACCCGGTAATTTTTCCGCGAGCTAGCGACGAGCTTTTCTTAGTTCAACGCATTCGTGACGAGGCTCACCGTTTCGCCATCTCGTATCAGCGCCAAAAACGCCGCTCCACGCTAGAAAGCATGCTCGACGACATTCCTGGCCTCGGCGAAAAACGCGTTCGCACGCTACTTCGTCACTTCGGCTCGATCAAACGAGTAAAGGCCGCCACGCTCGACGAGATAGCCGATGTAACAGGTATTGGCCGTGGCCTTGCTGCTCAGATACACATTGCCCTTCAGCCCAAAGAACAGCTCGAAAGTAACAACTAGAGCAATATTCGATTTTTGAACTCTTCGGCGTGTCGCAGAAGAGTAAACTCAAGCCACGAAAGGCTTTGGCATGCAAGAACGCAAACACGAACTGCTGGTTGTAACCGGCATGTCCGGTGCTGGGCGTTCGACTGTAGGCAACGCCCTCGAAGACCTCGGTTGGTACGTAGTCGACAACCTTCCGCCACAAATGCTTGAACCAATCAGCGAATTGTTCAGCCTCACCAAAACGCCAAACCCGCGCTTGGCAGTAGTAATCGACGTTCGAGGTGGCGAGTTTTTTAGTGAACTCAGCGAGTACCTTCAAAAGCTACGAATCAAAGTTCCTAACTTGAGACTGCTCTTTCTCGAGGCTACCGATTCAGCCCTCGTGAAGCGCTTCGAATCTGTGCGACGACCTCACCCGCTGCAGGGTAACGGAACATTGCTCGACGGAATTGGAATCGAGAGATCGGCACTCGTATCGATTCGCGAGCAGGCAGATTTTGTTATCGACACTTCAGATCTGAACATCCACCAGTTATCAACGAAGACCGCTGACCTCTTCACAGACGAGACGGCAAAAAAGCTTTCGCTCACCGTGATGTCGTTCGGCTTCAAACACGGCCTGCCGGCCGACGCAGATCATGTCGCCGACATGCGTTTTCTGCCCAATCCGTTCTGGGACGAGTCGCTCAGGCCGTTCAACGGTGAAGACAAGCAGGTTTCAGATTTCGTGCTGTCGCAGGTAGGTGCCCAAGAGTTCATTACCAACTACGTGGATGCACTCAAGCCAGTTCTAGCGGGTTACATGCGCGAGAACAAGCGTTACACAATGATTGCAATCGGATGCACGGGCGGCAAGCACCGCTCGGTAGCAGTAGTCACAAGAATTGCCCAGTTATTGAGCGAGATAGACGACGTCGCCGTCAGCGTGAAGCACCGCGACCTTGGAAAGGAATAACCGTGGCATTGACCGCTGAAGTTAAAGACGAGCTTGCTCGCATCGAAGTGGTGAAAAAGTCACTTAGAAACGCCGAGCTGGCGACCATTCTTCGCTTTGCAGGTGGGTTGCACCTTGTGTCGGGGCGCATCGTCGTAGAGGCAGAACTCGACAACTCGCAAATTGCGCGAAGGGTTAGCAATGATCTTGCTGAACTATACGGAATCAAGTCAGAGCTTTCAGTCATGTCAGCCGGCGGTATTCGAAAGGGTTCGCGTTACATCATTCGGGTCACCGAGCAGGGTGAAGTTCTGGCCAGACAAACCGGCTTGCTAGACACCCGTGGTCGACCAGTTCGCGGCTTACCAGCAGCTTTGGTTGCCGGTTCTATTGAAGAAGCACAAGCCATCTGGCGAGGTGCTTTTCTGGCCCACGGTTCGCTGACCGACCCAGGTCGATCCGCCGCCCTCGAAATCACTGCACCGGGCAATGAAGCCGCCATGGCACTTGTCGGCGTTGCGCGTCGCCTAAACCTGATTGCCAAGGCGCGTGAGGTTCGTGGGGTTCACCGCGTTGTTGTTCGCGAGGGTGAATCGATTGCCGCCATGCTTACTCACATGGGCGCTCACACCCAGGTTCTTCGCTGGGAAGAACTTCGCCTTCGTCGCGAGGTTCGCGCTACCGCTAACCGACTTGCCAACTTTGATGATGCAAACCTTCGTCGCAGCGCGCAAGCGGCGGTTGCAGCAGGAGCACGCGTTGCCCGCGCGCTTGAGATTCTTGGCGACGACATTCCAAAACACCTGGCCTACGCCGGCGCATTGAGGCTTCAGCACAAGCAAGCGTCACTCGACGAATTGGGGCATCTGGCTGACCCGCCGATGACAAAGGACGCGATCGCCGGGCGCATCCGCCGATTACTGGCCATGGCTGACAAGAAGGCCGAAGAGCTCGGAATCCCGGGCACCGACGCGTTCTTGCCAGACGAAGTTGATTAGTTTTCAGACGCGTGGAATAACACCTTGAGGGTTTAGATTTACAACATTGAAAAAGGAGCACTAAATGAGCAAATACACCCTTCCAGACCTGACCTACGACTACGGATCACTAGAGCCGAACATCTCTGGCAAAATCATGGAGCTTCACCACGACAAGCACCACTTGGCATACGTGAACGGTGCGAACACTGCTCTTGACCTTCTCGCCGAGGCGCGTGACAAGAATGACCTCACCTGGGTCAACAAACTCCAGAAAGACCTTGCCTTCAACCTCGCCGGTCACGTCAACCACACGGTTTTCTGGCGCAACCTCTCACCAGAGGGTGGCGACAAGCCGGTAGGCGAATTGGCCGCCGCAATCGACGAATTCTTTGGTTCATACGATGGCTTCCGCGCACACTTTACGGCCTCAGCACTGGGCATCCAGGGCTCTGGTTGGTCGATTCTTGCTTGGGACGTTCTAGGCGAAAAACTCATCATCGAACAGCTTTACGATCACCAGGGAAACCTTGCTCCAGCGAGCATCCCACTGCTGATGCTTGACATGTGGGAGCACGCCTTCTACCTCGACTATCAGAACGTTAAGGGCGAGTACGTCAAGGCATTCTGGAACATCGTTTCATGGCCAGATGTCACTGCGCGCTTCGAGGCGGCTCGCACGAAAACCAGTGGTCTACTGCTAGTCTGATAGAGACATTTTGCTCCCAATGGTGCGTAGCAAAAGGGGTCAATAACAAGACTTGCAACGCCTTATTCATGGCGGGCTAATTCACTCTGGGAGATACCTAATGGCTACTCGTGTTGGAATCAACGGCTTTGGACGTATCGGACGCAACTACCTTCGCGCCGAGCTTGCCAAGGGCACCGATCTTGAAATCGTTGCAGTAAACGACCTCAGCGACCCAAAGTCGCTCGCACACCTTTTGAAGTACGACTCAGTAACCGGTCGCCTGCCTTTCGACGTGACCGTTGAGGGTCAGAACATCCACGTTGGTGGCACCGTAATCAAGGTTCTAGCCGAGCGCGACCCAGCAAATCTCGGGTGGGGTGACCTAGGTGTCGACATCGTCATCGAGTCAACCGGTCGTTTCACCGACGCCGAATCTGCACGCAAGCACATCGAGGCTGGCGCAAAGAAGGTCATCATCTCTGCACCTGCAACTGGTGAAGACGCGACCTTCGTAATTGGTGTGAACGAGCACCTTTACGACCCAGCCAACCACCACATCATCTCGAACGCTTCTTGCACCACTAACTGCCTCGCTCCACTGGCAAAGGTGTTCAACGACACCTTCGGCATCGAGAACGGTCTGATGACCACCATTCACGCCTACACCGCAGACCAGAACCTGCAAGACGGCCCACACGGTGACCTACGTCGTGCTCGTGCCGCTGCCATCAACATCGTTCCATCGTCAACCGGTGCAGCGAAAGCCATCGGCCTGGTGCTTCCAGAGCTAAAGGGCAAGCTAGACGGCTACGCGCTTCGCGTTCCAGTTCCAACCGGTTCAATTACCGACCTAACCTTGGTGTCGAAGCGGGCTGTGACCATCGAAGAAATCAAGGCCGCTTACAAGGCTGCTGCTGAGGGCCCGCTAAAGGGTATCTTGATGTACACCGAAGACCCAATCGTCTCGAGCGACATCGTTACCGACCCGCACTCATCGATCTTCGATGCAGAGCTCACCAAGGTCGTGGGCGGAACCACCGTCAAGCTATCTTCGTGGTACGACAACGAGTGGGGCTACTCAAACCGCCTCGTGGAGCTAACCGAATTGGTCGCTTCGAAGCTCTAAATAAAAAGCGTTCAGTTCACCACAAACCGAGAGAAAAGAATTGCGCAAGCTTTCTGAGCTAACTTCACTAGATGGCAAGCGTGTCATCATTCGCTGTGACCTAAACGTGCCACTCGATGGCAAGAAGATCACCGATGATGGGCGCATCGTTGCTTCGGTGCCAACCATCAAATACCTTGTCGAACAAGGCGCTAAAGTCATTGTGATCTCGCACCTTGGTCGCCCTGAAGGTGCTCCAGATGAACGGTATTCTCTTGAGCCAGCCGCAGTTCGCCTCGGTGAACTGCTGGGACAGCCTGTCTTCTTCGCAAGCGACACCGTTGGTAGCGAAGCTAGGGGAGTAGTCAAAGCGTTAGACCGCGGTGGTGTAGTTGTTCTCGAGAACCTTAGGTTCAACGCCGGCGAAACTGCCAAAGATGAGCAAGAGCGTCGAGAATTCGCTGCAAAGCTAGCCGACTTTGGCGATATCTTCGTCAGTGATGGATTCGGTGTGGTGCACCGCAAGCAAGCATCTGTGTTCGAGTTAGCCCAACTTTTGCCAAGCTACGCCGGGTTCTTGATTGAGAAAGAGATAGACGTGCTTTCTAGACTCACTGCGAACCCAGAGCGTCCATACGCGGTGGTGCTCGGTGGCTCGAAGGTTTCCGACAAGCTCGGTGTCATTGACCACCTCTTACCTACGGTAAACAAACTGCTTATTGGCGGTGGAATGGTTTTCACCTTCCTGGCGGCGCAGGGCTACAAAGTTGGTGCATCGCTTCTCGAAGTTGACCAGATCGACACGGTCAAGGAGTACCTGATCCGCGCCGAATCACTAGGTGTAGAGGTCGTTTTGCCAACTGACATTGTGGTTGCCAGCAAGTTTGGCGCAGACGCCGAAGTTGCGATAACACCTGCTTCTGAAATCGAATCTTCTAAATTTGGCGCAAGCGGGCTAGGCCTAGACATCGGCCCAGAATCGGCGGCAGCCTTTGCCCGAGAAATTTGCGAGGCAAAGACGGTGTTTTGGAATGGCCCGATGGGAGTATTCGAGATTGACAAATTCGCGGGCGGAACCAAAGCAGTAGCAAAGGCCTTGACCGAGGTTTCAGGCCTCAGCGTGGTTGGCGGTGGTGACTCAGCTGCTGCTGTGCGCATCCTCGGTTTTGCCGATGAGCAGTTCGGGCACATTTCAACCGGAGGCGGGGCTAGCCTCGAATTCCTAGAGGGCAAGAAATTGCCAGGACTTGAGGTTCTAAATGACTAAGCGCATTCCATTCATCGCAGGCAACTGGAAGATGAACCTTGACCACCAGCAGGGCATTGCTCTGGTTCAAAAGCTCGACTGGACCCTCAAGGATGCTGCACACAACTATGCAGACGCAGAAGTAGCCGTGTTCCCGGGCTTCACTTCGCTGCGAAGCATTCAGACGCTAATCGATGCAGACGGGCTCGAAATCAAACTCGGTGCTCAAGACATTTCTTCGCACGACTCGGGCGCTTACACCGGAGAAGTCTCTGGCCAAGCACTCAAGAAGCTTGCCATCGATTACGTTCTAATCGGCCACAGCGAGCGACGTCAGTACCACAGCGAAACCGACGATGTTGTTCAAGCCAAGGTTGCTGCTGCGTTTAGACACAACCTTGTGCCGGTCATCTGTGTGGGCGAAACCCTTGAAGAACTCGAAGCCGAGGGTGCTGCCGCCGTGCCGGTTCGACAGACGTTGGCTGCTCTTGCGGGCCACGACTCGCTAGGCGAGTTTGTGATTGCCTACGAGCCAGTCTGGGCGATTGGCACGGGTCAAATCGCCACTCCGGAACAGGCTGCCTCGGTTGCCAAGAAGATTCGCGACGCGATTGCGGCTGAATTTTCAGAGGATGTCGCGAGCAAGACACGCATTCTTTATGGCGGTTCGGTGAAGGCCGCCAACGTTGCCGGCTTCTTGAGAAGTCCTGAGGTCGATGGAGTTTTGGTGGGTGGCGCAAGCCTCGACGCAGCCGAGTTCAGCGGCATCGCGCGTTTCCAGAAGCATCTAGATTTATAATCGTCTAGTCTTAGATAAGTTAGGAAGACATGAACGGAATCAACATCGCACTGCAGGTGCTACTGGGCATCATCAGCCTTTTGCTGACGCTGCTTATCCTGCTGCACAAAGGTCGCGGTGGCGGGCTATCTGACATGTTCGGTGGCGGTGTGACCACCACTATGCAGACCTCAGGTGTAGCAGAGCGAAACCTAAACCGAATCACCATCATTCTTGGCGTTGTTTGGGTGGCCATCATCATCACCCTTGGTTTGTTCCAGCGCTTCAACCTGGTCTAAACGCATGAGCACCACAGGCGGTTCGGCAATTCGAGGATCCCGCGTCGGCTCGGGCCCAATGGGCGAGCGTGACAGAGGCTTCAAAGCAGAACGTTTCAACATCAGCTATTACTGCTTTAGCGGACATGTGAATGAACTTGCCTATGCCGCGACGGTCGAACCAGAAGAGATTCCAGTTGAAATCGATTGCCCTAACTGCGGCCTTCCAGCTGGTACTGACAAAGACAACCCGCCACAAATTGCCAAGCACGAGCCTTACAAGACTCACTTGGCATATGTGAAAGAGCGACGAACAGAAGAAGAAGCGAAAGAGCTTCTCGAAGATGCGATCGATTCAATCAGAACTCGACGCGATGCAGCTTCAGACAACTAAAGCTAGCAACCCCAAGTTCTAACCCCGGCGGTTTGGTCTACAAACCAGACCGTTCGCGCTTTTCCTGAAACGCGACCAATCGGCAAACTCTGAGGGTCGTCTCCAAACGCAACGGCTACCGCATCAGCCTTGTCTGCACCGGCGATGGTAAACCAAACCTCGGATGCAGCGTTGATAACACCATAATTCAGGCTAAGGCGCATCGGCGGCGGCTTTGGTGAGTTATCAACGGCAACAACCACAACATCAGGGGCGTGCTCGTGCCCAGGAAACAAGCTTGCAACGTGACCATCTGGGCCCATACCCAACAAGAGCAGGTCAAACTCTGGATAGGCGACATCCGCGCTCGAATACCGTGCAAGCTCTTGTTCGAACATGTCTCTAGCGGCGTGAAGATCTAAACCTTGGTCTGAAGAGGGGAACTCGTGGATGTTCGACTCGGGTACGGCGCAGTGATTCAGCCAGGCGTTTCTGGCCTGTACGGCGTTTCTATCGCCCGAAGCCTGTTCGACGAATCTCTCATCGCCCCACCACACGTGAACTCTAGACCAATCAACCGAACCGTCATCGAGTCGCGCTAGGCTCGCCAAACTCGCGATACCGACGGTGCCACCTGTAACTACGAAGTGAGCCAATGGCTTCGCTTGCAAAACCGAAGCAAGTTTTTCGAGAACCGCAAGAGCCACGGCATCTGCAACTGCAGGGCCGTCGGGCAAGCGATTGACTATTGGTCGATTCACTTCTTTTTCTTTGCCGCCGACTTGGTCTTCGAAATGGTTGGCTTTGGCGTTTTCGCCGAGAAGGCCTTGGTGATCACTTTGCCGAACAGGTCGTCAGGGTCGAGGCGGCGCATGTCTTCGCTGAGGCAATCGCGCAAACCACGACGTGGAAGAGAGATTTCTCGGGTCGGTTGTGTTGGCTGAATCAAGGTTGCGACATCGGGAACGTTTCGCACAATTTCGATGTCACCTGATTTTCTGATCAATTTGACACCACGAATGCCGCTCACGGCTTTGCCACGCGCAGTTCGTATAAGCGAAACCTTCACTTTCAGCTGCAGCTCAAGCCAGGCAGCGAGCAAGTCGGTGCTGGGGGAGTCGACTGCTCCGGTGACCTCAATCGCAGTAATGGCGTCGTATGGAGGCTGGTCGAGAATTGCTGCCAACTGAGCACGCCAAAGGGTTAGGCGAGTCCAGGCGAAGTCGCTATCACCGGGCGTATAGGTTTTGGCAAGGTGAACGAGGTAGCCGTGTGGGTCTTTTTGGCTCGCAGCGTCGGTGATTCTGCGGGTGGCAATTTGGCCGATCGGCGAAGTCGCGGCTTTGTCAGGGGCTTCATTTGGCCACCAAGCGACAACTGGGGCATCTGGGAGTAGCAGGCCGGTTACGAGACCCTGCGGGTCGCTGGCAGCCTCCCCGTGAGCCCTCAGAACGATTACTTCAGAAGCGCCTGCATCGCCGCCGACTCGAATCTGAGCATCCAAGCGTGCCGACTTTTTAGAAGCGCCCTTGTCATCAGCCAGAACCAAGATTCTGCACGGATGCTCGCGCGAGGCGTCATTCGCGGCTTGAATGGCCGTCTCGATGCCCTTGAAGTCGGTTGAGATGATCAACGTTAGAACGCGACCGAGAGCGACGGCTCCACCCTGCTCACGAATCTGAACGAGGGATTTCGAAACCTTCGAAACGGTTGTGTTGGGTAGGTCGACGATCACGGAATCCTCCAAGCACGGCCATCTTGGGCCATCATTTGATCTGCAGAAGCGGGGCCCCAAGAACCCGGTCGATACTGTTCAGGCTTGCCCTTTTTGGCCCAGAACTCTTCGATTGGGTCGAGGATCTTCCAAGATAGTTCAACTTCTTCGTGGCGTGGGAACAGTGGCGGGTCACCGAGAAGAACGTCGAGAATAAGGCGCTCGTAAGCCTCTGGGCTAGCCTCGGTGAACGCGTGACCGTAACCAAAGTCCATGGTCACATCGCGCACCTGCATGCCAACGCCAGGCACCTTGGAACCAAAACGAATGGTGACACCCTCATCTGGCTGAACACGAATTACCAAGGCGTTCTGGCCAAGTTGAGAGGTCTGGCTGGCCTCGAACAGTTGCTGAGGCGCGCGCTTGAATACGATTGCGATCTCGGTTACTCGGCGACCCAAGCGCTTGCCGGCACGAAGATAGAACGGAACACCGGCCCAGCGGCGGGTGTCGATGTCAAGTCGCATTGCTGCATAGGTTTCGGTGACCGATTTAGGGTTCATGCCTTCTTCGCTCAAGAAGCCGGTGACCTTTTCGCCACCCTGCCAACCGCCGGCGTACTGGCCACGAGCGGTGTACTTTCCGAGGTCTTTTGGAAGGCGAACGGCTGACAAAACCTTTTCCTTTTCGGCGCGCAGATCAGAAGCGTCAAATGAGACCGGCTCCTCCATAGCGGTGAGCGCTAGAAGCTGTAGCAAATGATTTTGAATAACGTCGCGTGCCGCACCGATGCCGTCGTAATAACCCGCACGACCTCCCACGCCGATGTCTTCGGCCATGGTGATTTGAACGTGGTCGATGTAGTTCGAGTTCCAGATTGGTTCAAAAAGTTGGTTGGCAAAACGTAGGGCAAGGATGTTCTGAACTGTTTCTTTACCTAGGTAGTGATCGATGCGGAACACCGAGTCTGGAGGGAACACCGATTCGACAACGGCGTTGAGCTCGCGAGCGGATTTAAGGTCGCTACCGAATGGCTTCTCAATTACAACGCGGCGGAACTGGTCATCTTTAGGTGCTGCGAGACCCGAACGGCTGAGCTGCTGGCAAACCAGCGGGAAAGCCTTTGGTGGAATCGACAGATAGAAGGCGTGGTTTCCGTTGGTTCCACGCTCCCGATCGAGTTCTGCGATGGTTTCTTTGAGGCGATCGAAAGCGTCATCATCGTCGAATTCGCCCTGAACGAAACGAATACCGCGAGACAGCTGCTGCCAGACTTCTTCGCTAAACGGTGTTCTTGCGTGATCGCGCACCGAGTCGTGAACAACCTTGGCGAAGTCCTGGTCTTCCCACTCGCGTCGAGCAAATCCGATAAGTGCAAAGCCAGGGGGAAGGAGCCCGCGGTTAGCCAAGTCGTAAACGGCTGGCATGAGCTTCTTGCGGCTTAAGTCACCGGTTACTCCAAAGATGATTAGCCCGCTAGGGCCGGCAATGCGGTTCAGTCTGCGATCGTCTGGATCACGTAGCGGGTTGATACCCGGACCGAGTTTGACTGGCACTTGAAATAGCTCCTTAGCCGATGGCGTTTCGAATAGCGCTCAAACCGCTTTTGACGTCTCTAAGCGTAAGTGTTAGAACAGGGCGACCGAGAGCAGACAACACAGCGGCATCTCCTGAAGCTTGAGATGCGATGAGTTCACCGAACGTGAAATCACGACCTGGCACGGCGATGTCGACTTCGGTGCTCGAAGTGATTTGCAGGTAAACACCCTGGCGCGGGCCACCCTTGTGGTACTGGCCGGTCGAGTGCAAGAACCGTGGTGCCCAACCGAAAGTGGTTGGTCGACCCGAAGCAGCAGCCAAAGCATCACGCAGCGCCGCCGCCTCAGGAGCGCTGGTGCGATCTAGGTAGGCGTGAACCGATACGTATCCGTCAGCATCCAAGTTAGCCAAAAGCGCACGGATGGCCGATCCCAACGTGTCGCTCTCGCCGAGGTTCAACGCCTGCGCACGCACCTCAACATTGTTTGCCTCGAAGGCAGGGGCGGTAGTCTCGGCGCGCTGTTCTAGCATTCCTCGAGCGGCAATTTTGGCAGACTCCACGTCGGGCTGGTCAAACGGGTTGATGCCGATCAGGCGGCTTGCAACGACGGTTGCATATTCCCATAGTAAAAACTGAGCGCCGAGTGCCCCCGAAACGGCCACCCCATCGCCGGTTGCTTCGGTTGCTTCGGCATAGATTTTGGCGACCAATAGATCGGCCGGGGCAGAAGCTAGTTCTGAGCTGTCGGTAGCAAGAACGACAGGTAGCACACCTAGACCGAGCTTGCCGGTTGACTCTGCAATGAGTTGTTCAGCCCAATCGCCAAAGCCGACGATGGGGGAGTCAACGTCGACAAGACCTAGCTTGTCCTTGATTCCCGAAGCGCCAGCCGTTCTAGCCATGGCCGCGCCTAGAACGAGTGCCGGGTTGTCTTGTGAATCGCTCGCAAGTAGCTCTGACACCGAGTTGGCGTCGTCTAGTAGCCCCTGAATGTCTGCGCCGGCGAGCCCTGAAGGCACTAGACCAAATGCGGTAAGTGCCGAGTATCGGCCGCCAACTGTTGCGTCGGCGTTGAAGATTCGATAGCCATCCGCCTTCGCGGCAGCTTCCATCGGCGATCCAGGGTCGGTAACTATGACGATGCGGTCGGTCTTATCGATACCGGCATCGGTGAAGGCCTTCTCGAAAATTCTCTTTTGCGAGTCGGTCTCTACGGTTGAGCCCGATTTCGAGGAGACGATGATTGCGGTACTCGAGATGGCACCGTTCAGCGCATCCTGAATCTGCGAGGGGTCGGTTGAGTCGAGAACCACAAGCGCGACACCGGCAGTTGCCGTGATCACCTCAGGCGCGAGCGAAGATCCACCCATTCCGCACAGTACGAAGCGGTCTACACCCTTGCCTGTAAACTCAGCCTTGAGAGCGAGGATGCCCGACACAAGCGCTTGCGAGTCAGTGGCAGAGGTTACCCAGCCAAGACGTTTTGATGATTCGTCTTCAGCGGCTTTGCCCCACAACGTGAAGTCTTTGGCCGCAATGCGGCTGGCAACACGGTCAGCAACCAGAGCCTCGATGTTCTGGTCGACGGCGACTTTAGCTGCGCCTGAAACAGAAACTGAAAGTGCCATTACTTGGCTGCCTCCAGTGCGTTAGAAACGCTCTCGACAAGCTCGTTCCAAGAAACGATGAACTTTTCGACTCCTTCTTTTTCGAGCTTCTCAGTAGCTTCGTCGTATGAAACGCCAACCGCAGTTACGGCAAGCAGAATCATGTTTGCCTCTTCATACTTTGAGCGGATGCTGTCCTGTGGAACTACACCGTGGTCGAACACTGCCTCCATCGTCTTTTCAGGCATGGTGTTGACCAACTCAGGTGCCACCAATTCAGTCACGTAGAGAGTGTCTGAAAGGTTCGGGTCTTTGACTCCGGTCGAGGCCATGAGTGGTCGCTGCTTGTTCGCACCAGCGGCTGCCAGAGCACTCCAACGAGCGTTGTCAAAGTCCTGCTCGTAAACCTGGTAGGCAAGACGAGCATTGGCGAGGGCGGCCTTCGACTTTAGCGAAAGCGCATCGCCAGTGCCTACTGCTGCCAGTCTCGAGTCAATTTCAAGGTCGACACGAGAAACGAAGAAGCTGGCAACCGAGTGAATTTTGCTCAGGTCGTGCCCGTTGGCCTTGGCAAGTTCGATGCCTTGAATGTAGGCCTCAATAACTTCGTGGTAGCGAGCCAACGAGAAAATGAGGGTTACGTTCACGCTGATACCAGCGCCGATGACCTGCGTGATTGCCGAAAGGCCAGGCTTTGTAGCCGGAATCTTGATCATGACGTTTTCGCGGTTGACCTTGGCAAACAGCTCTAGCGCCTGAGCAACGGTGCCTTCGGTGTCGTTGGCCAAACCTGGCTCAACTTCGATCGAAACACGGCCGTCGAATCCTTTCGATGCAATGTAAACATCGGCGAAGATGTCACAAGCCTCGGCAACATCTTGAGTAGTGATTTCGAAAATCGCCTCGGTGGCCGAAGCTCCGCGGGCTGCAAGTTCTGCGACCTGATCGCCATAACCCTCGCCCTTAGACAAAGCTCCGGCAAAAATCGTCGGGTTGGTGGTCACGCCCGATACCGAGCGACTTTCGATTAGTGCGGCAAGAGCGCCCGAACGAATTCGTGTGCGCGAAAGGTCATCTAGCCAGATGCTGACACCGTTGGCTGCCAGTTGTGCGAGTGGGTTGTTCATTGCTCTTCTTTCCTAAACCAATCAGACTTAAATCTTTGCGAGTGAGGTTTTTGCTGCCGCTACGACGTTTTCGACGGTCATTCCAAATTCGCGGAACAAGGTGGCGTAGTCTGCCGATGCACCGAAGTGTTCGATCGAGACGCTTTCGCCGAACCCTCCAACATACTTTGACCAACCTAGGCTCAGGCCGGCTTCAACCGAAACACGAGCCTTCACGGATGATGGGAGCACCGATTCGCGGTATTCCGATGTCTGCTCGTCGAACCATTCCACACACGGAGCAGACACAACACGAGTGGCAATGCCGGCAGCCTCAAGTTCTAGACGTGCGGCTACAGCGAGTTGGACTTCTGAACCTGTTGCAATCAAAATCACCTCTGGCTTGCCGTTAGCTGCCTCTGCCAAGACGTAAGCGCCTTTTTCGGTGTGCTTGGCTGCGCCATAGACAACACCCGTGGCATCTGCATCCGTGCGGTTGAACACCGGAAGGTTCTGACGGCTTAGAGCGATACCGGCCGGGTTGTTTCGACGTTCAAGAATTGTCTTCCAGGCGTATGAAGTTTCGTTGGCATCGGCTGGGCGAACCATGTCGAGGTTTGGGATGGCTCGAAGCGAGGCAATCTGCTCGATTGGCTGGTGGGTCGGACCGTCTTCGCCAAGTGCGACAGAGTCGTGAGTCCAAACGAAGATCGATGGCACACCCATGAGCGCAGCTAGGCGCACTGCTGGACGCATGTAATCGCTAAAGATCAAGAAGGTTCCACCGAACACGCGAGTGTTACCGTGCAGCGCGATTCCGTTGAGAATCGAACCCATGGCGTGTTCGCGAATACCAAAGTGAAGAACGCGACCGTACTTGTTGCCAGACCATTCGTGGGTTGACCACTGCTCGGGCACGAATGACTTTGAGCCGTTGATGGTGGTCAGGTTTGACTCGGCTAGGTCTGCTGATCCGCCCCAAAGTTCAGGCATTACCGAGGCGATGGCATTGATTACCTTGCCAGATGCTGCGCGGGTGGCTAATTCTGTGCCTGCTTCGAATACAGGAAGTGCTGCCTCGAGACCTGCTGGTACCTCTTTGCGCTCCATGCGCTCTAGAAGTGCTTTGCCCTCGGAGTTGCCCGCAGCCCACTTGTCGAAGCCAATCTGCCACTCGGCGCGCACTGAGTCTGCGTGCGCCTGGTAACCGCGAGTGTGTGCCAAAACCTCAGGCGCCACCTCGAAGGTCTTCTCTGGGTCGAATCCAAGAACCTGCTTAAGGCCGGCGAGCTCTTCAGCCCCGAGTTTTGAGCCGTGAACCTTGCCAGAGCCCTGCTTGGTAGGAGACGGCCATCCGATGATGGTGCGAAGGGTGATTAGCGAAGGCTTGTCGGTGACGGCCTTAGCCTTCTCGATTGCCTCATAAAGCTCGCGGACGTCTTCGACGTAGTTGCCGGTTTTTTTCCAGTCAACGGTCTGGGTGTGCCAACCGTACGAGTTGTAGCGAGCGGTTAGGTCTTCGGTGAATGCGATGTTGGTGTCGTCTTCGATAGATATCTGGTTTGAGTCGTAGATGACAACGAGGTTTCCGAGCTGCTGGTGACCGGCAAGTGAGGCAGCCTCAGAGGTTACGCCCTCTTGCATGTCGCCGTCTCCGGCAATCACATAGACAAAGTGGTCGAATGGGCTCTGACCCTGGGCGGTTTCTGGGTCAAACAGGCCACGCTCAAAACGTGACGCGTAAGCGAATCCGGTTGCCGATGCTAGGCCCTGACCTAGGGGACCGGTAGTGATTTCTACACCCTTGGTGTGTCCGTACTCTGGGTGACCAGGGGTGGCCGAGCCCCAGGTGCGCAATGACTTGAGGTCTTCGAGCTCTAGACCGTATCCGTGCAAAAACAGCTGGTTGTAGATGGTGAGTGAAGAGTGACCCACCGAAAGAATGAAGCGATCGCGGCCGATCCAGCGGTCGTCTTTTGGGTCGTGACGCATCACCTTGTTGAACAAAAGGTAGGCGACCGGTGCGAGCGAAATGGCAGTACCCGGATGCCCGTTACCTACCTTTTCGACGGCGTCGGCAGCAAGCACGCGTGCCGTGTCGACGGCTTTTGAATCGAGATCTGACCACTGGAATGCTGACAAGACAGCTCCTTATTTTTTAGCGCTAATACAAGCAAATGAATATTCGGTGGCTTCTTCGCCAAGTTGATAAGTCGAAACTGGGCAGAGATTTGCACGCACGTTTCTAAAGAAGTCTATACCTGCGCGATTTATTACGAGGGAATAACGCCCCCTTTATTTCATTTAGACTTGAGCGTGATGCAGAGCGAAAAATCAACCCAAAAAGTGAGCCCGACGGCCACTTTTCTTCGCAAACTCCGAGCATATTTTGCACTGACCAAGCCGCGAGTAATCGAGTTGCTGCTTGTCACCACTGTTCCAACAATGGTGCTCGCTCAGGCTTCACTAACTGACAACAAAGATGTCTTTCCGAGCCTATGGCTAGTTCTGGCAACTTTGGTTGGAGGAGCGCTCTCAGCAGGTTCGGCCAACGCCTTCAACTGTTACATCGACGCCGACATTGACAAAATCATGGGCCGCACCAAGAACCGACCTTTGGTTACCGGCGAACTGTCCAAAACCGAGGCTCTTTGGTTCGCTTGGATCATCGGCTTTCTTTCTGTGGCCTGGCTCTGGATTTTCGCGAATGCGCTAGCTGCGCTCCTGTCACTTTCGGCAATCCTTTTCTATGTGCTGGTCTACACTCTGCTGCTGAAAAGACGCACTCCACAGAACATCGTTTGGGGTGGCGCAGCCGGTGCAATGCCCGTTCTGATCGGATGGGCGGCAGTTACCAACTCGCTATCGGTTGCCCCTTGGCTTTTGTTCTTGGTGATATTCCTCTGGACGCCACCGCACTACTGGCCACTATCTATGCGTTACAAAGATGACTACAGCGCGGCCGGGGTGCCGATGCTGCCAGTAGTTCGCTCGCACAAAACAGTGGGCATTCAAATCGTTCTCTATTCGTGGGCGCTAGTGGTGTCATCTCTGTTGCTGATTCCCGCGGCCAACATGGGCTGGATCTACACATTTACGGCATTCGCCACCGGCATTTGGTTCTTAGCTGAAGCCACGCGCCTTTACACAGAAAGTAAAACGGGAGAGCCGAAAAACCCTATGCGACTTTTCCATGGTTCAATCAGCTACCTCACGGTGCTATTCATTGCCGTGGCGCTTGACCCGATTCTGTTCTTCGGGCGTTAGTCAACCTTTATCTCAGCTAGTCTCGCCAGCGATTCGTTGCGCTCGTCGGAATGATCGACGATGGGTGCGGGATACCCGTTTGCCAGGCCATCTACCAGCAGCCAAGGCTCGTGCACGGCAACACCTTCAATGTGACGAAGTTCGGGCACATACTTTCGCACATAATCGCCGTTGGGGTCGAACTTCAAGCCCTGGAGAATCGGATTGAATACCCGGTAGTAGGGCGATGCGTCGGTTCCACATCCAGCAGTCCACTGCCATCCGTGTGCGTTTGACGCAGGGTCGAAGTCGGTAAGCCAATGTTCGAACCATTCGGCACCACGTTGCCACTCGAGGTGCAAATCTTTAACCAAGAACGAAGCGACAATCATGCGAACGCGGTTATGAACCCAACCGTCTGACAAAAGCTGGCGCATCCCAGCATCAACCATCGGGTAACCGGTTCGGCCAGTTTTCCAGGCTTCAAGTCTTGATTCGCCAACCTCGGTGCCATCGTCGTAACGCATTTCGGCGAATCGGGGTTGCAAGTAATCGGTCAGCGAAGAAGGGTTATGCCAGAGCACATCGGCATAAAACTCGCGCCAAGCAAGCTCTTTAGCAAACGTTGTTTCGTCGGGTGACGAGCCAAGTTGGGCCAAAAGCGAGCGCGGATGCACTTCACCGTGTGCGAGCGCATGTGAAAGGTGCGACGTTCCAGAGAGGTCAGCGCGGTTGCGTTGCTCTTGGTAGGCAAATAGTGCGCCTCGGTTGCGAAACGATTCGAAAGTCTTCTTGGCGAATTCTTGACCGGCTCTTACTCGACCAATATGATCGAAGGCGGTAGCCACGCCTTCGAAGGTGGCCGGGTAGGCGGGAGAGTCAAACCCTAGATGTTCATCTAGACGCTTGAAGGAGCCGCCCGTAGCCAGCGTGACAGGTTCTTGATTAGCCAGCTCAAACCAAGCCTTGAAAAAGGGTGTGTAGACGCGATAGGGAGTGCCATCTGGTTTTAGAACCTTGCCTGGTGCAACAGCGTAGTTGCCGGGCCCGACGACTAACTTCAAACCGGACGCTTCGAGTTTTTGACGTGCATCCTTCATGAAAGCCACCGAAAGCGGGTCGTAGGCGGCGCTGACAAACACCTTTTCGACCTTGAGCTCTTGAGCGCGGCCAAGAATGGTCTCGAGAACGTCATCAACGCGGGTGAGGCCAGCGGAAAGCTGCTGGTCTAGGGCTCGCCAAGACGCATACATGCTCTCTTGTCGAGTCGGCGAAAGTGTAGAAAGCTCAACGTAGTCGTTTTCGCTCACGAGGGCATAAACGAGGCCGTCACCATCAGCCAGAGCCGACTCGATGGCAAGGTTCAGCGCTAGATGATCTTCAACCCGAAGGTCGCGACGAAACCAGAAGATGCTAGCCATTTAGTCGAATCTTCTGCCCGAAGTTACCAACCACTGCAGGCTTAACAATGCGATTGCGACCGAAGCACCGAACATGTGAATGCCAACGAGAATGGCGGGTACGCCCATCCGCGCCTGAATGATGCCGACAACCGCTTGCAAAGTGATGGTTGCGACCAGAAGAACGCTTACGCGGCTCTGCCAACTCGAAAACACGTTTCGCTCGGCTCGAAGCGTCAAAATCAACTGCAGCAGCGAGAGTGCTAGCAGCAAGTAGCCGGGATAGGAGTGAAAGTGCTGCCAAAGTTCGAGATCGAGACCGTTTCTGGGGCTAGCGGCGTCGCCAGAGTGTGGTCCGGCGCCGGTGACCATCACGCCGATTAGCACCGAGACCCAACCCACCACAGCAATCGCGGGGGAGAGTCGCCACCTGATTTCACTTACCGGTTTGGTGACTGGTTGGTAAGTACGAAACAGTAGAAGAGCCGCGATTGCGATGAGCACTCCGCTAAGCACGAAGTGCAGACCTACAACCCATGGGTTTAGGTCGGTCCAAACCGAGATGCCGCCGATTACCGCCTGTGCCGGAATGCCGGCCAGAAGAGCGGCTGCTGGCCAGCGGAGTCCGCGACCTCGCCTCGCGTTGCGAAAGACGGTGAAAATGGTCAAAACGGCGATGATCACCAATACGAAGGTGAGCAGACGGTTTCCAAACTCGATGATTCCGTGAATACCCATTTCTGGCACGGTTACAAGTGAATCTTCGGTGCACATCGGCCATTCCGGGCATCCGAGACCACTTGCGGTTAGCCGCACTGCGCCACCGGTGACCACAATCAAAACTTGGCTTACCAGCGAAAGCCAAACGTACAGACGCAATTTGCTCTTGGCGAAGACCGAATCGACCACTTTTGAGCCGATTTCTGAAACACGCACCTAAATACCTACCCTTGGGGCTATCGCCAATTGGTTCGCTCGTCTAAACTTGAGAGCAATCCTGCTGGATTTTCGAAACTTTTTGGGCACCGTTGCCCGAGAGCTTTTGCTCACTACAAGTCTTACACGAGGGCGCTTCGGGTTATTCCGTTAGGGCTTTGTTCTAGCGGGAACAAACCCAGCTGACTGCTGGTTGAGGCACATGAACACAAGGAGGGTTGTCGTTGAACGACATCATCATTGACCGTCCAGAGCTAAATAGCCTCGGAGTCTACGAATTCGGCTGGAGCGATCCAGATGCAGCAGGTGCCAGCGCTAAGCGCGGCATCAGCGAAGACGTGGTGCGCGACATTTCGGGTCGCAAATCAGAACCAACTTGGATGCTCGAGCGCAGACTCAAGGGCTACGACTTCTTCAACAAGAAGCCAATGCCGAACTGGGGCAGCGACCTCTCTGGCATCGACTTCGACAACATCAAGTACTTTGTGCGTTCAACCGAGAAGCAAGCCACCTCGTGGGAAGATCTGCCAGACGACATCAAGAACACCTACGAGCGCTTGGGAATCCCAGAGGCAGAGCGTTCACGCCTCGTCTCTGGCGTTGCCGCGCAGTACGAGTCTGAAGTTGTCTACCACCAGATTCAAGAAGAGCTCGAAGCTCAGGGCGTAATCTTTCTCGACACCGACACCGCCCTCAAAGAGCACCCGGAGATGTTCGAAGAGTACTTCGGCACGGTCATTCCAGCCGGAGACAACAAGTTTGCCGCTCTGAACACCTCGGTGTGGTCTGGTGGCTCGTTCGTTTACGTTCCAAAGGGCGTTCACGTTGAGATTCCACTTCAGGCATACTTCAGAATTAACACCGAAAACATGGGTCAGTTTGAGCGCACCCTGATCATCGCCGACGAAGGCTCATACGTTCACTACATTGAAGGCTGCACCGCTCCGATTTACCAGAGCGACTCGCTGCACTCGGCTGTCGTCGAGATTATCGTGAAGAAGAATGCTCGCGTTCGGTACACGACCATTCAGAACTGGTCGAACAACGTTTACAACCTGGTTACCAAGCGTGCCATTGCGCACGAGGGCGCCACCATGGAATGGATCGATGGCAACATTGGCTCCAAAGTCACCATGAAGTACCCAGCGGTCATCCTCGCTGGTGAACGTGCTCGCGGCGAGACTCTTTCGGTAGCATTCGCCGGCGAGGGTCAGCACCAGGATGCCGGTGCAAAGATGATTCACCTTGCGCCATACACCTCGTCGTCGATTGTTTCAAAGTCGATCGCCCGCGGTGGTGGCCGTACTTCATACCGCGGAGAAGTGCGTGTGAACCCGGGTGCGCACCACAGCGCAAACACAGTTCGCTGTGACGCTCTGCTAGTGGACACCATTTCACGAAGCGACACTTACCCAGCGATTGATGTTCGCGAAGACGATGTGTCGATGGGACACGAAGCAACCGTTTCTCGCGTTAGCGAAGAGCAGTTGTTCTACCTGATGTCACGCGGAATGGCCGAGGACGAAGCTATGGCGATGATTGTTCGTGGATTCATCGAACCAATCGCCAAAGAATTGCCGATGGAATACGCTCTAGAGCTCAACAAACTGATCGAGATGCAGATGGAAGGCGCGGTCGGTTAATGAGCGAGCAAACCAAGACAGCCCAGCACGGTCTGTCTGAACACAGCCATGGAGCAGGTGCTCCGATTCAGATTCGTTCTGCACGAGTTCGTTCTGCAGACGTAAACGACTTCGAGTTAGTTACTCAGCGCGAAGAGCAATGGCGTTACCTTTCTACCGATCGTCTGGGAGGCCTTCTAGGAGACCTGGAGGAGTTCGCGGGCGACCTCGGCCTAACTGCGCCAGACGACGTGACTACGGCTTGGGTTGGGCGCGACAATGAACTTTTCGGTAAAGCCGGCCTGCCCGAAGACCGAATCTCTGCAGCTGCCTGGACGACCTGTGACGCTGCCTATCTGATCACGGTTCCGAGCAACGACGCACCTCAAGAGATTTCGTTGAAAGTTACCAGCGCAGACTCAACCCCGAGTGCACTGCACCTGATTGTTGACGCCAAGCCGTTCTCTAACTCGACGATTGTTATCGACCACACCGGCAATGCGGTTCTGGCCGAGAACATCGAAATCAATGTTGGCGACGAAGCGCAACTCACCATCGTGAGCATTCAAGACTGGTCAGAAGAGTCGATTCACACTTCGGCCCACTTCATTCGCCTTGGTCGCAACTCCAGAATCAAGCACATCGTGGTTAGCCTCGGCGGCAAGACCGTGCGGGTAGTTCCTTCGGTTGAATACACCGGCCCTGGCGCAGACGCCAACCTCCTCGGTGTTTACTTTGCAGACGCGGGTCAGTACCTCGAACACAGACCCTTTATCGACCACTCAGAGCCGAACTGCAAGTCGCGAGTCACATACAAGGGCGCACTTCAGGGCTCAAAGGCTCACACCGTGTGGGTGGGCGACGTGCTCATTCGCAAGGCAGCAGAAGGCACCGACACCTACGAGTTGAACCGCAATCTCCTGCTCACCGATGGTGCAAGGGCCGACTCGGTTCCTAACCTCGAGATCGAGACCGGTCAGATTGAAGGTGCAGGTCACGCAAGTGCATCCGGTCGCTTTGATGACGAACAGCTTTTCTACTTACAGGCCCGCGGGATCAGCGAAAACGAGGCGCGCAAACTCGTCGTATTCGGTTTCTTGAACGAAATCATTCAGCAAGTCGGTATTGAATCGGTCGAAACAAGACTCGCAGAGTCGATCGAAGCAGAACTAGCAAGGAGCACACACTAATGGCTATCGAGATTTGCCCGGTCGAAGACATTAAGCCTGGTCGCGCGATTCGCGTGAAGCTAGGTGACCACGCCATCGCCATCGCACGAACCAAGTCTGGTGAGGTCAAGGCGATCGATGACAAGTGCTCACACGGCGAGATTTCGCTCAGCGAAGGCTTCGTCGATGACGAAACCATCGAGTGCTGGGCTCACGGCGCAAAGTTCTCTCTAGAGACCGGTGCACCGCTGTCACTGCCTGCCTATGAACCAGTTGCCGTCTACGAAACGTTCATCGAGAACGGCATCATCTTTTTAGAATACGAAGCTTAGCCTCAAGAGAGAGAACCCATGTCAATTCTTCAGATCAAGAACCTACACGTTTCGGTTGATACCGACCAGGGCCCGAAGCAGATTCTTCGCGGCGTAGACCTAACCATTCGCAACGGTGAAACTCACGCGATCATGGGCCCGAACGGCTCTGGCAAGTCGACTCTTGCCTACTCAATCGCCGGTCACCCTAAGTACGAAGTGACCGAGGGTGAAATTCTGCTCGACGGTGAAAACGTGCTTGAAATGAGCGTGGATGAGCGTGCTCGCGCAGGCCTCTTCTTGGCCATGCAGTACCCAGTCGAGATTCCCGGCGTTTCGGTGAGCAACTTCTTGCGCACCGCAAAGACCGCCATCTCGGGCGAGGCTCCGAGCATCCGCGGTTGGGTTAAAGAAGTTCGCGAAAGCATGGATGCACTTCGCATGGACTCAGCGTTCACCGAGCGCAACGTCAACGAAGGTTTCTCAGGTGGAGAAAAGAAGCGTCACGAGATTCTTCAGCTTTCACTTCTCAAGCCAAAGTTCGCAGTGCTTGACGAGACCGACTCAGGTCTAGACGTAGACGCGCTGAAGACCGTATCTGAGGGCGTTAACCGCGCCAAAGAGGCCAACGACCTCGGCGTGCTTCTGATCACTCACTACACCCGCATCTTGAAGTACATTCAGCCAGACTTTGTTCACGTTTTTGTGGCTGGTCAGGTTGCCGAGCAAGGCGGTCCAGAGCTTGCTGAGCGCCTAGAGGCTGAGGGTTACGACCGCTACGTGAGGGCCTAATGCCGAAAGAACTAGAGGCGGCCAAGTACGACGAGGTTATCGAGGCCCTCAAAGACGTAATTGACCCCGAAATCGGCGTGAACATCGTCGACTTAGGTCTCATCTACGGTCTAGAAGAGTCCGAAGACGATGGCTCGCTGCTTATCAACATGACACTCACCTCGGCCGGATGCCCGCTCACCGACGTTCTCGAAGAACAAACCGCCGAAGCGCTAGACGGTCACGTCGAAGCATTTCGAATCAACTGGGTCTGGATGCCGCCATGGGGCCCGGAACTGATTACCGAAGATGGGCGCGAGCAAATGCGTTCGATCGGTTTCGCAATCTAGGTTCAGACCTAAACTGATGCAATGAGCATCCCAGCCCCAAGCACTATTGACCCAAAGTCGGTTCCTGCGCTGAGATGGGGAGTTCTAGCACCTGGATCTATTGCTGGCGCTTGGGTTGGTTCGGTTCTAAAGCACACCAACCAACAGGTAGTGGCGGTCGCTTCACGCACGCCGGGTCGTGCCGACGAATTCGCTGAGCAATTCTCAATCGCCAAGGTTTACAAAACCTACGCAGAACTCTTGGCAGACGAAACAATCGACGCGGTCTATGTGGCGTCGCGCGCCGGAGACCACTTCGAGCACGGCATGCAGGTTCTCGAGGCCGGCAAGCACCTTCTGGTTGAAAAGCCAATCACCTACATCGCAACAGAGGCCGAGCAGTTGCTCGCCTACGCCCGCTCTAGGGGGCTGCTGGCGATGGAGGCAATGTGGACGCGCTACTTACCTCAAGCGAGCGTCATCGACCAGCTCGTGCCTACCTTGGGTGCACCAGAGTTAATGGTGGCGTCGTTCGCAACCGACAACAGGGCAATCGAACGTCTCTGGCAAAAAGGTGGCGGGGGAGTTGTACACGACATGGGTATCTACCCGATTGCGATCGCCCAACAACTTTTTGGGGACCCAACCACCATTGAGGCAACCGGCCAAATCAGTGACGAGCTGATTGATTCAGAGGCAATAGTCAGACTGGGATACGACAACGGCGCTCGTGCAACGCTCATCATGTCGATGCAGGCCTCACTACCTCAGACGGTGAGCGCGTCATTCGCGAGAGGCGTCTTGAACATCCACGCGCCATTCTTGGCACCGTCTGGCGTCACGGTGACCGATAAAGATTTCTATGCGACCAGTGAAACCTGGCTCGACAAATCACAGGTGCGTGGGCACGAGGGGCTTAGCTATCAAGCGACGGCTTTCGCGTCATATGTTGCCAAGGGGATGCTCGAATCGCCTGTTCACACTCACGCCCAAGTTGTTGCCAACATTCGAGTTGCCGAAGAAATCGTGCGGCAGTTAGGTGCGCAGCCGTTTTAGAAACGAAGAAAAGCTGGCGTTAGCCTTTGATTTTCTTGATTGCGGCCCAAGCCGATGGCAAAAGTGCTGCGGCTAGTGCGGCCTTTAGGGCGTCGCCAATCAGGAACGGGATCATTCCAAGGGTCAGGCTTGTCACGAAGTCGTTTGGTGCGCCCACGCTGCCTAGGTAGATCGATAGCCATGAGACTCCGAAGGCATAGATAACCAGCGAGCCGAGGGCGAAAGATGCGGCTACCTTGAGAGGAGTGCGGTCCCAGCCCTTTTCAGCCAAGTAACCGACTGCTACTGCAGCTGCGATAAACCCAATTAGGTAGCCGGTTGTCGCGCCGAAGAAACCAGAAGCGGCGCCAGCGAAAATTGGTGCGCCAAGCGAACCGACAAGCACGTAAAGAACCATTGAAAGTGCCGCGCGTGAGAGACCTAGAGTCGCTGCAACCAGAAGCACTGCGAAGGTTTGTCCAGTCATTGGAACCGGGAACATCGGGATGGTTACCTGAGCCGCCGCTGCGGTTAGCGCAGCGCCACCCGTGACAAGAAGAATGTCGGTGGTGAGGCTCTTCGAGAAAATGCGGTCAACGATGGTTGGACGTGCGCTTAGCAGAAATGACATCAGGCTCCATAGGTCGGCTTGTTTGTTAGTAACGATTGTAGACTAGGGGCTTTGGAGCAGCGTCAAAGTGCTTCGTTTTATTTCGACAAAGCATCGGGCAAATACATGATTAGCGTTCGCGACCTTGAGATTCGCATTGGCGCACGCGTATTGATGCAAGGCGTCAACTTCAGAGTTGATAAGGGTGACAAAGTTGGCCTGGTCGGCCGAAACGGAGCCGGCAAAACCACTCTCACCAAGATTCTTGCTGGTGACGGCCAGGCATCAGCGGGGTTCGTTGAAACCAGCGGCGAAATTGGTTACCTACCGCAAGACCCAAGAAGTGGCGACCCAGAAGAACTCGCCCGAACCCGCATTCTCAACGCTCGCGGTCTCGGCGATCTAGTAGCTCAGATGACCAAGGCCTCTGAAGACATGGGTTCGGTAGATGAGGCCGTTTATCAATCGGCAATGCGCAAGTACGCAAATGCCGAGGAGCGCTTCAACGCCGCCGGCGGTTATGCCGCCGAAGCCGAGGCCGAAGCCATCGCAAGCAACCTCGGCCTCAAAGAGCACATTCTCAATCAGCCCTTGAAGACCCTCAGCGGTGGTCAGAGACGCCGAATCGAACTTGCGCGCATCCTCTTTTCTGACGCGCAGTCGATGATCTTGGATGAACCAACTAACCACCTTGATGCCGACTCTGTCATCTGGCTGCGCGACTTTTTGAAGTCTTACCAGGGTGGCTTAATTGTGATCAGTCACGATGTAGAACTAATCGGTGAGACCGTGAACCGAATCTTCTACCTCGACGCAATGCGCACTGTTATCGACGTTTACAACATGGGCTGGAAGCAGTACCTAAAACAGCGTGAGGCCGACGAAGAGCGCCGCAAGCGTGAACGCACCAATGCCGAGAAAAAGGCTTCGCAGTTGCAGCTTCAGGCCGCCAAGTTTGGGGCTAAGGCCACCAAAGCTGTTGCGGCTCAGCAAATGCTTCGTCGCGCTGAACGACTGCTTTCAAACCTCGACGAGGTGCGCGAACAAGATCGAGTTGCCAAGATTCGTTTTCCTGACCCTGCGCCCTGCGGCAAAACTCCTCTTATGGCTTCGAACCTTTCGAAGTCTTACGGTTCTCTCGAAATTTTCACAGCGGTTGACCTTGCGATCGACAAAGGTTCGAAGGTTGTTGTGCTCGGCCTCAACGGTGCTGGCAAAACAACACTGCTCAGAATGCTTGCTGGCCTCGACAAACCCGACACCGGCGCTGTCGAGCCTGGTCACGGCCTAAAGGTTGGCTACTACGCGCAAGAGCATGAAACCTTGGATGTTTCGCGCACGGTTCTCGAAAACATGCAGCGTGCCGCACCTCAACTTGCCGACGTGGATGCTCGCAAGGTGCTCGGCTCGTTTTTGTTTAGCGGTGACGATGTAAACAAGCCAGCCGGCGTTTTGAGCGGTGGAGAAAAGACTCGCCTCGCTTTGGCGTCACTGGTGGTTTCGTCTGCCAACGTTCTATTGCTCGACGAACCGACCAACAACCTAGACCCAGCTAGCCGCGAAGAGATTTTGCGTGCACTCGCCACATTCACCGGTGCAGTAGTGCTGGTTTCGCACGATGAGGGTGCTGTGTCGGCTCTGAACCCAGAGCGAGTGTTGATTCTGCCAGACGGCGTTGAAGACATTTGGAACGACGGTTATCTAGACCTGATCACGCTCTCGTAGAACTACTTCAGGCGACAGAGTCTTCGAGTTCTTGGTCTGACTCCGCACGCGTTTTCTTGCGCACCTTCGGAACGTAAGTTGGATCGTTCTTCGACCGATAGAAGTCATATTCTTTGCGAACGGTAAACACCAACGTTATAAACGCAAGTGCACCGAAGATAAGCCACTGAATGGCGTACGAGAGGTGATTGCCTTCATCGGTTGCAGGTCTGAGTAATTTGACTGCTTGTTCGGCCGACTCCTGCTCAGAAGCGAGCCTGAGGTACCACTGCTGATTGATTTCCAAACCGGTTTCGGCACCGATCTCGGTGAGGTTCATAGATGCGACTTGGCCCTCCGGTGCGCCACGGTCAAGTTGTCGCTCTCCAGGAACGAGTCTGGCCACGATTTCTTGAGTCTTGTGACTTGGTAACGGCACAACATCGGGGGAGTCCTGAAGGTTCCCGGTTGCCAACCAGCCTCGACTCACGGCAAAAATCTGCCCGTCAGTGGTGCGGAACGGCACTACCGTTTCAAAGCCTGGCTGCCCGCTTCTAGGCCTGTTTCGCACCAGCACCTGAGAGTCCGTTAGGTACTCTCCAACTACACGCACCGGCGTCCATTTGGTTTCTTTTGCGGTCAAGTCAACAGAGCCGATCGCCACAGCTGGCTTGTCGAAGTTTTGTTGCACGAGTTCAATCTCGGCCACACGTGCAGCACGGCGTTCAAACTGCCATTCGCTCAGAAAGACGCAGGAGGCGGCAAAAACCACGACCAGCACCAGCCAGACCAGCCAGCGCTTCCAAGATTCAGCAAGATAAGTCATCAGTCTCTAACGCGCAAAAAGAAACCTCTAGCGCTCAAATAGTCAACCAGAAACTCCTGGTGCTCCGCGCACGCGGCCCAAACTTTTACGCGTCCGTCGTTGTGAATCTTCGGATTGGCCCACTCGATGAAAGTGGATGCTTCGGCGGAGCATCCGCGCCTTGAACACTGTTGCTCGCTCATCTGGTCAAAAAGTTATTTCTTGCCGGCTTCGCGAAAGGCGTCAGCGCCAATAGCGAGAGTCGGGGCTTCGATAACGGCCTGACCCTTAGGTGTGTTGCCGCTTGAGTCTGCATTGGCAAGAATCACGGCGAAATATGGCAAGAAGATGGCACCTGCGAAACAAACCCACATGAACCAGCCCTGAACGAACATTCCGACAATCAGGCAAACCACTCGAACGGCCATGGCAATCGAGTAGCGAATCATTCTGCGCCTTCGGTCGGCCTCGGGTGACTCACCTAAAGTGGTCACGCTTTGAGCTTTCGCCATGGATGTTCTCTCGAGAGGTTACCGCTTGAAAAAAGCCTCAGGGTTTAGACTTCAATGAGTTCAAACCCCAACGCTGTGGCACTATTCCCACTAGAGAAGGCTAAGAAATGACCACTCCTAGAACTGTACTGATTACCGGTGGAAACCGCGGAATCGGGCGCGCTATTGCCGAAGAATTCGTCGCAGCCGGGCACCGCGTTGCCGTTACCGTGCGCAGTGGAGAAGGCCCTGCAGGCACCCTAAGCGTGGTAGCCGATGTCACCAATGCCGAATCTCTAGATGCCGCATTTGCGCAGATCGAAGAGAAGCTGGGGCCGGTAGAGGTTCTTGTTGCAAATGCCGGCATTACTCGCGACACCCTGTTGATGCGCATGACCGATGAAGAGTTCGAAGAAGTTCTCGACACCAACCTCACCGGCTCATTCAGAGTTCTTCGTCGTGCCACCAAGGGAATGATGAAGGCTAAGTTTGGCCGCGTAATTTTTATCGGTAGCGTTGTTGCGCTGCTCGGTAGTGCCGGCCAGGTCAACTACTCTGCTGCCAAATCTGGTCTTGTTGGCATGGCCCGTTCACTCACTCGTGAGCTAGCTGGGCGCGGCATCACGGCGAACGTGGTTGCCCCAGGTTTCATCGACACCGACATGACCTCGGTTTTGCCAGAAGAGACCATCGCTCAGTACAAGAAGAACATTCCAGCTGGGCGCTTTGCTTCACCTGAAGAAGTGGCAAAAGTAGTGACCTGGCTAGCGTCTGACGACGCGGCATACATTTCTGGCGCTGTCATTCCTGTTGATGGCGGTCTAGGCATGGGCCACTAATTCCGACCATTCGCCGATAACTCTGGCAAACTTGAGACAACACGACTAAAAGGAACAACATGGGCATTCTAGAAGGCAAGAAACTTCTAATAACCGGCGTACTAACCGAAGCGTCGATCGCATTCACGGTTGCAAAACTTGCTCAAGAGCAGGGTGCCGAAATCGTACTTTCATCTTTTGGCCGCATGCTTCCGATCACAACCAAAATCGCAGAGCGCCTTCCAAAACCAGCAGCCGTTATCGAGCTTGATGCAACCAACGCAGACGACCTTGCAGCTCTTGAATCGCGAATCAAAGAGCACCTGCCTCACCTCGATGGCATCGTTCACGCAATCGCCTTTGCTCCACAGACCGCTCTCGGTGGCAACTTCTTGTCAACCGAGTGGGAAGACGTTTCGACCGCCGTACAGGTGTCGGCCTATTCGCTGAAGTCAATCACCATGGCAGCTAAGCCAATGCTGGCTAAGGGTTCGTCAGTGGTAGGTCTAACCTTCGACGCCACCGTTTCTTGGCCGGTTTACGACTGGATGGGCGTTGCAAAGGCCGCCTTCGAGTCGACCGCTCGCTACCTAGCGCGCTACCTGGGCCCAGAAGATATCCGAGTGAACCTGATCTCGGCTGGCCCTCTTCGCACCACGGCTGCCAAGGGAATCCCGGGCTTCTCAACAATGGAAGACCTCTGGGTCGAGCGCTCACCACTTGAATGGGTTCTAAGCGACACCGAGCCTGCCGCACGCGGAATCATCGGTCTGCTGAGTGACTGGTTCCCTAAGACCACTGGTGAGATCGTGCACGTCGACGGCGGATTGCACTCCACCGGCGCATAGTTCAAAAAGAAAAAGAGGCCCCGATTTTTCGGTGGCCTCTTTTTCTTTATCTAAAGAGCGGAATGAGATCTGACAGGTCGACCAGCTCGACCACGAGATTGGCCTGGTCACGCACGATCGGCTTCGCGTTGAATGCAACGCCGAGGGCAGCTGAGCTCATCATCTGAAGGTCATTTGCGCCATCGCCAACGGCGATTGTGTTGACCCTTGAAATATCAGATTGTTCTGCCCACAACTCCAGAGCCGCGGCCTTGGCGTTTTTGTCGATGATCGGCCCGTCGACATCACCGGTCAACTTGCCATTAGCCACGCCGAGCTGATTGGCAAGGTGAAAATCAAGCTTCAAGCGCTCGGCGAGTGGCCTGAGAATCTGAGCGAAGCCGCCCGAAACAGCGCCGACTAGCCCGCCAATCGCGTGAATGTGGTCAATGAGTTGCTCGGCACCAGGTGTCATGCGAACCCTGTCGAAAGTAGCTTGGATGACCGATTCGGGCAATCCCGCAAGAGTGGCTACTCTTGCCCTAAGCGATTCGGCAAAATCTAGTTCTCCACGCATGGCGGCATCTGTGATTGCAGCTACTTCAGCTCTTTTGCCGGCTTCTTCAGCTAACAACTCAATGACTTCGTCTTGAATGAGGGTCGAGTCAACATCAAAGACGACTAAAAATCGGCTCACGGATTGACTACTACGCCTTTACCGACAACGGTCAGACCAGACTCGGTTACGGTGAAGCCACGGTCGATGTCGCGCTGACGATCAACGCCAATCATGGCACCGTCGCTAACCACGACACCCTTGTCAAGAATTGCTCTACGCACAGTCGCGTTGCGGCCAATTTGAACGCCGTCTAGAAGAACCGAGTCGGTAACAAGTGCGTGAGAGTTGACCTTCACCCAAGGGGAGAGAACCGAACGCTCGACGATGCCACCAGAGACAACGGTTCCAAGCGAAACAATCGAATCGGTAGTGCGACCTTGGTTACCCTCACCGTCGTGAACAAACTTGGCTGGTGGCAGGTTGATCTGCTGGGTAAAGATTGGCCACTCAGTGTTGTAAAGGTTGAACACCGGCATTACCGAGATTAGGTCCATATGTGCGTCGTAGTAGGAATCGATTGTTCCTACATCGCGCCAGTAACTGTGGTCTCGCTCGGTAGAACCAGGAATCTGGTTGTAGGTGAAGTCGTAGACAGCTGCGTCATCACGAGCAACCATGTACGGCACGATGTCACCACCCATGTCGTGGCTTGACTCGGTTAGCTCGCCATCAACTTCAATGGCTTCAATCAGTGCTGTAGCGCTGAAAACGTAATTTCCCATCGAGGCCAACACTTCGTTGGGGGAGTCAGGCAGACCAATCGGGTTCGAAGGCTTCTCTCTGAACGCCGAAATCTTCTTTGGGTTCTTTGGGTCGACCTCAATAACGCCGAATTGGTTAGCCAGCGAGATTGGCTGGCGAATCGCTGCAACGGTAACGCCTTTACCCGACTCGATGTGGGCCTGAATCATTTGCTCAAAGTCCATGCGATAAACGTGGTCTGCGCCAACGACAACCACGATGTCTGGTCGCTCGTCACTCAAAAGGTTCATGCTCTGCAAAATGGCGTCAGCGCTGCCGCTAAACCAGCGCTTACCAAGACGTTGCTGAGCTGGAACAGAGGCCACGTAGGCACCCAGCAGCGGTGACATGCGCCAGGTTTGTGAAATGTGACGGTCGAGAGAATGTGACTTGTATTGAGTCAATACAACGATGCGTCGAAGGCCAGAGTTGATGAGGTTCGACAGCGCGAAGTCAATTAGTCGGTATGAGCCACCAAACGGCACAGCTGGTTTGGCGCGGTCTGCTGTTAGAGGCATGAGTCGTTTTCCCTCGCCACCGGCGAGCACCATGCCAAAAATTCGCTGCTGCTTACTCATAGCCAAATGTTATTGCCTAAATGACCGCCGTGGTAACGCCTTAGTAATGTTGTGTCATGCGCATCGATCTAGTCAGCAAGGAATATCCACCGGCCATTTATGGTGGGGCGGGTGTTCACGTTGCCGAATTGGTAAAGGTACTGCGAAAAGACATAGAAGTTCAGGTGCGCTGTTTCGGTGCTGAACGCAACGAAAAAGACACCACTGCCTACGAGCATCCAGAATCATTCGCCGGCGCTAACGCGGCACTACAAACCATGATTACCGACCTAGCCATGGTTGAAGACATCGCTGGCGCAGATCTGGTTCACTCGCACACCTGGTACGCCAACTTCACTGGCCAAGTGGCTTCGAAGATGCACAATATTCCTCATCTGATTACCGCTCACAGCCTCGAGCCACTTCGCCCTTGGAAAGAAAAGCAACTCGGCGGCGGATACCGCATTTCTTCCTGGCTGGAGCGCACCGCCTATGAGGACGCCACCAAAATCATCGCCGTGAGCCACGGCATGCGGGCAGACATTTTGCGCGCTTACCCTCAAATCGATCCCGCCAAAGTCGTCGTCGTGCACAACGGAATCGATTTGGCGGCCTTTCAATCGACCAAAAACGACGATTTAGTTCGAGAGTTGGGCATTGACCCATCGCAGCGCTCTGTCGTGTTTGTTGGCCGCATCACCCAGCAAAAGGGTTTGCCATACCTGCTCAAGGCTGCAAAAGAATTACCAGCGGATGTTCAACTCGTACTCTGCGCGGGTGCACCCGACACCAAAGAGATTCAAGAGCAAGTCACCGCTCTAGTTGAAGAGCTAACCAAGACTCGCAGCAATGTGATCTGGATCGAGCGACACCTGTCGCGAGCCGAGCTCATCGCGGTTCTCTCATCGGCAACCGTGTTTGCCTGCCCGTCGATTTACGAGCCGCTTGGAATCGTGAATCTAGAAGCTATGGCCTGCCGCATACCAGTTGTCGCAACCGCCACCGGAGGTATTCCTGAGGTTGTCGAGGACGGCAAGACGGGCATCCTGGTGCCAATCGAACAGATGAATGACGGCTCGGGCAAACCTTTGGACGAAGCCAAGTTTGTGAATGACTTCGCCTCAGCGCTTAACCAGATGCTTGAGCATCCCGACATTGTCGGCTTTGGGATGCGGGGGAGAGTTCGAGTTGAAGAGCACTTCTCTTGGGACCAAATTGCGAAGGACACCATCAATGTCTACCGCGATGCCATTGCCTCGTTCGCTTAGGCTTTAGCGCATGAGCACCGTGATTTCACTAAGAGACGTTTCTGTAATCAGAGGCGGAAAGCCGATTCTTGACCGCGTTGATTGGACAGTAGAAGCGAATCAGCGCTGGGTAATCATTGGCCCAAACGGCGCTGGAAAAACCACGATGCTTCGCATTGCAGCGGCGCAGATTCACCCCAGCCTCGGAACCGCCGAGATTCTTGGCGAAAAGCTTGGTGAAGTGAATGTCTTTGAGCTGCGAACCCGAGTCGGCTTCGCGTCATCCGCTTTGGCTTCTCACATTCCAAACTCCGAGAAAGTTTTAGACGCAGTTATGACTGCTTCTTATGCGGTCACCGGTCGCTGGAACGAGAAGTATGAAGACATCGATGAGCGACGTGCGCGTCGAGTACTGAACGAATGGCATCTTCAAGACTTTGCAGACAGGTCGTTCGGCACCTTGTCTGATGGCGAACGTAAGCGCACGCAGATCGCCAGGGCAGTAATGCCAGACCCAGAGCTCCTCTTGCTCGACGAACCAGTGGCATCGCTTGACCTTGCAGCGCGCGAGCAAACCATCAAGATCATCGGCGCTTACGCCAGCGCTCCAGAAGCCCCGGCCATCATCATGGTTACTCACCACCTCGAAGAGATTCCAGCCGGATTTACTCACGCATTGATCATGTCTGAGGGAAGGGTGTTCGCAGCCGGCCCTATTGAGTCGACCATCACCTCTGAAAAGATCAGCGAAGCTTTCGGCATGGCAATAACTGTTGATTCTGTAGACAATAGGTATCGCGCTCGAGCACACTAGTCTGGTATAGTTTTACCTTGTGCTCTTAGCACGAACAATCCCAGGCTTTACCGCCAAACAAGACTTTAGGAACTTCAATGAAGGCTGACATCCACCCAAAGTACGAGACCGTCGTATTCCGTGACCTCGCTTCGGGCGTCGCATTCCTTACCCGCTCGACCGTTAGCTCAAGCAAGACCATCGACTGGGAAGACGGCAACACCTACCCGGTTTTCGACGTTGAAATTTCGTCGGCTTCACACCCGTTCTACACCGGTAAGCAGCGCATCATGGATGCCGCCGGCCGCGTCGAGAAGTTCAACACCCGTTACAAGGGCTTCGGCGCATAACAACTTTCAAAGAAAAAGACCCTCGCTACTTTGCGGGGGTCTTTTTTTTGGCATAAAACGGGTTTAGGGCTTCTCTGGCCAGCCGATGCTTGCCTTGAAGGTTGGGTCTTTCTCGGTCATGAACCTGGCAAAACTTTCATCGAGGTCTTTGCTCCAGCCGACCTGCAATGAGTGAAGCGTGGCCGCATCAATCGAGAGGCGGTCTGAGAACTTTCTGGCCACAGCTTGCGCCACTCGACCAGCAGCAACAGCATCGGCCGTTGCGTTGTGCGCGTCTAGAAGTTCGACGCCGTAAAACTCTGCCGTGATTTCAAGTCTGCGCTTGCCAGAGCGATAGCGGTCAAGGAATTTGTCGATTACCAAAGGGTCGACCACGGGCATCGGATTGTTCAAAGGTTCGATTCCGTGACGCTTGGCTTCTTCTCGCAAGATGGTGAAGTCATACGGGGCGTTATAGGCGACAACCGGGATGCCTGCTTCGAAGAAGCTACGTAGTTTGCCAACAATCTCGGCGACTACTTCAGCGGCAGGTCGACCCTCAGCCCTGGCTTTCTCTGTGGTTACACCATGAACCGATGCTGCCATCGCCGGAATCTCAATGCCGGGGTCTGCCAACCACTCGATTTCATCGCCAATGATTTGGCCGTTCTCGTCGATAGTCGTTGCGCAGGCGGTGACTATTCGCGCCTCACGCAGGTCGAGGCCGGTGGTTTCAAGGTCAAAAACCGCGAGCTTTTTTGCCCATTCGGGCAGGGGAGAAGCTGGCAGGTCGAAGAGAGCGTCGTTCACGAGAGAAAGACTAACCCGATGCGCAGACAATGAACCTCAGGCAGTTACGACGAACTTGCTAGGCGAGCCCAACTTCTTGGGCCACTCTAGTTGCCGCCTTTGACTGGTTCAGCGCAAAGATGTGCAAACCAGGGGCACCAGCCTCTAGCAACTCACGCCCAAGCTGAACCGTGTAAGCCATTCCGATTTCGCGAGCCGCGTCGTCATCAGGTGCGCTGATGAGGCGGTCGTGCAAATCCGACGGCACGCTGGCACCGCTGAGTTGAGCCATGCGCAAAACGTTCTTGGCGTTGGCAATCGGCATGAGCCCGGGCAAGATCGGCATCGTAACGCCTGCCTCGCGCGCAGCATCCAGTAGTTCGACGTAATGTGATGCCGCAAAGAACAATTGGGTGACGGCGAACCTTGCCCCCGCATCCTGTTTGATTTTGAGCACACGAACATCGGCGGCAATGTCAACCGACTCCGGGTGCTTTTCAGGAAAGGCCGCTACTCCGACAGGAAGCGACGATGACTCTTGGGCGAGGCTGACCAGTTCAACCGCGCGTTTGAGTTCGCCCTGGCTCAGCGCATCGGGATTGTCAGCCGGGTTGTCGCCACGAATAGCGAGGATGCCCGCAACGCCGGCTTGCTCAAACTGAGCGATGACGGCCTGTGTGCTTTGTCTCGTAGCTCCAACACAGGTGAGGTGCCCGATGGTCGCAACGCGACTTGAAAAACTTTCGACGACCGCGATTGAACGTTCGCGGTTCGAGCCGCCAGCGCCGTAGGTGACCGAGACAAAGTCGGGGGATAGCCGCTGCAGCTGTTCGAAGGAATCATTCAGGGTCGCGAAACCGGCATCATCTTTCGGCGGAAAGAACTCAAAAGATAGCGTCGGATTGCCGCCGTTTGCTCGACGATTCAGCGCCTCAACGATTGCACTCATCTTTGCCCCTAAATGGTTTGAATAGTGGGGGCCACGGTGCCCGTTACCCGAAAAGTTTACCGCTACGCGGCGGGTAGAATTGGGGGTCTATGTACCCAACAAAATCGCAGCAGTTGATCGACGCCATCACCAATGGTGTCGTCGTGGCCGATGGCGCGATGGGAACAATGATTCAAGCGGCCGCTCCGTCACTCGCCGACTTTGAAGGCCACGAAGGCTGCAACGAGGTTTTGAACGTAACCCGCAAAGACATCATCGCCGAGATTCATCGCGCATACCTTTCTGCAGGTTCTCAGGCGATCGAAACAAACACTTTCGGAGCGAACCTGGCCAACCTTGCCGAGTACGGCATCGAAAGTCGCATTGAAGAGTTCGCCGAGGCGGGCGCACAGATCGCCAAGGCAGTGGCCGATGAGTTCGATACACCAACAGAACCGCGTTGGGTGCTTGGCTCGGTTGGCCCTGGCACGAAACTACCCACTCTGCTGCACACCGAATACCGCACACTTCGCGACGCCTACCAAACGCAAACACGTGGTTTGATTCGAGGAGGTTGCGACGCAATTCTCATTGAGACCGCGCAAGACCTGCTTCAAGCAAAGGCCGCCATTGTCGGTGCTAAGCGTGCAATGACCCAAATGGAGATTCAAATTCCCATCGTCGTTTCAGTGACCATTGAAACGACCGGAACCATGCTTCTCGGTTCTGAGATTGGCGCTGCGCTGACCGCTCTGTCGGCGCTCGGTATCGACGCCATCGGGCTCAACTGTGCGACCGGCCCAACCGAGATGAGCGAGCACCTTCGCTACCTTGCCAAGTTCTCAAAGTTGCCGCTGGTGGTCATGCCCAATGCCGGCTTGCCTATTTTGACTTCTGACGGAGCACACTATCCGCTAACCGATGTCGAACTTGCAGCGGCTCAGCAGCAGTTCATCAAAGAATACGGCGCTGGTCTGGTTGGCGGATGCTGCGGAACAACACCCGCGCACATCCGCGCTCTTGCAGAGGCTGTGAAAGGTCAAACGCCGAAGCGACCGACATGGGTTGATGAGCCCGGACTAGCGAGCCTTTACCAGCACCAGCCCTTCGACCAAACCATGACCTACCTGTCGATCGGTGAGCGCACGAACGCCAATGGTTCGAAGGCTTTCAGGGATGCCCTGCTGAGCCAAAACTGGGATGAATGCATCGAGATCGCAAAGTCTCAAACTCGTGAAGGTGCTCACACGCTAGACGTGTGTGTCGACTATGTTGGCCGCGATGGAGCAGGCGATATGCGCGACTTCGTATCGCGATTGGTTACCGCGACGACCCTTCCGATCGTTCTTGACTCGACCGAGCCGGGTGTGCTCGAAGCCGGCCTTGAGTGCATCGGTGGGCGAGCCATGATCAACTCGGTCAACTACGAAGACGGCGATGGGCCCACCTCGCGTTTCGCCAAAATCATGCCGATCGTGAAAGAGCACGGCGCAGCTGTAGTGGCGCTGACCATTGACGAAACCGGTCAGGCCAGAACGGCAGAAACGAAATTTGCCATAGCCAGTCGTTTGATTGAAGACCTCATGTCAAACTGGGGAATGAGCCTTCACGACATCGTCGTTGACACTCTCACTTTTCCGATCGCAACCGGCCAAGACGAAACTCGTCGCGATGGGCTTGAAACCATCGAGGCCATTCGCCGCTTGAACGAGCGCTACCCGGGTGTACAAACCACTTTGGGCATCTCTAACATTTCGTTCGGCCTAAGCCCAGCCGCACGCCACGTTTTGAACTCGGTGTTCCTGCACGAATGTGTGCAGGCTGGACTAACCTCTGCAATCGTTCACGCCGCCCGCATCATGCCGCTGGCGCAGATTCCACAAGAGCAGCTCAAGGTCGCTCTAGACCTCATCTATGACCGCAGAGAGTATGACGCCGACGGCAACGTCACCTTCGACCCGCTGACCAAACTGCTCGACACCTTCTCGGGGGTTGACTCGACTTCGGCAAAACTCACCAGAGCAGCCGAGCTAGCCTCAATGCCACTCGATGCTCGTCTGGCCAGACGCATCATTGACGGCGAGAAGAAGGGTCTCGAAGCAGATCTCGACGAAGCCCTGGCTCAGCCTTGGCCTGCACTGCAAATCATCAACGACCACCTGCTGCCTGGAATGCAGGTAGTCGGCGAACTCTTCGGCAAGGGTGAAATGCAGTTGCCTTTCGTTCTGCAAAGCGCAGAGGTTATGAAGGCTGCTGTTGCACACCTCGAGCCGCACATTGAAAAGACCGAAGACTCAGGCAAGGGAAAGATTCTTCTCGCTACCGTTCGCGGTGACGTGCACGACATCGGCAAGAATCTGGTCGACATCATCCTGAGCAATAACGGCTTCGACACGGTCAACATCGGCATCAAGCAGTCAATCAACGACATACTCTCGGCTGCCGAAGAACACCAGGTTGACGTGATCGGCATGAGCGGGCTTCTGGTGAAGTCGACGCAAATCATGAAAGAAAACCTCGAAGAAATGAACCAGCGCGGGGTTGCCGAAACCTGGCCTGTCATTCTCGGTGGGGCTGCGCTGACTCGAGCTTTCGTCGAGCAAGATCTTGCAGAAATTTTCGACGGTGAGGTTCGCTACGCCAAAGACGCATTCGAAGGCCTAAGACTCATGGATGCGCTGGTGCGCCAAAAACGCGGCGAGACCGTGGAGCTACCGAAGTTGAAATCGCGTCTCACCCCGCGCGGAAACCTGCTAGAACGAACCGCACCAGAAGATCTGCCGAAGCGTTCTGATGTAGCTGAGGACAACGCTATTCCGACCCCTCCGTTCTGGGGCACCCGTGTGGTCAAGGGCATTCCGCTGCGCGACTACTCATCGTTCTTGGACGAACGTGCCACATTCATGGGCCAGTGGGGCTTGAAGCCCGGTCGCGGCCACGACGGAGCGAGCTACGAAGAGTTGGTCGAAACCGAGGGACGCCCTCGTCTTCGTGCCTGGCTTGAGCGAATCCAGACCGACAGCCTGCTAGAAGCAGCCGTTGTTTACGGCTACTTTCCGGCCTACAGCGACGGTGACGACCTGGTCATCCTGCACCACCCTCAAGAGGGCGCAGATGCCCCAGAGGCATTCACCGAGCGTTTGCGATTCACCTTTCCAAGACAAGCCCGAGACCGCCACCTTTGCCTCAGCGACTTCGTTGCATCAAAAGAGTCGGGCAAGATCGACGTGGTTCCTTTTCAACTAGTCACCATGGGTAACCGAGTTTCAGAAGCAGCGGCAGAACTCTATGCCCGCAACGAATACCGTGAGTACCTCGAGCTACACGGCCTTTCGGTGCAGCTAACCGAAGCGCTTGCCGAGTTTTGGCACGCGAGAGTTCGCGAAGACCTCGGCTTCTCGTCAGAAGAGCCGGCAGAGGTCGAAGGTTTGTTCAAACTCGACTACCGCGGCGCGCGTTACTCGTTCGGCTACCCAGCCTGCCCAGAACTCGAAGATCGCATCAAACTCGTCGACCTTCTGAAGCCAGAGGTAATCGGTGTCACTCTCTCTGATGAGTTGCAGTTGCACCCAGAGCAGTCGACCGACGCCATGGTGTTGCACCACCCCGAAGCGAAGTACTTCTCGGTTTAGCGATGGCGCTCGCACCAGAACTCGTTGCTCGGGCACATGGCCGAAAGACGGTTTCACAGATGCAAACCGGGGGAGCGAGCACTTTCGTAGCTAGCTACAGCGCGGCTTCATCAAAACCAAAACGCCTGCTGCTCATTCACGGCATTAGAGGCACTCACCACGGTCTTGAAGCCATCGTTGGCGCGTTACCGGGCTACGAGTGCATCGTGCCCGACCTGCCCGCATTCGGGCGCTCAGAGCCGCTGGATGGAACGCACGACTTGGCAGCGCTCCACGGTTGGCTCGGTGAACTCATCGACCAATTCAAACCCGACGCGATTGTTGCGCATTCTTACGGGACGCTCTTGGTTTCCGGAGCGCCTGCTGCCGCGAGCATCCGCCAGGTTTTAATCAACCCGATAGTCAAACTGAGCAAGAACCGGGCACATAAGGCTTCTTCGTGGCTGACCAACGCTTTCTACCGCGCCTGCGAAGGTCTAGGGGAAACATGGGGCAGAAAACTCTGCTCGGCTCGCATTCTGGTTGACGCCATGTCATTCGGTCTGGCCAGCAAAGCGGGGGCGGATGTTCGCAGCTGGGTCTTCGCACAGCACCGCCAGCACTTCAGCAGTTTTGCAAGTATGCGCACCCTGGCCGAGCACTCGAAACTAGCCACCTCGCTGTCGCTCGAGGTTGAACACGCAAACGCAACTCCACGTCTACTGATTGCCTCATCGAAAGATTCAATATCTGACATTGAGCAAATCAGGCAGTTTGCGGACCTGGTTGACTCGGCCAGAGTCGAAACCCTTGAGGGCTACGGCCATCTGACCCACTACGAGGCCCCCGAGCTCGCCGCGCGGGCAATCGAACGATTCGTTGGTGAGTCATGACTGTGTTCTTCGACTGCCGCTTCATGCGGCCGGGTCACATGGATGGCATCACCAGATACAGCGAACAACTCTTCGCTGCACTTAACCGAATTCGTCCGATTACGGCAATAGTCAGCAGCCAAGAGCAACTTGAGCGTCTGCCTGCGGGGTCGAGCTATTTGATGGTGAACGATCCAACGAGCATCCGCGAAATCACTCTGGCCAAACGCCTCAACCGAGCCGGCGCAAGCATCGTGTTTTCACCAATGCAAACCACCTCTGGTCTCGGTCGTCGCTACAAACTCATCTCGACAGTGCACGATCTGATTTACTACCGCAGGCGCAAACCACCATCTTTCTTGCCGTTTGGCGTTCGAGTTATTTGGTGGATGTACCACCTGAGTTTCTGGCCGCAGCGAGTGTTGTTGAAGCAAAGCGACGCGCTAGTCACGGTTAGCGAAACAACCAAGCGTGACATCGAGAGAGCCCGACTCTGGCCGTCAGTCAAGCCGCTTCGAATCGCCAGCCCGGCGTTTGATGCAGAAATCTTCAGCGCCCAAAAAAGCGACCCTGCCGTTACCAGCGCAAAGAGATCATTGGTTTATGCCGGTAGTTTCATGCCTTACAAGGGCGTGGAGACAATCATTGAAGCCTTGAAGGAGTTGCCCGATTTCGAGCTACTTCTGGTTTCAACGGCAAGCGAGGATGTTCAACGTCACCTTCGCCAACTGGCCGGCGAGAGCGCGACAAAAGTGAAGTTTTTGGGCGGTCTAGCCGACGCCGATTACGCGCAGGTTCTTCGCAACTCAACAGCCTTTGTTTCGGCAAGCATCGATGAGGGCTTTGGAATACCTCTGATCGAGGCCATGGCCTGCCGTACCGCTGTGGTCTGCAGTGACATCCCGGTTTTTCGCGAAGTGGCCGGAGAAGCTGCCGAGTTTTTCGAGCCCTCCAATGCCAAGGCACTTGTCGAGGCAGTTAATCGCCTCACTTATGAACACCTATCCGCGCTGCGTCACAAAGGCATACAACGTTCGAACCATTACAACTGGGATGCTTCGGCCCAGGTTCTTTCAAACCTGATCGACGAACTGTCAGCTAGAGGCTAAACCAGCGTTTCTGGGTTGAAATTCAGAATCTTCCAACCCTCAGTCTCGTGCTGGAAGGTACTGAGCGAGGCGTTTCCGAACCTCTGACCCTCGAGCGGCAACTGCTTGTCGCTGGTGACTCGCACAACCTTGCGAATGAACGCTCCGTGCGAGACAGCCAAAACGCGCTTGCCTTCGTATTTGGTTGCAATGTGAGTCAAAAGCTCACGAACGCGAACCTCTAGTTCAGGCAGGGTTTCAATTCCCGGAATGAGAGCGTGGTCGGTGTGACCTGCCTTCCACTCGGTGTATTCCATACCTTCGGCTTCACCAAAAGAGCGCTCGGTAAGAAGTGGCTCAACCTCGACGGCCGCAAACCCGTGGCGATTGGCCACGATCTGAGCGGTGTGCAAAGCGCGACTCAAGGGGGAGGCGATGATCACATCCCACTCGGAACCATCAATCACTTCGGCGGCGGTGTGCGCCTGGGCGATGCCGGTTTCATTCAGCGGAATGTCGCTAGACCCCTGAATGCGAAAAGTTATGTTCCAGTCGGTTTGACCGTGGCGTAGCAGCCCGAGAACGGTTTCAGTCATGAAAAAGCACCTCCAGTGCATCCGAGGTGTTTGCGTCTACCTTGGCGATTGCTAACTCATCGGCCTTAGTCGGGCCGATGTTGACGATGATGATGGGCTTACCGCCCTTGTGTGCCATTCGGGCAAAGCGCATTCCCGAGTTGACTGCCAGCGACGAACCCGCGACTACCAAAGCGTCGGCGTCTTCAACCCACTCGGTAGCCTCGTTTACGCGCGCGATGGGCACCTGCTCACCAAAGAAAACCACGTCTGGCTTGATTGTGCCTCCGCACTTTTTGCAGGTCGGCACAACAAATGAATCGGTAAACAGAACCTCGGCATCGCCGTCTGGCGTGAACTCAATGCTTTCGTCGCGTTCGATGGTTGGGTTTAGTTCGGCTATCCAGTGATCTACCAAGGCGCGCTCAAAAACCTCGCTGCATTTCAAACAAATCACCTTGTCGAGGCGACCGTGTAAATCGAGCACCTGGGTTGAACCGGCTGCCTGATGCAAGCCGTCAACGTTTTGCGTGATCAAACCTACGAGCCGGCCTGACTGCTCGGCTTTTGCCAACGCAAAGTGACCCTGGTTCGGTTTTGCAAGGGCAATTCGACTGAAACCCACGAACGAGCGCGACCAGTAGCGTTGCTGCGCTTCGATTCCACTCATGAAAGAGTCAAAGGTCATCGGGTGGCGTGCAACCCTGCCGGCACCTCGATAGTCGGGAATGCCCGAATCGGTGCTCAAGCCGGCACCGGTCAAAAGAACAGTCTTGCCGCCGGCCAAAATCTCTTTCGCCGCGGCGAGCGCATACAGTGCAGCACTGCTGAGACGCTCTTCTGGCTTATTCACTAGTCAAGTGTAACTTTGGAGAGTGATTAAGTATCTTGGCTCGAAGCGCACGCTGGTGCCGCTGCTCAATCGCATCATTGAGCGGTCGCAAGCCACCTCCGCTAGTGACCTCTTTACGGGCACTACTCGCGTGGCTAGGGGCTTTAAACAGGCTGGCGCTTTCGTTACCGCTGTAGACACTGCTTCGTATGCCCAGGTGTTTGCCAAGACCTTCATCGAAGTTGATGCAAGCACTCTGCCGGTTGCCGAACTCGCCGACGCAATTGCCCGACTAAATGGGTTAAGTGGTAAACCCGGCTACTTCACCGAAACCTACTGTGTGACATCCCGCTATTTTCAACCAGCCAACGGCGAGCGCGTTGATGCCATTCGTGACCTGATCGAGTCTGATTATCGAGATTCTTGGATGTATGAGCCTCTGATTGCGTCGCTGTTACTGGCGACCGACAAGGTTGACTCGACCACAGGAATGCAGATGGCTTATCTGAAGAACTGGTCTAAGCGCTCACATAACCCAATCAAGCTACTGGTACCCGATTTGCTAAACGGTGCCGGTTTGGCCATTCAGGCCGATGCCCTAGAGGCGGTCAAGCACTTACCCGAGGTGAACCTCGCCTACCTTGACCCGCCGTATAACCAGCATCGCTACTTCGCCAACTACCACATCTGGGAAACGCTGGTGCGGTGGGATGCGCCTTCTACCTACGGCATAGCCAATAAACGCTTGGATGTTCGCACCAAAGATCATCGCAGTGCTTTCAACAGCAAACCAGCCATGCCCTTGGCTCTTCGTGAGCTGGTCGCCGAGGTGCGGGCCGAAACAGTGGTGCTCAGCTATAACAACGAATCATGGCTATCTCGCGAAGAACTGCTAGACATCTGCAGCGTCAAGGGGCACGTCGAAATCATTGATGTCGATTTCAAGCGTTATGTCGGTTCTCAGATTGGGGTTTACAACAAGGCGGGGGAGCGGGTCGGTGAACCAGGCGCTAAGCGCAACACCGAACACGTGGTGATTGCTGGCGAGAAGTCGATGGTTCAGCGGCTCATGCAGGCGCTTCCTCTAGACTGACCGGCATTCGAGCATCAAAAAACCCCCAATCTTTCGACTGGGGGTTTCTTAATAAGCTGTCTCAAGCTTCGTGTCCGAAAGGGGACTTGAACCCCTACCCTCTAACGAGGACTAGCACCTCAAGCTAGCGCGTCTGCCATTCCGCCACCCGGACTTGTGTAGTGCAACGGTTAGTTACTCTACCACGAAACATTTGACTAAGCCCGTGTGGTGCTGGTCTAACCGCATGCGTAAGGGGTAAGTTAGGGCTATGGCACTTGATCCGAGACTCGCACTGCAACAATTCATCGCCGCACTCGAGCGCCACCACGAGGTAGTGGTGTCTAGACGTGGCGAAGACGACCCGGCTGTAGAGAACGCCTACGAGCTTCTGAAGAACGCGTTTCTAGACTACGAAGAGGCTCTCGAGTCAGCTCATGGAGAGTGGCTACCTTTCGAAGAAGCCGAAGACAGCGAACAGTAAGCACTGATCGTTGGATTTTTTCTCAGCAATCCTTCTTGGCCTAGTTCAAGGCCTAACCGAATTCCTACCCATTTCTTCGAGCGCCCACGTTCAGATCGCGTCTGAGTTACTCGGGCTCAACGTGAGCCTAACCAAACCAGAACTCACCGCTTTTATTGCAACCATTCAGCTAGGCACCGAAGCGGCGGTTCTAATCTTTTTCTGGCGCGATATTGTGCGAATTGTGAAGGCTTGGTTTTCATCCTTCAAACGAGCCAGCGGCACTCCAATCTCGTTTGACGCCAAACTCGGCTGGCTCGTGATCATTGGAAGCATGCCAGTTGTCGTGGTTGGTCTGGTTTTCAAAGATGCGATCGAAAACGGGCTCCGTTCGCTTGCCGTGATTGCCTGGACATTGATCATTTTTGGAATCGCCCTTGGCGTTATCGATAAATTTGCGAAGAACGCAAAACCGATCACCGAGCTCACCACAGCACACGGCATCGCATTTGGCATCGGTCAGGCGCTGGCTGTCATCCCAGGAGTTTCTAGATCTGGCGGAACCATTAGCGTTGGCTTAGCTCTCGGTTATACACGCGAGGCCGCCGCCCGTTACTCTTTCCTGCTCGCCATTCCAGCAGTCATCGCGAGCGGCGTGTTTGAGTTTGTGACCAGCTATTCCGATTTGAACCAAGACCAAATTTGGGCAATCGCAATTGCGACCGTGGCTGCCTTCGTTTCGGGTTATCTGGTGATCGGCTACTTGCTGAAATATCTGGCCAAGGGGTCGTTCTTGCCCTTTGTCATCTGGCGCGTATCGGTTGGTGTTTTGCTTCTAATCGGACTAAGTGCCGGCGTTTTGACGGCGCAAGTCTAGATTTAGGGTTTCTCTGGCTCTTCGCCGCCCGCTCGGTCATCGGCTTCGTCGTCGCTCTGGCTAGCAAGAAAACGCTCAAACTCCATCGCCAGAACATCACCGCTGGCTGCTTCGCTATCTGAGGCGTCACGTGACTGCTCAAGCTGCTCGATGTAGCTCGCCATTTCTTCGTCGTTCTCGGCGAGTTCATCAATGTTGCGTTCCCACTGGAACGCCTCGCCGGCCAAATCCTTCTGGTCAAACGAAACCTTCACAAAACGCTCAACCTCGGCCACGAGTGCGAGCATCGCCTTCGGAGACGGGCCATTTTGAACATAGTGGGGGATGGACGCCCAGAGCGCGATTGTTGGAATACCCAAGCGCTCTAGTTCTATGGCTAGCACCGATTGAATACCTACCGGGCCCTGATAGCCGCTTCGCTCGGCTCCCGTTTGAGCTCTCACCAATTCATTTTGTGAGTGAGCCACCACTGAAATTGGTCTGGTGTGCGGGCTGTCCGCCGGGATCGACCCGAGAAAAATGACTGCCTGAATGTCCTGATCGGTAATCAGCTCAAGAATCTCGGCGACGAACGCCTTCCATCTGCGGCTTGGCTCTGAACCAATCAAAAAGTAAAGGCGCTCCATGTGGGGGTCTGCGGCCAGATCGGGGCTCGGCGCATAGAGCTCAGCACCTGGCCAAGTTACCTGTCTCTGGCCATCTTCATCAAGGGTGATCTGTGGACGAGAGAACAAAAAGTCGTAGAAGTCTTCAGGGTCAACAAGGCCGACCAATTCGGCTCCAGACGAGAGCGCCATGAAACGAGCAGCTCCGCTTGCTGCATCTGCGCTGTCACTCCAACCGTCGAAACCAACGATCAAAGTGCGGCCACTAAAAATGTCTAGGTCAGTCAAAATGTTCCTCGGGTTGTTCCTGCTAAAACTCTAAGCCAAGGCGGCAAAGGTAAACTCACCACTATGTTCTTTTCGAAATCTGGGCTCAAGGCCGTGTTGTTTGACATGGATGGCACAATCATCGACTCAGAGCCATATTGGCTTAAATCTGAGCAAGCTCTTGCCGCCGAGCACGCCGCAGAATGGACCGAGCAAGATGGTCAACGGGTGATCGGGCTGAGCCTTACCGAGAGTTCGAAGATGATCAAAGAGCACATAGGTTCAGAGCTTGAAATTGACGAGATTGTTCAGCGCCTAAGCAACTCGGTAAACAGTCAACTGGCCAAAGAGATACCTTGGCGGCCGGGTGCTCAAGAACTAATTCGTGAACTACGTCGAAAGAACATCAAGACCGCTTTGGTGACAATGTCTCTGCGCAAAACCGCGCTACAGGTAGTCGAAGCAATGCCGTTTGAGGCCTTCGACGTTGTAATCGCGGGTGACGATGTTGTGCACGGGAAGCCCCATGCCGAGCCTTACGTTAAGGCTGCTGGTGCATTGGGTCTGAAGCCTTCGGAGTGCATCGCCTTTGAAGATTCCATCACAGGCATACTCTCGGCAGAGGCGGCTGGAACAGTTGCCATCGGCATTCCGAACATGATGATCATTCCAGCCCGCCCCGACCGCAATTTGTGGCCAACTCTAGAGGGCGTAACGGTGAAGCAGCTGAAGGCTTTTCACACCGAAATCACCAGTCAAAGAAAACAGGGACAAGATGACTAAACACCTCAAACGAGGCCCTTTCATTGAAGGTGACAAGGTTCAACTAACGGGCCCAAAGGGTCGCATGAACACCATCACTTTGGTAGCGGGTGCTGCCTTCGGCACTCACCGCGGAGACCTTCGTCACGACGACATAATCGGTAAACCTGAGGGCTCGGTGGTGCTAAACCAATACGGAGTCGAGTACCTCGCACTTCGACCACTGTTGACCGACTTCGTTTTATCGATGCCACGCGGTGCCGCGATTGTTTACCCGAAGGATGCTGCGCAGATCATCGTCGAAGGTGACATCTTTCCGGGCGCTCGAGTAGTTGAGGCGGGTGTCGGTTCGGGTGCGCTCAGCATGTACCTATTGCGAGCCATTGGCGAAAAGGGTGCGCTTTTCTCTTTCGAGCGCCGCGAAGACTTCGCCGAAATTGCCCAGGCCAACGTGACCACCGAAATGGGCGTTCGACCAACTAACTGGACGGTCACCCTTGGTGACCTCCAAAAACAGCTTCCGAGCACTGTAGAACCACACAGCATTGACCGAGTAGTTCTAGACATGCTGGCGCCTTGGGAATGCATCGAGGAGTCTGCCGACGCACTCATCGCGGGAGGGCTTTTCATCGGCTACGTTGCAACGGTGACTCAGCTCTCGCGATTATCGGAAGCGCTGCGCCAAAGCGGTCACTTCACCGAACCGCACGCGTGGGAATCGATGGTCAGGCCTTGGCACCTTCAGGGCCTCGCCGTGCGCCCAGAACATCGAATGATTGGGCACACCGGGTTCTTGATCACCGCCAGGCGTCTAGCGCCCGGCACGGTGCTTCCGGAGTTCAAGACCAAGCGCTCCAAGGGCGAGTTCACTGACGAAGATTTGTCGGTCTGGAACCCCGAGCACCTTGGTGAAAAACGCATAAGCGACAAGAAGATGCGCAAAAATCTGCGCAACGCTCAAGAGTCAGCAGCAGTCAGTTCGAGTCGCAATTCTGACGAAGACTAACCCCTCCACAACTACACTTAGAGAAAAGCCTTAAGGACAAAATCTTGCGTAAATCCCTAGCATTTGCAACTTCAATCGCGCTGGCTCTTTCGCTAGCTGGTTGCTCCAGCATCGACTCAGAAGAGGCCATGTTTGCCACTTTGAAAGCCAACTGTGGAGACGCCGTTGCCGAAACCAATGCCCAGAGCCCGGTCAAGAATGTCAAGGTGACCATCGGCGGAGAAGAAGCCAAGGTCGAGTTCGAAACTCCTCTTCAGGCTTCTACCGCAACCAAGTCAGACACAGCCGTTCTAGCCGCAGGCACTGGCCCGGTAATCACCGGAAACCAGGTTGTTGAACTCGAATACATGGGTATCAACGCCGCCACCGGAGAAGTGTTCCAGCCGTCGGCCCTAGATGGCAGCGGTGCCACCGGCCAGATGCTCAAGCCAGGCGAAGACCCACTGTTCTGCGAAGCCCTAGGTGGCATTCGCGAAGGCAGCCGCGTGGCCGTTCTTTACCCAGGTGAAATCATTCACGGAGGTGCAGGAATCGAGCAGCTCGGCCTTGGTGCCAACGACGACGTTCTGTTCGTTTTTGACATTCGCAACGTTTACCTGCCATACGCAGTTGGTAACGAGAAGGGCGCTCAGACCGGTTTCCCAACCGTCATCCGCGCTCTTGATGGCGTGCCTGGTGTCACCATTCCGGTTGATTCACCATTCCCGAAGGCTTCTAAAGACGGCGCTGAAACCACCGCGATCTCCGTGCTCATCGAGGGCGCTGGCGAAACCGTGGCAGTTGGCGACGAAGTTCTCTTGCACTACGCGGGTTACACCTGGGCCGATGGCGCCAGCTTTGACTCTTCGTGGGAAAAAGGCCAGCCAGCCAGCTTCGTCATCAAAGAACCTGGTCTAATCACCGGTTTCGTTCAGGCTGTTGCCGGCCAAAAGGTTGGTAGCCAAGTTGTGGCTGTCATTCCGCCAAGCCTCGGGTACGGTTCAGAAGCCATGTCGACCATTCCAGGTAACTCAACCTTGGTCTTCGTAATCGACATTCTCGGCATCAAGGGCAAGTAGTCGAAGCGTCCTTGGGGCTATGACAGGCGATCTATTGGGTGAGGGTGATTGGCAGAAAGAGCCAGACACCAAGCCAGAACGCTTGCTCAGCCTCACGCTCGCTCTACTTAGCAACTCGGTAGGTTTGAGTAAAGAAGAGCTGTTTCGGAGTGTTCGAGGCTATTCGCTAGCGTTAGAAGACGGTGTCAAGCCGGATGCTCTAAACAAGATGTTCGAGCGTGACAAGCAGTCTTTGCGCGATATGGGCGTGCAGGTTGAAACCTTCATTCGCGACTCTGACATGGACGACAACACCGAGAGCCGTTACTTCATACCTGCCGACACTTTCGTTTGGCCAAAGGGCACTTCGCTGACCCCGAACCAACTGCGCTTGCTCGAGCTGGCTGCCAAGGTTTGGGCAAGGGCTTCGTTCTCGGCCGAGGCTTCGCGGGCGGTCATGCGCCTCAAGGCACTTGGCATGGCCAGCGAGGGTTTGGAGTTGGCCGGTTTCGCTCCAAGAATTTTGACGAACGAACCAGGCATCTTGCAGCTCGAAGAGGCCGCGCGCGATCGACTCGAGGTAACTTTCGATTACCGAGCACCCGAGCGCAGCGTTGAGCGCAGAGTCGTGCATCCGTGGCAGGTTCGTCACGTAGCGGGGCAGTGGCTACTCGTTTGCTGGGACGTCGAGCGCCAAGATGTTCGAAACTTCATGCTCAAGCGAATCGTTAGTCGCATCAAGCCAACCGGTGAGCAGTTCGATGCCATAACCCAGGCTCAACTAGAAGATGCACTCGAACGTCTGCGCGTGTTCACGATGCAAAACACTGCGGTCATTTCGGTCGCGCCAGGTACCGAAGCATGGGTTCACTTCGAAATGGATTCACACGCCCACGGCGGCTCGACCACCTATGAATTCAACTACATGGATGTTCACCTGCTGGCCGAGCAGTTGCGAGTTTTTGGCGCTACCGTAACCGTTCACGCACCAACTGAGCTGAGTAACGCAATTCGAAGCGGTCTCGAGAAGGTGGCGAACGCGCATGCCTAAACTCAAGAACGTACTCAGCGGTGACGACCAGTTCAATTTTTTGATTGCTCTCATCGGCTTGATTCACCGCGAGGGTGAAATTCACATCACCGCAGCTGCCGAACGGTTAGGCATGAGTGTTGACGCGGTTCGCAAAGCCATGAGCACTCTCGTGGTCGCCGGTCACCGAAAGCCAAGCGGAGCCGAAGAAATACCGTTCAACTTCGACTGGGACCTATTCGACGACGAGCAGTTGCTTCGATTCTCAGACTCAGACATCATTCTCGACGCGCCTAGAATTTCAACCAGACAGGCGGCGGCAGTAGCGGCCGGACTCTCCTATCTCAAGAGCTTGCCTGAGTTTGCGAGCGAAGCCGATGTAGATAGCCTCATCACCTTGCTCGGCTCCACTCAGCCCACCGCCAGCCCGCCAACCATCTTCTTCGAGGTTGGAACCGTAGGCGCTGACGTTGGACTGTTGCGTCGCGCAATTCTGGCCGAATTGCAAATTTCTTGCAGCTACACGAATCAACGTGGTGAAGAATCGGTTCGCAGCCTCGAACCATTTAGACTCGACCCTCGCGGCGCAGTTTGGTACCTCAAGGCTTATTGCCCGGTTAGTCGCCAAATCAAGTCATTCCGCTTGGATCGCATGAGGCAAATAGTGCTTGGCGAGCATCCGTGGTCTGACGCGGCAAAAACGGCGTTCGCAGAGTTCGACCAAGAAGAAGACCGCCTTTATGTGCCCGGGGAGTCTGACACAGACGTCATTGTCGAAGTCGACCCAGAAGCCTATGAACTCGTTTCAGAGTTCACCACCATCAGCGAACCAAACTCAAGCTCTAACGGGGCCATTCGAGTAACCATAAAGGTTGGCCACCTGCCGAACCTAGGTCATCTGATTGCAAAATACGGTGGATCGGCCAGAGTCATCTCGCCACCAATCGCCAAAGAGCTGGTTCGCAACTATGCATTGGCCGCGTTGGGTCATAAGAGTAACGATTTCGAACGAATCGAGGATGAGGACTAATGGGTTTCTGGTTTTGGTTTTTCGTTTACCTCGCTATCGGTTTGGGCGCGCTCTTGATCTACGGCTTCGTTGGTCTTCAACTTCTCCAAAAACTCAAAGCTTTCGAAGCTCCGGCAAAAAAGCTTGCTGAGCTCGCGGCAAAGCTAGAAAAAACTTCTAAGGCCGAAGTAACGGTCGAATCACCCGTTGCTGCCTTAGACCAGACCGAGCAATCTGTCTCTAGAAGACAGACCCAGATCGTGAAGGCTCGCAAGGCAAAAAAGGAAGCCAAAGAGCGTAGGCTTGTAGCAAGGCTAAAGCATTTGGAATTTGATGAAAGTAGACTGCGCAAATGAAGCTAAATGGTTGGGAATGGATCATCATTTTGGTGATTGTTTTGTTGTTCTGGGGCGCTCCAAAGCTTCCTGGTCTAGCCAAGAGCCTGGCGCAGTCAATGAAGGTGTTCAAAAAAGAAATTAAGAACCCTGAGGATGCAGCAAAGGCAGAAAAGCCTGCCGAAGACTCTTCTTCTGAAAAGTAGTGGCCAGACGCAAAAACCCCGACGCGAAAATGAGCCTCGGTGGTCATTTTCGAGAACTTCGTAAGCGCCTATTCTGGTCTGCACTGTTTATCGCAGCAGGCGCAGTAGCCGGTTGGTTTTTCTATCCACAATTTTTCGAGCTACTAATGTCTCCGTTGAACGAAATTGCTTCTCGACGAGATGACGTGAAGATCAATTTCTCCGGTGTGATGTCAGCCCTCGACCTTCAACTTCAAGTGTCTATTTTTCTGGGAGTTATGGCGGCAAGCCCGGTTTGGTTGTTCAATTTGTGGGCATTTATTACCCCAGCCCTCAAAAAACGTGAACGTCGCTACACGATCGGCTTTCTAGCTTCGGCTTTACCGCTGTTCTTCGCGGGCGCATGGCTAGCCTGGGTTTCGTTACCTGCGTTCATGACAACGCTGATTTCGTTCACCCCGTCATCAACCACAAACTTCATCATTGCCAACGACTACATCCTGTTCGTCTTGAGAATCTTGCTCGTCTTCGGCTTGGCATTTGTCATGCCGGTTGTTCTCGTCTTGCTAAACCTGGCCGGCCTGATCACGGCAAAGAGCATCTTCAAATCTTGGCGTTTGGCGGTTTTCGTCATTGCCGTCATCGCAGCTCTAGCCACTCCGACCGCAGACCCGCTGTCGATGTTCGTTCTCATGGCGCCTCTCACGGCTCTTTACTTCGCATCGGGTGGAGTCGCTTGGATTACCGACCGTCGCAGAAGAAAACAATTCGGTCAAGATGTCGAGTGAGTTCGAAGAGCTGTCTCCAGCTGAGCGATTTGCTCGGGCCAAGAAATCTGCACCAAACAAAAGTCTGAAAGCCTTTACCGACCTTCTCGAATTTCCTCTAGACGAGTTTCAGCAAAAGGCATGCCACGCACTTTCTGAGGGCAAGGGTGTTCTTGTCGCAGCCCCTACCGGTGCCGGTAAAACAATCGTTGGCGAGTTTGCCATTCACCTTGCCATCGAGCAACAGCAAAAGGTTTTTTACACCACGCCGATCAAAGCCCTGAGCAATCAAAAGTATGCCGAGTTGGTTACTCGCTATGGCGATGATCGTGTGGGTTTGCTCACGGGTGACACCAATCAGAACGGCGACGCCCAAATAGTCGTGATGACCACCGAAGTTCTGCGAAACATGATCTACGCAAACTCAGATGGCCTCATGAGCCTCGGTTACGTGATTATGGATGAGGTGCACTACCTTGCCGATCGCTTTAGGGGAGCGGTCTGGGAAGAAGTCATTTTGCATCTTCCCAAAGATGTGCGCGTGGTTTCACTCAGCGCAACGGTTTCGAACGCCGAAGAGTTCGGCGCTTGGCTCGACGAAGTTCGTGGCTCGACCGAAATCATCGTCTCTGAAGTTCGTCCTGTCCCTCTGACCCAGCACGTGCTTTTCGGCAATGAGTTGCTCGACCTGTTCGACGCCACTCCGGGCGCTCCGCGGGTGAATCCAGAGCTTTCGCAAATGCACGCCAACAAACTTCGCCAACCGGTAAACAAACCTGCCAAGGGTCGTGGCGGGCAGAACAACAACTGGCAGAAACATCAGGCGCGCATCCCGAAAATCGCCAAGCCACAGATTGTCGAACTTCTCGAAGAAGAAAACCTACTGCCCGCTATTTTCTTTATCTTTTCTAGAGCGGCCTGCGAGGCGGCGGTGAAAGAGTGTCTTCGCTGGAGTCTGCGGCTCACCACTCAAGAAGAGCGCCGCGAGATTCGCATGTTGGTTGAAGAGAAGTGCTACAACATTGCCGATGAAGACCTCGCCACACTTGGCTATTTCGAGTGGTTGAGTTCACTCGAAAGGGGAGTGGCAGCCCACCACGCCGGCATGCTGCCAGCCTTCAAAGAGGTCGTCGAAGAGCTCTTTTTGAGAAAACTGGTCAAGGTCGTATTTGCCACCGAGACACTCGCCCTAGGCATCAACATGCCGGCGCGCACGGTGGTGCTCGACCGCCTAGACAAATTTAACGGCGAGAGTCGAGTTCAGATCACACCGGGGGAGTACACCCAGCTCACCGGTCGTGCTGGTCGTCGAGGCATCGACGTAGAAGGTCACTCGGTTATTCAGTGGGCCGCGAATCTTGACCCACAGGTTGTCGCCGGCCTCGCATCCAAGCGCACCTACCCGCTGATGTCATCGTTTAGACCGACCTACAACATGGCTGTGAACCTTATCGAGGCATTCGGTCGTGATCGTGCCCGTGAAGTGCTCGAAATGAGCTTCGCCCAGTTTCAGGCTGACCGCTCGGTTGTCGGGCTAGCCAAAGGGTTGCGTGACCGTGAAGATTCACTTGCGGGTTTTGAAAAGTCGATGGCCTGCCACCTCGGAAACTTTGGTGACTACGCCGGAATGCGTCGGCAAATTAGTGACCTTGAACGAGAGATGTCTGCAGGCAAGGTTCGCCACGAACGCGGCAAGACCATTCGCCTGTCGCGTGGTCGCCGCGACAAAGAGCAAGAGCTGTCAGACCTGAAGCGTCGCATCAGACAGCACCCATGTCACGGATGCTCTGACCGCGAGGCCCACGCACGCTGGGGTGAGCGCTGGCACAAGTTGCGTAAAGAAACCGACAACCTACTCTCGCAAATCGAGGGTCGCACCAACCAGGTCGCCAAAGTCTTCGACCGCATTTGCCTACTGCTTATCGAACTCGAGTACCTCAGCGAAGCCAGCGGTGAGCTAGAGGTTACCGACGCCGGTAACACCCTGGCCAGAATCTACGGCGAGCGCGACCTTCTGGTTGCCCAGTGTCTGCGTCTTGGAGTTTGGCGCGAAGCAGACCCTGCCACCTTGGCAGCCATTGCCGCATCGCTGGTCTATGAGGCCAGACGTGACGATGAAGATCTCTCACCGAAAGTGCCTCGCGGCAACTTTGCCTCCATCTACGAGCAGACTCTTTCGATCTGGCAAGACATTGAGATTGCCGCTAAGGGTTACAAACTTCCTCCTACCAACGAACCTGACCTGAACTTCACCGTGGCAACCCACCGTTGGGCCACCGGCGCCCGCCTAGACGCCGTTCTAGGTGAGAGCGACATGCTCGCCGGTGACTTCATCAGGTGGATGAAGCAAATAGTTGATCTGCTAGATCAGATTGCCCAAACCGCGCAAGATGAGGTGGCCGACACAGCAAGGGCGGCCATCGACAAGATCAAGCGCGGCATCGTTGCCTATTCCTACTATGGCTAAAACACCTAGGCTGGTTTCGTGAGCAAACATCTAGATTCCGTTTACCTGAGCTCGCGACTAACCCTTGCCGTCGCATCCGGCCTATTGAGTTTTTTTGCCTATCCAAAGCCAGGGCTGTGGCCTCTAATCTTCGTCAGCGTGGCTGGTCTACTCATCTCGGTAAGAGGAGCAACCTTTGCACGCGGCGCTTTGGTCGGTTTCACTGGTGGCTTCGCGTTCTATGCCTCGCAGTGCTGGTGGCTTAGTCAATACCTAGGCCCGTTGCCACTGGTGGCACTATCTTTCATTCAGGCACTATGGGTGGGCTTGGGGCTTGCCACATACGCGGTAGCTCGACGCCACACTAGAACGATTTTTGGCTCGGCTATTTTGTTCGCATCACTCTGGATCGCTCGTGAATGGGCCAGCACCCACATTCCCTATGGCGGATACCCTTGGTCGCGTTTGGCGATGAGCCAATCCGAATCGCCACTCGCGGGTTGGGTTTACTTCGGCGGGTTCAGCCTGCTTGGGCTCGTGATTGCGCTGCTGGCTGCCTTGGCAGTTGAATGGCTGCCTGGCTTCTGGACAAAGCGCCGTGATGGTTTGACCTCGCGTCGATCCTTCGCAGCACCCGTTCTTGTGCTGCTGGTCGCGGTTTTGGTACCCGCATTGCCTCCAATTGCCAGCGCTAAGGCACAGCTAGACGTCGCAGCCATTCAGGGCAACGCCAACGCGGGTCTATTCGCCAACACGCGTCGAGGCGAGATTCTTGAAAACCACTTGGATGCCACCTACGAACTGCTGCGCAACGAACCGTCGCGCAAGCTAGACCTGATAGTTTGGCCTGAAAACGCCTCAGACCTAAGCCCAATCGTTGACGTTCAGGCAAGGCAGTTGTTGAGCAACTTGGTAAACATCGACGCGAAAGCGCCTCTCGCTTTCGGAACCATAACCTCAAATGGAACGGAGCTGTTCAACAGTTCCTTCTTATGGGAACCGGGGGTTGGACTCACCGACCAGTACGACAAGAAGCGCCCGGTGCCGTTTGCCGAATATGTTCCAGACCGCGAATTCTGGAACCAACTGGCCCCAGACCTAATCGGCTTGATTTACCGTGACTATGCGTTCGGCGAGCGCGACGCCATATATGAGGTCAACGGCCAGAAATTGGGCGTCTTGATTTGTTTCGAGGTTGCCATCGATGAGATTTTCTACGAACTCTCTGACCAGGGTGCCACCGCGATTTTGTCCCAAACCAACAACGCCGACTTCGGCCGCACCGACCAGGCCTGGCAGCAACTTGCCATCGCCAAACTGCGCAGCATTGAAACCGGCTTGGCGCTCGTAAACGCCTCAACTGTCGGGCCATCCGCCATTTACGACCGGGGTGGCCAGTTGCTAGATAGTTCTGGCGCGTTCGAGCGCGACTATCTCGTCGCCCAAATCGGCCTAACCGACAACAAGACACCCGCCATGACCTATGGCCGATACCTCGACTACGTAAACCTAGCGCTTCTCGGTTTTGCCCTCGCTTGGATGCTCGTGCGCCGGGTTCTCGAACGAAGAAACCCTCGTGCCTAAATACCTCGTCGTTCTTCCCACCTACAACGAACTAGAAAGCCTGCCCGCTGTTCTCGAGCGTATGTTCGCTCATAACCCCCAGGTGAACGTGCTCGTCGTCGATGATGCCTCGCCAGACGGCACGGGGGAGTTGGCAGACCGCATGGCCAAGGCGGATGCGCGCATCCAAGTTCTTCACCGTGACGCGAAAAACGGCCTGGGTGCCGCCTACATCGCAGGGTTCAAGCTCGGGCTATCGCAGGGTTTCGATTACCTAATCGAGATGGATGCCGACGGTAGTCACCGGTCTCAGGACCTCGCCAAACTAATTGAGGCTTCGACCAATGCCGATCTGGTCATCGGGTCGCGCTGGGTTAGGGGAGGGGCCGTCGAAAACTGGGCCTGGCACCGCGTTGCACTGTCTAGATTCGGCAATCTGTATGCCCGAACGTTGCTCGGCGTCAACATTCGTGACATGACCGCGGGTTTTCGAGTGTTTCGTTCCGACCTGGTTGCCAAACTAATCGAAACCGAAGTTGCTTCGGCCGGCTACTCATTTCAGATCGAAATGGCTTGGCACGCGGCAAAGTTAGGTGCGAGGGTGACCGAGGTTCCCATTACGTTTGTCGAACGAGAGTTTGGTAACTCAAAAATGAGTTCAGCCATAGTCCGTGAGGCACTATGGCTGATAACTCGTTGGGGTCTAAAGCGAATCTTTCGACGCTAGTTGTCGGCTTCGCCGGCCTTGCGGCGAGCGCGAATGTACTCAAGACGCTCTTGCAAAATCTCTTCAAGCTCGTCGCGGCTGCGACGCTCTAGCAACATTTCCCAGTGGCTTCGAGGGGTCTTGTCTTCAACATTCTCGAGAACAACCTCTTTGCCATCGGCAAGCAAAATGCCGTCATTGGCACAGCTCTTGCACTGCCAGGTTTGAGGAATCTCTGCTTCGGCGGCGAAAACCATCGAGCTGTCGTGGCCGTTGGCACAACGATAAATGTGTGTGGCACGCTCCGAATAAGAAACGCCTCTTTCGCTCTCTAGCGATTGGCCACCTAGGCGCATTCCGCGCATGGTTGACTGAGCCATTTTTCTCCTATGTTCGTTCGGTGCGACTGCCTAGAACTAAACGCAGAAGCGGCGCATTTTGTTCCCAAAAACGGTGGGTGCGCGAAGGTATTAGGTTAGTGCCTCAAAGCCTTGGCTGCGACATCGGCACGGTCTGACACGATGCCGGTTGCACCCAGGCCAACTAACTCGTGCATGGTTTGTGCGTCATTGACGACCCAGTAGTTGAGCTGCAGCCCAGCATCCAGCACATATTCGATAAACCGAGGGCTGAGTGGGTTGATGAGCGGATGCTCAAACGGCACCTGTACCGCCTGCACACCCTGCACAACAAGGTGGAACGCGCGGCGCATGCGCAACTTGGCAGTCAGAACCGCCAACAAGATCTTTGCCAGTCCCATGCCGGTCGCAACCGACGCACCGTTATCGTGCAGCAAACGCATGGCCTTGCGGCGTCTTGCATCACTGAACGATGAAACCAGCACCCGATCTTGCCCCGAAGACGCAATTATGGCCCGCACGGTGGGCTCGATCGCGTTAGCGCGCTTGACATCTAGGTTGAACCGGGCATACGGCAGCTTTTCGAGGGCTTCTTGCAGAGACAGAATCGGCCCACCAGGAAGCGAAACCGCCTGAATCTGCTCAAAGGTCAGGTCTTTCACATCGCTATCGATGCCGGCAACGCGCTTGAGTGTGTTGTCGTGAAAAAGTATGGCCACGCCGTCTTTGGTTGCCTGAACGTCGGTTTCGAGGTGCGTAGCTCCTGCATCCAAGGCGTCTTGAAAGGCCCTCAGCGTGTTTTCTGCCGCGTTATCGCTAACCAGACCGCGGTGGGCGAAAACGTGAACACCACTGGGGGAGAAGTACTCCAAAACGCTCACCTCATTCGCCAAGCTCCGATTAGAAACAGCCTAGGCTTTGTTGCATGAACCTGAGGCTAAATCTCGAGACGTTGCAAAAATTTGTGCGCCTGTGGATTGGTCTATTTCTATACGGTTTGGGCCTGGCCCTTATGTTGCGCGCCGCGATCGGCCTTTCACCCTGGGATGTCTTCGCGCAGGGACTCTCGAAGACATTTGGCATCACGTACGGCTGGGCTTCGGTGATAGTTAGCGCGTTGGTGCTGCTGGCATGGATTCCGCTCAAACAGCGCTGGGGGATTGGCACCGTTCTAAACGGCATCTTCATCGGCCTATTCGCCGACTTTTGGCTTCCTCTCGTACCGCAAATCGAGGGTTATTGGCTTCAGCTGCTGGTTTTCGTCGTCGGAATGGTCATTGTTGCCATCGCCACGGGCATGTACATCTCGGCTGGGTTAGGTTCTGGGCCCCGAGACGGCCTGATGATTGGGACTCAGCGCCTCCTGGGCTGGAAATTCTGGAAGATTCGCACCATGTACGAAGGCACTGTGCTTACCATCGGTTGGCTACTCGGTGGCCAGGTGCGTGAAGGCACTTTGATCTTCGCCATCTGCATTGGTTATCTGATGCAACTGTCGCTTCAGGTATTCAAATATCGCGACCCGCAAAAAACCAATGGTTAGCCCCGGTCAACACCGCCCAACGGCTCGAGTCATCGTGCATAACGACGCAGGCGAGGTTTTTCTACTTCTCACCCATTTCGACCCCGAAGTTGGCTTGCCACCGCGCTGGTTGACCCCTGGTGGCGGCATCGACGAAGGTGAAACAGCTCTGGATGCTGCTGTGCGCGAATTGTTCGAAGAAACCGGCCTCCAGGTAGCTCCAGAGGCGCTCGCCGAGCCTGTGTGGCAAACTTCGGGTCGCTGGGATTGGTCTGACGGCAATTTCCACACCTACACCGACACATTCTTTCAACTAAAGGTTGAAGGTTTGAACTTGGATGCTTCGGGCTGGACCGACGACGAACGTCGAGATGTTCTTGAGTTCCGCTGGTGGAATCCAGAGGAGCTGCTCCAAACGAGCGATCTGGTTGGCCCACACGGCCTGGCTGAGTTCTTGAGCCAGAACCCCTTCTAGCCACCCCCATAAATAACGCCGATAATGAACATTATGTCAACTAACATTTATCTGGCCACTACCCCCAAATAAACGTTGCCTGTGTAGCTCTAAGCCTGCGTGGCGGTGATCCAGGCAGACAGCTTCTGTGACGGTGATCCAGCTGCAATGGCAGCATCGACTTGCTCCAACGCTGCCGAGAAACGCACGTGAATGTCTAGACCAGCTTGCGATGAATCCTTAGCCAATCGGTAAGCGACAATGCCCCCTGCTGCGTTCAGTCTGACGATGTCGCGCGCTGGCTGCAGCGCAGCATCCCAGTTGTCTGCCCCTAGAACGATTCGAGCAATCTTGGCGTTGTGCTGTGCGTCGCCACCGGCCAAATCGGCCGAATTTGCCTTGGCGAGCCCCAAATTGGCGGGATCGAGCACAAATTCGCGCACCTCTCCCCCAGAAACCTGCCAAATTTCGCTGATTCCTGTCGTGGTGAGCTCATCGAGGCCATCAGATCCGCGAAAAACCAAGGCAGAACGGCCTCTGGCGGCCACTTCGGCAGCCATTAGCGGTGCCACTGCGCGATTTGCCACGCCAAGTGAGGTTGCGATCGGTTGAGCGGGGTTGGCTAGAGGGCCCAAGAAGTTGAAAGTGGTCGGCACGCCGAGTGCCTTGCGCACTGGTGCCACATGACGCATGGCTGGGTGAAAAACGGGCGCGAAGAAGAAAGTTAGGCCGATTTCGCGAAAAACGTCGGCAACGCGCTCTGGCGAAAGATCAAGGCGAATGCCTAGAACTTCGAGCATTTCGCTCGAACCGGTCTTGCCAGATGCTGATCTCGACCCATGCTTCATCACAGGCACCCCCGCGGCCGAACAAAGTACGGCAGCCATGCTCGAAACGTTCACGGTTCCGGCTAGGTCTCCCCCGGTGCCAACGATGTCAACAGCGTCGTTACCGGTATTTAGCAACACCGAGTGCTCGAGCATGACATCGACAAGGCCAGCCAGTTCGTCTACCGACTCACCCTTGGAGCGCAGCGCCATCATGAATGCGCCAATCTGAGCTTCATCGGCCTCACCTGACATAATCTCGGTCATTGCCCAAGCCGCTTCTGCCCGATCGAGATCAGATTTGGCTAGCAATTTACCTAGGATGCTGGGCCAGTT
>JBIKSH010000014.1:0-24432 GCA_044348705.1 Rhodoluna sp. | reverse complement strand
TATCGGGCAATTTCCGCGTGTTTAGCCCCAGAAATGGCAATCTCTAGCCTGCCGAAGGGTTAGACTTGAGCCATGTCTTCGACCGTTGCAACGGCTAAAACAAGCCCAGTAATCAACCGCCCGAGCCCAACTTCGGTGGGCACAATCGTCTGGCTAGGCAGCGAGGTGATGTTCTTCGCCGGTCTATTCGCGATGTACTTCAGCCTCCGCGCCAACTCCCCCGCTATTTGGGAGGCCGACACCGCCCTTTTGAACGTACCCTTCGCGACAATCAACACCATCATTCTGGTTCTTTCATCGTTTACCGCACAGTTTGGTGTATTCGCTGCAGAGCGCATGCAGCCTCGTGCAACCGGCCTCTCCCCTGTCAAGTGGGGTCTAGTCGAGTGGTTCATGATTTCTTACGTGATGGGTGCAATCTTCGTTGCCGGTCAGGTTTGGGAGTATGCAACCTTGGTCGCTGAAGGCATCTCGCTGAGCTCTAACGCCTACGGCAGCGCCTTCTACATCACCACCGGCTTCCACGCACTTCACGTAACGGGCGGTCTGATCGCCTTCTTGCTAGTAATCGGCAAGACCTTTGCGGCCAAGAAGTTCGGCCACTACGAGGCCACCAGCGCAATCGTTGTGTCTTACTACTGGCACTTCGTCGACGTGGTCTGGATCGGCCTCTTCCTCATCATTTACGTTCTGAAATAAGACTTGCGAAAGATAAAAATGACCAAGCAGAAGTTAAACAACGCACGCCGCAGTCCTTTTGCGGCCATCCTCGTGATTCTCGCGGGCCTTCTAATCAGCGGTGGCGGCTATGCAGTTGCAAGCGACGCCATCGACACCACTTCGGTGTCTGCGACCAGCCAGGCAACAGTGGATGCTGGCAAGAAGCTCTTCTTGGCTAACTGTGCCTCGTGCCACGGTTCAAACGCTGAAGGCACCAACATGGGCCCAAGCCTCATCGGTGTTGGAGCCGCATCGGTTGACTTTCAGGTAGGCACCGGACGCATGCCGGGTCAAGCCTCTGGCCCTCAGATGATGAAAAAGCCAGTGCAGTTCACCGAAGAGCAAACCGCTCAGTTGGCCGCTTACGTAGCCTCACTAGCACCTGGTCCGTCGATTCCTTCTGAAGAATGGGTTGGCGAAGCCGCCCTTGCCGCCGGCAACACCATGCTCGGTGGCGAGCTGTTCCGCATCAACTGCGCCATGTGTCACAACGCAGTTGGCGCTGGCGGTGCACTTACCGACGGCAAGTTTGCCCCTCGCCTAGAAGGCGTTGAAGCCAAACACATTTACGAGGCCATGGTTATCGGCCCACAGAACATGCCGGTTTTCAACGATGCCAACCTCACCCCTGAAGACAAGCGCGACATCATCTCGTACCTCAAGTACGTAGAAGCTAACCCGTCTGCCGGTGGTGAAGAACTTGGTGGTCTAGGCCCAGTTGCCGAAGGTCTCTTCGTTTGGATCTTCGTGCTGGGCGGCATCGTAGTGATCACAATTTGGCTCGGCGCTAAGTCGAACTAGTGCCTGAGAATCAAGGAGAAATCAAGTGAGCGACAAGAGCAAATCTCTGGCAAAAGCCGAGGATGCTGAGCACGACTATTCGGCAGGTTTAGCGGTAATCGCACCAGACGCTGTAAAAGACCCAGGCATGGAGCCACACCGCGTTCGCATGACCGACAAGAGCGAAGCACACGAAAAGCGTGCAGCTCGACAGGTAGCAGCACTATTCCTGTTCTCGATCGTCAGCAGCGCGTTTGCGCTATACGCCTACTTCGCTTTCCCAATTGTTGAAGGTAGCAACGCTAGCGTTCGCGACAACACACTGCTCCTCGGCCTAGGCGCCGCTTTCGGCATGTTGGCAATCGGCATCGGCGCAGTTCACTGGGCCAAGACACTCATGCCAGACGCTGAAGTGTCTGAAGCCCGTCACCAAACTCGTGGTAGTGAAGAAACCCGTGCACGCGCAATCGAAATCATCGACCTTGCCAACAAAGAATCTGGTTTCAGCCGCCGCAAGCTCATTCGCCGCAGCCTCTACGGTGCACTTGCATTCTTCCCGCTTCCGGGCATCCTAGTTTTTGCTGATCTAGGCCCAAACCCTGGAGACAGCCTGAAGCACACCATGTGGAAGAAGGGCACTCGCCTGACTCGAGACCCAGATGGTAAGCCAATCAAGGCTTCAGATGTGACCATCGGTTCGGTGTTTCACGTCATTCCAGAGGGTCTGGCCGAGCTTGAGCACCACAAACTAGAAGAGAAGGCAAAGGCCGCCGTTCTTTTGGTTCGTGTCGACCCATCAATCTTGAAGGAATCTGCCGAGCGCAAAGACTGGTCTTATGACGGCATCGTTGCTTACTCGAAGATTTGCACCCACGTTGGTTGCCCTGTTGCTCTATACGAGCAGCAGACCCACCACCTACTTTGCCCTTGCCACCAGTCGACCTTCGACCTAACCGATGCTTGCCGCGTGGTCTTTGGCCCAGCGGCTCGCCCGTTGCCACAGCTGCCCATCGCAGTAGATGCAGAAGGTTACCTGGTTGCGCAAGATGACTTCAATGAGCCTGTAGGCCCTAGCTTCTGGGAGCGTAGCGTAAATGAGTAAGGCAACTGCAACAGCCAAGAAAAAGGGCGGCTTTCTAGCCGGCACGGCCAACTACCTAGACGAACGTGTTGGCGTAGCAGGCATCCTCAAGGAGTTCGGCCGCAAGGTCTTTCCTGACCACTGGTCGTTCATGCTAGGTGAAGTAGCCCTCTACTCGTTCCTAGTTCTTCTACTGTCGGGCACCTTCTTGACCTTCTGGTTCCAGCCTTCAATGGTTCCAGTGATCTATGAGGGTTCTTACGCTCCCCTAAAGGGCGCCGAAATGTCGATCGCATACGCCTCGACCCTAGACATCTCGTTTGAAATTCGCGGAGGATTGCTGTTCCGTCAGGTTCACCACTGGTCTGCGCTACTCTTCGTAGCTGCCGCTGGTCTGCACATGCTTCGCGTGTTCTTCACCGGTGCGTTCCGCAAGCCACGCGAGATCAACTGGGTAGTCGGATTCGTTCTCTTCGTGCTCGGTATGGCAGGAGGATTCACCGGTTACTCGCTTCCTGATGACTTGCTATCGGGTAACGGTCTTCGCATCATCGACGGCATGATCAAGGGAATCCCATACATCGGTTCCTATACTTCGTCATTACTGTTTGGCGGAGAGTTTCCTGGCGAAGCAATCGTTGCGCGTCTCTACAGCTTGCACATCATGATTGTGCCTGCCTTGATTCTCGTGTTCGTGGCAGTGCACCTCTTCATGGTGGTCATTCACAAGCACACCCACTATGCAGGCCCTGGCAAGCGCGACGACAACGTCGTTGGCTACCCGCTAATGCCTGTTTACGTTGCTAAGGCCGGTGGATTCTTCTTCATCGTGTTCGGTGTGATCATGCTCATCGCAGCAACGTTCACAATCAACCCGATTTGGGCCTACGGTGCATACGACCCATCCCCTGTTTCGGCGGGTACCCAGCCAGACTGGTACATCGGCTGGCTCGATGGTGCGCTTCGTTTGGCTCCAACGCACATGGAATACATGATCGGCGACTTCACACTGTCGATGAACATTTTGATTCCACTGGTGGTCGGTGTCTTGTTCCTCGTCATTGTGGCTCTGTATCCGTTCCTAGAAGCCTGGGTAACCGGCGACAAGCGCGAACACCACGTTCTAGACCGCCCGAGAAACACTCCAGTTCGTACCGGTATCGGTGCAGCTGGAATCACGTTCTACGCAGTTCTGTGGGCGGGTGCGTCAACAGACTTGATTGCTACGCACTTCCAAGTTTCGTTGAACCACGTTCTAACCTCGATGCAGATTCTGCTCATCGTTGGCCCGATCGCGGCCTACATAATCACCAAGCGAGCCTGCTTGTCACTCATGCGCAAAGACCGCGAAATCGCCCTACACGGCCGCGAGACCGGTCGCGTTGTGCGTCTCCCTCACGGAGAGTACATCGAAGTTCACGAGCCTATGGACGAGTACGAGCTGTACAAGCTCGTTGGTTACAAGGCCTACGAGCCGATGTTGGCCCGCCCGAACGCCAAGGGCGTCATTACCTTGCGATCGCGCATCCGTGCCGTTCTGTCGCGCTTCTACTTTGAAGACCGCGTGGTTCCGCCAACCAAGGGTGAGATTGAAGCAGCTCACGACCACGGCAAGGAACTGCACTAACCATTCGAAGAGAGAGCCTGCCAGAGACATCTGGCGGGCTTTTTCTTTGACTTGAGCTCGTCTAGCGGCCGAACCAGGATTTCTTGCGCTTGATGATTGGCGCACCCCAACCGTCGTAATCAGCGCCACACGTGAAAGCTATGTCGAACATCCTTAGCGTATAGCCCCAGGTGCTCTCAAAATCTGGCGCATAGCTCTTAGTTGCGACAACAACCCAACACTCAGCCTCGCCCGCTTCGGCCGGCAGAAAGGTGGGCCCTTGAATCTCAAAATCGCTTCCGAGAGATTTAACCACGGCTAACGCGACCTTCTCTGATGCGCAGACAAAAGTGTGATCAACATCTCGCTCTAAGTCAGCGTCGTCTTTCATTTTGTGTCTGGTATCGAGAAGTTGAAGGTTTGCAAACCGTTGGTTCTGCCAACTGTTGTTGCGCGGCTCTTGCTCCCCCGGAGCGTGCCCTTCGAGGATGTCTCCAGTGCTTGTTTTCTCAATGGGCGCCACTCCGAGCGCTATCCCGACCTCATCCAGCTGCTCGAGTTTCTGCTTATGAACATCTTCACCAAACACAAGCCAATGGTTCAAATAGTCAGTTCCGTACTCCCGAATGACCCTGACACATGCTGCTGCCGAATTGATGAGAGCCTTCGACGGCTTAAGCGCTAGTGTTTCCGTGCTGACGGCATCAGTGTCCTGCGTCAAAATACTAGCCACAACAAAGCTGGCTGCGAAGCCTTCGGCATGCTGCTCTTCTCTTGAATCCGCATAGCGTGCATCTGCAAGAGCACGGGCTAGTGCTTCTAACCCTGTGCGTTTGATTTCATAAGAAAAATCGATTGTGTCGTCATCATCAAAAGGATGCATTCCCCAAACAGTCATGCACAAAGCCTATACTCCCGTAAAAAAAAGCCACCCGGGTTGGGGTGGCTTTCTTGATTTGATGCGCTTAGTGTGCGTGGTGCCCGCGGCTGTGTTCGAAAACGAAGCCGATGATCGCGATTAGAGCGAGCGGGAAGGCGATGAAGAACAGCCACCAGCCGACCGCAAGAGCAGCAAACGCTAGGGCTGCAAATAGACCTAGGAAGAACGGCCACCAAGACCACGGTGCGAAGAAACCGATTTCTGACTCGCCGTCTTCGATGCGTGCATCCAAGTTGTCTTCAGGAACTGGGCCCTGAACGCGAGCGGTCTTCTCAATGTAGAAGCCGATGAAACCAGACATGAAAACCAGCATTGAGATGGCTGCAAAGCCGACAACCTCGATGTAGCCGTAGTTTGGGTCAAGCAGTCCCCAGGCAGCGTAACCGCCCGCCGAAATGATGTAGAAAACGGTTAGGAGCCAGAAAATATTTGCATTGGTGCGCACTGGCGTTATCCCTTCTTGGCTTTGGCTTTAGTTGGAGCCTTTTCGGGCTCAGGAGCTAGCTCTGGGTGGTTCAAGTCAAATGCCGGCGATTCAGAGCGAACGCGTGGGATCGAAGTGAAGTTGTGGCGTGGGAACGGTGAAGCGGTAGCCCACTCGAGCGAACGGCCATAGCCCCAAGGGTCGTTGAGGGTGGTCTTTTCGCCCTTGCGCCAGGTGATGTAGATGTTCCAGAAGAACGGAATCATCGAAATCGCAAGAATGGCTGACCCGATGGTTGAAGCCATGTTCATCCAGGCAAAGCCATCTTCAGGTAGGTAAGTTGCATATCGTCGCGGCATACCGATAACACCTAGCCAGTGCTGAACCAAGAAGGTGATGTGGAAGCCGAAGAACAGCAGCCAAAAGTGAATCTTTCCGATTCGCTCGTTGAGCATCTTGCCGGTCATCTTCGGGTACCAGAAATAGATGCCGGCGAACATCGCGAACACTACTGTTCCGAACACTACGTAGTGGAAGTGAGCGACCACAAAGTAGCTGTCTGACAGGTGGAAGTCGAGAGCTGGTGAAGACAAGATGACACCGGTCAAACCACCGAAGATGAAGGTGGTGAGGAACCCAAGTGACCAAAGCATCGGTGTTTCGAAAGTGACCGAGCCCTTCCACATTGTTCCAATCCAGTTGAACACCTTCACGCCCGTCGGCACGGCAATAAGCATTGTCGTGAACGCAAAGAACGGCAAGAGCACGGAACCGGTGACGTACATGTGGTGAGCCCAAACGGTCATCGATAGCGCAGCAATGGCGATGGTTGCGTAGACCAGAGTCTTGTAACCAAAGATCGGCTTGCGGCTGAAGACCGGCAGGATTTCGGAGATGATTCCGAAGAACGGTAGGGCGAGGATGTACACCTCGGGGTGCCCGAAGAACCAGAACAGATGCTGCCAGAGCATTGGCCCACCATTAGCCGGATCAAAGATGTGCGCACCGAATCTTCGGTCGGCTCCAAGTGCAAATAGCGCTGCAGCTAGCGGAGGGAAACACATGATTACCAAGATCGAGGTAACCAAGGTGTTCCAGGTGAAGATTGGCAAGCGGAACATGGTCATGCCCGGGGCACGCATGGTCAAGATCGTTGTAATGAAGTTGACACCACCCATGATGGTTCCGAAACCGCTAAGGGCAAGGCCGAACACCCAAAGGTCGCCACCGATACCAGGTGAGAATGTGGTGTTCGAAAGCGGCGCGTAGGCAAACCAACCAAACGATGCAGCACCCTGGGGTGTGAAGAAGCCGGCGACTGCGATGAACGAACCGAAGAAGTAGAACCAGTAGGCAATCGCGTTCAGACGCGGAAAGGCAACGTCTGGAGCGCCAATTTGAACCGGCATGAGGATGTTCGCAAAGGCAGCGAAAAGTGGAGTTGCAAACATGAGAAGCATGATGGTGCCGTGCATGGTGAAGAGCTGGTTGTACTGCTCTTTGCTGGCCACAATCTCGAGGCCCGGTGCTGCAAGCTGGGCGCGAATGACCAGAGCCATGACACCGGCAATTACGAAGTACGCCATCGAGGTGATCAGGTAAAGGTAACCGATTTTCTTGTGGTCAGTGGTGGTTAGCCAGTCGACCAGAATGCGTCCTTTTGACTTAGAAGCAGTGGTGTTGTTAGCCATCGTCTTATCCTCTGATGTCTGGGTTGTCACCCGGAAGGTTTTGGTTGCGGTTTAGGTCGATACCGAGCTTGCCGGTCTGACCCTTTGCTTCTAGTTCTTGCATCTTGGCGTCATAGCCGGCCTGGTCAAGCACTACAACGTTGAAAAGCATCATCGAGTGCGATTCTCCACAGAGCTCAGCGCACTTACCCTTGTAGGTTCCCTCTTTGGTTGGGGTGAAGTAAATGTGGTTCCAGCGACCTGGGAACATGTCTTTCTTGTACAAGAATTCGACAACCCAGAACGAGTGGATGACGTCGCGGGCGGTCAGATCAATCTTGACGCTCTTGTTGACAGGTAAGTAAAGGGTTGGAAGTGCGGCTTCTGAACCTAATTCGCCCTCAAATTGCGACTGGATGCCTGTTTCATAGACATTCTCGTCAAGGTAGTTGAAGTCCCAAGACCACTGCTTACCGATGACTTCGATGTGAACATCCGGGTTCGCATTTGGTTTTTCAATTTCAGCCATGTCACGTGCGGTCATGGCGAAGAAGCCGATGACCAAAATCAGTGGAACAACCGTAAATAGAGTTTCGATTGGGTTGTTGTAACGCAACTGTGCTGGAAGGCCAGTCTCCCCCTTGCGGCGGCGGTAGACGATGATTGCCCAGAACATTAGGGCCCAGGCGATGATTCCAACGGCCCAGAGAACGATCCAAGACTCGACCCAGAGGTCAGTGATTCGTTGGGTGTGGTTGGTTGCATCTTTAGAGTTCAGTGGCAGAAAGCCGAGCTCTAGCTCAGCGGTGCTGCAGCCGGATAAAAAGAGAGTGATGCTTGTGATTGCTGGGATAGAAGCCCAGCGAAGTACACGCTTTGAAAGCACAATCGACCCTTCGGATATCGAATCGTTACCTGCTAAGTCTACGCTTGTCGATGCCCTGAAACCCGTCAAAACCGCCAGAAAACCGAAGACTCGACCACTTTTTTTAGTGATCGAGCCATTAGGTCTTGCAAAAAGTGATTTATCCGAATGAATCTCCACAGGCGCAGGTGCTCTGTGCGTTCGGGTTGTCGATGGTGAAGCCCTGCTTCTGAATGGTGTCTTCGTAATCGATTGATGCACCGTCTAGGTAAGGCACAGATTTCATATCAACGACAACCTGAACGCCATTGAAGTCGCGAACGGCGTCTGATTCAGAAAGCTCTTCATCGAAAAACAATTGATAAATGAAGCCTGAGCAACCACCGGTCTTTACTTCAATACGAAGGCGAAGCTCTTCGTTAGCTTCTGCTTCGATCAGTGCACGAACCTTGTCGCGAGCGACCTCTGTTAGGTCTACCGTGTGGGTAAGGGTTTCAGACATTTTTGACTCCTCGTTCTACTTTCTCAAGCATAAATCAGGTCGGACTATTCCGACGGGATAACCGCAGCATTGGCTCGAAGCAACATCAAAGCTTCAGCGCTCATCGCGTTTCTCAACGTTTCAAGGTGAACTGACTCGTTCGGGCTGTGAGCGCGCGAGTCGGGTTCTTCTACTCCGGTGACCAAAATCTGGGCGGATGGGAAAACCTCGGTCAGGTCTGCGATGAACGGAATCGAACCACCGATTCCGATTTCTACGCTCTCAACGCCAAAAGCGTCGCTGAGCGCATCTTTGGCGAGCTTGAAGGCCCAACCGTCAGTGTTCGAAGCGAATGGCTTGCCCAACTCGACCTCGCCGTAGGTGATCTGCGCACCGAAAGGAAGGTTTGCTTCGAGGTGTGCACGAAGAGCGACCAGTGCCTTCTCTGGCTCGTCACCAGGGGCGATTCGCATACTGATCTTGGCAGAGGCCGAAGGCAGCAGCGTGTTCGATGCGACATCCACGTTTTTGGTGTCAATCCCGATAACTGTGATCGAAGGCTTCGTCCAAATTCGTGAAAGAAGGCTGCCCGTGCCGATGGTTGAAGTTGGGTCTAGAAGGCCGGCATCTACACGAAGCGCTGCCTCGGTGTAGTCGAGGTCGGCTGCTGAGGTTTGCACTAAACCAGGTACGGCAACAGACCCATCGGTAGCGTGTAGCGAAGCCAAAAGCCTGATGAGTGCCATGGTGGCATCTGGCACCACTCCCCCATACATTCCGCTGTGCAGGGCGTGGTCGAGCGTCTTGATTTCGATAACTTGAGAAACGAGGCCGCGAAGAGTCGTGGTGAGCGCTGGAACCTCAACGGTCCAGTTCGCAGAGTCGGCGACAACGATGGCATCGGCTGCAAGCAGGTCGCGGTTTTCATCTAGGAAGTTTCTGAACGATGGTGAACCGGCTTCTTCTTCGCCCTCGAAAAAGAGCGAGATACCGAGATCAAAATCTGGTCCAGCAATCTCTTTCAAAACACGTAGCGCAGTTAGGTGGGCCACGATACCGGCCTTGTCGTCTGCTGCACCTCGGGCAAAGATGCGCCCGTCCCTGAGCGTCGGCTCGAAGGCAGGTGTGTTCCATTGGTTTTCTGGGCCAGGCGGCTGAACGTCGTGGTGTGCATAAAGAAGAATGTGCGGTCTGCCGTTTTTTGCTTCGCGTCGCGCTACAACGGCAGGTGCACCGTCTTTTTCTCCCGCGCTCGCGCGACGAATTTCAACTGCATCGAAGATTTCGAGGTCATCGAGTAATGCCTTTACAGCCTCAGCGCTGCGCTCGAGGTCAGCAGCATCAAACGCGTCCCAAGCGATTCCAGGAATTCGCACTAGTTCGCACAGGTCTGCGATTCGAGCTGGAAACTGCAGATTTACCGACTCTTTTACGTCGTGCACCAATGATTCGATTTTCGATTCGTTCATGAAGGTAATCTTAAGCAAGAAACTCACACACAAGAGAGCAGTTCATGTCTGATTCTTCAAAGCCAACCGCAGCTAGCGGAAAAGGCCGCCCTACCCCATCTCGCAAAGAGCGCGAAGCCGCGCGCAAGAAGCCGTTGATTGGCGATCGCAGTAAAGAAGCCAAGAAGGCTGCTAGAGCTCAGCTAGCCGCAAAACGTGCCGAAGCTCGCGAGGGCATGCTCAATGGCGAAGAGCGTTACCTGACCGCTCGTGACCGCGGACCACAGAAGAAGCTGGCTCGCGACATGGTTGACTCGCGTTTCACCGTTGGTGAGCTGCTGTTGCCCGTAGTTTTCGTGGCCGTGATCTTGAACACAGTCAACAACGACGTGGTCAACTTGGCAGCCATCTTGATCATGTGGAGCATCATGGGCGGCATGATTGTCGACGCCTTGGTGCTAAGCCGCAGAGTCACCAAGCGCCTTACCGCGAAGTATGGCGAGGCGAACCTAGAGCGTGGACTAAAGATGTATGTCGCATTGCGCAGCATGCAGATGCGTCCGATGCGCCTGCCTAAGCCTCAGGTAAAAAGAGGCACAGTAATCTAACAACTGGGCCAAAAGCTCGAATTGACCAACAGACAAAGGAGTCTGCGTGGAAAACAAGCAAGAAATTCGTCTCGCCGATCTCGCTGACCAAGTGATTTCTGCTGTAGATCGCATGAAAGACACCTACGGGGTATTCGGTGCACATCCTTCGCAACAGGCCGACATGTCGAAGGTTCGTTCGGTTCTCGAAGACCTGACGACTCGGCTCGAAGACAACTCACCTTACTTTCACCCGCACTATGCCGGGCAAATGCTCAAGCCACCGCATCCGGTTGCAATGGCGGCTTATCTCGCCACCATGATGATCAACCCCAACAATCACTCAATTGACGGCGGCCGCGCCACGACCATGCTCGAACGCGAGGTCGTAAAAGACTTAGCGCGGATGTTCGGCTACCCAGAATCTCACCTCGGGCACCTCACCTGGAGTGGCACCACGGCTAACCTTGAGGCTCTCTGGGTGAGTCGAGAAATCAACCCCGATTTGGCGATTGCGCACAGTGAAGATTCCCACTACACGCACACGCGCATGGCTGAAGTTTTGAACATCCCAGCAATTTCGATTGCGACCGATGAGTTCGGGCGAATGCGACTCGACGACTTGGCCGAGAAACTTGCTACCGGCAAAATCGGCACAGTCGTAGCAACACTTGGAACAACCGGGCTTGGTGCTGTAGACCCGCTCGCCGACATCATTCCGTTGGCGAGGCAGTACGGAGCGCGCGTGCACGTTGACACGGCGTATGGCGGATTCTTTACGCTCATCGCCGACGAGCTAGACGAAGAAACAGCCAGACATTACCGCGCCATTGCAGAGTCTGACTCGGTGGTTGTAGACCCACACAAACACGGATTGCAGCCATACGGCTGTGGTGCGGTGCTATTCAACGATGTTTCGATTGGCCGTTTCTACAAGCACGACTCCCCCTATACCTACTTCGCAAGCGAAGACCTTCACTTTGGCGAAATTCAACTCGAGTGTTCGCGAGCCGGAGCATCGGCAGCCGCGCTGTGGGCTACGTTGCAGATTTTCCCGCTAACCAAAGACGGCCTCGGTGCCGTGTTGCAGGGCGGAAGAAACGCAGCCGTGCAGTGGCACAAGCTACTGAGCGAATCAGAGGTTCTGGTTCCACTACAGGTGCCAGAACTCGACATCGTGACTTACTTTCCCCGTGCATCCAAGTTCTCAACCGTCGACGCCATTTCACATGCCGTGTTCGAAAAGTCGGCTCAAGCACCGCGCGACCAGCAGATTCATCTAGCGACCTATGTGATGAAGCCGCAGGGATTTATTCGCCGCGGCTTCGAATTAGAGCAAGATAGAGACACCGCCAGAATTCTTCGTTCGGTTTTGATGAAGCCAGAGCAAGAGAACTGGATTCCAGATTTGCATTCGCACGTTGAGACGCTGACGAAACAACTGATCAAGGAGCACTCATGAAGTATCGCTATCTAGGCAATTCAGGTTTCAAGGTCAGCGAACTGACCTATGGCAACTGGCTAACCCACGCCATGCAGGTAGACGAGGCTGCGGCATTGGCGACTGTGCACGCGGCTCTTGACGGCGGCATCACGTCTTTTGATACGGCGGATGTCTATGCGAACCAAGCGGCCGAAGTGGTTCTTGGTAAAGCGCTCGCCGGAGTTCGCCGAGAAGGAATCGAACTTTTCACCAAGTGCTACTGGCCAGTGGCCGAGCGCGGGGCAAACGACACCGGACTCTCGCGCAAGCACATCATGGAATCGATCAACGGCTCGCTCAAGCGCATGAACGTCGAATACGTCGACCTCTACCAGGCACACCGTTTTGACTACGAGACTCCCCTAGAAGAAACCATGCAGGCCTTCGCCGACATCGTGCGACAGGGCAAGGCACTTTACATCGGTGTATCTGAATGGCGTGCCGAGCAAATAGCCGCCGGTGCTGCGCTAGCTAAGCAGATGGGTTTTCAACTGATCTCGAACCAGCCGCAGTACTCAATGCTATGGAGAGTTATTGAGGCTGAGGTTATTCCAACCAGCGAATCTCTAGGCGTCAGCCAGATTGTCTGGTCTCCGATGGCTCAAGGTATCTTGAGCGGAAAGTACCTACCTGGTCAGCCAGTTCCTAGCGATTCACGCGCAGCCGACGAAAAGGCTGGCTCGTTCATCCGTGAAAAACTCAACGATGATCTGCTTTCGCGCGTTGCACAGCTTGCGCCACTCGCTGAGGAATGTGGAGCTACCATGGCTCAGTTTGCGCTGGCCTGGGTTCTTCGTAACCCGAATGTTTCGAGTGCAATTGTTGGCGCTAGTAAGCCAGAGCAAATCACTTCAAACCTGAAGGCACTTGAGATTGAGATTCCTGACGAGATCGCGACCAAAGCAGAGGCTATCTTGCAGCCGGTTGCAGTCTTTGACCCAGCCGAAACCAAGAGCCCACCGGCACGTCTGGTTTAGCTAGTTTCTTTAGATTCCGCGATTAATCTTGCGGGCCCACAACGGGCCGTCAAAGATGAAGCCGGTGTAACCCTGAACAAGCGTTGCACCTGCTGCTAAGCGCTCGCTTGCTTCACTTGCCGTCTCGATTCCGCCAACCGAAATGATTATTTGGCCGTCGCCGACGACGGCTTTGAGTACCTGCAGAACCTCTAGGGAACGTGCTTTCAGAGGCGCGCCACTCAAACCTCCGGCACCCATAGCATCCACCTTTGACTTGGCGGTTTTCAGGTTCTCTCTAGAGATTGTCGTGTTGGTTGCGATGATGCCTGCTAGCCCCAATTCGGTGGCCAGCTTCGCAACCTCGATGATGTCTTGATCGTTCAGATCTGGGGCGATCTTCACCAGCACAGGCTTGCCGTTCGCTTCGGCCAAGACGGCCTGAAGAATGGGCCTAAGTGCCGCTACCTCTTGTAGCGAGCGCAATCCTGGTGTGTTGGGTGACGAAACGTTCACGGCTAGGTAATCGGCGTATGGAGACAGCAGTCTGGCGCTATAGGCATAGTCAGAGGCTGCCTCTTCAACTGGAGTCACCTTGCTCTTGCCGATGTTCACACCAATGATGGGGAGTTTGGCAATGTTTCGCTCTCGAAGCTGCCGAAGTCGCTTGGAGATTACGTCAGCACCCTCATTGTTGAACCCCATGCGATTGATCAAAGCTCGGTCGTCGATCAGGCGAAAGAGCCTCGGCTTATCGTTACCGGGCTGCGGCTTGGCGGTGACTGTTCCGATTTCTACGTGTGAGAAACCAAGGTCTCCCATCGGTCGAATCATTATGGCGTGTTTATCGAATCCGGCTGCTAGACCAAAAGCACCGTGAAATTTCAAGCCGAGTGCCTCGACGGTTTTAGCTTCACTCGCCCTTAGGCGACCCAGGCTGGTTAGTCGTAGTGCACTTGCGATTCGCAAGCCCAAAACCACTGCGTGGTGAACGAATTCAGGGTCAAGTCGCGCAAAGACCAGACGAAAGATGAGGTTGTAGAGCACGGTTCTAGGTTACCCGCGCTTAAAGCCGAAAGTGGTCGACACCCTAAGGTGCCGACCACTTTCTGGTTGATTGTTTAGCTGCAACCGCTGGTTGATCCACAGCCTTCGCAGACGTGGCATGAACCAGATGGGCGCATCTTGATTCCACAGTTGAAGCACAGCGGAGCATCCGACTCTTTGCCCTGGAGCAGTTCGAACAGCTCAGCTGACGAGTGAACCTCGCGGCTAGCTGCTGGCTTGGCCTCGATGGTCACCGACTGTGCCGATGATTCCTTGATTTCAACAACGGCTTCGATCTCTTCGGCCGCTACGGCTGCTGCCGAGCTGCTTTCGATCTCGATTACCGGTGGGTAACCGCCAGCTGCGTCTAGAGCGGCTGAGCGCTCTGATGCAGTGTTGATTCCCAGTGCCGAACGAGTTTCGTATGGCAGGTAGTCAAGCGCTAGACGACGGAAGATGTAGTCCATCAGTGACTTCGCCATGCGAATGTCGGCGTCATCGGTCAAACCAGCTGGTTCGAAGTTGACGTTGGTGAACTTCTTCACGTAGGTCTCTAGTGGCACTCCGTACTGCAGGCCGATCGAAACTGCGATCGAGAAGGCGTCCATGACACCGGCAAGGGTTGAACCCTGCTTGCCGAGCTTCAAGAACACTTCGCCTAGACCGCCGTCTGGGTAAGACGATGCCGTCATGTAACCCTCTGCGCCACCAACGGTGAACGAGGTGGTTGACGATGGGCGTGACTTAGGAAGACGCTTGCGCACTGGGTGGGCGATTTCGCCTGCCACTGCAGCTGGAGCTGCCTTCTCTTCGGTCTTAGCCTTGGCGTCGCTTAGAGGCTGGCCAACCTTGCAGTTGTCGCGGTAGATGGCCAAAGCCTTTAGACCGAGCTTCCAACCCTGGAAGTACACATCTGCGATTTCGTCTTTGGTTGCAGACTCTGGCATGTTCACGGTCTTCGAGATAGCGCCCGAAAGGAACGGCTGAACAGCAGCCATCATTCGTACGTGACCCATTGGCTCGATTGCGCGAATACCAACAGCGGTGTCGAAGATCGCGTAGTGCTCTGGCTTTAGGCCTGGAGCGTCTACCACGTGGCCGTGCTGACCGATGTGGTCAACGATTGCCTCTACGGTCTCTTGCGAGTAGCCGAGACGGTGTAGCGCGAACGGAATGGTCTGGTTTACGATCTGCATCGAACCACCGGTTGACAGCTTCTTGTACTTGACAAGAGAGAAGTCAGGCTCGATACCGGTGGTGTCACAGTCCATCATGAAGCCAATGGTTCCGGTTGGAGCAAGCAGCGAAATCTGCGAGTTTCTCCAGCCGTTGCGGGCACCGATTTCGGTGTTCAAGCGCCACTGTTCGGTAGCGGCTTCTAGAACGCCTGCATCAATGTCGCTGACCGGCTTAAGCTCTGCGTTTGCAGCCTCGTGCTTAGCCATGACGCGGTCGTGACCGGCCTTGTTCTTCGGGTAGCCGGCGTAGGTGCCGACGACTGCAGCAAGTTCTGCTGAACGACGGTAGGTTGCACCCGACATGAGCGAAGTGATCGACGCGGCTAGCGCGAAGCCCTCTTTGCTGTCGTAAGGAACACCGATTGCCATAAGCAATGCACCTAGGTTTGCGTAACCGATGCCGAGCTGGCGGAAGTTACGGGTGGTCTCGCCAATGGCTTCGGTTGGGAAGTCTGCGAAAGAGATCGAGATATCCATGGCAGTAATGATTAGCTCAGATGCCTTGGTGAACTTCGCGCTGTCGAATGAGCCGTCTGGGTTGAGGAACTTCAGAAGGTTGAGCGACGCCAAGTTACATGACGAGTTGTCAAGGTGCATGTACTCCGAGCAAGGGTTCGAAGCGCTGATGCGACCTGACTCAGGAGTGGTGTGCCAGTCGTTGATGATGTCGTCGTACTGGATGCCTGGGTCGGCACATTCCCAAGCTGCGATAGCCAGCTTGTCGAACAGTTCGCGAGCATCGACTTCTTCGATAACTTCACCGTTGGTGCGAGCGCGAAGGCCGAACTTGCTGCCGTTCTCGACGGCCTCCATGAATTCGCGGTTTACGCGAACCGAGTTGTTGGCGTTCTGGTACTGCACCGAGTTGATGTCTTTGCCACCGAGTTCCATATCGAAACCTGCGTCGCGAAGAACACGAATCTTCTTCTCTTCGCTGGCCTTGGTCTCGATGAACTCTTCGATGTCTGGGTGATCGACGTCAAGCACGACCATCTTGGCTGCGCGACGGGTTGCGCCACCAGACTTGATAGTTCCTGCCGAAGCGTCTGCACCGCGCATAAACGAAACTGGGCCAGAGGCCGAGCCACCGCTTGACTTGAGGAGTTCCTTCGAAGAACGGATGCGCGAAAGGTTTAGACCTGCGCCCGAACCGCCCTTGAAGATCATTCCCTCTTCGCGGTACCAGTTAAGGATTGACTCCATTGAGTCATCAACCGAAAGAATGAAACAGGCTGAAACCTGCTGTGGGCTCTTGGTGCCGACGTTGAACCAAACCGGAGAGTTGAACGAGAACACCTGGTTGAGCAGCATGTAGGTGAGTTCGTGCTCGAAGATGGTGGCGTCTTCTTCGCTTGCGAAGTAACCGTAGTCACGGCCTGCCTGGGTGTAAGTGAGCACAACCCGGTCGATGAGCTGTCGCAGGCTGAACTCGCGCTCAGGGGTGCCTACAGCTCCTCTGAAGTATTTGGTGGTGACGATGGTCGAAGCGTTGATGCTCCAGAACTCCGGGAATTCAATTCCACGCTGTTCGAAGATAACCTCGCCATTTTTCCAGTTGGTTTGTACGACGTCACGGTACTCCCAGTTGACCTGGTCGTAAGGGTGAACGCCCTCTGTCGTGTAAATGCGCTCAATGGTGAGCCCTGCACCGGTTCCGGCGGTGTTGCCGGCATATGCCGAGGTATCAGTCACGTTATTGCCTTTCTTCTGCTGCTGTTTTTGGTTGCTTCTTAACCGATCTAGCGATCGGTAAGTCTCTTCGTCTCGTCCAGTTCGAACGATTCGTCGTTTTCTGCGTACTCACGGTTAGCCCGGAGCACATTGATGGCTGCCTCAAAGTCGGCCAGGGATTCCCAACCCTGGTAGACGCTGGCGAAGCGCATAAAAGCCACTTCGTCAAGTTTTCTTAGCGGTTCGAGAATGGCCAATCCAATCTCGTTTGCCTCTATCTGTGACGATCCGGTGGCCCTAACGGTCTCTTCGACCGTCTGAGCTAGCAGGGCCAGGTCAGATTCACTGACTGGCCGACCCTGACAGGCTTTACGCACACCATTTACGATTTTGTGTCGGCTGAATGGTTCGATTACTCCGCTTCGCTTGACCACGGTGAGGCTTGCGGTTTCATTTGTGCTGAAACGCATGCCGCACTCGGGGCATTGACGACGGCGTCGGATCGAGGCCCCATCTTCAGAGGTTCTCGAGTCCATCACGCGGGAATCGGCATGGCGACAAAACGGACAGTGCATGTCGAAAACCTCCTCCTTGATGATTTGACTGAGAGTTATCCACAGAATTCCACAGGGAACACTATATCTAGACTCTTTTTGTAGTTGGGTCACTATATCTTGTGGTCTAGGTGCCCTGAAATCAAATTCATTTCGATGTCGGCGTGTCGCGACAAAATTGCCTAAAAATCAGGGTTTTTGGGCTCTTTGCGCTCGCGGCTTTGGTAACGAAATCACAACAACGAGTCGTTGCAGGCTATTTGTCGTCGAATCTTGCGGTTATGGCTTCACCATGAGCAGGCAGACGCTCCGAATTTGAGAATTCTCTAGCGGCTTCAGCGACTGCTTGAAGAGCTTGCGCGTCGTATTCGATGACCTGCTGGGCTCTCAAAAAGGTGTGAACACCCAATCCTGAGCCGAATTTTGCCTGCTCTCCGGTTGGCAACACGTGGTTTGATCCAGCTAGATAGTCGCCGAGACTCACCGGTGAATACTTTCCTAAGAACAAAGCCCCAGCGTTAGATACCCGCGCTGCATCGCTAACCGGATCGACGGTGTGCAACTCGAGGTGTTCGGTGGCGTAGCAGTCGGCAAACTCCAGCGCAGCATCCGTGCTGTCAACTAACACCAAGGCCGACTGAATGCCACTCAGAGCAGCGATCACACGCGCCGAGTTTTCGGTTTGCGCGGCCACTGCATCGATTTGAGCTGAAACACTCTCTATGAGGCGCTCGGATGCTGTGACGAGCACGCAGGCGGCTGCTTCGTCGTGCTCTGCCTGGCTCACCAAATCGAAGGCAATGAGCCTCGCATCGGCAGATTCATCGGCAACGATCAAGATTTCGGTAGTGCCGGCTTCGCTGTCGATGCCGATAACGCCGCGAAGTGCACGCTTTGCGGCAGCGACATAGATGTTGCCTGGGCCGGTGACCATCGCGACTCGCTCGACCGGAATCTCGGGCACTCCATAGGCAAAAGCCGCAACGGCGGCTGGCCCACCGATGTTGTAGACCTCGGTAACGCCTAACATTGCTGCCGTGGCCAGCACCACCGGGTGAGGGCGATTGCCGAACTCAGCCTGGGCGGGTGTGGCGATGGCCAGTCGCGGCACACCGGCAACTTGAGCTGGCACCACGTTCATCACGACACTGCTCGGGTACACGGCCTTACCACCAGGAACATAGAGGCCAACCGAATCGACTGGCTGCCAACGCTGTCGAACGGTTGCACCGGGTGCGAGTTCGACCCTGGTATCGGTGGGCATCACGGCTTGGCAAACCTTGCGAACCCGATTGATGCTCTCTTGAATGGCCGCGCGAAGCGATGGCTTGAGTGCATCTAGCGCTTGGGCAAGTTCGTGAGCCGAGACTCGAAAAGGCTTTGGATCAGAGTTGCCAAACCTGGCTGCAACGTTGAGCAGGGCTTGTTCACCATTGGCTTTTACATCGGCGAGTAGCGGGGTGATTTCTTGGATGGCCCCAGAGATATCGAGCGGAGCGCGAGGCACCTCAGCGTTGACCAGCTCATTGCTGAGGGTCTGACCGCGCAGATCTAAAACGCGCATGCTCACGGCCTTTCTCTTTCGCATAATTCTAGAGCGTGGTTCGGTTACCCTTGACCTTGACGAATATGAATGAACTCACACCACTCGAAAACCCTGTAGACGCCCTGAAGGCCAGTTTTAGACTGCACGCCTCCGGTGTCTCAATCTTGACTTTCTCAAGCCCAGAGGGCGCCCCGGTTGGCTTCACGGCTACCTCCGTGACTTCGCTCGGTGCTACTCCCCCGCTGGTTTCGTTCAACGTGGCTCGAGGGTCTTCATCGTGGCCAAGCCTTTCAAAAGCCGAATATGTGGCACTGCACACGCTGGGTGTAGACAACCTTGAACTCGCAAACCGCATGGCGGCAGATCACACCAAGAGGTTTGAGCCAAGCGACTGGTCTATCGACAACAGGGGTATCCCGCTACTAGACGGAGTGACTTCGGTCTTAATTTTGAAGATTAGACAAATTGTTGAAGTTGAATCAAACGCCGTCGTCATCTGCGACGTTGTCGAAGGATTCATCGGCACCGAACAATCCCCGTTGCTCTACCATCAGCGAAGCTACGTCACGGTCGACAAACTCGCCTGATTCGGCGTCGGCCAGAGCATCCGAGTCGTCAACTACAGCCAACTGGCTTAGAGCACTCAAACCAAACAAACCCTTGATCTCAGCGGCAAAGCCAGTTGACCATCGGGCGCGCTTGCCTAATTCGAAGTGACGCCCACCGTCTGCGCTGTGCATATTGACCACGACTGGGCTGTAGCCCGGGTGCATTGAGAGAATCTTGTCGAGGCGTTCGATGTTTTCTCGCGTCGCCTGCTTTTCTTGAATGGTCAGGTTGATCGCCCGGTTGTCACCCTCGACATCTCCCTCAATGACCGTGATGTCGTAAACCCTTATCGAACGGGCTTCGTCTCGCGTGGTGACGGTTCCGCGAACGGCGACCACTTGGTCTGCCTCGAGAACGCGACCATATTCGTCGAAAGATTTACCTGCGAGCATCAACTGAAGCTCTGACTCAAAGTCTTCGACGGTGACCATTGCGTATGGCTTGCCTGACTTACGACCTATTTTGGTAACCGAAGAGGTCACGAGACCGGCCAGGGTTACAACTTCGCCATCTTTGAGAGACTCACTGACTAGGAAGTTGGCAATCGACAGGTCAGCGAAGGTTGAGAGCTGACGTTCGCGACCCGAGAGCGGGTGGTCACTCACATACAAACCGAGCATCAGCTTTTCTAGTGCCAGCTTGTCGCGCTTTTCGTATTCCTCTAGATTGGGAATCACTACCTGAGTTGGGTCGTCATCGAACATCGAGCCAAACAGGTCAACCTGGCCGCTCGCCTCATTCTTTTTCACCGAAGAAATCGAATCGACAGCGGTTTCGTGAATCGCAATTAGAGAGCGGCGCGTGTGCCCGAGCGAATCGAATGCACCCGCCTTAATGAGCGACTCGATGGTTCGCTTGGTGCAAACGGTCGACGGCACCTTCTTCAAGAAGTCATTGAAAGAAGTGAACGCACCTTTTTCGCGGCGGGCCGACACGATGCCCTCTACAACGTTTGCGCCCACGTTCTTGACGGCGCTCAGACCGAATCGAATGTCGCCACCGACTGCCGAGAAGTTGCCAAATGATTCGTTCACGTCCGGTGACAAAACGCGGATGCCCTGCTTGCGACATTCGCTCAGGTAGATTCCCAACTTGTCTTTTGAGTCACCGACCGACGTAAGTAGCGCGGCCATGTATTCGGCCGGGAAGTTGGCCTTGAGATAGGCGGTCCAGTAACTGATCACGCCGTAGCAGGCGCTGTGCGCCTTATTGAAGGCATAGCCGGCGAAAGGCAGGAGTGTTTCCCAAAGTCGGTTCACAGCATCCATGCCGTAGCCATTGGCCTGCATGCCGGCACTAAACGAGGCGAAGAGTTTCTTTAGCTCGACTTCGTCTTTTTTACCCATGGCTTTGCGCAAGATGTCTGCCTCGGCGAGTGAGTAGCCAGCAACTTTTTGAGCTGCGGCCATAACCTGCTCTTGGTAAATGATCAGACCATAGGTCGGGTCAAGCACATCGGCTAGTGGCTCTTTGAGCGTGGCGTGAATCGGCACGTTCGGCTGCTTGCCATTTTTGCGCAGCGCGTAGTTGGTATGAGAGTTTTCACCCATCGGACCTGGTCGATAGAGTGCGATGGCAGCCGAGATGTGTTCGAACTCGCTTGGACGAAGCAGGCGCAGCAGGGTTCGCATGTTGTCACCATCGAGCTGAAAAACACCGAGGGTGTCGCCGGCTGAGAGCAGTTGGTAGGCCTTTTCGTCGGCATCCAGGTCGAGCTCTTCAAGAACCGGCGGGGTCTTGCCGTTATTGCGAATGTTCTCGAGCGCGTCATCAATAACCGTCAGGTTTCGAAGCCCTAAGAAGTCCATTTTGAGCAGGCCGAGCTTTTCGAGCGGCGGCTGGTCGAACTGGGTGACGATGCCGTCTTCACCTTCACGCGTCATGATGGGAATGACGTCGAACAGCGGTTCGGCCGAGATGATTACACCGGCCGCGTGAACACCGGTTGAACGCTTCAGGCCCTCGAGCCCTTTGGCAACTTCGTAGGCCCTGGCAGCTTCTTTGTCTTCGGCCACGAGCTTTCTAAACTCGGCTGCTTCGCCATAGCGCTCTGCCGATTCGTTCTCGATGTCTTCGAGAGAAATGTCTTTGCCCAAAACCATGGCCGGTAGCGCCTTGGTGAGTTTGTCACCGACGGCATATGGGTAATCGAGGATGCGCGCGGCATCTTTGAGCCCAGCCTTGGCCTTAATCGAACCAAAGGTAACAATCTGCGCAACGCGGTCTTCACCATACTTCTGGTTTACGTAGCGAATAACCTCGCCGCGACGGCGGTCGTCAAAGTCGACATCGATGTCGGGCATCGAGATGCGGTCTGGGTTTAAGAATCGCTCAAAGATAAGACCGTGCTGAATCGGGTCAAGCTCGGTGATGCCGAGTGCATAGGCGACGATGGCACCGCCGGCCGAGCCACGACCTGGCCCAACTCGAATGCCTTGGCGCCTGGCCCAGTTAATGAAGTCGGCGACCACCAGAAAGTAGCCCGAGTAACCCATTTTGTGAATGACGCCGATTTCGTATCGCGCCTGAGTTAGGCGGTCTTCGGGAACCTTGCCGCCAAAGCGTCGGTCAAGCCCTGCGAATACTTCTTTTTCGAACCAAGAGTCTTCAGTCTCACTGGCCGGAACGTCGAATCGCGGCATGAGTTCTTTTTCACGCTGTTCAAACTCAACGTTGCAACGCTCGGCGATGGCCAGAGTGTTGTCGCACGCCTCCGGGTAGTCCTTAAAAAGCTCGCGCATCTCGGCGGCCGACTTTAGGTAATAGCCGGAGCCGTCGAACTTGAAGCGATTTGGGTCGTTGAGCGAAGCATTCACCTGGATGCACAGTAGAGCGCTGTGCGCTTCGGAGTCGCCCGGGTGAATGTAGTGCAAGTCGTTGGTTGCGACCAAAGGCATCTTGAGGTCTTTGGCGATACGAAGAAGATCGTGGTGAGTGCGGCGCTCGATTTCAATGCCATGATCCATAATCTCGGCGAAGTAATTGTCTCGGCCGAAAATGTCTTGATAAACACCGGCTGCGGCTAGAGCAGCCTCGTAACCCTTGGTGCGCAACAAAGTGTGAATTTCGCCGGAGGCGCATCCGGTGGTTGCGATGATTCCCTTTGCATACTTCGAGAGAATCTCGCGGTCCATGCGTGGTTTGTAGTAGACGCCGTCGAGGTAAGACTGTGAAGAAAGCCTGAACAGGTTGTACATGCCTTCGGTGGTCTCGGCCAGCAGTGTGGCGTGCGTAAATGCGCCACCGCCCGAAACGTCGTCGCCGTCGCCCGCGTTACCCCAGCGAACGCGGCTGCGTTCGGTGCGCGAGGTGTCGCCGGGCGCGAGGTAGGCCTCGATACCGATGATTGGCTTGATGCCTGCTTTTTTTGCCGACTGGTAGAAGTCATAAGCGCCGAAAAGGTTGCCGTGATCGGTGATGGCGAGTGCGGGCATCCCCGCTGCGGCCGCTGCCTTAACCAAAGGTTGAACTCGAGCCGCACCATCGAGCATCGAATACTCGGTGTGCACGTGTAGGTGCACAAACGAGTCAGATGATGCCATGCGAATTCCTAAACAAACTGTGGTCGGGCACTAAGAATAACCCGACAAAAGACAAGGCCCGAGCAGATATGCCCGAGCCCGTCATTTAAAACTTTGACTACTAGTCGTGGTCGTGACCAGTGTGGTCTTCGACACCTGCATCGTCGGTCTTCAAGAAGTCTTCGAGGTCAACTTTCTTACCCTTGGTGTCAACCACGGTAGCTGCCTCAAGAACTACTGCCAGCGCCTTGCGACGAGCAACCTCTGCAACGAACATCGGAATCTGACCGTTCTGGTCGACCACCTTGATGAACTCGTTGATGTCCATGCCGTACTGCTGAGCAGCCTGCATCAGGTACTGAATGAGCTCTTGTTCGCTGACCTTTAGCTCTTCTGCTTCGGCGATTGCGTCGAGAAGCATCTGAACCTTGAACGAACGAGCGCTCTGCTCGGTGACCTCTGCGCGGTGTGCCTTGTCTTCTAGTCGGCCTTCGCCTTCTAGGTGACGGTTCACATCGGCTTCGATTAATTCGTCAGATACTGGGATGTCGACTAGCTCGAGCAGAGCGTCGGTCGCCTTGTCGCGAGCCTCGATGCCCTGGGTGTAACCCTTCGAGCGTGCAATCTGAGTCTCTAGGCCGGCCTTCAACTCTTTGACTGTGTCGAACTCGCTATAGAGCTTGGCAAACTCATCATCAAGCTTTGGCAGCTCGCGCTCTTTCACCGCGGTCAAGGTAACCGAAACCTGTGCGTCTGCGCCAGACATTTCGCCGCCAACTAGCTTGGAAACGAAAGTGGTCGACTCGCCTGCAGTCAGGGTGTCAAGTGCTTCGTCGATTCCGTCAAGCAAGTTGCCCGAACCGATTTCGTAAGAAATGTTCTCGGCAGTGTCGATGACCTTGCCGTCAATCTCAGCGCTCAAATTGATCGTGGTGAAGTCGCCCTTTTTGGCCGGGCGGTCAACGGTCTTTAGCGAACCAAAGCGACCTCGAAGTGCATCAACCTCAGCGTCAACTTCGATTGGTGCCACCTTGATCTCTGAAACGGTGACCTTCAGACCCTGGTACTTCGGAAGCTTTATCTCTGGGCGAGCCTCAACTTCGATCTCGACAACTAGGTCGCCGCTGAAGTCAACATCACTCGGTGCCTCTTTAACATCGGCGCTTGGCTGGCTTAGTGGGCGAATCTTGTGCTCTTCGATCGCC
>JBIKSH010000007.1:0-77174 GCA_044348705.1 Rhodoluna sp. | reverse complement strand
CATCAGGCTTTCGCCCATTGTGCAATATTCCCCACTGCTGCCTCCCGTAGGAGTCTGGGCCGTGTCTCAGTCCCAGTGTGGCCGGTCACCCTCTCAGGCCGGCTACCCGTCGTCGCCTTGGTGAGCCTTTACCTCACCAACTAGCTGATAGGCCGCGAGTTCATCCTTGACCGAAATTCTTTCCACACCCATCGGATGCCCGAAGGTGTCGTATCCGGTATTAGCTACAGTTTCCCGCAGTTATCCCAGAGTCAAGGGCAGATTACTCACGTGTTACTCACCCGTTCGCCACTAATCCACCGGAGCAAGCTCCAGCTTCATCGTTCGACTTGCATGTGTTAAGCACGCCGCCAGCGTTCGTCCTGAGCCAGGATCAAACTCTCCGATAAGAATGTTTAGCTAGGAGCAAGCCCCTAGCAAACCTTTCGAAACCGCCGGAAATTGGCGGTCCAGTTTGATCTGACTAGTTTCGATTGTCTGACAATCTATCTAATCCAATTACTTTTGGCACAGCTAGAAGACAAGCTTCTAACCATGCCGATTTTTTGGCATTGAATTGTGCACACTGTTGAGTTCTCAAAGATCGGATGCGTCTGGGAGCTTTTCTTACGAGCCGCCTCCAGAGCAACTTCACTAACTTACCATGAAATATGCTCGTGTCAAATACAGACACATAACTTTTTCGGTAAGTTTTTCAACCAAATAAAGAGGAACAAAGGCCCGTGAAGACCTATTGTCTTGTTTTTCTGATTGGTTGCACTTGAGCCGGCGACCTAAGCAGGTCTTGCCAAACTTTGGGCAACAGATGAAACATTACGGGAAGGTAACATTCATGTCAAATCGAAACGTCACTTTTCTAGAACTTTTTCGACGAACTACCGAACTAAGCGCGGAAGAGACCCGCGAGGGTCTTCTTTCCGCGGCGCAGCACCGCAAACTTCCCGTGTAACCAGGAGCCGGCAAGGGCGGCTTCGTCCTCGACCTTGACGTTGTTGAGATAAACCCCACCCTCGGCGATAGCGCGACGACCCGCACTCACGCTGGCTACCAACCCGGTGTCGAGCAACAGCTGTGCGATCGCAGTCTCTGGCGCAGCATCCGCGTTTGGAAGCTCACGAAGGGCAGACTCGAGCGTTGCCGCATCTAATGCTTCAAGATCACCTTGACCAAACAGTGCGGCGGATGCTTCCACTGCTGCCTGCGCGGCCTCAGGAGAGTGCACCAGCGCAGTAACCTCGAAGGCCAAGCGCTTCTGCGCAGCACGCAGGTGAGGCGTATCAGCGGTCTGTGCCGCCAAAGCGTCGATTTCGGCGCGGGTCAAGAATGTGAATACTTTCAAACGGTCAACCACATCGGCGTCTTCGACATTCAGCCAGAACTGGTAGAACGCGTAAGGGCTGGTGAGGTCTTCGTCTAGCCAGATCGCGTTGCCCTCTGACTTACCGAACTTCTTGCCATCAGAGTTGGTGATTAGTGGCGTAGCGAGGATGTGTGCACTGGCGCCCTCGACCTTGCGAATGAGATCGGTGCCTGAGGTTAGGTTGCCCCACTGGTCGCTGCCGCCGGTCTGCAGAACGCAGTTGTAGCGGCGGTAAAGCTCAAGGAAGTCCATGCCTTGCAAGATTTGGTAGCTGAACTCGGTGTAAGAGATGCCGTGCTCAGAGTTGAGGCGAGCCGAAACGGCATCTTTGCTTAGCATCTTGCCGACTCTGAAGTGCTTACCGATGTCGCGCAAGAAATCGATGGCCGACATTGGTGCCGTCCAGTCGAGGTTATTCACCAGGCGGGCGGCGTTTGCGCCCTCAAACGAGAGAAAGCGCGCTCCCTGTCTGGCGAGCTTGTCTACCCACTCGGCGACGGTCTCTTTCGAGTTGAGTGTGCGCTCGGCCGATGGTCTCGGGTCTCCAACCAGACCGGTTGAACCGCCTATAAGAAGTAGTGGATTGTGACCCGCGAGTTGAATGCGTCGCAGGGTTAGCAACTGCACCAGGTTGCCAAGGTGCAGGCTTGCCGCGGTTGGGTCGAAGCCGCAGTAGTAGGTGATCGGGCTGCCCGAAAGTGCAGCCTTGAGTTCGGCCTCGTCGGTGCTAAGTGCCACCAATCCGCGCCACTGAAGTTCGTCCCAGAGCGATGCGAAGGTTTTGTCGTTTGCTTGCGACTTCAAGTTTGCGTTTTCGGTCACGTTTAGACGCCTTCTCTTCTGATCACGAACTTGCGTAGCGTTGCGATTTGTTCGAGCACTCGTGGCAGGGCGGTGCCGCCTGCGCCGGTGCGAGAGCGGATGCTGCCGTCGACGCTAAGCACCTGCCTAACTTCTGGCGTTAGCTTGTTTGAAATGGCAGCCAAGTCGGCGTCTGGAACCTGGTGGAGTTCGAGCTTATTGGCTTCGCAGAACGAAACTAGCTTGCCGGTGATTTCGTGGGCATCGCGGAACGGGACGCGCTGCTTGACGAGCCATTCGGCAACGTCGGTGGCCAGGCTGAAGCCTTCTGGCGCGAGGCGCTCAAGACGGTTTCGGTTGAAGGTCAAGGTTGCGACCATCCCAGTGAAAGCCGGAAGCAGAACGGTGAGCGTATCGACAGCGTCGAATACCGGTTCTTTGTCTTCTTGAAGGTCGCGGTTGTAGCTCAGTGGCAGGCCTTTGAGCGTTGCGAGCAAACCGGTTAGGTCGCCGATCAAGCGCCCCGCCTTGCCCCTGGCCAACTCGGCAATGTCTGGGTTTTTCTTCTGCGGCATGATCGACGAACCGGTAGAGAAGGCATCTTCTAGCTTGACGTAATCGAACTCGGCGCTAGCCCAAATGATGATTTCTTCGGCGAAACGCGAAAGGTTGATGCCGATGAGGCTTGAGATGAAGGAGAACTCAGCGACAACGTCACGGCTGGCCGTGGCATCCATGGAGTTTTGAGTCACACCATCGAAGCCCAATTCGGCAGCGACTAGCGCGGGGTCTAGCCCGAGCGTCGAACCCGCTAGAGCGCCGGCACCGTATGGCGAGAGCTTGGCGCGCATGCGCCAGTCGGCAAAGCGTTCGAGGTCGCGAACCAGTGGCCACGCGTGAGCCATTAGGTGGTGCGAAAGCAGAACCGGCTGGGCGTGCTGAAAGTGAGTGCGACCTGGCATTGCGACACCCATGTGCTCTTCGGCACGGTCGCAGAGAACACGAATCAGGTCGAGAACCTGAGTCTCGATGACATCGGAGGAATCGAGCAAGTACATGCGAATGAGGGTCGCGATTTGGTCGTTACGCGAGCGACCGGCGCGCACCTTGCCGCCAAGCTCTGGGCCAGCGATTTCGATAAGGCCACGCTCGAGTGCACCGTGCACGTCTTCGTCAGAAGGCTTTGGTGAGAATTGCCCAGACTCGACTCGCTTGCGCAACTCTTCGAGGTGACGGGTTAGCGCTTCTAGTTCAGGTGTGGTTAGGTAGCCAGCCTGGTGCAGGGCCTTGATGTGAGCGAGGCTTCCGGCGATGTCGTATGACGCCAAGCGCCAGTCGAACTGAACCGAGCGGCTCAATGCGGCGAGCGCTTCTGACGGGCCACCCTCGAAACGGCTACCCCAAAGCGAATTCGAACCGCTGCCTGACATGAAACTCCTTATAAAACCTTGAGGCCCCTAAGGCCACTACGTGCTTAATCCTAGTTTGGCCTCGAATCATTGAACCCGAGGCGGATGCTCGTTAGCCCTGTTCGACCAACCAGACCATTAGCGCTTTCTGAGCGTGAAGACGGTTTTCGGCCTCGTCCCAGATGACCGACTGCGGGCCGTCGATGACTTCGGCACTAACTTCATAGCCTCGATAGGCGGGCAGGCAGTGCAAGAAGATTGCGTCGTTTGCGGCCTGGCTCATGAGTTTTGCATCGATGGTGTAGCCGGCAAAGTCGGCGATGCGCTGCGCCTTCTCTGATTCCTGTCCCATCGAGATCCAGGTGTCGGTGGTGACCACGTCTGCCCCGGCGATTGCCTCGGCTGGCGACTGGCTGAGCGATACCGATCCGCCGGTGAGCTCGGCGATTGCGCGAGCTTTGGTCACAACATCCGCGTTTGGTTGGTATTTTTCTGGCGCGGCTACCCGCACGTGCATGCCGGCCAATGCGCAGGCGACTAGGTAAGAGTTAGCCATATTGTTGGCAGCATCACCGATGTAGGCGATGGTCAATCCGGCGGTTTTGCCCTTGTGCTCTTGCACCGTCATTAGGTCGGCGAGCAACTGGCACGGGTGATAGGCATCGCTGAGCGAGTTGATTACCGGCACATTCGAGTGGGCTGCCATTTCTTCGAGACCTGAGTGCGCGTAGGTGCGCCACACGATGGCCGCGACCTGGCGCTCTAGAACCCTAGCGGTGTCGGCAACCGACTCTTTTCCACCCATCTGGCTGGTTTGTGAATCGATGATTAGCGGTGCGCCACCGAGATCGGCTACGCCGACTGCAAACGAGACTCTGGTGCGGGTTGAAGTCTTGTCAAAGATTAGAGCCACGGTCTTGGGGCCTTCGAAAGGGCGACGCGAGTATGGGCTGTTCTTTAGCTCGATGCCCAGACGAATGATCTCGGCCTGCTCGGCTGAGGTGATGTCGTCGTCTTTGAGGAAATGGCGAACCATTACTCTCCCTTCGCTCACGGTCTTGCCCGTGAAGTAGAAAATCTTAGCTTGGCAACACCATGGTGCCGAAACCGTTTTTGGTGAAGATTTCAAGCAGTATGCTGTGCGGAGTGCGCCCGTCGATGATGTGTGCGCGCGGCACTCCCCCGCTCACCGCGGTAAGGCAGGCCTGCATTTTCGGAATCATTCCCGACTCGAGAGCTGGCAGCATCGCTTCGAGTTCGAAAGCGGTGATCTCGCTGACCAGGGAGTCGGTGTTCGGCCAGTTTGAGTACAGCCCGGCTACATCGGTTAGCACCATGAGCTTTTCGGCACCCAGCGCGACAGCCAGGGCGGCTGCGGCAAGGTCGGCGTTCACGTTGAGCAAGTTGCCCTGGGCATCCGGTGCAACCGTCGAGATCACTGGAATGTCGCCCTGCTCAAGTGCGTCGAAAACGATGCGCGGGTTGACCAGGTTCACTTCGCCAACCAGACCGATGTCGATGGTTTCGCCGTCTTGTTCGATGGTGGTTTTGACAGCGCGAAACAGGTTGCCGTCTTCACCGGACATTACGCGCGCACCCGCACCGGCCAGCCTGATTTGAGCGGCGAGCGATTCGCTGATTTGGTCACGAAGAACATCGCGAACTACGCCGATGGTTTCGTCGGTGGTGACTCTAAAGCCGCCACGAAACTCAGACTCGATGCCTAGTTCTTTGAGCTTGGCCGAAATCTGTGGGCCACCGCCGTGAACGACAACAGGCTTGATGCCAACCCAGCGCAGGTAGGCCATGTCTTGCGCAAAGGCCTCGGCTAGCGCCTCGTCGACCATCGCGTTGCCGCCAAACTTGACGACGACAACCTTGCCGTGAAAGTTCTGCAGCCAAGGCAGCGACTCGATTAGCGTCTGAGCCTTGATGGCTGCAAAGTCGTGGTCGTGGGTTTCGATAGGTTTCATTAGCTTGAGTACGCGCTGTTCTCTTCAACGTATTCGTGGGTAAGGTCGTTAGTCCAAACGGTTGCGCTTTGAGCACCCGCATTCAGTGAGATTTGAATCTCGACGAGGCGCGGAGTCAGGTCAACGAGGTCGCGCGACTGGTCAGGCTGACCCTTCGAACTAACCCGGACACCGTTGATGAAAACGTCGATGTCGTATGGGTCGAAGGCAGCCTTGGTTACACCCACCGCCGCAAGAATGCGACCCCAGTTTGGGTCGTTGCCATAGATGGCTGCTTTGAAGAGGTTGTTGCGGGCGACCGAGCGACCGACCTCTACGGCGTCGTCTTCGCTCGCTGCGTTGACCACTTCGATGGCAATGTCGTGGCTTGAACCTTCGGCGTCGCTGAGCAGTTGTAACGCCAGATCTTTGCAGGCGTGCGTGAGAGCCTCGGTGAATTCGTCGAGCCCTGGTTCGATGCCGGATGCTCCGCTGGCCATCAGCGAAACAGTGTCGTTTGTCGACATGCAGCCGTCGGAGTCGAGGCGATCGAAGGTCACTCGCGTGGCGGCACGGAGTGCCTGGTCTAGTTGAGCGCTCGAAAGCACGGCGTCGGTGGTGAGCACCACGAGCATGGTCGCAAGGCCAGGCGCGAGCATCCCCGCGCCTTTTGCCATGCCGCCGATGCTCCAACCATCTCGCTTGATAACAGCGCGCTTGGGTTTGCTGTCGGTGGTCATGATGGCTTCTGATGCGTCGAAACCGCCGTCTTCGTGCAGTGTCGCTACCGCGGCATCTACGCCGGCAAGCACCTTGGCTCGGTCAAGCTGTTCACCAATGAGACCTGTCGAGCAAACGATTACGTCACCTGCCGAAATGCCGAGTTTGTCGGCTACCGCCTCAGCGGTGGCGTGTGTGGTTTGAAAACCCTCTGGCCCGGTATAGCAATTTGCGCCGCCGCTGTTAAGCACGATGGCCGAAACCTGGCCGTCGGCCATGACCTCTTTGCTCCAGAGCACTGGGTTGGCCAGGCAGCGGTTTGTGGTGAAAACACTGGCAGCCGAGCTGAGTGGGCCAAGGTTCTGCACTAGTGCGAAGTCGAGATTGCCCGACTTCTTGAGCCCGGCACGAACACCAGATGCTTTGAATCCTTCAGGAACGGTCACACTCACGGTGCCACCCCATCGATCTCGAGGCCAGTTTGCTCGTCGATACCCAAGGCGATGTTCATTGACTGAATCGCGGCACCGGCGGTGCCCTTAACCAAGTTGTCGATTGCCGAAACGATTACCACGCGACCGCTGTGCTCATCGAGCGATGTACCGATGAGGCAGGTGTTGACACCCAGGGTGCTCGCGGTTGACGGGAACGAACCTGCCTCTAGAACGCGAACGAAGGTCTCGCCCTCGTAGGCCCGAGCCAAGCTGGCGTGCACTTCGGCGGCGGTCACTGCAGGCGCGACCCGACCCGTGTTGACGGCCAGAATGCCGCGAGACATCGGCACGAGAACAGGTGTGAACGAAACCGACACAGCCTTGCCGGAAGCGTTGCGCAGGTTCTGCTCAATCTCTGGAGTGTGACGGTGCACGCCACCGACGCCATAGGCGCATGCCGAGCCTCCGACTTCGCTGGCCAGCAGATTGGTCTTCGCCAACTTACCGGCACCCGAGGTACCCACCGAGAGGATGCTGACGATGTCTTCTGGCTCGATCAGGTGATCGCGAACCAAAGGGGCAAGCGCAAGAGTGATTGCCGTGACATTGCAACCGGGTACTGCGATTCGCTTCACGCCAGCTAGCTTCGAACGCTGCTTGTCGCCCGATGCGAGAGCCAACTCGGGCATGCCATAGGTCCAGGTTCCCGAGTGTTCGGTTTGGTAGTACTTCTTCCAGTCATCCGCGTTTTCGAGCCTGAAGTCGGCACCGCAGTCGAGCACGAGCGTGTCTTCGGAGAGCCAAGATGCAACTTCGGCTGAGGTCGTGTGCGGTAGTGCAAGAAATACGATGTCGTGCCCAGCTAGAACATCCACGGTGGTTTTTTGCAGCACCAAATCGGCGTAACTCAGCAGATGCGGGTGCATGGCACCGATGGTCTCGCCCGCGTTCGTGTTCGCGGTAACGGTCTTGAGCTCGAGCTGCGGGTGCTTAGCAATCAGACGCAGGAGTTCACCGCCAACGTATCCGCTAGCGCCAGCAACGGCCACTTTGTAGACCATTAGGACTCCTTTATTTAGGCACGCAGTTCTGCGCCGAATTTCTCCTTTGCGAGAGCAACTGCGTCGTCCTTGGCCGCAGTAGCCTCTGCCTGAGTGAGCGTGCGATCGTTGGCACGGAATCGCAGTGCAAAAGTTAGTGATTTCTTGCCATCGGCAACATTCTGGCCGCGGTAATCGTCGATTAGGCGAACCTGTTCGAGCAACTCGCCAGCACCGACACGGATGACCGACAGCACCTCAGCGGCTGGCAAAGTTGCGTCGACCACAAGTGAAAGGTCTTGCGTAGCGGCTGGGTAGTTGTAGATCGGGGTTGCTGTGATCACGTCTGGAACCACGGCATAGAGCTTTTCAAGATTAATCTCGAATGCTGCAACGCGTCGCGGCAGGTTGTTGTCGATAGCAAGTGCTGGGTCGAGCTCACCCGCGAAGCCAATGACGGCAATGTTGTCGCCGGTGTGCACCACAAGTTCGGCGGTGCGACCAGGGTGATAACCCTTCGGGGAGGCCTGACGAGTGTTTAGTTCGAGCCCAACAGCGCGGGCAACCAGACGAGCCGCGTGAATCGCGTCGCTGTAGTCATACTCGACGGCTGCAACACCAACCTGGGTTTGCACGCGGTTACCAACGAGCAGACCGGCTAGGTGCCTTGGCTGGTCTGGAATGGTGGCTTCGAGCTCGGCAAGTTGACCGGCTGTCGGCTTTGTGATTCCGCTTGGAAGGTCGGCAGTTTTGGCAACCTGACCGTCTGGCAAAAAGACCGAGCCCTCTTCAAAAAGAGCTAGATCGGTGATGCCTCGAGAAAGGTTTCTAGCAGTTGCCTGAATCAGCGCCGGAAGCAGCGAAAGCCGAAGCTCAGAGCTTTCTTCTTGCATGGCATTGGCCAAGCGCACGGCAGTGGTCGAATCACTAGCAAACCAACGGTTCTCTGCCTGGCTCAAGAACGGGTAGTTGAGCACTTCGGTCATCGAGTTGCCAACCAGCGCAGTGAGCACGGCACGGCGTGACTTCTGACGCTTGGTTAGGCCGCGACCCGGAGGCGCAACCGGAAGGCTTGCTGGAATGCGGTCGTATCCGTTGATTCGAGCAACTTCTTCAACCAAGTCGGTTTTGTGTCGAAGGTCTGGGCGCCAAGATGGCGGAATGATCTCAAAGCCACCCTCGACGCGAGCCACGACACATCCGATTGCTTCAAGAGCCGCGACGGTTTCGTCATCGGTGTAATCGACACCCACGAGTGCAGCGGCGAAGCCTGCTGGAAGTTCGACGGCAGCGATTGCCGGAAGGTTATTCAGGTCTGCACCAAAGTTCTGCCCCGCGCCCTTGGCGTGAACTTCGAGCAGTTGAATCACTCGAGCAACTGCGAACGGTGCAAGCTGTGGATCGACACCGCGTTCAAATCGCTTCGAGGCTTCGCTAGGCAACTTGTGGCGTCTGGCCGAGCGGGCAATGGTGATTGGGTCAAAGTGAGCGGCTTCGATGAGCACGTTCTTGGTGGTGTTGCTAACTTCGGTGCTCTCGCCACCCATGACGCCGGCTAGGCCGATAGCGCCAGATTCATCGGTGATTAGAAGATCTTCTGCGTCTAGCTTGCGAACCTGACCGTCGAGGGTCTTTAGGGTTTCGCCTGCGTTGGCACGGCGAACCGTAATTCCACCCTTGAGTTTGTCTAGGTCATAGGCATGCAGCGGTTGGCCAAGTTCGAGCATCACGTAGTTCGTGACGTCGACAATCAACGAGATTGAGCGCATACCGGCCAGCTTTAGACGGGTAACCATCCAGGCTGGGGTCGGCACGGTCGCGTCGAGATCTTTGATCGCACGCACGTAGAACCGGTCGCAACCAACTTGGCCACGAATAGGTGCTTGATCGGCAATCTGAAGCGAGAATCCTTCAACGTGCTCTGGCTGGGCGTGACCGATCGGGTCGCGGAACAAAGTCTTAGTCGCGTGCGAGTATTCACGAGCCACTCCACGAATGCTGAAGCAGTAACCGCGGTCTGGGGTCACGTTCACTTCGGCAGCTTCGTCGGCTAGGTGCAGAAGCTCCATAGCGTCTGTGCCGACCTTAGGGTCAAGGCCCATTTCATGAAGGCGGATGATGCCAGCGTGGTCGTCACTAATGCCAAGTTCTCGAGCCGAAGCCATCATGCCGTCACTGATGTGACCGTAGGTCGAGCGAGCGGCGATTTTGAAATCACCTGGCAGAACGGCACCTGGAAGGCAGACCACGACCTTGTCGCCAACCTCAAAGTTGCCAGCGCCGCAGACGATGCCACGAACATCCTCGCCGCCATCGGCAGCTTTTGCGCCTGCCGGAGCGACTCGAACCTGGCACCAGCGAATGGTTTTGCCATTGCTCTGTGGCTCGGCTACGAATTCGAGAACCTCGCCGACTACCAGTGGCCCGGTTAGCCCAAACGAGTGAACGCCTTCTTCTTCGAGACCGATCTTGACCAATTCGGCCATGACCGACTCGGCGGTTGAGTTAGAACGTAGGGTGGCTGCCTCGGCTAGCCATGACAATGGAACGCGCATTTAGAGCACCACTCCAAACTGCTGGCTGAAACGAACATCGGCCTCGACCATGTCGTGCATGTCGAGAACACCGTTTCGGAACATCAGCGTGCGCTCAATGCCCATGCCGAAGGCGAAGCCTTGATACTGGTCGGGGTCGATGCCAGCGGCACGCAAAACATTCGGGTTGACCATGCCGCAACCGCCCCATTCGACCCAGCGAGCGCCACCCTTGGCACCAGGGTGCCAAACGTCTAGCTCGGCGGAAGGTTCGGTGAATGGAAAGAACGATGGGCGCAGACGAATCTTGGCCTCCTCGCCGAACATCGCTCTGGCGAAGTGCTCGAGGGTTCCGCGAAGGTCGGCCATGGTTAGACCCTTGTCGATGGCCAAGCCCTCAACCTGGTGAAACACCGGCGTGTGGGTAGCATCTAGCTCGTCGGTGCGAAAAACGCGGCCTGGGCAGAGCACATAAACCGGCAGTTCGCGCTCTAGAAGCGAACGAACCTGAACCGGTGAGGTGTGGGTGCGAAGCACAAGGTGCGAATCGACTGGGTCGACAAAGAATGTGTCTTGCATGGCTCGAGCCGGGTGATCAACATCGAAGTTGAGGGCATCAAAGTTGAACCATTCGCTCTCAAGCTCTGGCCCTTCGGCGATTTCCCAGCCCATACCAACGAAAATGTCGCTGATCTGGTCTTGCAATAGAGATAGCGGATGTCTGGCACCAAGGCTCGCAGGCACAGGCGCTGCGGTGACGTCTACCGATTCGGCAGCAAGCTTGGCAAGCTCGTCGGCCTTGCCAAGTTCTGCTTCACGAGCTGCAAAAGCTGCGTTAAGTTCACCTCTGGCCTTGCCGATCAAAGCACCAGCGGCAGCTTTTTCTTCGTTCGGAAGATTCTTCAGACCGGCATTGAGTTTTGCGATTGCTGACTGCTCACCAACGGTTGCATTTCGGCTTGCGCGAAGCGCGGAAATGTCGGTCGCGGCCGAAATGGCGGCAAGCGCTTCGGCGACCACTTGGTCGACGGTTGATGAATTGATCGAAATGCTCTCAGACATAGGGTTTTAGCCTACCAACTAGCGGTTCTGGGCGAAGGCAGTGGCGTACAGGCAAATACTTGCGGCGGTTGCGAGATTTAGACTCTCGGCCGCGCCATAGATAGGAACGGCAACCTGCATGTCGGTCAGTTCGAGAATGTGCGGTTCGAAACCCCAAGCCTCGTTGCCGAAAATCCACAGGGTCGGTTTAGCCAGGATGCTCTGCTCAAGCTGTGGCAAAGTGGTGCCGCCAGCGGTGGCTGCAAAAACCTGGTACCCGGCCTGCTTGGCTGCGGCGATGGTGGTTTCAAGGTTTGCGCCCAGCACGACTGGCAGGTGAAAGATCGAACCGGTGGTCGAACGAACAACCTTCGGATTGTAGACATCCACGCTGTTTTCGCTGAAGATGACCGCATCTGCACCAGCCGCATCAGCAGCGCGCAACACGGTGCCGGCATTGCCAGGGTCGCGGATGTTGGCCAAAAGGGCCAAAAGCTTCGGCTCTGCCGAAAGCACGTCTTCGAAAGATACGTGAGCTTGCTCGCAGACGGCAACAACACCCTGCGGGGTGCGCGTGTCGGCCAGCGCAGCCAAAACCTGCTCGGTAACCTCGACAACTTCGACTCGAGCAGCGGCAGCCTTTGCAAAAAGAGCCTGGTTAGCCGAAATCATTTCGCCGGTGGCGAAGATTTCTCGAATTAGCTTGGGTCGGTCGAGCGCTTCTTTCAGGCCTTGAAGGCCCTCAAGCAGAAAGAGCCCGGTCTCAGACCGGGCATCTTTCTTGTTGAGCTTGGCGACCCCGCGAACTCGATTCGCTTTGGGATCGTTTAGCAAATCACTAGGCCTTTGGAGCCGAGGTGTCTGCTGGTAGTGCTGCCTTAGCGGTGGCAACGAGGCTTGCGAAGGTTGCAGGCTCGTTCACAGCTAGTTCAGCCAAGATACGACGGTCAACCTCAACACCGGCAAGGCCTAGACCCTGGATGAAACGGTTGTAGGTCATGCCGTTGGCGCGCGATGCAGCGTTGATGCGCTGAATCCACAGGCGACGGAAATCACCCTTGCGAGCACGACGGTCGTTGTATGCGTAAACCAACGAGTGAAGCATCTGCTGCTTCGCCATGCGGTAGAGACGTGAACGCTGGCCGCGGTAACCCTTGGCGCGCTCAAGTACTGTGCGGCGCTTCTTGTGCGAGTTAACCGCATTTTTTACTCTTGCCATTTTTTACTCCTAAAGTCTTTCTCTACTTGCCGAGCTGGGTCTTGATGGTCTTGAAGTCAGCAGCCGAGACAACCTGGTCTTGGTTTAGACGACGGGTGCGACGGCTCGACTTGTGCTCGAGGTTGTGGCGCATGTTGATCTGCTGCTTCATAAGCTTGCCGCTGCCGGTGAAGCGAAAGCGCTTCTTGGCACCTGAGTGAGTTTTCTGCTTTGGCATTACTTTCTCCTTCTAATGTTGCAGCTTTACGCTGCTGGTGTTTCTGCTTCGGTTGACGACGCGGTTGCCTTGTCGGCAGCGCGCTTTGCATCAGCCTTGGCCTCAGCCTTGTTGCGAAGTGGACCGATGACCATAACCATGTTGCGACCGTCAATTGACGGCGTCGATTCGACCGAACCGAACTCGGCTACTTCTTCTGCCAACTTCTGTAGCAGTTTGATACCCATCTCTGGGCGTGACTGCTCGCGACCGCGGAAAACCACGATCACCTTGACCTTGTCACCAGCCTTTAGGAAGCGCTCGATCTGGCCACGCTTGGTGCCGTAATCGTGTGCGTCAATCTTTAGTCCGAAACGTACGGTCTTGAGAACGGTGTTTACCTGGTTCTTGCGGGCTTCGCGAACTTTCTGGGCTGCTTCGTACTTGAATTTGCCGAAGTCCATAATTTTCGCGACCGGAGGCTTCGAGGTAGGTGCAACTTCGACTAGGTCAAGATCTTGTTCTTGGGCCATGCGAAGTGCGTCTTCGATGCTAACTACTCCGATTTGCTCGCCTGCTGATCCGACTAGTCGAACCTCAGGCACACGGATGCGCTCATTAATACGTGGATCGCTGATTGCTGCTCCTAAAGGTAATGTGACAAACGGCCACACCTTCGGGTAAAAAACCCGAGAGCGCACAGAAACGAAAGTTTCCAAAGCTTTACCCGGCCATCTTGTAGAAAGCGATGAACGCGGGTGGGAAATGAATCCACTTCTGACCGAGTTGACCTCGGAGCCATGAGATAGCCTAGCAGAAAGAGTTCAAAAGGAGAACCCCCAAAGATGTCTGAATCTCAAGAATCATTTTCGTTCACTGACGTCAGTGGAGAGATCAGAGACATAGCCGAGGTTCCCGCTGTTGAAATCATCAATACCACCGCTGTTCACCTGATGAGCGCGGCCGCGGTGCAGGTTGGACTCGGCGAAGACGGACACCCAGCCGACCTCGATGAGGCACGCAAGTTGATTACCGCGCTGGCCGGATTAGTCACCGCCGCTGCAGCCGAGGTTGGCGACCACCACGCAAGGCCACTTCGAGACGGGCTACGTGCACTTCAGCTGGCGTTCCGCGAAGCATCCGTGATTAAAGACGCCCCGGGCGCTGGCCCCGGTGAAAAGTACACCGGCCCGGTCAACTAGACGAGTTTTACCCTCAACGAATCGACGAATTCGGCCACGGCCTCGCTTGCCGCGAGCGCTTTGGCGAGTTGTTGCATAACCTCATCAAGCTCATCTCGCGACATTCCTGGCTTTAGCGTGAGCTCGAGCTGAACCTCGGCAGCGAATAGGCGCGATAGCGGGTCGCAATCGCTCAACTCGAACTTCAAAATCTCTGGGATGCTCGCGGTAGCTTCGGCAAAGGCCGAACTTACTCGTTCATCACGCACCGGATGCACCCAAGCAAGCCCTTGCCCAATGGCCGCGAGCGCTGGGCGGCGAACAACGAACTCGGTGTCATTGGCCGCGTCGAGCACGATTCGGGTGTTGCCCTCTTGTGCGGCAGCGATTGCGGCCTTCTGTGCCGAAACCGGCACTGGGCGAGCGGTCGGGTTCCAGATCGCCATTGCGGCAACCGAGCTGAACACCGGCAGAGCATCCTGGCCGTCTGGAGTTTCGACGGTAACGATGGCAAGGTCTGCGCTCTTGTCGACCGTCTGGCCGTGAGCGCCCTCGCCCGACTCCCCCAACTCGGCAAGAAGCGGAATCAAAACGCGCGCGCCTGCCAGTGCGGCGACAACCTGCTCGTTTGACCCTTCGCCAGAGGATAGCGCGTGGATGCTCGCCACCAAGGCTTCGTCGGCCTGACCATTGTCACCGGCCCATGAGTTTGGTTCGAACGACCGGCCAGCCCAAGGAACCCCAGCCGAATCTGCCAGTCGGTCTTGGTTGATGTGTTCGTGATCGTGGCTCATGGCTATCGAGCGTTGGCGATTTCTAGCGCGGCTTCGAGTGTGAACTTGCCGGCATAGAGCGACTTGCCCAAGATTGCACCCTCTAGCCCTTGGCTCACCATCGCGCGAAGGTCGGTTATGTCTTGAAGTGAAGAAATGCCGCCCGAGGCAACCACGGGCTTCTCGGTTTTGGCCATCACCTGAGCCAGAAGCTCAAGGTTTGGCCCACGAAGGGTTCCGTCTTTGGTCACGTCGGTAACCACATAGCGTGCGCAGCCGTCATCTTCGAGTCGAGCCAGCACCTCGAACAGGTCGCCACCTTCGCGAGTCCAGCCGCGGGCCGCAAGGGTGGTTCCACGAACATCCAAGCCCACAGCGATTGCGTCGCCAAAGCGAGCGATGGCACGCTTGGTCCACTCTGGGTCTTCGAGTGCCGCGGTCCCGAGGTTCACGCGGGTCGCGCCTGCCTCGAGCGCTGCTTCGAGCGATGCATCATCACGGATGCCTCCTGAAAGCTCAATTTTCACCGAACTGGCCGCGTTGACTACCTCGCGCAGAACTGCACGGTTCTCGCCTCGACCAAATGCGGCATCGAGGTCAACCAGGTGAATCCACTCAGCGCCCGCGTTGATCCAAGCCATGGCAGCTTCTACAGGGTCGCCGTAGTCGGTCTCTGAGCCGGCCTCGCCCTGAGTTAGGCGCACGGCTTTACCATCGGCCACATCAACTGCCGGCAGTAGTTCTAGGTATTCAAACATCTGTTCTCTCTTTTGTGGCTAGATCAAGTTTCTTGCGGTTAGAGGCTGTTCACCCAGTTGGTCAACAAGCGGATGCCCGCCTCGCCCGACTTCTCAGGGTGAAACTGTGTGGCAGCCAATGGCCCAACCTCGCAGGCAGCGACAAAGCGTGAGCCGTATTCGCTCCAAGAAACCTTTGGAGGAATGAAAGCACCCATCGCTTCGAGCTGCCAGTTTTGCACCCCGTATGAGTGCACGAAATAAAAGCGGTCGGTTTCGACACCTTCGAACAAGGTTGACCCTGGTGCAGCATCCACGGTGTTCCAACCGATGTGCGGCAGTTTTGGCGAGTCGAGTTCTTCGACCACACCTGGCAGCTGACCAAGCCCCTCGCAGTCGATGCCGTGCTCAACCCCGCGGTCAAACAGCACCTGAAGTCCTACGCAAATGCCGAGCACCTTTTTGCCGCCGGTTAGACGCTTGTCGATTAGCTCGGCAGCGCCGATGGCATTCAGGCTCTGCATTACCGCGGCAAAAGCACCTACACCTGGCACGACTAGCCCATCGGCTTCTAGAACCTTGGTGCGATCGGCGGTTAGTTCGACGTCAGCTCCGGCTGCAACCAAAGCTTTGACGGCCGAGTGCACATTGCCGCTGCCGTAGTCGAGAACGACTACGCGCTTTTTGGTCACAGAGCGCCCTTGGTCGAAGGAACCCCGTCGACTCTTGGGTCAAGTTCGACGGCCTTGCGCATCGCTCGGGCAAAAGCTTTGAACTCGGCTTCGGCAATGTGGTGTGGGTCGCGGCCATCAAGCACTGTTACGTGAACGGTGATTCCGGCGTTCAGGCTGATTGCCTCAAAAACGTGACGAACCAGCGAACCGGTGAAGTGGCCACCGATTAGGTGAAACTCGAAACCTGCAGGCTCGCCACTGTGAACGAGGTAAGGGCGACCAGAGACATCGACCACCGCACGTGCTAGCGCGTCGTCAAGTGGAACGGTCGCGTCACCGTAGCGACCAATGCCTGCCTTGTCGCCAAGTGCTTGCTTTAGAGCCTGGCCAAGAACGATGGCGGTGTCTTCAACGGTGTGGTGTGCGTCAATGTGAGTGTCGCCGGATGCTCGAACCTCGAGGTCAATCAGCGAGTGCTTGGCGAACGCGGTGAGCAGGTGATCGAAAAACGGAACCGTGGTTGAGATGCTCGACTTGCCGGTTCCGTCTAGGTTCAGGCTGAGTTCGATTGACGACTCAGAAGTCTTTCTCGAAAGAGATGCAGACCTGCTCATGGAATTACCTTTCGCCAAAAAGCGACATTGGGGATGCGTCTAAGTTTAGCCCTTTAGAACTTCGCGCAGGGTGTCGAGAAATTGGGTGGTTTCGGCTTCGGTTCCAGCCGTTACTCGAAGTGTGCCTTCGATGCCAACGTCTCTAACCAGAACGCCGCTTTCGAGAAGCTGCTGCCAGACATCCTTGGGCGATTCGAGACCACCGAACAGCACGAAGTTGGAATCACTTCGGTAGGGGTCTAAACCCATCTCGATCAATTCGGAAATGATGCGGTCTCGCTGAACACGGATGTCGGCAACCGCACTTAGCATCAACTCGCTGTGCGCGAGTGCCGCCAAAGCAGCAGCCTGAGTGAAGGCACTCAAGTGATATGGCAATCGCACGAGGCGAAGGGCATCGATCACCGCCGGATCAGCGGCCAGGTAACCAACACGAGCACCAGCAAAAGCGAAGGCCTTTGACATGGTTCTAGAAACCATCAAGCGCTCGCGACCCTCTAGCAAGGTAATAGCGCTGGGAGTATCGGGGTAAGCGAACTCGGCATAGGCTTCGTCGACAACAACTACCCCACTGGTCGCCGAATAGATAGCCTCGATTACCTCGAGCGAAAGCGGTGTGCCAGTCGGGTTGTTTGGTGAGCAAAGCAAAATGATGTCTGGGTTGTGCTCTTTGATTGCTGCCAGGGCTGTGCCTGCCGACAGTTCGTACCGCTCGTCGCGAGCTGCATCAACATATGCGGTATCGGTTCCGTCAGAGATGATTCGGTACATCGAATAGGTTGGGCCGAAACCCAGTGCCTTGCGTCCAGGACCGCCGAAGGCCTGCAGGATTTGCTGAATAACCTCGTTCGAACCGTTGGCTGCCCAAATTTGTTCACGACTGAGGTCGTGGCCAAGATACTTAGCCAAGGCATCGCGCAGTTCAACAAACTCGCGATCTGGGTAACGGTTGATGGTCAAAACCTCGGTTGCCAGACGGGTGATGATGTCCATGGCGACAACTTCTGGAATTCCGTGGGTGTTCTCATTCACGTTCAAAGCAATCGGCACGTGCAGCTGCGGAGCACCGTAAGGAACGCGACCCTTTAGAGAATCGCGAATCGGTAGGTCAGAGAGGTTTGCCATTAGACAAGATTACCGCCCAGCGCGTTGGCACTGGGCGGCATCATAAAGGTAGAGGTGGTTCTAGTTGGTAGGAAGGGCCAACTGCTGCCCAGGCTGCAAGGTGGCGTCTTCGAGAGCGTTTAGGTTTACCAATTCGGCGATCCATTCGCGAGGTTCTTGGTCTCCGGCATGTGCCTGAGCTAGACCCCAGAGGGTTGTGCCTGCAGTTACAGTCACGTATTCGAACTTGGCAGTTGTGCTCTCGTTGGTTGCCTGGGCAGATAGGCCGGAGAAGAGTGAAGCCCCAAGAGTGACCGCGGTGGCCAAAAACAAGGCGACAATCATGCGGCGACGGCGATAGGTAGCCTGTGAAACGGTGGCCACGCGGGTGATTTGAGATGACATTTGGTGTCTCCTTCTAACTCACTGTTCGAAAATCTGTTTCGAACAACTGTTCGATAAAATCAAGTTACCCACACCCACCGACATCGTGTCAAGCATTTTTCGAAAACTTTTTCGAATAAATGCTAGAAAATCTTGAATCTATCGAATAGAGTTTCGATAGGTGTGGTAGAGGCATTCAAACAGCCACCCCAGACATTTAGTTCTTCGACCTAAGGAGGCAACCGTGGCTGACGAAAAAAAGCTCACCGAAGTGCAGTCGAACATTCTCGAGGCGATCGTTAGCTATCGCCGCGAAAAGGGTTACAACCCAACCATGCGCGAGGTTGGCGAGGCGGTTGGCCTCAGTTCAACATCCTCTGTCTCTTATCAACTGAGCCAGCTGCGCGAACTTGGTTTCTTGTCGAAGGCAGACGCCGGTCAGCGGGCCATGGATGTTCTAAAGAGTGCACCGGGCATGAGCACCGCATCTCGCAGTGAGGTAAGCGACAATGTCGTGAGCATTCCGCTAGTTGGTCGAATCGCAGCCGGTGGCCCGATCTTGGCCGAGCAGAACATCGAAAACCACTTCACTCTCCCCCGCGAACTTGTCGGCGGCGGAGACCTCTTTATGCTCAAGGTTTCGGGCGACTCGATGATTGACGCAGCTATTTGCGACGGTGACTGGGTGGTAGTTAGACAACAGCAGACCGCCGAACAGGGCGACATCGTGGCTGCGCTTCTAGAAGAAGGTGCGACCGTGAAGGTTTTCAAGCAGTCGAACGGTCAAACCTGGCTGCTGCCAAGAAACTCTTCTTACGACCCGATTGACGGAACCCACGCAGTAATCATGGGCAAGGTCGTTTCGGTTATTCGCTCGCTCTAACTAGAGCTAGTCAATAACGGTAAACACCGCGAGGTCAGAGGCTAGCTCTGGCTTTACCATTGCCGTGATTTTTGTGCCCTCTTCGATGTACTCGAGAGACAGAATGCGGCTATTCAAGTGGATGCGCGACACAAGGTCACCGCGTGAATAAGGCACCACTACGGTCACCTTGACATTTGGCTCTGGGATTAGCCTTGCCAGCAGCTCTTGAAGCTCGTCGATGCCTTCGCCAGAACGTGCTGAGACAAAGATGCTTGTCGGTTCAAGACCGCGCAGAGCCAAGCGCATCGTTTCGTCGGCAAGGTCGATCTTGTTGAAAACGATCAATTCTGGGATGTCGCTTGCCCCAACCTCACCGATTACGTCTCGAACGGTCGCAATCTGGCTTGATGGGTCTGGGTGCGAGGCATCGACAACGTGCACGATCAGATCTGAGTCGCCGATTTCTTCGAGGGTCGACCGAAACGCCTCGACCAGCTGGTGAGGCAGGTTTCGCACAAATCCAACGGTGTCAGCAAGCGTGTATTCGCGACCGTCAGGAGTTTGAGTCTTACGAACGGTCGGGTCGAGTGTTGCAAAAAGTGCGTTCTCAACCAAAACACCGGCCGAAGTGATGCGGTTTAGCAGCGATGATTTGCCCGCGTTGGTGTAGCCCGCAATTGCCACCGACGGAACCGAGTTCTTCTTTCGGTTTGCGCGTTTGGTTTCGCGAGCCGGCTTCATGGCAATGATCTGTTTGCGCAGCTTTGCCATTCGGGTGTTGATGCGGCGGCGGTCGAGTTCGATCTTGGTTTCACCAGGGCCGCGTGAACCCATACCCACACCACCGGCGGCCTGACCACCGGCCTGGCGCGACATCGACTCACCCCAACCGCGAAGTCGAGGTAGCAAGTATTCGAGCTGAGCTAGCTCTACCTGAGCCTTACCCTCGCGGCTCTTGGCGTGTTGGGCAAAAATGTCGAGAATCACAGCCGTGCGGTCAATAACCTTCACCTTGACGACGTCTTCTAGAGCGCGCCTCTGCGATGGAGCTAGTTCGGTGTCTGCGATTACCGTGTCAGCGCCAGTTGCGATAACCATTTGGCGCAGTTCCTGCGTCTTACCTTTGCCCAGATAAGTGGCTGGGTCTGGGTGGGCTCGGCGCTGAAGCAGCCCGTCGAGCACCTCTGAACCGGCGGTTTCGGCAAGGGCGGCAAGTTCGCGCAACGAGTTTTCAGCATCCTGGAGGGTTTGCTCACCCCAGAGACCGATTAGCAGCACCTTCTCTAGGCGGAGTTGACGGTATTCAACCTCGGTGATGTCTTCGAGCTCGGTAGACAAGCCGGATACGCGGCGCAGCGCCGAACGATCTTCGAGGTCAAACTGATCTCCGTCGGTGTCGCTGTGCCCGTGGTCGGAATCGGCCCCGAGAGCCGCCGCACGAGCGCCGCGACGCAGAATGCGGTCGATGACCGCCTCGCCCTGATTGGCTGGCTGCGCGGTTGCTTCCTCGTCGGGAATCAAGGGACTGTTTTGACTCATTGCAACTAACACTAACTGGGCAAACGGGTATAGATTGACGCTATGTCTTCAGAGCATTATTTCTCGGAGACCCCCGCAACCGAATACAAACCAAAGCAGATTCACGTCACTCTTTGTGGTCGCGAACTGTGTTTGGAAACCGCTGGCGGGGTGTTCTCTCCAGATCACATCGACCAGGGCACGGCTGTGCTGCTTGAGCAACTTTCTCACGCACCGGTCGGCGGCAACCTGCTCGACATTGGTTGCGGCTGGGGGCCAATCGCCATCAGTCTTGCCCTGCAAGCCCCTAGAGCTACAGTTTGGGCCATCGACGTCAACGAACGTTCGCTTGCTCTCACAAAACGCAACGCAGAGCTTGCCGGGGTTACCAACATTCGCGTGTGTAAACCAGATGAAGTGCCGGCTGGGCTCGAGTTCAACGGAATCTGGTCTAACCCTCCAATTCGAGTTGGCAAAGATGCCCTTCATGAGCTTTTGCTAACTTGGCTGCCTCGCCTGGTCGTCGGCGCAGAAAGCTACCTCGTGGTTCAGAAGAACTTGGGAGCCGACTCATTGCAGCGGTGGCTCGATGCGACTCTTCCAGATGAGTTCAGCACCATCCGCGTCGACACCGCTAAGTCGTTCAGGGTTTTTCGAGTCAAGAACCGAGGTTAGATCTGCTCTAGGTCAATCTGACCGTCGAAGACCAATTCGGCAGCGCCACTCAGGCCAACCATCTCACCGTCTTCAGTTGCAAACATACGCACACCCAGGGTGCCACCCGGAACCTTGACCTGCCACTGGTTTGGCGCACCTTGGCCGGCCCAATGGCGAGTGGCTAGAGCCGCAGCCACGATGCCGGTTCCACAAGACAACGTTTCACCAACACCGCGTTCGTGAACGCGCATGCTGATGTAGCCAACGCCCTCTTTGACCATCGGCTCGGCCGGTACAACGAATTCGACGTTGGCTCCGGCCTCAAGGCGAGGCTCAACAACAGGAGCGTCGTGGAGCGATAGATCAGTTAGCTCATCGTCTGTCGCGAGTGCCACGACCACGTGTGGGTTACCCACGCTTATGCCTAACCCAGGCCTTGCAACCTCTAATGACGCAGCACTGACTGTGTGGTCGCCTTCTAGTCGCCAACGCCCCATGTTGACCGCAAAGCCAGCCATGTTTCGTTGAATGTCTTTCACCCCGTCGCGTGTGCCGATTGACAGAGTCTCACCATCACCCAGTTCGAGCACGCGTTCGGTCAGGTATCGGGCGAAAACCCGTGTTCCGTTGCCGCACATCTCGGCCGAAGACCCGTCGGCGTTGTAGTAATCCATAAACCAGATTGCATTTGGTTCGGTTTCGAGACACTCGCGGCCAGCTGAAAGTGATGAGCTTGGCACAATTCGAATGAGACCATCTGCTCCAACCCCAAAATGGCGATCACAGAGCTTTGCGATTTGTGTCGGGGTGAGCGCTAACTGGTCTTCGGGGTCAAAAATCAGCACGAAGTCGTTTCCGGTGCCTTGACCCTTGGTGAAGTTGATTAGCTGTGCCATTAGATAAGCCTATTCCCCAAGACTCGACTGTTCGCCAGTGGCTATCCAGCGTGAGCTCAACTCGATTGCTTTGGCTGTGGCCTTTGAGTCTTGATAGTCGAGCCAGTTGATTCGCTTGTCGCGTCGGAACCATGACATTTGCCGACGTGCGTAACGAGCGGTGAGTAGCTTGGTTTGTTCGATTGCCTCTGCCTCGGGGATTTCACCGTCGAGTTGAGCCAAGGCCTGCGCATAGCCGATAGCCCGCTTGGATGTCTTTGCCTCTCGCAACCCTTGGGCGATTAGTTGCTCCACTTCTGCAACCAGGCCACGCTGCCACATTTTCTCAACCCGCTGATTTAGACGTTCGACCAAATGAGCACGATCGCTGTTTAGCCCGATTTCGAGAACTGGCTGCCAAGATTCGGGCTCATCAGGCAGACTCGCGGCAAACGGTTCACCGGTGACAGAAATAATCTCGATTGCGCGAACGATACGACGCCCGTTGAGGGGGTCGATGCGACTTGCAGCAATCGGGTCGAGTTGTTGAAGCTTTCGATGCATCAAACCAGGCCCGACCTCGATCAGTTCTTGCTCTAACTTGGCACGCAGGTCTTCGTCTTGGCCCGGAAATTCGAAGGTGTTCAGCACGGCTGCGATGTAAAGCATCGAACCGCCGACAAGAATCGGCACTGCCCCCCGTGACTGTATGCCTTCGATGATTTCACGGGCTTTTGATTGGTATTCCGCCGCCGTCGATTCGTCGGTTACCTCTAACCAGTCGATTAGGTGATGCGTGACACCACCTCGTTCTGCTTCGGCAAGCTTCGCGGTGCCAATGTTCATTCCGCGATAGAACTGCATTGAATCCGTGTTCACGATTTCCGCGGCCTGACCGCTCTCATTTAGCGCATGGGCGATTGCAAGGCCTAGATCTGACTTTCCGGTACCAGTTGGCCCGACAATCGAGATGAGCCTAGTCATCGAGTTCGAAGTCGATTGATGTCGTTTTAGGCGTGAGAGACAGAACCTTCTTGCCGGATGGTGCTACCGGTGGGATTCCACAAGATGCAGCCTCGGCGCGATCCCACGCGTCACCCGCACGGGTGCGTCGCATCGAGTAATCGTCGATGCTCGCTGGGTCAGCAATCAGATGGTACGGGGCCGCCTCTGTAACAGTGACTTCGACGATGTCACCTGGCCTCGGCACTGCAGCGCCCTTAGGAACCGTAAAGTGAACCAAGCGGTTACAACGGCTACGGCCAGACATTCGAAGCGTTGCAGAGTCTTTGCGGCCTTCATTAGCCACCAATACCTCTACTCGACTGCCAATCATCGCCTCGTTCTCTTTCCAAGCAACGTCGTTTAGGCGGGCGATCAGTCGTTCGAATCTCTCTTGAACAACTTCTTTTGGAACCTGGTTTGGCATGGTCGCAGCAGGTGTGCCGGGTCTGATCGAGTATTGGAACGTGTAAGCCGCGGCAAAGCGCGAACTCTCAGCAACGCGCATGGTTTCTAGAAAGTCTTCTTCGGTTTCACCTGGGAAACCAACGATGATGTCTGTCGTGATCGCCGCGCCAGGAATCGCCTCGCGCACACGGTCGATGATTCCAAGGAACTTCTCGCTTCGATAGCTGCGACGCATTTCTTTGAGAATACGATCAGATCCAGACTGAAGGGGCATGTGCAGGCTTGGCATGACGTTCGGAGTCTCAGCCATGGCCTCAATGACGTCATCGGTGAAGGCGGCTGGATGCGGACTGGTGAACCTCACTCGCTCAAGGCCCTCAATTTGGCCACACGCCCTCAGCAGCTTTGCAAACGCACCTTTGTCGCCAAACTCTACGCCGTAGGTGTTTACGTTTTGACCCAGCAGCGTGATTTCGATTACACCGTCGGCCACCAGAGCCTCTATCTCGGCCAGAATCTCGCCAGGGCGACGGTCACGCTCTTTGCCGCGCAGCGAAGGAACGATGCAGAAGGTGCAGGTGTTGTTGCAGCCAACAGAGATTGAAACCCAGGCGGCGTAGGTGCTGTCGCGTTTGGTTGGCAGGTTGCTAGGAAAGGTTTCAAGAGATTCGACGATTTCAATCGCGGCCTCTTCGTTGTGACGAGCTCGTTCTAGCAGTGCCGGTAACGAACCAATGTTGTGCGTTCCAAAGACCACATCAACCCAGGGCGCTTTTTTGAGGATGGTGTCGCGATCTTTCTGAGCGAGGCAGCCACCGACGGCGATTTGCATGTTTGGGTTCTCGGTTTTCTTGGGCAACAACATGCCGAGGTTTCCGTAGAGCTTGTTGTCAGCGTTCTCACGCACGGCACAAGTATTGAAAACGATCACGTCGCTAGAACCCGGCTCACCAAGCACATAGCCCGCGTCTTCGAGGATGCCCGCAAGACGTTCAGAGTCGTGAACGTTCATCTGGCAACCGTAGGTTCGTACCTCGTATGAGCGCTGGATTGTGTTGGTGTTCATTAGAACTCCGATTTTACCGCCTCTAGCTCGGCGGCCTTTATGGCGGTGAAAACTGCTTGCTGCCCGTAGCCCTTGCGCTGCAGAAACCCGACGAGTCTTCGCTTACGAACTTCGGGGGCGAGATTAGTCATTGAGCGTGCCCGCCTGATTGCCAGAGAAGTGGCCAAGGACACTTCTTCTTCAGCGGTAATCGCCTCAGTGACCTGCTCGATCAACTCTTCGCTGATCCCTTTGGTGCGCAGTTCTCGCTTAATTGATGAAGCACTAAGCCCTCTACCCGCTCTTCTGCTAGCCACAATGGTCTCTGCGAAGGTCAAATCATTGATTAGCCCGGCCTCTTCGAACCGATCGAGAAGTGGCTCATAGATTTCGGCTGGGATTTCGCGCTGAATCATTACCTGGCCCAGTTGGAATTTCGACTTGGCACTGCGCGCAAGCTGGTGCAGCAAAACGTTTCGGGCACGTTTTTCTAAACGCTCCGGAGAAAGCGAACGAGCCGCATCTTGAGTCTCAGATTGACCAGATGCGGCTCGTCGCTTTTGAAAAGCCAATTTAGGCGTTTGCTGCCTTTGGAGCGGCTGCCTCGATTACTTCGTCGATTACGACATCGTCTTCGATTGGTAGGTCTGCCACGGCACGAGGAACACCGATGCCAAGCTTTGACTTGATCTTCTTCTCGATTTCTTCGGCCACCTTCGGGTTGTTGATTAGGTAGTTTCTCGAGTTTTCTTTACCCTGACCAAGTTGGTCGCCTTCGTAGGTGTACCAAGCGCCCGACTTCTTCACGATTTCGTGCTCGACACCAAAGTCGATAAGGCTTCCTTCTCGCGAGATTCCAGCGCCATAAAGAATGTCGAACTCTGCCTGCTTGAACGGGGCGGCCATCTTGTTCTTGACCACCTTCACGCGGGTGCGGTTACCAACGGCATCTTGACCGTCTTTCAAGGTTTCAATTCGACGAATGTCGAGACGCACCGAGGCGTAGAACTTGAGGGCCTTACCACCAGCGGTAGTTTCTGGACTTCCGAAGAAGACACCGATCTTTTCGCGTAGCTGGTTGATGAAAATCATCGTGGTGTTTGTGGTGCTCAAGGCTCCGGTTAGCTTGCGCAGAGCCTGAGACATGAGTCGAGCCTGAAGGCCGACGTGTGAGTCACCCATCTCACCTTCAATTTCGGCTCTTGGAACCAGGGCTGCGACCGAGTCGATGACAATCAAATCGATTGCACCAGAGCGAATAAGCATGTCTGCGATTTCAAGCGCCTGTTCACCAGTGTCTGGCTGGCTGACCAAAAGTGCATCGATGTCGACACCTAGTGCCTTGGCGTATTCAGGGTCTAGAGCGTGCTCAGCATCGATAAATGCGGCTACGCCACCGTTGCGCTGAGCATTGGCAATCGCGTGAAGGGTAACGGTGGTTTTACCCGATGACTCTGGGCCATAGATTTCTACGATTCGACCACGAGGCAAACCACCAATGCCGAGTGCCGAATCGAGAGCAATCGAACCGGTTGGGATGACCTCAACTGGGGCGCGTTCGTCTGAGCCGAGTCGCATGACCGAGCCCTTGCCGAACTGGCGGTCGATTTGAGCTAAGGCAGTGTCTAGAGCCTTTTCGCGTTCTGCTGGAGATGGCATTTGATCCTCTTGGTTTCTGACGCTTTCACGTCGCTAGATTCATTTTGCTTTGACACTATGGGGAACTGCTGACATTGAAACACTGTTGCGAAACATCTGTGTATAACTTTTGCACCGCCTGCGCGATTCAAACGACTCTTCAGTTGCTAACAAAATGAGCATACCAATATTCGAACAAGTTTTCGAATAAATTATTCGCGGCGTGTCACTTTTTCGTATTTTTGTTCAACCCGTGCCAGCGGTCACTCGGAACCGACTGGGATTTGCATATTGCCAACCAGACCTCGCGAAGGTCTTCACCTGAAGCGATGCACTGCTCTGCCGTGCGGTCACCAAACTCACCGAGAACCAGGTCTCTGGCAACCACCGCGGCGTACTCAACGCCAAACTCATCGGCCATGAGCTCGCGGAATTTACTGAGTCGCATTCGTCAAGGTTAAAGCAAAACCCCGCCACAGAAGTGACGGGGTTTCGAACAGGTTTGGTTAGTTGTTAACCGGCTGAACCTGTGAAGTGTAAGAAATAAGGAACTCTGCTGGAACCGTGTCTGGAATCGAGACATTTTCGATCGCGGCTAGACGGTCGCTCACATCACGCATGATCTGCGAGATTGGAACATCTAGTGCTTCGGCAATCGAATAGAGAATCTCGCTCGATGCCTCTTTTTGCCCGCGCTCGATCTCGCTTAGGTAACCCAGTGCCACGCTGGCGCGGCCTGCCACCTGACGAAGGGTGTGACCCTTCTGAAGGCGAAGCTCTCGCAGTACGTCACCAATTTCTCGACGAACTAAAAGCATGTTGGCCTCCTTATCTGCGGTTGATCTGCAGCTGCAGATCGCGAAGTTTTTTGACTTCGTATGAATAAGATACCCGTTCGGGGTGACACTTATTTCCGTACCAACCTTAGAGTTGGCTGAGAAGCGAGCCGGCCAGGTTAAGCGCCTCGGCTGTCGCCTGATTGCGAACCTGAGTGCGATCGCCAACAAAGTGAAATTCAAGCACTTGGATGTTCTCACCAAGGCACGCCGCAACAAAAACGGTTCCCGCCGGCTTGCCATCCTGCGATGCTGGCCCAGCCACACCGGTGCTTGAAACACCCAACACTTTTTCTTTCGAAACGCCGCAGCTGCCAGCAAACCGTTCGGCACAAGAGCGAGCCATTTCGGCAGCGACATCCGCGTCGACTGCGCCACGAGTTTCAAGCAGCGCGGGCGAAAGGCCGAGCATCCCCGTTTTGGCGGCGGTTGCATAGGCAACTACTCCCCCGAGAAATACATCTGAAGCACCTGGCACGTCGACGATGGTGGATGCAATCTGACCACCGGTGAGCGATTCGGCAACAGCCAGTTTGAGCCCGCGCAGGCGCAGGGAATCGATTAGAGCGGCGGCGAGCAAAGGCTCAGTCACTTAGCGCTCTTTCGCGCTGCAACCACTAGGTAGTGGATGCCCGTAACCAAAGTGACCGCGGTGGTGAGGTAAAGCGCGGCGAGCTCGATGGGTGCGAGCCAAACAAAGTAGAGATCGAGCGGCGACAACAGGAAACCAAGCGTGATTCCCTGCATGATGGTCTTGGTCTTACCGCCGGCATTCGCTGCCACGACACGGTTCTTGAGAACGAGCATGCGATAGACGGTGATGCCGACTTCGCGAGCCATGATTAGCACCGTGAAAATCCAGTCGACCTCGCCGAGAACCGAAAGCGTGATTAGTGCACCACCGATTAGAACCTTGTCGGCAATCGGGTCGAGCAGTTTGCCTAAATCGGTTACCAGACCGCGAGACCTAGCGACGGCACCGTCAACGCCGTCGGTAGCGATAGCGGCGACAAAGAGCGCGACCGCAGCCCAGCGCCATGGGTCTTCTTTGGAAACTTCAAGCAACACCCAGACGAAGAATGGAACCGTTGCGATTCTTGCCAGCGTGATGGTGTTTGGCACATTGAGCCAATCATTTTTCACTAGTTGCGCCCCGTTAGCTGCCAGGCGTCTTCGTCACCTTCGTCATCGTCAGTGGCATTCGGAGTGAAATCGTCAAAATCTCCAGCAGCGAGGTTGCCGACCGGTGCGTCGGCAACGGTCGCCGCGGCCTGAACCGGCTGTGACGACACGGCCCCTGGTTCACCTCGAAGCGAAGCTAGAACGGTGGGTAGGTCTTCTAGCTTGACCAACACGTCGCGCGCCTTTGAACCCTCTGATGGGCCTACGATGTTGCGCGACTCTAGAAGATCCATTAGGCGACCGGCCTTAGCAAACCCAACGCGCAGCTTTCGCTGAAGCATCGAGGTTGAACCAAACTGTGACGACACGATGAGCTCGCAAGCCTGTAGCAAGAGTTCTAGATCGTCGCCGATGTCGGCGTCGACAACCTTTTGAACCTGAACCTCCGCGACATCCGCGCGGTATTCAGGCGACATTTGTGCTTTGACGTGGTCGACAATCTTGTGCAATTCGTCTTCGGCAAGCCAGGCTCCCTGAACACGCATCGGCTTGTTGGTGCCCATCGGTGAAAACAGAGCGTCACCCTGGCCAATTAGCTTTTCGGCACCGGGCTGGTCGAGAATAACTCGCGAGTCGGTGACCGAAGACACCGAGAAGGCTAGACGGCTAGGCACGTTTGCCTTGATCAAACCGGTCACCACATCTACCGACGGACGCTGGGTGGCCAAAACCAGGTGAATACCCGCAGCGCGAGCCAGCTGAGTAATACGAACAATCGAATCTTCTACGTCGCGCGGCGCGACGATCATGAGGTCGGCAAGCTCGTCAACCACAACAAGAAGGTATGGGTAAGGCTGCATGACGCGGTTGGTGCCTTCTTTGGCCGTGAGAGTGCCCGCCACGATGGCGCGGTTGAAGTCGTCTACGTGCTTGAACCCGAAAGATGCGAGGTCGTCGTAGCGTGCATCCATCTCTTTCACAACCCACTGCAGAGCTTCGGCGGCCTTTTTGGCGTTGGTGATGATTGGAGTGATGAGGTGCGGCACGCCCTGATAGGCGGCGAGCTCAACGCGCTTTGGGTCGATCAGCACGAGACGCACCTCGGCGGGCTTAGCGCGCATCAAAATCGAGGTAATCATCGAGTTGACGAACGAAGACTTACCGGCACCTGTTGCACCAGCTACCAAAAGGTGCGGCATCTTGGCTAGGTTGGCAACCACGTAGCCACCTTCGACATCTTTTCCGATGCCAATGGTGAGCGGATGCTGGCTCTGGGTTGCAACCGGCGAACGCAGCACGTCGCCGAGTGACACAATCTCGCGGTCGGTGTTTGGAATCTCGATTCCGATGAGCGACTTGCCAGGAATCGGGGCAAGGATGCGCACCTCATTGCTTGCGACAGCGTAAGAGATGTTGCTAGCCAGACGAGTAACGGCCTCAACCTTTACTCCTGGAGCGAGTTCAACCTCGTAGCGGGTGACTGTTGGCCCTCGCGAGAAACCGACCACCGTGGCATCGACGGTGAATTCCTTGAAAACCGAGGTGATGGCGGCAACGATTTGGTCATTGGCAGCACTCTTTGCTTTTGGTGGCGTGCCAGGGGCGAGGATGTTCAGCGGAGGCATTTTGTAGACCCGAGCCGGGCGGGCTGCAGGCAATGAAGCGGCTGGCTCTTCGCTCGAAGGTTCTGGCTCGACCGCGGCCGCAGGAGTGACGATGTCGACCGGCTCTGTTAGGTCAGCGCTTTCGGAATCAACCGACTCGATGTCTTGGTTCTGGTCTTCGAATAGGTCTTCAAGGGCCTGTTCGCGCTCTTCGGCCGAGGCGGTGTCAACCACCGGCGTGTCAAAGGCAGGGTCTTTGGTTTTGTCGCGACGCCACCATGGAACTTTGGTGCCGTCAAACGCATCGAGCACGTCTTCGTCTTCAACGATGCGCTCAGGCTTTTCGGTTGGTTCACCGAACAGAGCTTCGCCAAGTTCTCGAAGTCGCTGACCGATTCGGTTTGGTGCGGTCTTCGTCATTATCAAAAGCGAGCCCAGAGTGACCAATACCAGAGCAGGGATGGCACCCCAGATGGTTAGTGGCACGAACGGCACCGAAACTAGCCAGCCGAAAACACCGCCGGCTGCCGAAAGAGTCTTTTCAAAGCCCGCATCGGATGGAGCTGGCGTGCCACCTGCCCAGTGAAAGAAACCAGAAATCGACACCAGGAGCAAAAGCAGACCGAGGCCAATTCGGCTGTTGTCTTTTTGACCAGACGGGTGACGCATCAGGTAGACACCAAAAACAATGAAGACCACAGGCAGAGCAGAGGCTACTTGCCCAAAGAGAAGTCCGAACGTCCAGGTGTGAGCAAGGTAGGCCGGGTTCTCTGGGGAGAGGAACCAGGCGAAAACTGCGCCGAAAACACCGAGAAGAACAAAAGAAAAGGGGATGCTGTCGCTGCGCTGATCAACAATTTCGTCTTGGCGACCGAAGTAGCGAACCGTGTTGCCGAAGCCGGTAGCAAACCAGCGGTAAATGCGCACCAAAAGCGGTGAGTCTGAGCTTGGGGTTTCTTTGCGGGCTCGTGGTGCACGGGCCTTGGGCTGGGTGCGAGAAGTTGGGCGCGAAGAAGATTTTCTCGCGCGTGATGCTGCTGGGCGACGCGTAGCCATGGGACAAAAGTAACAGCGACCAGCGACAAGTTCGGGTAGGCACGGCGACCCGATTTGGCCAGCCACACGGGCGATTACTCGGCGATGACCACCGGAATGATCATCGGGCGACGGCGATGGGCCTTATTCACCCAGGTGCCGATGGTGCGTCGAATGACCTGCTGCAGGGCATACGGGTCGCGAACACCTTCGCCAGCCGCCTCGGCGAGCGCTCTTTCGATTAGTGGCTTCACATCGTTGAAGACATTGTCTTCTTCGGCAAAAGCACGCGCACGGATCTCTGGGCCAATCTTTACGCGTCCATCCTTGGCGTCAATGACGCAAAAGATCGATATGAAACCCTCCTCGGCAAGCACTCGACGGTCTTTGAGGTCTTCTTCGGTAACCTTGCCAACGGTTTTACCATCAACGAACAACAGCCCACACTCAACCCCGCCAACAACCTCGGCGATGCCGTCGACCAAGTCGACAACCCAGCCATCTTCGGTGATTAGCACGCGCTCGTGTGGAACACCGGTTTGTTCGGCTAGCTTTCCGTTGGCAATGAGGTGACGGTATTCACCGTGCACCGGCATTACGTTCTTGGGTTTCAAGATGTTGTAGCAATAGAGCAGCTCACCAGCCGCCGCGTGCCCCGAAACGTGAACCTTGGCATTGCCCTTGTGAACCACGTTGGCACCGAGCTTGGTTAGGCCATCAATCACGCGATAAACCGCGTTTTCGTTACCAGGAATCAAAGATGAAGCCAGGATGACGGTGTCACCCTCGCCGATCGTGATTTGGTGGTCGAGGTTGACCATGCGCGCTAGTACTGCCATCGGTTCACCCTGTGAGCCGGTGCACATGTAGACCAGCTTGTTTTCTGGGTAGCCAACCGCCTTGGCTAGATCTACGAAAACATCTAGCGGTGCCGTTAGGTAGCCCATCTCAAGAGCGATCTGCATATTGCGCACCATTGAGCGACCCACCAAGACAACTTTGCGGTCGTTGGCCAGTGCCGCATCGATAACCTGCTGCACACGGTGAACGTGGCTCGAGAACGATGCCACCACCACCTTGCCCTTTGACCGAGCAATCACATTCTCGATTACCGGGCCGATGTCTTTTTCAAGCGGAGTGAAACCCGGAACGTCGGCATTGGTGCTGTCGCTCATGAACAGGTCGAGACCCTCTTCGCCAATACGCGCAAAGGCACGCAGGTCGGTCAGGCGACCATCCAAGGGAATTTGATCCATCTTGAAATCACCCGTGTGAAGCACCGAGCCGGCTTTGGTGCGGATGGCGACAGCCAAGGCATCGGGAATGGAGTGGTTTACGGCAATGAACTCGAGGTTGAAGCCACCGAGGGTTTCGTGCTGCCCCTCGCTGACCACCATCGAATAAGGGGTGATGCGGTGTTCTTTCAACTTAGCTTCGACGAAGGCGAGAGTTAGGGCCGAACCGAGTAGCGGAATGTCGGCTTTGAGCTTGAGCAGGTAGGGCACGCCGCCGATGTGGTCTTCGTGGCCGTGGGTGAGCACCAGGCCAATGATGTCGTCTAGTCGATCGCGCAGGTAACCGAAGTCGGGCAAGATCACGTCGATGCCCGGTTGGTGCTCTTCAGGAAAGAGCACACCGCAGTCAACGATGAGTAGTTTTGAGTCGATTTCGAAGACGGTCATGTTGCGACCGATCTCTCCGATGCCACCCAAAGGAATGATGCGAAGCACACCAGGCTTCAGCGGGGCAGGTTGCGGGAGGGTCTGAACCATTGGGCTCTTTTCTAGCGAGTAGTGCCAGCCACCTTCGGCAGAGCACCACCGGCTGCTGCGTTGCGGTCTGGGCGGAAGTTTTCGAATGACAAGCCGGTGATCTGCTTGACCAGATCGATGTCGGCCTCGATGCGGGCGGCTTCAGATTCTTCTGGGCCGACCAGTGGTAGACGAACGCGCGGACTGTCGATGAGGCCGAGCCCGTGCAAGATGTATTTCGACGCCACTGTGCCGGGCACGTGGTTCATGGCCGCGCGCACCAATGGCTCGAGAGAGTTGTGAACGCTAAGCGCGTGGTGAAAATCGTTGCGATTAGTGGCATCGACCATTTCGCGGTAAGCGGCTGGTGCGATGTTCGCGGTTACGCCAATAAGACCAGTTGCACCGATTGAGAGGTGCGGCAGAACATTGCCGTCGTCACCTGAGAAGTAGAGCAGATCGGTGTCGTTCATCACGCGCGAAGCCTGAGCAAAGTCACCCTTGGCGTCTTTGATAGCAACGATGTTCGGGTGCTTAGCGGCACGAAGAATGGTTTCGAAGTTGATCGGAATGCCCGCGCGACCTGGAATGTCATAGAGAATCACGGGCAGGTCGGTGGCGTCGGCGATCATTCTGAAGTGGGTTAGCACTCCAGCCTGAGTTGGCTTGTTGTAGTAAGGAGTGACGATCATTACACCGTCTGCCCCGGCTTTCTCTGAAGCCTTGTAAAGCTCCATGGCGTGTGCGGTTTCGTTTGAACCACCGCCTGTGATGATCTTCGCGCGACCGGCAGCAACCGACTTGCCAACCTCGACAAGCTTTAGCTTCTCTTTGTCGGTGAGAGTGGATGTTTCGCCAGTGGTTCCGGTAACGACAACGCCATCCGCGCCGTTTGAAATCACATAATCGATGTGCTTCTCGGTAGCAGCCCAATCGACTTCGCCATCGGCGTTCATCGGCGTGACGAGCGCGACAAGCAACTGACCGAAGAGATTACGTTGCTGCGACATGAGGGGTTACTTACCTTTAGAGCGTTTGCCTTACGGGGCTACGCGACCGTTCTTGTTGAATGCCTCGTAGGTGAAAGGCATGAGCTTCGCCCAGGCGTCTTCCATCTTCTCGGCGCACATCTCGATTTCGCGCTGAGGGAATGACGGAAAGTGGGTGCCTTCGCGCTTGGTCCGCAGGCTCAAGAAGTTCATCAGCGCACGAGAGTTCATGGTGACGTACATGCTCGAGTAGATGTTTAGCGGAAGAACGATGCGGGCAACCTCGCGAGCAACTCCGGCTTCGAGCATCCGCTGGTATGACTCATAAGCCTGAAGGCTCACGGTGCGGGTTTCTTGCTCGACCAAAGCGGTTTGCTCGGCGGTGCCCGGAATGAACTCGTAGTGACCGGTCTTGCCGATCTGAACAAGGTTGCGCTCCGGGCCTGGCACATAGAACACCGGGCTTAGCTCCTTGTATCGACCTGATTCTTCGTTGTACGAAGCGATGCGGTGACGCATGAACTCGCGGAATACGAAGATCGGGGCTTGGACGTAGAAAGTCATCGAGTTGTGCTCGAACGGTGAACCGTGACGGTCGCGCATGAGGTAGTTGATTAGCCCCATGTCTCGGGCTGAGGCTTCGGTGCCAGCGCTGGCTGACTCAAGGGTTTGTTCACCCTGGGTCGACACACGGGCGGCAAAAAGCACGTCTGAGTCGCTAGCGCTTGAACGCACTAGCTCTACGGTTACATCGCTGCGGAAAATGATATCGGACACCCCTCAATGTTAGTGGTCTTGAGGCGGCGTAAGAATGCGAAACACTAGAGCGCAGGCGGGCGGGCGAACCTAGCCTAGAGACATGGATCAGACCTCGCGCTTGCTGCTCGTTTTGGGTGTAATCACCCTGGCGAGCATCCTCGGTTTGATTTGGCGAACCACTCAGGGTCGAGCCAAGCTTTTGAAGTCGGGCCTTCAGGTTGATTTGAAAGAACTTGGGGCTACCAAAAATGGTGTGCCGGTCACCGCTTTTGGCGAGCGCATTACTTTCTTGCAATTCTCGAGCGAATTCTGCGCCACCTGCAAATCAACGGCTCGCGTTTTCGGTGAACTTGAAAGCCACTCGAGTGACGTGCTGCACATCGAGGTAGACATCACCAATCGCCTCGACTTGGCGAACAAGTACAACATTTTGCAAACCCCAACCACTCTGGTGCTCGACAAGCGAGGCGTAGTTCAGTCGCGAATTGGCGGAGCCCCAAAACAAAACACCCTAGAAGAACAGTTAGGAACCTTCGTTATCTAATGGCAAAACCACAGATTGACCCAAGAGGCCCGCGCTTTGGAGCCGCAATCACCGCAACCGCGCTCGCCGTGACCATTTACCTAGGCTTGGATGCTTCGACCGAGGCCGCCGCGTTCGCGCTGCTACTGGCGCTGACTGGCTTGTTTGCGATCGGTGCGATTTTCGGCACCGGTAAGCACCCTTACGCCTGGTTGTTCAAGACTTTTGTTCGCCCACGCCTGGGGGCGCCGGCCGAACTTGAAGACGCTGCTCCACCGCAGTTTGCTCAGGCTGTTGGCCTGTTTGTGGCTGGGGTTGGCGTTGTGCTGCACCTTGCCGGTGTTGAGTACGGGCTAGTTGCTGCTGCGGCTGCCGCCTTCGTGGCTTCGTTCTTAAACTCGGTGTTCAACTACTGCCTCGGCTGCCAGATGTACTTAGGGCTAAAGCGCCTAAAGGTTATTCGCTAAGTTTTATAGCTTTGCGCATGCAGGCTCGAGCTCTGCGGCGATCACTCGCGGCATCGTAGGCAAGACCTAGGGCAAACCACCGAGTCCAGTTATCTGGGTCGGCATAGGCGGCGTCGCGAAATTTACCGAACTCTGCATCGGCACTTGCCCTGGTTGGTCGGCCACTGGGGCGCAACTCGTAGTCAAATGACGGCCACTGCCCCGACTGCTCGAGCTTCTTGGCGAGTTTTTCAACCTTGAGGCCGAATCTGAGCTCGGCGACGATTGCCCAAATAGCCAAAATTGGAAACATCATTAGCAAGCCACCCAGCATTGCCGGCAGCAACGAGCCAGAAGCGATGAGAATGAGTGCCGTGTTGCCGAGAAGGGCAACGTACATAATCACAAGAGCGCTGGTAACTATCGCGCCAATCTTTGCGCCGGTCATTTGAATACGGCGTCTAGCCCAACGTGCAAACCCTGCGCATTGGCTGCGAAGCGAATAGCTGCCAGAATGCCTGCCGAGTATGCGCTGACCGAAGAGGTTTCGTGGCTGATCGTCAGCAACTCGCTGACTCCCCCGAAGTGCACGTCTTGCTTTGCGCTCACGCCTGCCAAACGAAGGCTGTGAACTGGGATGCCTGCGACGAGCTGCCCGCGGGCATCCTGGTCGGCGGCTGGTGCGGTCACGGGGGTAGTTCGGTTTGCCGAAATCAACTCTGCGGTGCGAACGGCCGTGCCCGAAGGCGAGTCAAGTTTGCCGGCGTGGTGAGTTTCGACGATCTCGATGCTGTCGAAATACCTGCCAGCTTCGGCGGCGAAACGAGTGGCCAGCATGGAGCCGACCGAAAAGTTTGGAATGACTACTACTGCGGCCTCGCCGAGGTCTTTTAGCTCGACAAGTTTGGCGGCGCTCCAGCCGCTGGTGCCGACCACGACCTTCTGGCCGCCTGCGATTGCTTTGGCCACGACCTGCTGGCTCACCTCGAGGCGAGTGACTTCGAAAATGACGTCTGCGCCGTCGCTCAGCGATGCATCGCTTTTGCTGTCGAGTGCTGAATGAAGTTCAAGGTCTTCGGCTGCGTCAATCAGTTCGAGCGCTAACTTGCCCATGCGCCCGGTTGCGCCGACTACTGAAACCTTGATTGCCATTGCTCTAGATTAGACCAGCCCGGCGAAGGTGTCTTCGGTGAGGTCACCAACCGCAACAATGTTCATTGCACGACCGGCGATGTCGGCTGCCAGCTCGCGCACGTCAGAAACCGTGACCGCGCGGAATCGGCGCAGCGCCTCATCGAGCGGAACGAATTCGCCGGTAGAAAGCTCGGTTCCCGAAAGTCGACTCATGCGGGCCTGGGTGCTCTCGAATTTCAATGCGAGACCGCCAGACACGTTGCCAAAGGCAAGTTCGAGTTCGGCTGCCGTGATTCCGTCGGTGGCGACTTTTTGTAGTTCGGCAAGCATGAGTTCGGCTACTTCGCGGGCCTTCGCGGGCGAGCATCCGGCATAAAGACCAAACACGCCAGCATCTGAGTAACCCTGGTTGAAAGAGTAGGTCGAGTAGGCAAGACCGCGCTTTTCGCGAATCTCTTGAAACAGACGCGAAGACATTCCGCCACCGAGCACGGTGTTGAGAACCGCCATGGCATAACGTCGGTAGTCGTTGCCGACGATGCCTTCGGTGCCAATCAAAATGTTTGCCTGCGAATTTTCTTCGTGGATGACTCGAAGCGAGCCCATCGGAACGATGTCGGCCGACGCCAGCGAGCGACGTTCACGCGGTGAGGCCTTGACGCTGAGATCCCAGCCGGCCGACCCAAAACCAGCTTCGGTGAGTTCAATTATTTTTTCGTGCTCAAGTTTTCCTGCAACCGCAATGACAATGTCTTGCGGACGGTAGTGAGCCTTGTAGTGCTCCCAAACGGCATCACGAGTGACATTGGTGATGGTTTCGTTGGTGCCGCCGATTGGGCGACCAAGTTCGTGTTGACCCAGAACCTGCTCGAAGAAGGCCTCGTGCGCCACGTCTTGTGGGTCATCTTCGTTCATGGCTAGCTCTTCAAGAATCACGGTTCGTTCGTTGTTGAACTCGTGTTCGTCTAGAACCGATGAGGTGAGCATGTCGGCGATGACGTCAATGGCCAGCGGCACGGCCGATTCTTGAACCCTTGCGTAGTAAGACGTGTGTTCTTTGCCGGTTGACGCATTCGAAGAACCGCCAACCGAGTCAAAAGCGATGGCGATGTCTAGAGCAGAACGCTTTGCGGTGCCCTTGAACAACAGGTGTTCGAGAAAGTGGGTTGAGCCAAAGTGGCCATTGGTCTCGTCACGGCTACCGACACCAACAGAGAACGACACCGAAGCGCTTTGCACGCCCGGTACCGCCTCGGTTAAAACACGAACACCGCTTGGGAGGACAGTGCGACGAATCACACTGCCGTCCGAAGCGGTGAACGAGAGTTCGTTTTGGTCTAGCGGAAAGATAACTTCAGTCATGTTTTGCTAAACCTAAAACGATCGTTGCTTATTCTTCGTCTGAGTCGTTTGACTCGTTCGAAGCGCCTTCTTCACCCTCGACAACTGGGGCTAGCGATAGCTTGCCTCGGTCATCGATCTTGGTGATTTCGACCTGAATCTTCTGACCAACCGAGAGAACGTCTTCAACGTTCTCAACGCGCTTGCCACCAGAGATCTTCTTCAGTTCTGAAACGTGCAGCAGGCCATCCTTGCCAGGAACCAGCGAAATGAAGGCACCGAAGGTGGCTAGCTTCACGACGGTTCCAAGGAAGCGCTCGCCAATCTCAGGTACGTGAGGGTTGGCGATGGCGTTGATGGCAGCCTTCGCAGCCTCGGCCGAAGGACCGTCGGTAGCACCGATGTAAACGGTTCCGTCGTCTTCGATAGAGATGTCAGCTCCAGTGTCTTCTTGAATCTGGTTGATCATCTTGCCCTTAGGGCCAATGACCTCACCAATCTTGTCGACAGGAATCTTCACGGCGATAACGCGAGGAGCAGTCGGAGCCATTTCGTCTGGCTCGTTGATTGCCTGAGTCATGACCGAGAGAATGCGAAGACGCGCGTCGCGAGCCTGGGTCAGTGCGCCGGCTAGAACCTCTGATGGAATTCCATCGAGCTTGGTGTCTAGCTGAATCGCGGTGATGAACTCTGGAGTTCCGGCAACCTTGAAGTCCATGTCGCCAAGAGCGTCTTCGGCACCGAGAATGTCGGTTAGGGCCGCGTACTGGGTCTTGCCGTCAACGGTGTCAGAGATTAGACCCATTGCGATACCAGCAACCGGCGCGCGCAGTGGCACACCAGCGTTTAGTAGCGACAGGGTGGATGCACAGACAGAACCCATCGAGGTTGAACCGTTTGAGCCAAGAGCCTCAGAAACCTGACGAATGGCGTAAGGGAACTCGTCGCGAGCTGGTAGCACTGGAACCAATGCACGCTCGGCTAGAGCACCGTGACCGATTTCGCGACGCTTAGGGGTACCAACACGACCAACTTCACCGGTTGAGTAAGGCGGGAAGTTGTAGTTGTGCATGTAGCGCTTTGACTTCTCAGGGCTCAGGGAGTCAATCTGCTGCTCCATCTTGAGCATGTTCAGGGTGGTGATTCCTAGAATCTGAGTTTCACCGCGCTGGAAGATTGCCGAACCGTGAACGCGAGGAATCACAGATACTTCTGCATCTAGTGGGCGAATGTCAGTTAGACCACGACCGTCGATGCGGATCTTCTCTTTTAGCACGCGGGTGCGCACTACCTTCTTGGTGACCGACTTGTAAGCAGCCGAAATCTGACCGTGTAGCGACTCGTCAAGCTTGGCAACTAGCTGCTCTTTGACCGAAGCCTTGAGTGCGTCGTCGGCGTCTTGGCGGGCCTGCTTGTCGGCGATTAGGTAGATGCGACCGAGTTCTGCTTCTGCCAACTCTGCAACGGCGGCAAAAACCTCGTCGCTGTATGGCGGGAACAGTGGGTACTCGGTGAGTGGCTTAGCCGACTTAGCGGCTAAGCGGCTCTGAGCTTCGCAAAGTTCTTTGATGAACGGCTTTGCGGCCTCAAGGCCCTGAGCAACGATTTCTTCGGTTGGAGCCTGAGCGCCTTCATGTTTGATTAGGTTCCAAGCAGCTTCGGTAGCCTCTGCCTCAACCATCATGATTGCGACGTCTTCTTTACCGTTCTCGTTCACTACGCGACCGGCAACGACCATGTCGAATACGGCTCGCTCTAGCTGTGAGTGCTTCGGGAATGCAACCCACTGACCGTCGATCAGTGCAACGCGAACGCCACCAACCGGTCCAGAGAATGGCAGGCCGGCAAGCTGGGTTGAGATCGAAGCTGCGTTGATGGCAACTACGTCGTAAAGCTCGTCTGGGTGAATCGCCATAACGGTGACGACTACCTGAATTTCGTTACGCAGACCATCTTCGAACGAAGGGCGTAGTGGTCGGTCAATTAGACGACAGGCCAGAATGGCTTCGGTTGATGGGCGGCCTTCGCGACGGAAGAACGATCCTGGAATGCGACCTGCTGCATACATCTTCTCTTCGACATCAATAGTCAACGGGAAGAAGTCGAACTGGTCTTTTGGCTGCTTACTCGCGGTGGTTGCCGAGAACAGCATGGTTTCGCCATCTAGATAGACGGCGGCGGCACCCTGTGCCTGCTGGGCTAGACGCCCGGCTTCAAAACGGATGACACGCTTACCGTGCTTACCGTTGTCGATGATGGCGTACTCAACTTGAGCGCCATCCATTGCTTCGTAATTGTCTGGACCTACCATGGTCCCTCCTCTTTATTCTTCAGTTGTGCGCGCGTGACAAGAAAGCCACGAAATTTGCGCGTGTGCGTATGAGGTGAATAAACGGGCCCACATCGGAGAGGGCTGCCCTGGTCTGCAGTTGAAAACCTTGGATTGATTCCAAGACTCACGACCGAAGACCAGCAAACTCGCTTCATCGCTCAGGTTCAAGGCTAGCAGAGGGGGCCGACAAAGGCTAGGAACAGCCGGAAAAGAAAATCGCCCCAACCGACTGATCGATTGGGGCGACTTTTCGAAAAAGACCTTAGCGGCGCAGACCTAGACGCTCGATGAGCGCACGGTAGCGGGCGATGTCAACGTTCTGCAGGTAACCAAGTAGGCGACGACGCTGACCAACAAGAAGAAGCAGGCCACGACGGCTGTGGTGGTCGTGCTTGTGCTCTTTGAGGTGTTCAGTGAGGTCTTTGATTCGCTGAGTCAGAACTGCAATCTGAACTTCAGGAGACCCGGTGTCGCCAGGGTGGGTTGCGAACTCGTTGATAATTGCGGTCTTAACCGATGCTTCTAGTGCCATAACGGGCCTCTCATTCTCTCGCTGCGCGGCGCCTTTAGCAGTATTGCTCAAGCTCTATTTATCCGCGGCCGATACACGGCAACCTGACAAGCATAGCGAAAAAGGCGCAATCACGCCATAGCGAGCAGAAATCAGTGGATGTTCTAACCTGCGATTTTGAAAGGAGCGACCTGCGGCTTGTTGTGACGGTTGCCCGCCTCGATCGATCGCGTAGGCAGCACGTAGATGATGATGTTGAAAACAAAAGCTCCGAAGCCAACCAGCAGAAGCAGAAGGAACGACGGAAGTACATCGCTCGCAAGCAGCATGTACGCGAAGTCGCCAGCCGCGGTGGAGCTTGGGTCACTTATAGAAAGCAGCCATGCCTCAAGTGCCGCAGGGTCTAGCAATGACGACATGTTTTCGAAAATGAAGGTGATTAGGGCAACCATGAACCAAATCAGCACGAAGAGGGTGGCAACCTGTGGAATCGAATACCACCAAGCGCTGAAACCGGCATCGTGAAAGCGTCGAACTGCTACAGCCAAACCGGGAAGCAAAAGAGCTAGGGCTGCGAGAGTATTGACCAGAGTAAACGTCTGCATGCCGAGGGCTAAACCGATTGCGCTGTCGACAATAGACGTGCCAATCGAGACCATGACCGTGAAGAGAGTCCAGTACCAAAACTCCGAGCGCGAAGCCACGCCTCGAAAGTTTGCGTAGTTTTGAAAACCGTTTTTGATTGCATCGCCGAACTGCACGTGACATCCCCTTTTGTTTTTAGTTTCTGCGGGCAGGTTGCCCTCTGCTCAAATTCTAGGAGTAACCGGGCGAACTAAACCCCTAAGCGCTGACGAATCTTGTCGAGGTCGCGATTGATCTCAGCCACCAAAGATTCAACGCCATCGAACTTGGCCGAAGGTCGAATGAAATCTACGTATTCGAGCGTGACCAACTTGTCGTATAAATCGACATCATCGCGATCGAGAATGTGAGCTTCAATCAGGCGCGGTACTTCTTGGAAAGTTGCGTTTACACCCACTGAAAGGGCGGCGGGGTAACGCTCGGTGCCAGCGTAAAGCCAACCTGCATAAACACCATCAAGCGGAAGGTAGCCTTCGGCCGAACGCTCCATGTTTGCCGTCGGAAAACCAATCTGACGACCGATCTTGAGGCCATGTTCGATGTGGCCCATGGTGGTGTGGTTGCGGCCGAGCATTTCGCTCGCCAGAACAACGTCACCAGCATCCAAGGCATTTCGAACCAGCGTGGTTGAGACAACCGCGCCATCGAGCAACACCGGAGCAACCTCGCGAACGGTGAAACCGTGTTGCGCACCGAGCTCACGCAAGGTTTCTACGGTTCCCGCTCCCCGGGCACCAAACCTGAATCCCCGACCGACAATGACCGCCCTGGCTTTTAGCGCTTCTACCAAATAGCGGGTCACGAAAGCTTCGGCAGATAGCCCGGCAAGTTCGGAGTCGAACTCGAGCGAAAGCACGCCCTCGACACCAGCCTCTTCAAGCAGATAAGCCCTTTGGTTTGGGCCGATCACCGGAAGCGGCACATTCGAGGGGCTCAGCACTGCATTGGGATGGTTTGCAAAGCTAAGCACAACTGGGGCAAGCATGCCGTCTTCGGCAACATCGAGCAACTCGGCCAACAAGGCTTGATGCCCGAGATGAATGGCATCGAACTTGCCAATGGTTACGGCGGTTTCAGCTAGATCGCTTGGAATCTCACTTACTTGCAGCCAGGTGTTCACTTGTTCCTCCGTGAAAGCCAGACAAGGCCCAGAATCGGCAGAACTAGGGGCAAGAAGCCATAGCCGACGCCAAAGCCGCTCCAAACCGATGGATGGTTGAACAGACCGGGAAGGGCGAACGAAGCGGTTCCGACGGCAATAACGCCAAATAGTTCAAACCAAACGGTGTAGCGTGCGATTTTGGCCCATCTTTCGCCCGTTCTGGTGAGTGCGATAGTAACCAAGATGTAGGTGAGGGCGCTAACTAGAGACAGCGTGTAGGCAACTGGTGCCTCATCAAACTCCCGAAAAAGCTGGTAGCTAGCGCGAGCGGTGGCCGAGAGTGCGAAAACCGCATAAACCGCGATAAGCAGGCGGCCGACACCTAGGCCAGGTTTTTCAGACATGGCACAAGCCTAAGAGATTAGACGTTACTCCTGAGGCAAATCAGATGGAACGACAATGTTCAAACCCTTAGAAACCTCTGCTAGCGACTCAACGCGCACGCGTTCAGGCAGTGGCAGCATGAAGCTCGCACCAAGTGAACCCTGTGAGTCTTGTCGCAGCAAGAAGCGTGCGGCAGCGCGGGTTGCTAGCGACTCGTCACCACAGAGCGACATGTCGACCGAGTAAATGGCTTGATAGGGGGTTGGAACCTCGTCAATGCCTTCTGGTGCTAGCGCCTTTGCGCCAGCGTTCAGCTCAACAGCGACGCGATTGGTTGACTTGTTGATCTTGAGCTGGGTTCCAGCGGTGGCGATTCCAACAGCATCTGGGTTAGCCAACATGGAAGCGTCTGAGGTGGTTTGAATCGAGGCGACCATAGCAAAGTTCAGTGCTGCGTGCGAGAACGGCACCAGCGCGATGCCACCCGAAGGAATGGCTAGCACCTCTGCAGGGTCGGTGGACTCAACTGGGGTAAGTAGACCGGTGTTGAATCCGCCGCCGTTGAGGCGCGACATCCACGTTGAAAAAGATTCGAGGGTGTTCGCTTGCGTTGGTGCGACCACAGCAATCGGACCTGGAGTGAACTCAAAACCTGGGTTCACGGCAGCGATCTTCGGGTCTGACCAATCGGTGACTGCGCCAGAGAGTATTTCTTCGGCCAATTTAGGCGTGAGGGTTAGGTTTCCGACACCGTCAACGTTGAAGGCAACCACTGCGGCGTCAATCGCGAAAGGCACTCGAGCGTAAGGCTTGCAGGTTGAAGCGGGTTCTTTGAGGTCTGATACCAAAATCGAAGTGGATGCTTCGTCGGCGGCAGGCACGAGCGTCATGCCTTCGCAAGCAAAGCTCATGCTGTCGGCCCAGCCCATTGACTGATCTGCAATTGCAGTTGGAAGCCACAGGCTGCTTTCGCCGTTTTCGCAGGTGTAGGTTTGCTCGGTTAGTGCAGCCAGTACCTCTGGTGGCATCGGCGGGTTACAACCGGTGAGTCCGAGCGAAAGAGTCGCTGCGAACGAAATGGTAGTTAGGGCCCTGGCCTGCATTTTGTTTTCCTTTACTAAAGCGGTATTGGGAGTGCGGATTGCTCCGCACTCCCAAACCGATTACTTGAGTTGTATAACTAGTTGACCTTCTTGACCAGAGCCTGCGCCTTGGTCTTGATGCCACCGGTTAGAGCAACGTAGCCGAGGCTAGCTGCCTTAGACGGTGCACAGCTGTTGACTACGTAACCTAGGAAGTCGCGAACTGCGTCACCCTTTGCGGTGCCATCAGCGGTCGGTGCGATTGCGTAGGTGATGGCGGCTAGGTTGTAGGCGTTTCTGACCTTGGCTAGGTAGTTGATGGTAACCGAACCATCGTTGTTTACCTTTTGTGCAGCTAGGAATGCTGCGGTTGATGCAACGGTCGGCTTTACGAACTGGCCAGCAGGGTTCTTGATGGCAGCGTAAGGAAGGCTCTTCTTGTTGCTGTCGCTCAGGTCAACGTAACCGATCGAGTAGGTGGTCTGCTTGATCTTGGTGACTAGGTCGCTAGAGGTTGCAGCGCCGATACCTACTGGGGTCGACTGGTTGGTGGCAGTGTTCCAGTTACCGTCTTTTACCCAGCCGGTTACTTTGTTCTGCAGCATGTAGTTGGCGAGGTTCTCGGTGGTACCCGACTTTGAGGAGCGGTAAACCACGTTGATCTTCTCGTCTGGAAGGTCAGCCTTTGGGTTGTGCTTCTTGATTGAAGGGTGGTCCCAAGTGGTGATCTTGCCCTGGAAAATCTGACCTAGAACTGTTGGGGTCAGCTGTAGAGTCGCCAGACCGGCAACGTTGTAAACCACGGTTACTGGGCCGCCAACAACTGGCACATAGGTGAATTTTGATGGCTTGGTCTCGGTAGCCGAATAGGTTGCGTCTGAACCGGCGAAGTTGATTGAACCGGCAGTGAAGTTAGCGCGACCGGTACCCGATGAAGATGGGGTGTAGGTGACCGAGTGCTTGGTGTAAGCAGCGGCACAGGTGGTCATGATGGTTCCAGCGAACGATGAACCACCCGAGGTGATGCTCTCTTTGGCTAGAGCTGCGCCACCGGTGAGCAGTGATGCTCCTAGGGCTAGGGCTGCAGCTGCACTTACAAGCTTTCGCATGTTTTCTCCTTGATCGAAGTCTGTCGGGCTATCCGACACTGTTAGTAAACGAGACTTAGGTGAACCAACTGTGCTGGGTAGTTGTATGGCTAAAGAACCTAAAGTGAACTTCTGGTTACTAACCGAAGTGACCGTTGACGTAGTCGTTGGTGCGGGTGTCAATCGGCTGGTTGAACACCTGATCGGTTGAGCCAAACTCCACGACATGGCCTGGGTTGCCATCTTCTGCCAAGAAAAATGCGGTTTGGTCAGAGACACGCTGTGCCTGCTGCATGTTGTGAGTAACGATGACGATGGTCATAGTTTCGGCAAGCTCAACGATGGTTTCTTCGATGCGACGGGTTGAGCCCGGGTCTAGAGCCGAGCAAGGCTCGTCCATCAGAATTACTTCCGGGTCCATCGCCAACGAACGAGCGATGCAAAGGCGCTGCTGCTGACCGCCCGAAAGTGACACAGCTGGATCGCCGAGGCGGTCTTTTACTTCGTTCCAGATACTTGCGCGGGTAAGCGATTTCTCGAGCAGAGCATCCGCGTCTTCAATCTTGCGACCGCTGAGCTTGAGGCCAGAGAGCACATTCTCTTTGATGCTCATGGTCGGAAAAGGGTTTGGCTTCTGAAAAACCATGCCGACCTTAAGACGAACCGAGACCGGGTCGACTAGATCGCCATATATGTCTTGCTCATCAAGCAGAACCTGACCGGCTAGACCGGCGCCAGGGATCAGCTCGTGCATGCGGTTTAGGGTGCGCAAGAAGGTTGACTTGCCACAACCCGATGGGCCGATGAGTGCTGTTACCTGGTTCGACGGAAACACAAGGTTCACATCTTCGAGCACTAGGCGCTCGCCAAACCAAACGTGGATGCCTTCGGCACGCAGGTGCGATGAAGTGGTGAGTTCGTCAGAGAACATTAGCCCTTCTTCTTTCTTTGAGTTTTCTTTGCATCGCGACCGAGAATTCGAGCGGTGCTGAACAGCAGTGCGACCAGCAACATGATGACCAGCGCGGCACCCCATGCACGAGAGGTGCTGGTGTCATAGCCGGCTGAGATGAACTGGTAGAGATAGGTAGGTAGTGTCGACATAGGGCCGCTGAACACGTTGAACGAGGTTCCGTTGGCGGCAAATGTTGTTAGTAGCAGTGGTGCCGTTTCGCCGATGATTCGGGCGATGCCGAGCAGCACAGCGGTGATTAGACCGGTTTTGGCGGCAGGCAAAATCACTTGGAAGAACGCCCGATATGTAGGGGCGCCAAGCGCTAGAGCGCCGTTGCGAAGTTCGGCAGGAACTAGGCGAAGAGCTTCTTCTGCAATTCGGGTAACTGTTGGCAGCATCAGCGGCATCAGCGCTAGCGAACCTGCCCAACCGGCGTAGGCGGTTACACCGGTGACAATCAAGGCCGAGTAAACGAACAGGCCGGCTACCACCGAAGGTAGACCGCTCATTGCCTGAACCAACGTGCGAACTACCGAGCGGGCACGGCCACGGGTTTCGGTTAGGTAAATCGCAATCAAGACACCGAGCGGCACGGTGAACAAAGTGGTAAGGCCAACCACGAGGATGGTGCCGATGATCGAGTGGCCAGCGCCACCGTATTCGAGCGACGTGGTCGGCGAAATGTAAACGTTGTTCTGGCTAATGAAAGCCGGAGAAATGGTTTGAGCACCGTTCACTACTACCGAGAAGAACACCGAAAGCAGCAGAACGGCTACCAGCGCGCTAAAGAAGATTGTGAAAACCATCAGGGCAGCGTCAGAACCACCGCGCTTTCCATAGTGCTTGCGGCCAACCAGCGCGGCGGCTACAAACTGAAGCGGCAGCAAGATGCCGAACGCCGAGAGGGCGAAGTTGAGCGAGAAAACGTAAACCAACAGCACGGTGATGGTCAATGGCGCAATCGAAGCCACAGCCACGTCGCGACTGCGGGTTGGGTTCTTCTTTTGCCAAGGATTAGTCGGCTTGATCGAAATGGTGTCTTGCACAGCAGCCATTAGAGCTTCCTCCAGGGTTGCGCCTTGTTCACGATGTATGCGGCAAGCGTGCTCACGAGTAGGGTCACAACAAACAGGACCAAACCAGCGGCCATCAAGCCTGAGATTTCTGCAGTGGTGGCTTCGCCGAACTTCGAAAGAATGAGCGACGCGATTGAGCCACCCCTCGACTCGAGCACGTTGAACAGGTTGATGTCGAATGCCAGGTTGAGCACGAAGAAAATCGCGACGGTCTCACCCAGCGCACGGCCAAGACCGAGAAGCACGCCACCGACAACTCCTCCAGAGGCGGTCGGCATGATCACACGACGAAACGTGGATGCTCGCCCAGCGCCGAGCGCGATCGATGCGTTGATCAGGTCACGGTCCATTTGGCTAAAGATTTCTCGGGTTACCGAGGCGATAATCGGCACGATCATTACGGCCACGATGCATCCGGCAATGAATGGAGTACCGATGAAGTTGCCGCTCTCGTTGCTGAAGACGGGGAACCATCCGAGAGTTTGGTTCAAGAACATCGACCACTTTGCAGCTTCTGGTGCAAAAATCTCAACACCCCAAAGACCGATCACGATCGAAGGCAACGCGGCTAGAAGGTCAACCAGGATGGTGGCAACCTTGGCGACCCGTGCCGGAGCTAGGAACTCGATGAAGTAGGCAACGGCGATAGCCATAGGTACGGCGAAGATGATTCCAACGATGGCGATCAGTAGCGAGCCCCAAAGCATCGGGCCAATTTGCAATACCGTTTGCTCGCCTTCAACGGCCGACCAAGTGCTTCCAAAAATGAAGTCGATGCCTTGAGTTTCGAAGGTCGGCCAGGCTCTCCAGAGCAAGAAAGCGAGAATGAGGCCGACCAGAACGATGGCTATATAAGCGGCCGCGGTGGCGGTTCTGAAGAAGAGTTTGTCTTTAGCGCCGGTTGGCTTAGATACCAAGCGACGACGCTTGGGAAGCACTTTGGTTTCAGCCATGCACATAGCCTGAAGGGCTTATGTGAAGTGAGAGTTGTGCCTAGGTAAACGGGAGGTGAATTGCGTTTAGGCAAGACCCCAAATTTGAGCCATTCTGGCCACCATAATTGCCACGGTTAGACCTGAAACCGCGAGCACCAGGGTTGAAAAACGGTTACGTTCGGCCAGCGCCCAAACCACCGCTCCAGCCGGAACCATCATGGCCACCAAGACGTAGCCGAAAAACTCGACAACGTCGCCTTTGCTTTGTTCCCCCATGAACAAAAGCACGATGGTTGCAACTAGTTGAACGACTAGCGCAACCTCGGTTAGAACCGCCGAACCCATGGTCAGCAAAGACGGTTTGCGCCCGAACATCCCAGCAATTAGGCACAGGGATGCGCTGCCGAACGACACCGCGAGAAGCGTGTAATACAACCAATCAACCATTTGAAACCTCAGCAAAAACTACTAGCGACTTGAGAGTCGAGCCCGCTTTGGTAAGCATCGCGATGAGTTCTCCGGTTGGGGCAAAGGCCGCAATAACGCGGTCTTTGGCCACCGAGTTTTCGGTGATTTCGCCGATCGCGATTCGCTTGCCGTGGCGAAGATCAACCACTTCGCCCGCCGAAAGCTCGCGAACATCGAAGGCCTCGCGGGCTGCCTGTGCGCTGTTCAAGAGTTCGACTTCGCCCTTTTTCAAATTGGCAAGAGCCTGGGAATCGGTGACCTGGTAAGCGCCAACTCGGGTTCGGCGAAGGGCAGTGAGGTGCCCGCCAACCTTGAGCGCACTCCCAAGGTCTCTTGCCAATGCACGGATGTAGGTTCCCGAAGAACAATCAATGATGACGTCGAGGTCAATGAAGTGATGATCGCCAACGGTTTCGCGACGAATTTCGCCCAGCATGTCGAATCTGGAGATTGTTACCGGGCGGGCGGCGAGCTTTACCTCGTCTCCCCCTCGAACCTTTGCATAAGCGCGTTCACCATCGATCTTGATGGCGCTCACCGAAGACGGCACCTGCATGATGTCGCCGGTCAGCGGTTCGACGGCTTTGGTGATGTCGAGCGCGGTGAGAGCATCCACTTCTTGAGGGCTGGCAACGCTCAGGTATTCGCTCTCGCGGTCGTCTGTGATGGTCGAGGCACCGAGTCTGATTGTTGCGATGTAGGTTTTGTCTTCGCCGACCAAGAATGTGAGCAACTTCGTTGCGCTGTTCACGCCGATGACCAAAAGGCCGGTGGCCATGGGGTCTAGGGTTCCCGCGTGGCCGATTTTGCGGGTGCCGACGATGCCGCGAAGCTTTGCAACCACATCGTGGCTGGTGAAACCTTCAGGCTTGTCAACCAGCAACAGACCGCTAGAACTGGTCACGGTTTATTGCTCGTCGTCTTCTTCAGGCTTTGGTTCGCGATAAGGGTTTTCTTCGCCGGCGTATTCGGCTTCTGCAGCCAAACGAGCGACTTCGGCATCGCGAGCCTTCGCCTCGGCCAGCAGGGCTGCCAAGCTTGCGGCGGTGGCCGGTACCTCGTCAATCACAAATTCCAGGGTTGGCGTGACTCGAATTTGAAGGTGACGGCCAACCTCGCCGCGAATGCGACCGGTGTTTTTGGTCATGATCGCCATGCTGGTGTTGACTTCATCGGTCGAGCCGTAGACAGTGTAGAAGACGGTCGCATGCGCCAGGTCAGGCGTGACTCGAACGTCGGTAATCGTCACCATGCCGAGATCTGGGTCTTTGACAACCCGATCTAGCGATTCGGCGATGAGCACCTTAATTCGTTCGGCCAGCCTCCTGGCGCGTGCGACGTCTGCCATTACTAAACCCTTGGCTTCTCGCGCATCTCGAAGGTTTCGATAACGTCATCAATCTGGATGTCGTTGAAACCTGCGAGTCCGATACCACACTCGTAGTCGGTCTTGACTTCGGTCGCGTCATCCTTGAATCGCTTGAGCGACTCGATTTTGACGTTGTCGACGATGACTGCACCGGCGCGAAGCACACGAGCAAGCGAGTTGCGCTTGATCGAACCACTGCGCACGTAAGAACCAGCGATGGTTCCAACCTTCGACGACTTGAAGATGTCGCGAACTTCGGCAGTACCGAGCTGAACTTCTTCGTACTCTGGCTTGAGCATGCCCTTGAGTGCCTGCTCGATGTCGTCGAGAGCCGCGTAAATGACCGAGTAGTGACGAATGTCGACACCCTCGCGGTCGGCACGCTCTTTGGCCTTGTTGTCAGGTCGAACGTTGAATCCGATGATGATCGCGTTGTCGACGGTTGCGAGGTTGACGTCAGACTCGGTAATGGCACCAACACCGCGGTGGATGATACGCAACTGCACGCTGTCATCGACCTCGATTTTGAGCAACGAGTCTTCGAGAGCTTCAACAGCACCCGATACGTCACCCTTGATGACCAAGTTGAGTGACTCAACCTTGCCCTCTTCGAGAGCCTTGGTGAAGTCTTCGAGGCTAACGCGCTTGCGAGTCTTGGCAAGCAGCGCGTTGCGGTCGGCAGCTTCACGCTTCTCGGCAATCTGGCGTGCCTGACGCTCGTCTTCGGTGACCACGAAGGTGTCACCGGCACGAGGAACTGACTGCAGACCAAGAACCTGAACCGGGCGCGATGGGCCTGCCGACTGAACGGCGTTGCCGTTTTCGTCGAACATGGCACGAACGCGACCGTGAGCTGCACCCGCAACGATCGAGTCTCCAACCTCTAGGGTTCCAGACTGAATCAGAACGGTTGCAACCGAACCGCGGCCCTTGTCGAGGTTTGCTTCGATGGCTACACCACGAGCATCCTTGTTCGGGTTTGCGCGCATGTCTAGAGCTGCATCTGCAGTCAGCAGAACTGCATCGAGCAACTCGGGAATGCCCTTGCCGGTCAACGCCGAAACGTCGACGAACATTACATCACCACCGTATTCTTCAGCAACCAAGTTGAACTCGGTGAGCTGCTGGCGAATCTTGGCAGGGTTTGCGCCCTCTTTATCGGTCTTGTTGACCGCAACGACGATCGGAACGCCAGCCGACTGAGCGTGGTTCAACGCTTCAATGGTCTGAGGCATTACGCCGTCGTCGGCTGCAACAACCAAAATCGCAAGGTCGGTAACCTGAGCACCACGTGCACGCATGGCGGTGAACGCCTCGTGACCCGGGGTGTCGATGAAGGTGATGGCACGGTCGATACCCTCGTGCTCAACGTGCACCTGGTAGGCACCGATGTGCTGGGTGATTCCACCGGCTTCGCCAGCGATGACGTTGGCGTTACGAATGGTGTCGAGCAAGCGGGTCTTACCGTGGTCGACGTGACCCATAACGGTGACTACAGGTGGGCGAGCCTCGAGCTCGTCTTCTTCGTCTTCGTAGTCGGCCGAGATGTCGAGACCGAAGCCTTCGAATAGCTCGCGCTCTTCGTCTTCTGGCGAAACAACTTCGATCTTGTAGCCGAGCTCAACACCGAGAATCTGGAAGGTGTCTTCGTCTAGCGATGCGGTTGCCGTAGCCATCTGACCGAGGTGGAAAAGAACGGTGATTAGCTGACCTGCGTTGGCATCAATCTTGTCGGCAAAATCTTGGATGCTCGCACCGCGACGCAGGCGAATGACCGTGCTACCGTCGCCACGTGGAACTACCGCTCCACCTAGGCTCGGCGCAGTTCTTTGTTCGAATTCCTCGCGTTTTGCGCGCTTGGATTTGCGGGCCTTTGAGTTTCCGCGCGGGCCGCCCTTACCGAACGCACCCGAGGTTCCACCGCCGACACCACGTCCGCGACCGGCCCCCGGGCCACCGCCTGGGCGAGGTGCACTGAATCCGGTACCTGCTCCGGCACCTGCACCAGCGCCGCCGCCGAAGCCTGGGCGTTGACCGCCAAAGCCAGCACCAGCTGGGCGACCTGCGCCACCTGGGCCACCTGGACGACCTGGACCGCCAGCGCCAGCCGGACGACCTGCGCCACCTGGGCCACCTGGACGACCTGGACCACCAGCGCCAGCCGGGCGACCAGCGCCAGCTGGTCGAGGAGCGCCTGGGCGACCCATGCCCTGTGATGAAGAGAATGGGTTATTACCCGGGCGTGCTACAGGGCGCGGAATGCCCATGCCCTGCGCGGATGCGAATGGGTTGTTACCTGGGCGTGGAATTCCCGAGGTAGATGAAGGAGCTGCTGGGGCAGCGGGTGCAGTTGGAGCGCCGCCTTCTGGCTTGGTGTCTTTTTTGACCTCGGCTGCTGGAGCCTGCGCAGCCGGGGCGGCTGGCTCGACCTTGTCAGCCGCCGGGGCGGCCGGCGCCTCAACCTTATCTGCTACTGGCTTTGCCGGAGCAGCCTTCGGCTCTTCCTTCGGCTTGGCGTTCGGAAACGCGTCACGAAGTTTCTTTGCAACCGGTGGGGCAATTGTTGATGAACCACTCTTGACGTACTCGCCAAGTTGTTCCAGTTTGGCCAAAGCATCCTTGGTATCGATACCAAGTTCTTTGGCGATGTCATAAACGCGAAGCGCCATTAATTTCCTCTGTTCGGGGGCCTACCCCGAGCAGGGCAGGCCGTTAAAGCTGTTGGGCTCTCATTTCGAGCTACTCATTTGTTGCCAACATCGTTTCTGCCTGTTCTATGAATGTGATCAGACCCGTCGCATCTAACTGAACCGAAACTAGAAAGGCTCGAGCAAAAGCTCGTCGCTCTATCGCAGTTTTTGTACAGTTTGAACTCGGATGCACCCACGCACCTCTGCCTAACAAAACACCTCGCGGGTCTGGTTCGATTCGAAAATCGACGCAAACAACTCGAAGGAGTTCGGTTTGGGAAGCACGTTGGCGACAACCAACGCAGGTTCTAACAGGTTTCATTCTAGCCCTTCGCGTTCGTTTGGGCTAGAACTACTCGCCGTCGAGAATGCTCTCGGGCTGAATGTCGATCTTTGCGCCGGTCAAATCAGCGGCCAATCGCACATTCTGGCCCTCTTTGCCGATGGCAAGAGAGAACTGGTAGTCAGGCACAAGAGCACGAACGTGAGGTCGACCATCCACGTCTGATGGAATCACGTATGCGCTCGAAACCTTAGCTGGAGACAATGCCTGGGCAACAAACTTGGCTACGTCTTCGTTCCAGTCGACGATGTCGATTTTCTCTTCGTTCAGCTCAGCCGATACCGCGCGAACGCGCTGACCGAGAGGGCCGATGCACGAACCCTTGGCATTTACACCAGGCTCAGTGGCTCGAACGGCAAGTTTGGTGCGGTGACCGGCTTCGCGGGCAACCTGCATGATTTCGACAACACCGCTGGCGATTTCTGGAACCTCGAGAGCGAAAAGCTTGCGTACCAACATCTTGTGGCGGCGCGAGACGGTGACCATCGGCCCGCCTCGGTTACCCTTTTCGACCTTGGTGATATAAACGCGAATCTTTTTACCGTGGCCATAGTCTTCGCCAGGAACCTGCTCTTCAGCTGGCAACTGCGCTTCGAGCGGACCAAGGTCGATGGCAATCATGTGAGGTCGAGTGCCCTGCTGAATGGTGCCCATGACGATGTCGCCGACTTTGCCGGCGAACTCACCCATAAGGCCTTCATCGGCAATGGCACGAAGGCGGGTGGTGATTACCTGCTTTGCCGAATAGGCAGCGATTCGGCCGAAGTTTTCTGGGGTTACGTCGATTTCTTCATCGGCGATGGTGCCGTCTTCGGCTACCGGGCGGTCATAAATCGTGACCTGACCGGTCTTGCGGTCTAGTTGGGCGCGAGTGGTGACCGGGCTGTCGCGCTTGGGGACTACGCCTACGGTCTTTTGATAGGCGGCGAGAATCGCACCTTCGATGATCTCGACGAGCTCACCGAATGGAATCTCTTTTTCGCTTTCAAGGGCCTTTAGAACTCTCAAATCGATGTCCATGAAGACGCCTCCTCGGCCACTAGTTAGTTTTCAGTTGACAAGAATTCAGGTGTTACCCGAGTTCTGCTAGAGCCGATTCTACCTTGACCGAGCGGCGTTCGCCTGTGCGGCGGTTCCAAAGGTCTACTTCACCGGTTTCTAGGCCTTTACCGACGATGACAATCTGCGGAACACCGATGAGTTCGGCATCGCCAAACTTGACGCCGGGGCTCACCTTGGCACGGTCATCCAAGATCACCGACTTGCCTGCCGCCTCAAACTCGGCGGCCAGCTTTTCGGCGGCTTCGTAAACCGCATCGTCTTTACCCGCGGCGACAACGTAAACATCGGCTGGCGAAACGGCTGCCGGCCAAATTAGTCCCTTGTCGTCGTGATTCGCCTCGGCGAGCACGGCCACCAGACGGGTTACACCGATTCCATAAGAACCCATGGTCACGGTTACGAGTTTGCCGTTTTCGTCGAGCACCTTGAGATCTAGCGCCTCGGCGTACTTGCGCCCGAGCTGAAAAACGTGTCCAATTTCGATGCCGCGGGCCAGCTCGAGCGGGCCAGAACCATCTGGAGCTTGGTCACCGGCGCGAACCTCGGCGATATCGGCAACGCCGTCGGCCTCAAAGTCGCGACCCTTGACTAGGTCGAAAACATGCTTTTCGTTGATGTTGGCACCGGTAATCCAAGAGGTGCCGTCGACCACGCGCGGGTCTAGCAGGTAACGAATGCCGGTCGACGACTTCTCGCCGAGAACGGCATTGCCATCTTTGACAGGGCCGATGTAACCCTTGACCAGACCTGGGTTGGCAGCGAAGTCGGCTTCAGTTGCTTGCTCGACATCGTTCGGGGCGAATGCAACTTCGGCGCGCTTGGCGTCGACTTCACGGTCGCCAGGTAGCCCAACGACAACTAGCGAGCGCTTGCCCTCTGGCGAGGTGAGTGCCAAAACTACGTTCTTCAGGGTGTCGGCGGCGGTCCACTCGCGACCATCGGCACGCTTTACCTGAGCATTTGCAAGGTCGACCAAAGTAGCGATGGTCGGCGTGTTCGGTGAGTCGTGAACGACTGCAGCCGGTAATCCTTCGGTCGGCAAAGCTGCCGGAGCCGGAGTCTTGACCGCTTCGACGTTGGCTGCGAAACCGCCAGCCGAACGAACGAAGGTGTCTTCACCTATCGGGCTCGGGCTCAAGAACTCCTCGGATGCGGAGCCACCCATGGCACCAGCATCCGCTTTCACGATCACATAGTCGACACCTAGTCGAGTGAAAATGCGCTCGTAGGCGTCACGCTGAGCTTGATAAGCCTTGGCCAAACCTTCGTCGGTGACATCGAACGAGTAAGCGTCTTTCATTACGAACTCGCGGCCACGAAGCAGACCGGCGCGAGGTCTGGCCTCGTCGCGGTACTTGTTCTGAATTTGGTAAAGAGCCAAAGGCAAGTCTTTGTATGACGAGTAGAGGTCTTTCACCAACAAGGTGAACATCTCTTCGTGGGTTGGTGCTAGAAGGTAATCGGCCTTCTTGCGGTCTTGGAGTCTAAACAGGTTGTCGCCATACTCGGTCCAGCGACCGGTGGCCTCGAAAGGTTCGCGTGGCAAAAGTGCCGGAAAGAAAACTTCTTGCGCGCCGGCGTTCGCCATTTCTTCGCGCACAACCTGCTCGATTTTTGCCTTTACAGCGAGGCCCAGCGGTAGCCAGGTGTAAACACCGGGGGCTGCACGACGAATGTATCCGGCGCGAAGCAGCAACTTGTGGCTGGCGACTTCGGCCTCAGCAGGATCTTCTCTGAGGGTTCGCAAAAACAGCGATGAAAGGCGAATAGGCATAACGCCTAGGTTAGCAGCGAAGCGGTTTACTTCTCGGCTACTAGAACCTGTGGGCTACCTACAAGCGTTGGGTCCATTTCGGCTGCCAGACGGTTTGCTTCTTCAATGAGTGTGGCAACAATCTCGCTCTCGGGAACGGTCTTGATTACCTCACCCTTGACGAAAATCTGACCCTTGCCGTTACCCGATGCAACACCGAGGTCGGCCTCTCGAGCTTCACCCGGGCCATTCACGACACAACCCATTACGGCTACGCGAAGCGGAACGGTCAACTTCTCGAGACCCTTGGTTACGTCGTTGGCCAACGTGTAAACGTCGACTTGAGCGCGACCACAAGATGGACAAGAAACGATCTCGAGTTTGCGAGGTCGCAGGTTGAGCGACTCAAGAATCTGCGAACCAACCTTGATTTCTTCAACCGGCGGTGCCGAAAGCGAAACGCGGATGGTGTCACCGATGCCCTTGGCAAGAAGCGCGCCGAAGGCAACCGAAGACTTGATGGTGCCCTGAAAAGCTGGGCCGGCCTCGGTAACACCGAGGTGAAGTGGCCAGTCGCCACGCTCAGCTAGCATTTCGTAGGCCTTGATCATTACGACCGGGTCGTTGTGCTTCACCGAAATCTTGAAGTCGTGAAAGTCGTGTTCTTCGAAAAGCGATGCCTCCCAAACAGCCGATTCAACCAGGGCTTCTGGGGTTGCCTTGCCATACTTCTGAAGCAGGCGAGGGTCTAGCGAGCCGGCATTCACGCCAATTCGAATCGAAACACCGGCATCTTTTGCCGCCTTGGCGATTGCGCCAACCTGGTCGTCAAACTGACGAATGTTGCCTGGGTTGACTCGCACTGCACCACAACCGGCGTCGATTGCCTGAAAGACGTACTTCGGCTGAAAGTGAATGTCTGCGATTACCGGAATCTGAGACTTGCGAGCAATCAGGTGCAAACGGTCTGCATCGTCTTGGCTTGGAACAGCAACGCGAACGATGTCGCAACCGGATGCGGTGAGCTCTGCAATCTGCTGCAGTGTGGCATTCACATCTGTGGTTTGCGTGGTGCACATCGACTGAACCGAAATCGGGGCGTCGCCACCAACGGCAACCTTGCCCACCATGATCTGTCTCGTCTTGCGGCGAGGTGCAACGGTCGGCGGTGGGCCTTTAGGCAGTCCCAGGTTTATAGCAGCCACTTGTTATTGCTCGCTTTCGGTCTAACTAACGGTTACAAGCATAAAAGCCACGCGAATGTTCCTTAGCCAAGGCTGAGTGGATTCAGAATGTCGACAAGAATCATCGCCAGCCCAGCCATAAGCAAAACGAGGAACATCACATTAGCTACCGGAGCGAGCAAAGCCGTGTCGGCATAGCCTGGGTCTGGTTTACCCAGCGCACGGTAAAGGCCGCGCTTTAGGTATTCGTAGACACCGCCGGCAATGTGACCACCGTCGAGCGGGGGCAGCGGAATCATGTTGAACGCGAATAGCGCAAGGTTCAGCGAGCCGAGCAGCATGAGGTTGCTGAAAGCTCGATCGGCGAAGTCTGAGTTTTCGTCAGCCGTTACCGTGCCGGCGAACTGGGTGATTCCGACGATTGAAACTGCCGAATTCGGCGAGCGCTCTGCGCCTGTGACTAGCCCAGCTACCGACTCGTAAACCAGAACTGGGAACTGAACGATGAAACCTAAAGTGTCGGTCGTCATTTGACCCGCGGCGGCAAATGCGCTGGCAATTGAGAGCGGTGCCCGCTCTACTGCGTAGCGAACACCGACGAAGGCACGCTCTTTTAGAAGTGGTTGGCCTGATGAATCGAAGGCTTGATTTCCGCTGGCATCGGCGTATGGCAAGGCAGCCATTCCTGCCTTGAGGGTTAGCTCAACGTCTTTGCCTTCACGCACAACCACAACTTGGTGAGCAACGTCTGGGTCCTGAACCACCGCGGTGAACGGGTCAGATTGATAGTCAACTGCAACACCGTCTACCGACTTAACTACATCGTTCGATTCGAGGCCAGCTAGCTTCGATGGCGTTGGCAGAGAATTGGCGTTGCACACCGCGTTGGAATCAACCATCTGATCAACGCACTGAATCACTTCATCGATTTTGGCAACTCTGGCGTTTGGCCCAATTCCCGATAGCGCAATCGAGATGAGGACTAGCCCTAGCAGCAGGTTGACCAGTGGGCCGCCGGCCATGACGATGATGCGCTTGTAGGCAGGCAGTTGGTAGAGCATGCGACCTTCGTCGCCAGGTTGAATGTGCTCGCTGTGAGCTTCTCTCGCAGAACTGATTGTGTTCGAGAACCAGCGGCGTGAGTCATCCGTGCCCGGTTTTGCCGGTGGGTACATGCCGATGAGGGTGATGAAACCACCGAGGGGAATCAACCTGATTGAGTATTCGGTTTCGCCAAACTTTTTTGCGAACAGCCGAGGACCGAAACCTACCGCCCAGTGAGGAACCCGAACGCCGAAGAGCTTGGCTGGAATCAGGTGACCGAACTCGTGCAAGCCAATCGAAAGCGCTAAACCAAACACCATGATGACGATTCCGAGAATGTAGAGCAGTGTTTCGTTCATGTGGCAAACCTAACTAGCGCTTCTGACAAAATGCTGGATGTTGCTAACAGGCGGTTGCGATCTGCGCGTCGGCACGGTCTCGAGCCCAAATCTCGGCCCGAAGCACCGAATCTAGGTTGAGCTCTGGCTCTGGTTCATGGGCTTCAACAACGCGTTCGATTAGATCCACGATTTGGTTGAATCCGATTCTGCCATCGTGGAAAGCTTCGACAGCCTGTTCGTTGGCAGCGTTGTAGACGGCCGGATAGGTTAGACCCGCCGAACCCACTTGACGGGCGAGACGTACGGCTCCGAAAACGCTTTCGTTCAACGGCTCGAAAGTCCAGGTGGCAGCTTGGGTCCAGTCGCAGGCCGGGGCTACCGCATCGAGGCGATCTGGCCAAGACATGCCCAAAGCAATCGGTAACTTCATGTTGGGCGGGGAGCACTGAGCCAAAACCGAACCGTCAACGAATTCAACCATCGAGTGAACCACCGACTGCGGGTGCACGGTCACATCGATTCGGTCGAATGGCACGTCGAACAGCAGGTGAGCTTCGATGAGTTCGAGACCTTTGTTCACCAGGGTCGCCGAATTGGTGGTGACCACTTTGCCCATCACCCAGGTTGGGTGTGCAAGGGCCTGAGCCGGAGTCACCGAGTCCAATTGCTCACGAGACCAGCCCCGAAATGGCCCGCCAGAAGCGGTAAGAATGAGTTTTCGCACCTCGGCAGCGGTGCCACCCAGCAAACACTGGGCCAACGCCGAGTGCTCTGAGTCGACCGGCACGATTTGACCTGGGCGCGCAGCATCCGTGACTAAACGACCACCGACGATGAGCGACTCTTTGTTGGCCAAGGCCAAGGTTTTGCCGGTAGCGAGCGTTGCCAGCGTAGGTGCCAAGCCGATCGAGCCGGTGATGCCGTTGACCACTACGTCGGCCTCGGTGTTCTCAACCAACTCGGTTGCTGCCTGAGCCCCTAGAACTGCCTTGGATGTTTCGACCCCTAGCAGCGTGGCTTGCGCGTTCAACAACTCTGAGTTTGAACCTGCGGCAAGCCCGACCACCTTGAACAGATCGGGGTTGGCTTGAATGACCTCAATGGCTTGGGTGCCGATTGAGCCGGTAGAACCAAGGATGATTACGCGACGCACCTAACCATCTTGCCACTGTCGTGATGCTGCGCCAATCGAGCGCGGTCGACCTTTTTGAAACTCGCCAACCGTTCGCTTACTAACGAAAAGCACACGGGCGTAGGATGGAAGCATGAGCGAGCAAACAGTGGCGCTAGAGCGCAAAATCGTAACCGCTATTCCAGGACCAAAGTCGCAAGAGCTGCACGCCAAGCGACTCAAAGAGGTTTCGCACGGCGTTGGTGCCGCGTTGCCGGTCTACATCGACCGAGCACACGGTGCAACCCTGATCGACGTCGACGGTAACCAGTTCACCGACCTCGGTTCGGGCATCGGTGTAGTCACCATCGGTCACACCAACGACGCGGTTGTTGCAGCCGTTCAGGAGCAGGTGGCCAAGCTCACCCACACACTTTTCACCGTCACCCCTTACACCCCATACGTGGATGTCTGTGAACTTCTGAACAAGTACACCCCCGGTAACTTCGAGAAGCGCTCGGCGCTATTCAACTCGGGTGCCGAAGCGGTTGAAAATGCTGTGAAGTTTGCCCGCAAGTTCACCGGTCGCGGCGAAATTGCCGTTTTTGACCACGGCTACCACGGCCGCACCAACCTCACCATGGCCATGAACTTCAAGGCCATGCCTTACAACTCAGGCTTCGGGCCTTTTGCACCTGGTGTGCACCACGTTCCGATGTCTTACCCGTTCCGCGACCCAGAGGGCATGACCGGCGAGCAGGCAGCAGCCCGCGCCATTACCTACATGGAAAAGCGTGTCGGAGCTTCGAACCTCGCGGCGATTGTCATTGAGCCGATTCAGGGTGAGGGTGGCTTCATCGTGCCAGCACCTGGTTTCTTGCGCACTCTCGGCATCTGGGCAAAAGCCAACGGCATCGTCATGGTTGCCGACGAGGTTCAGGCCGGTATTGCTAGAACCGGTAAGTGGTTTGCTTCACACTACGAAGAAGGCTTCGAGCCAGACCTATTCACCATCGCAAAGGGTATCGCCGGCGGTATGCCGATTTCGGCAGTTACCGGTCGCGCCGAAATCATGGATTCATCGCACGCCGGCGGAATCGGTGGCACCTACGGTGGAAACCCTGTTGCTGCTGCAGCTGCCGTTGCTGTTCTCAAGCAGATCGAAGCAGGTGGCGTTCTAGAGCAAGCCATGCGCATCGAGTCGGTTCTCACCTCTCGCCTAGGCGCGATGCAGGCCAAGTTCCCTGTGATCGGTGATGTTCGTGGCCGCGGTGCCATGATCGCCATCGAGTTTGTCGAACCTGGCACTCACAACCCGAACTCGAGCGCTGTCGATGCACTGGTCAAGCACTGCCACCAGAACGGTGTGCTTGTGCTGAACGCTGGAACATACGCCAACGTGATTCGTTTCTTGCCTCCGCTGGTAATCAGCGACGAGCAACTACACGACGCCTTGGATGTTCTAGAAGCCGGCCTCGCCAACCTCTAGTCACCCCACCAACCCCCAAAAAAAACTCAAATCAAGAATCAAGGGTGATTCCTTTGCCATACGCAGATCGCACCAAACTTGCAACGCTGTTCGCTAAGGAGGTCGAGACCTTCAAGGCGAAGCATCCTGGCTCGTTCACACGTCACCAAAAAGCTCTCGAGTCGATGATGGGCGGCGTGCCAATGTCGTGGATGGCCAAGTGGCCAGGCGGCTACCCGGTTTACGTAGCACACGCCAAGGGCTCGCGATTCACCGATGTCGATGGCATCGAATACGTCGACTTCTGCCTCGGCGACACCGGCGCTATGGTTGGGCACTCCCCCGATGCATCGGTCGTGGCTATCCGCAAGCAGCTAGCCCAGGGCATTACCTTCATGTTGCCAACCGATGACGCCGCCGTAGCCGCGGCAACACTGGCTGAGCGCTTCGGTGTGCCGAAGTGGCAGTTCACCCTCACCGCAACCGATGCCAACCGACACATTCTTCGCTACGCCCGCCACGTCACCGGCCGCTCGAAGATTTTGGTTCACGACTACTGCTACCACGGCACCGTTGACGAAACCTTCGCAAACCTGGACGACAGCGGCGTCACCGTGTCTCGCCAAAACAACATTGGCCCTCAGGTTGACCCAGCCGAAACCACCATCGTTGTTCCTTTCAACGACTTGGATGCTGCTGAGCGCGCATTCGCAACCGGAGACGTTGCCGCCGCTCTGATCGAGCCAGCCATGACCAACATCGGCATTGTTTTGCCAGAGCCGGGCTACCTTGAGGGGCTTCGTGAACTGGCCACCAAGTACGGCGTGATTTTGATTCACGACGAAACCCACACGCTTTCAGAAGGCGTTGGCGGCATGACCGCACGTCGCCACCTTCACCCCGATGCCGTTGTGCTTGGCAAGACCATCGGAGCGGGCATCCCAGCCGGCGCTTTTGGCATGAGCGAAGAGCTCACCAAGCGGGTTTCAGACAGCATCCACCTCGAGCACATCGACGTTGGTGGAGTGGGCGGAACCCTAGCCGGAAACGCGCTCTCTATGGCCGCCGTGGCCGCCACATTGACGCAGGTTCTGACTCCAGAGGCTTTCGAACGCATGGAGGCGTTGTGCGACGTCTGGACCGCCGACGTACAGGCGATCATCGACGAATACAACGTGCCTTGGCAGGTGTCACAGCTCGGATGTCGCTCTGAATACTCATTCCGCGAAACCGCGCCGCTTACCGGCCGTGAGGCAGCAGACGCTGACGACTTTGAACTTCAGCAGTTCTTGCACCTACACGCACTGAACCGCGGAATTCTAATGACGCCTTTTCACAACATGGCTCTCATGTCGCCGGCACACACGATCGAAGACGTACAGCGCCACACCGAGCACTTCCGCGAAGCGGTAGTCGCTCTATTCGCCTAAGGGTTTTATTTGCCGGCTAGCAAGCGCTTTTGCTTGCGAGCCGAGTTGAGCTGCACCAGCACGACACCGATGATGGCCACCAAGAACACTGCCGAACCGATCACGTTTGCTTCAGCCGGAATACCCTTTGATGCTGCGGTGTAGACGAATTTCGGGAAGGTGTCGACCGGGCCGGCGTTGAAGTTGGTGATGATGAAGTCATCGAACGAGAGCGCGAATGCCAGAAGCGCTGCAGACATGATGCCAGGGGTTAGCAACGGCAAAGTTACTTTGCGGAAAACCTGAGCCGGTGTTGCATAAAGGTCGGAGCCGGCCTCTTCGAGCGCAGGGTCAAGGCTGGCAACGCGGGCTTTGACTGTCACCACAACGAAGGATAGGCAGAACATAACGTGGGCCACGATGACGGTGCCGAGGCCTTTGGTGACACCCATGTTGAAGAACTGCGATGCCAAACCAGCGCCGAGAACAATCTCGGGCGTAGCCATTGGCAAGAACAAAAGCAAGCTCACCGAAGATCGGGCTTTGAATTCGTAACGAACCAGTGCGATTGCGATCATGGTTCCGAGAATCGTGGCGAGCACTGTAGAAACAACGCCGATTAGAACTGATGTACCGAAGGCATCACACACACCAGGTTCGCCACAAACATTGACCCAGTTGTTCAGAGTGAATCCGCGCCACGAGATGTTCGACTTGAAGCTGTTGTTGAACGAGAAAACGAAGGTGTAGGCGATTGGAATCAGTAGGTAGATGAAGGCCAAAACGGTGTAAAGCGGGAGCATCCACTTTCCGAGTGCGAATCTCACAGTAGGTCCTCCGTTCCGCTGCGGCGAACATAGAAGGTTACGAGTGCCAAAATCGCGGCCATCAAAAGCACAGAGAGCGCGGATGCACTCGGATAATCGTTAATTCTCAAGAAGTTCGCTTCGACCACGTTACCGATCATGGCTGTTTCAGATGAGCCCAAGAATTGACTGCTGGCGTTGACGTAATCACCCGCTATCGGAATGAAAGTCATCAGGGTTCCCGAGATGATTCCCGGCATTGACAGAGGCAAGGTGACGCGACCGAACACCTTGGCTGGGTTGGCATAAAGGTCAGAACCGGCTTCGAGTAGACGAATGTCTAAGCGCTCGAGCGAGGTGTAGAGCGGCAGAGTCATGAACGGGATGAAGTTGTAGGTCAAGCCAAAAATCACCATGAAGTCGGTGCCGACGAGGTATTGATCAGGCGCGAGAACGCCCCAAGACTGCAAGGTGGTGACGATGAGCGATTCGTTGGCAAACATTTGCTTCCAAGCGAAGGTGCGCAACAGGAAAGAAATAAAGAATGGGGCAATCACCAGGGTCAACATTAGACCCTGAAGGATTGGCCAGCGACGTGCTTTTACGCCAATGAAGTAGGCAAGAGGGTAAGAGATTAAGAGTCCGAGAATGGTCGCCGTCAGTGCGTAAAAGAACGAACGTGCGATGTGTGGCCAGTAGGTTTCGATTACGGTCCAGTAGTTCGAAATCTCAAAACCATAGTCATAGCGGCCGATTTCACCCGAACCGTCAGGAACTTCAAGTGAGGTGACAACGAGCGAAACCAGCGGGGTGATGAAGAAAAGGCCAAGGTAGAGCATGCCCGGAATGAGCAATGCCATGGCAACCTTTACCGAGGTTTTGCGTGGTGTTTTGAAATCACTCTTCGAGCCACCGCTGTGCCCGAACGCCGCGAAAGCCATGGCCTATTCCTCGTCGAGAGTGTCGGCTGGCAGGTCGGCAAGCCCAAATGAGTGCTCAACCTTCCAAGAAATCCAAACCTGATCGCCCAATTCGACCGTGCTGTTGCCCTCGTTCTGCTCGAACACGGTAACCAGACCGATGTTCGGAACATCCACCAAAAATTGGTTGCTAACGCCGGTGAAACGAATGTCTTTGACCTCGCCCGGACCAATCAAGTTTTGACTTGAGTTGTCGGCAGGTTTCTTCTGGAATAGATCTGCCTTTTCTGGGCGAACACCGATGGCAATCTTGCCGGTGTGCTTTTCAGCGCGATCTTTAGGTACCGAGATTTTGTATCCGGCCATATCGATGCTGAGCGAGTTGGCGCTCGTCTCGACGATCTTGCCAATAAACAAGTTCGACTGACCCAAGAACTTCGAAACAAAAACGGTCTTTGGTCGGTCGTAGAGCTTTTCGGGTGCACCCATCTGCTCGATGTGACCCTTGTTCATGACGGCAACAGTGTCGGCCATGTCCATGGCTTCTTCTTGGTCGTGGGTGACGTGCAAAAAGGTGAGGCCGACTTCGATCTGAATGGCCTTGAGCTCGATCTGCATCTCGCGGCGAAGCTTGAGGTCGAGGGCACCGAGTGGCTCGTCTAGAAGCAAAAGTGATGGTCGGTTAACCAAGGCGCGGGCCAAGGCAACACGCTGCTGCTGACCACCCGATAGTTGCTGAGGGCGTCGACCGGCGAGGTGACCTAGCTGAACCAAGTCAAGAGCCTCGGATGCTCGCTTGAGCGGGTCGGCAATCTTGCGCTGTTTTAACCCGAACGCAACATTCTCGAGTACCGACATGTGCGGAAAGAGCGCGTACGACTGAAACACGGTGTTTACCGGGCGCTCGTGAGGCTTGGTGTGCGAGACATCCTTGCCACCAATGAGAATTTGACCGCTGGTTGGCTCTTCAAGACCTGCTACAAGGCGCAAGGTTGTGGTTTTACCGCAACCCGAAGGGCCCAAGAGTGCGAAGAATTCACCTGCAGGAATGTGAAGATCAAGATCATCGATGGCCGTAAAGCCAGGAAACTCTTTGCGAATTCCTACTAAATCTAGATTTGAACCTCGGGCAACAAATTCTGTTGCCACTTATGCACCCAGCAATACTTCTTGGAATGCCTTGGTGAACGAAAGCTCTTCTTTACCGGTCAATGAACGGAAGCCGTACGCGTTCTTCAAGAACTCTTCAGAAGGGAAGATGAGCTGGTTCTCTGCGAGAGCAGGGTCGATCTTCATCGCCTCTTCTTTCGCACCAACTACTGGCGTTACATAGTTCACCCAAGCTGCTAGCATCGCTGCGTTTGCTGGGTCGTAGTAGAAGTTGATCAGTTCTTCAACGTTCTTCTTGTGGGTTGCCCCCATAGGAACGGTGAACAGGTCTGCCGAAATGGTTGTACCTGAGTCTGGAATGAAGAAGCCGTACTTCTCGGTTCCGGCACTTAGGTTCAACTGAACGGTGTCGCCCGACCAAGCGATGGCAGCGATGGTGTCGCCGTTCTCAAGGTCTTCGCTGTAGGAGTTGCCCTTGATGCGAGCGATTTGACCGTCAGAAACCTTGCCGGCAAAAAAGTCAATCGCGTTCATGAATGCATCTTCGGTAAGGCTGTTGGCATCAGCGATGTCAATGCCGTTGGCAAGCAGAATCAGACCAATGGTGTCGCGCATCTCAGAAAGAACGCCCACACGACCCTTGAGAGCTGGGTCCCAAAGATCCTCTAGGGAAGCAGGGGCATCTTTGCCGGTAGCCTCTTTGAAAGCCTCTTTGTTGTAGGTGATTCCAGCCAAAATACCCTGGTAAGGAACTGTGTAGTCACGCTCTGGGTCGAACGCAGCGCCCATGTAGGCAGGTGCGATGTTCTTTTTGTTCGGGATGTTCGCTGCATCCATCTTTTGAACGTAACCGTTGTTGACCCAACGAGCAGCCATCCACTCGGTTGGGCACGAGACGTCTGCACCGATGTCGGCACCCTGGGCCAGCTGGTCTTTGACCTTGCCGTAATAGGTGTCGTTGTCTTCGATTTCAATCTTGTACTCGACCGCAATGCCGGTTTCGGCAGTGAACTTCTCGAGAGTCGGGTAGGTTACAGCGCCGTTGGTCTCAACTTCATCCATGTAAAGCGACCAGTTGTGCCATACGAGAGTTTTCTCGGTGTCTGACACATCGGTGGCTGGAGTGAGCTGGGTGTCTGAGCCACCCGGAGCACACGCTGCCAAGGCTACTGCTGCGGCAGTCGCTCCGGCACCCGCAAGGGCTGCACGTCTAGTCATTTGGTGACGGCGAGCCTGCTTGATCAGCTCGAGCATCATTGGGTCTTGCGGAAGTGGCTTAGTCACGGGCCGGCTCCTTAAACTAGTGGGCTGTCTTAGCCCGACCAACAAGGGGTGCATGTCGCACAAAAAAATACTGCCACATAAACCTGCGCAACGGGACCATTTTTTGAATAGTGGTACCCAAAATTTACTTTTCGTATCTCGCCTAATCTCCGCTCATTCGCAACCAGCCATAAAACGCTAGGCTGTAACTTGTGTGTGACGAAGGAGTCGCCCAAAGGAGAATCATGCGGGTATCAGTACCTAGCGAGATAAAGAACAACGAATTTAGAGTTGCCATCACCCCAGCCGGTGTTCACGAACTCACCACCGCCGGGCACCAAGTTTCGGTTCAGGCGGGAGCTGGCAAGGGCTCTTCAATCAGCGACCAAGAGTATGCAAAAGCAGGGGCAACCATCACTCCCGATGCAGCAAGTACCTGGGCGGCTGGGGACCTGGTTCTCAAGGTCAAAGAACCCATCGAACCCGAATACCAGTACCTTCGTCCAGGACTAGTGCTGTTCACTTACCTGCACCTAGCTGCAGACCGAGAACTCACCGAGCAGTTGATCAAGAACCAAGTTACGGCTATCGCCTACGAGACCGTTCAACTGCCGAACCGCCAACTTCCGCTGCTCGCCCCAATGAGCGAGGTTGCTGGCCGCCTTTCGGTTCTGGTCGGCGCGCAGACTTTGATGCGTCACAATGGCGGGAACGGAACCCTGCTCGGTGGCGTGCCAGGCACCCGACCAGCCAAAGTTGTTGTGCTCGGTGGAGGCGTGGCCGGAACCAATGCGATTGCCATGGCAGTGGGACTAGGTGCTGAAGTGACTGTTCTTGACACAAATATTTCAAGACTTCGTGAACTTGACCACCACTACGCAGGTCGCCTTCGCACCATCGTGAGCAACACCTTTGAAATCGAGCGAGCAGTAATCGACGCTGACCTTGTCATTGGTTCGGTTCTAATTCCTGGCGCTAAGGCACCAAAGTTGGTTACCAACGACCACGTCAAGGCGATGCGCCCAGGCACGGTTTTGGTTGACATTGCTATCGACCAGGGTGGATGCTTCGCCGACTCGCATGCAACCACACACGCCGAACCGACCTACACCGTTCATGACACCGTGTTCTACTGCGTGGCAAACATGCCGGGTGCCGTGCCTCACACCTCTACTTATGCCTTAACCAATGCCACCCTGCCTTACGCAAAGGCACTGGCAGCCAAGGGTTGGTTGTCGGCATGCCAAGCAGACGCAGCCCTAGCGCTGGGCCTAAACACCCACGGTGGCCTGCTGGTAAACGAGCCCGTTGGTGCAGCTCACGGACTTTCAAGCGTTTCGCTTGAGAGCGTGTTGGCCTAGGTTTTTAAACCAGCCCAACGGCAAATTTGAAATCGCAGTCCGGCGCTTGGTGCTGAATAAATCTGGCTGAAATTAGCGGATGCTGCACACTCGTTAGAGGCGTTGCCTTGCCTCCCAACTGAACTAGTTCAACCTGATCAACCCCCGCTAGTGCTACTCGTAACCGAAGGTTCAGCAGAAGATCTCGCGGCACACCCGACAGGCCTTGGTTGGCAAGCACAAGGTGCACGCCAAGCGATCGGCCACGAGCGGCAACCGACGTGAGGGCAAGGCAGGCGGCTTGGTCTCGCAAAACTTCTGCAAGTTCATCCACGATGATTAGCACTCGCGGGGTCAATCTCGTTGGTTCACGCTCACGTTGCTGCAAAAGGGTGTCTAGCCCGGCCCAGAAATTCGACCGGTCACCCTCAAGATCAGACAAACGCGCCACTAGCCATGGCTCGAGACCTAAGCCATCAAGCAGCGCTCCCCCTTTGAAATCGACCAGCATGAGTTGCAGTTCGGTTGGTAGATAGCGATTGGTGAGCGATTTCGCCAGGATGCGTAACAACTGACTCTTGCCAGATCCCGTTGGCCCAACCACGAACACGTGCGGTGCGGTGGCCAAATCTAGCTCTACGGCAGCCCCTTGCGCCTCACCCAGCACAGCACAGAGTTCGCCAGTAATGGATGCACGAAGACCTTGACCGAGGAGGCGTGGGAGTGCGAGTTGTAGGTTCTGCTCGCGCTGGCGATCGGCAACGAGTGACCTTGCCGAAGCGCGCAGCTTTGGCGAGAGCATCCATCGCCATCTGGTCAATGGTTTATCGAGATAGAAGATTTTCTGCCCGACGCTGGTGAACGGGTTCGCTGTCGTGCCGTTTTCGCTTGCACTCGGCCGACGAAGCCTGGACACCACCACCGCAATGAGTGCCGAACCAAAAGACATCAGGGCGAGCTGCCACATGCCGGTCGAGAAACCCAAGTAGAGCCCTAAAACCAGCGAGGGGAGCATCCAGATAGCGGCCATGAAAAAAGTTTGAGGCCCCGAGCAACGCCCGGAGCCTCACGCTTTTGAAACTGTGCAGAACTAGTCGCCGATGTAGTGCATGACGTGCTTGATACGCGTGTAGTCCTCGAAGCCATACATCGATAGGTCTTTTCCGTAACCCGAGTGCTTGAAACCACCGTGAGGCATTTCGGCTACCAGTGGAATGTGGTCGTTGATCCACACGCAACCAAAGTTGAGGCCTTTGGCAAAGCGCATTGCTCGGGTGTGGTTCGAAGTCCAGACCGAAGACGCAAGACCGTAGTTGACGTCGTTAGCCCAAGTCATTGCCTCGTCGTCGGTGCTGAACGACTGAACAGTGACGACAGGACCAAAGATTTCGCTCTGAATGTGCTCGTCTTTTTGCTTGAGCCCGGTCAGCACGGTCGCTTCGTGGAAGTAACCTCCGCCGACAATGGCGTTTCCACCGACAGCAATGCTGGCGTGGTCTGGAAGGCGGTCAATGAAGCCCTTGACTCGGTCGAGCTGGCCGGCGTTGTTGACCGGGCCAAAGAGAATGTCGTCACGGTGCGGTGCGCCGGTAAGAGCATCCGTCTTGACCTTGGCAACCAACTTGGCCACGAACTCGTCGTGAACGTCGCGGTGAACCAAGATGCGGGTAGCAGCTGTGCAGTCTTGACCGGCGTTGAAGAATCCGGCGACCACAAGGGTCTCGGCTGCGCGGTCTAGGTCGGCGTCGGCGAAGATGATGACCGGGGCCTTGCCGCCAAGCTCTAGGTGAACGCGCTTGAGGTCAGAAGCCGCACTCTTGGCAACCTCCATACCGGCGCGAACAGAACCGGTGATGGCAACCATTTGAGGTGTCGGATGCTCGACCAGCGCACGGCCGGTGTCGCGGTCACCCGTCACAACGTTGAACACTCCCTTTGGCAAGAACTCCTGAGCGATCTCGGCAAGCAGCAGGGTCGAAGCCGGCGTGGTGTCAGAAGGCTTGAGCACGATGGTGTTTCCGGCTGCCAAGGCAGGAGCGAACTTCCAGGTGGCCATGTTCAGCGGGTAGTTCCAAGGGGTAACCTGACCGATCACACCGATTGGTTCGCGACGAATCGATGAGGTGTGTGAGGTTGAGTATTCGGCGGTGGCGCGACCTTCTAGGTTGCGAGCGGCACCGGCAAAGAAGCGAATCTGGTCAACCGAAACGAGCACTTCGTAGTCGACCAGTGTCGGGCGAGGCTTTCCGGTGTTCTGGCTCTCGACATCGGCCATCTCTTCGGCGCGAGCTTCGAGGGCGTCTGCGATGCGAAAGAGTGCGAGCTGACGGTCTTTAGGGGTCATGTTGCCCCAAACGTCGAATGCCTTGTGGGCTACCTTGTAGGCCGCGTCGATGTCCGCCGCGTTCGACTTAGGTGAGGTTGCATAAACCTCGCCGGTTGATGGGTCGATGATGTCGAGGGTTTCACCAGATGAAGCCGAAACCTTCTCACCGTTGACGAAGTTTTTTAGTTCTTGAACCGACATGCGATTACTCCTCTTTGAGTTGTTACCGACCATTCGCACTCACACGAAATCGGTGGTTTTAGCCTAATAGAAACCTTGGCTAGAAGCATCCTAGTAATGATTTCGAAGTAAAAAAGGCTCGAATTATCACAAATCAGTTGCGAAACGCAAAAAATCGAGCCTAATCGCAGAAAAATTGCCAAAACACTGGCAGAATCGAAAGCATGACAAAGACGCCTCGCACCAAAGCAGTGCACCTGGATGACACGGCCAAGGCCATCGTTCAGCAATTGCAAATCGACGGGCGTCGTTCCTATTCAGAAATCGGCAAGGCCGTGGGGCTGAGCGAAGCCGCAGTTCGTCAGCGAGTGCAGAAACTAACCGACTCAGGCGTGCTTCAAGTTGTTGCCGTAACCGACCCGCTTCAGATGGGCTTCAACCGCCAAGCGATGATCGGAATTCGAACCAGCGGAGACTCACGAGCGCTGGTTGAAATGCTCACCGAGATGCGTGAGGTTGACTACGTGGTTTTGACCGCGGGAAGTTTTGACATTTTGGTTGAGGTGGTTTGTGAGGACGATGACGAACTCATTGAACTGCTTCATTCAAAAATCCGGACACTGCCCGGAGTAGTAGAGACCGAGACATTTGTCTATCTCAAACTGCACAAGCAGCTCTACAACTGGGGAACGCGATGATGCACCCCAGCCAAACAAAACAATGTAAAGAGTGATATTTAATGGCAATCCAGGAAAGCAGAGGAAGCAAGCTGGGCAAGAGCCTCAAAAAGGTTCTGAGTCGTAAGACTCCAGCAGCGCCGGCCAAAGCCAGCACTGTACGCCCCACACCAATTCAAGACGCCCGAAAGGCCGGACTTGAACCAACTGTAAAGATGCTCGAGCACGCTGCGCGTCAGAACGTGTTCATGCACTTCACCCGCCACAGTCAGTTTGACGAAAGCGCAATTCCCATCATCACCAAGGCAGAAGGGCACCACTTCTGGGACCAAAACGGCAAAAAGTATTTCGACGGTATCTCGTCACTGTTTGCTGTGAACATCGGTCACGGACGTGCACGTCTTGCCGAGGCTGCTGCCAAGCAAATGAAGCAACTCGACTATTTTCCAATCTGGTCGAACCTTCACGCTCCAGCAATCGAGCTCTCAGAGCGCGTGCTTTCATACGCGCCTAAGTCGCTCAGTCGCGTGTTCTTTACCACCGGTGGTGGTGAGGCTAACGAAACCGCCTGGAAGCTTGCCAAGCAGTACTTCAAGATGACCGGTAAGCCGATGAAGCACAAGATGATTTCGCGCATGACTGCCTACCACGGCACGTCGCACGGAGCCCTTTCACTCACGGGTATTGCTTCGATGAAGAAGATGTTTGAGCCGCTGGTGCCAACCACGTTCCGCGTGCCCAACACCAACTGGTACCGCGCGCAAGACGACTTCGCCACCGAAGAAGAATTCGCCATGTGGGCAGCCAACCGCGTCGAAGAAATGATTCTGTTCGAAGACCCTGACACCGTTGCGGCCTTCATTCTTGAACCAGTTCAAAACTCGGGTGGATGCTTTACCGCTCCTAAGTCGTATTTCAAGCGTGTTCGCGAAATCTGCGACAAGTACGACGTGCTGCTGATCGCTGATGAAACCATCGACGGTTTTGGTCGAATCGGAACCATGTTTGCCTCCGAGCTCTATGAGTTCGAGCCAGACATGCTGGTTTGCGCCAAGGGAATCACCTCGGCCTACCAGCCGCTCGGCGCCTTGATGATCAGTGAGAAGTTGTTTGAGCCTTTCAAGAAGGGCACGGCGATCTTCCCGCACGGATACACGTTTGCCGGGCATCCGGTTGCTTGTGCGGTTGCGCTCGAGAACCTGAACATTTTCGAAGAAGAAGATCTGGTTGGCAACGTGCGTCGTAACGCGCCTGCTTTTAGGTCGACTCTTGAAAAGTTGAAGGACCTGCCGATTGTTGGCGACGTTCGAGGCGAAGGCTATTTCTATGCGATCGAGTTGGTGAAAGACAAGACCACTCGCGAAACCTTCAACGACGCTGAGTCTGAGAAGCTGCTTCGCGGGTTCCTCTCGACCGACCTCTACAACGCCGGCCTCTACTGTCGCTCAGACGACCGTGGCGACCCCGTTGTTCAGTTGGCTCCACCTCTGACCATCGGTCAGAAGGAGTTCGACTACCTTGAGCAGACCCTGCGTTCTTCGCTTTCGAAGGCATGGGACCTGTTCTAAAACCGTTGTTTAGCTTTGAGAAAGCCCCGCGCGACCAGTTCTCTCGGGGCTTTCTTTTGCCCAAAATAACGAGTTATCAACAACTTAGCGGATGCTGCGCTCAGGCTCTGCGCTCAGCGGTAGCCTAGGCGCATGAAGATTCCCCAGTTTGATTCGAGTGTGAGCTTTGACAGCCCGGTTGGCAACATAAACGTGTTTGCCACTGGCGAGCAAGTCGTGTACCTAACCATGGGCGACACACCTTGTGCCACGACCGGCAAGGCGAAGGTTTTGAGCGTGGCCAAGAAGCAGCTGACCGATTACTTCAAGGGCAAAACCAAAGTTCTTGATTTTCCCGTCTCACTAGCAGGCACCGATTTTCAAAAGGCCGTTTGGGGTGAAATCGCGAAACTTCACTGGGGCCAAACAGCCAGCTACGCAGACATCGCTCTGGCCATAGGTAACCCGAAGGCGGTGCGCGCAGTTGGCGGAGCTGTAGGCGCTAACCCTGTGCCTTTGGTGGTTGGTTGCCACCGAGTCATGGGTACTTCGGGCCAGATCACCGGCTACTCGGGTGGCGATGGCATTCCTACAAAGAAGTGGTTGCTGGCCCACGAGTCGATCGACTACCGCGACTAATGACCGTTCGCGTTCACGCTGACGGCTTGGCTCGATGCGGGTGGCTCAATGACGACGAACTCTATGTCAGCTACCACGACAACGAGTGGGGTACTCCCCTAGCTGGCGACCAAGCGATGTTTGAGCGCCTGTCGCTCGAGGGGTTTCAAGCGGGGCTCTCTTGGCTAACGATCCTCAAAAGACGCGAGGGTTTTCGTGAAGCCTTTCACTGCTTCGACTTGGTTCGAGTTTCAGCCATGACTGAGGCTGACGTTGAGCGTTTGCTCACGTTAGAAGGCATCATTCGGCACCGAGGCAAAATCGAGGCCACCATTCGAAATGCTCGCTTGGCACTTGAGCTTGACGGTGGGCTTGAGAGGTTCATCCTAGGTTTCAAACCGGCGGATGACCGACGGGGCCTCACCCAAAGCCCCGAGTCTGCCGCCCTAAGTAAGGCCTTGCGCAAGCTAGGTTTTGGGTTTGTCGGCCCAACCACCATGCACGCATTGATGCAGGCCACTGGAATGATTGCCGACCACTCTCCCGGCTGTTACTTGGCGCGGGGCGAGTAGTCTCACAGCGTGTGTGCCGTTGTCAGATTGGTTGACCAATCGACATAACCTATTTAGGAGCAGTGCGACCGGCAAGCGCTCGGCATTTGAAGAAAGCGAAGTGACATGAACGAAGAACAGTTCGTCGCTACCTTTCGCCAACACCTGCCGGCGGTTTCAAAATTCTTGGTCCGACGCGTTGCCCGCGATGAGGTCGACGACCTTGCCAGCGAAATATTTGAGATTGCTTGGCGCAAGCGAAGCAGCTTCACGCAAGGTTCTGAGCTGGCCTGGCTCTATCGAATCGGCGGCTATGTGATTGCCAATCACCGGCGCAAAGAGACCAAGCGGGGCTCTTGGTTGCCGCTTCTCGACACCGACGCATCAGCACCATCGGCTGAGTCGCTCGGAATCGCCAATGTTTCGATCGCGCAGGCTTGGGCCGCGCTGAAACCTGCCGAACGCAACATCCTCGCATTGAGTGCATTCGACGGGTTATCGGTTAACGAGTTGGCGGTAGCGCTAGAGATCACACCCAACACGGCAAGTCAACGACTTGGGCGAGCGCGCAAGAATTTCGCCGAAAAACTCGATTAACTTTTGTCAGATTGCCGAAAAGGCGAACATAAACCTGACATGAACGAAAAATTCGAACCAGACCAAGCAGTCGAAGCGCTGCAAAAGGCCGCCAAGAGCGTTCGCGCTCCAAAGCTGGATGAGAGCATCCTAGAAAACGCCACCAAGGGTGCCGACAAGCCAAGCTTGCTCGAACGCCTAGGACTGGGCCGAAAACTAGGCGGCTTCAGCCTGGCAGGTGCAGCCGCCTCGGTTGCAGTTGCAGCGGTCGTGCTGGGCGGCGCCCTGAACCCACAGCCAACCTTCACCCTCGAGCTGGGTGCGAGCGCTCCACAGGGTTCGAATAAGTCGCTCATGGGTGAAGCTGCAGATTCAAAGAAGGGTGGCTTGAGTTACTGGCCCGGTGCATCGATTGAGATTGACTACGTTGCGGGTGAAGATCTAAGCGCTGACACCGGCTCTGGCTCGATTTACGAATTTGTAAACAACACCACAGCCAAAGAGTTCTCTGCTGCAATCAAGCGGGCACTAAAGATTAGCGGAGGCTTCGTTACCGAAACCTATGAAGTTGAAACACCAAACGGCACCGAAAAAATTACCTATTTCAACCTGCAGTCTGGCGCAGTCAATGTTTATATCAGCGACACCAACGGTGCACTCAGCTTCAACTACTCAAACGGCAATGCCTGGGTAATGGGCGAATGTGTCAAAGAAGAAACATCCGCAGAAATGCCTGACGTGACCTACTGTGTCGAGAACGCGCCTGTGAAAGCCGACCTTCCAACTGACAAAGAAGCAATCGAGCAGGCGCTCGAACTATTCAGCGGGTTAGGTCTTGAAACTACTCCTGATGACATCACCCTAAACCGAGCCGAAGATAGCCTCTACGCCTTTGCCCCGATCAAGGTAGATGGCAAGTCAACCGGCCTCTCGTGGGACATCGCTTGGGGAAACACCGGCAAAATCAGCAGCATGAATGGCTACGCTGTCGATGCAGTCAAGGTGGCTGACGTGTCAACCATCTCTGCCAAAGACACCGTAAAGCGCATGAACGACTACCGCTGGATGGCCTCTGGCAGCGCAGAGCTGTATCAAACCGCTTCGGTCATCTCATCTCGCATGAGCGCCGACGTAATGCCAACCGAAGGTGAGATCCAGAAGATTCTGGTGGTCAAGGCAACCGAGACTCAGGGAATAATCTATGACGCCAACGGCAAGATGTTCTCGGTTCCGAGCTACGCCCTTTATGCCGAAAACAAAGACTACGCGCGGGTATACGTTTCGGTAGTAGATGGTGTCATCAAGTTGCCCGAGCCGATTGTTTGGCCTCAAGACGACATGATTGAACCACTGGGCAAAACCGAGGTAAACAAGTAACTACTCAGTAGTAATCAAAACCAGTTGGGCCTTCGACTCCTCGAGTCGGAGGCCCACTGTTTTAGCCGCGCGCTTTAGATCGGCGATGCTCGATGCCCTTGACTTTAGCGAAAGCACAGCGCGAACAAACTCTCCCTTGGCCTTCTTGTTGAAGTGGTTCATGGCTCGACGTTGACCATCGCTACCCTCGGCAACTACTTCAACCCAGAAACTTGGCACGGAGTCTGGAATGGGTGCCAGTTCGGCGTAAGACTTCGAACGGAGGTCGATCAACGGTGCATCTTCGAGGCGCGGCCACACTCGCTCATGTGCTTCGGCCCAGACATCCTTGAGAGACAACCCAGGCAAGCGCGTCGTGCCCGACAGGCGGTAGTTAGGAATAAGGTTCGTAGCCGGAATCAGCCCAAAAAGAGCAGATTGAATAAGTATGGATTCATCGGCTCGTGCCCTCTGATCAGCGCCCAAAGAGTTGAACTCGGTCGGGGAACCTTTGAGCCCTCGGCCATGCAGACCGTCATAAAGGGTGCCCGTGTATCGGTCGAGTGCCGGCATAATCGGGGATGTCTGCACCTCGAGATTTACCTGCAGGTCGTCGAGCTGCTTTTTGCCTAACCCTAAGACTTTGGCAGCGACATCCGCGTTGCCTTCGCATAGAGACTTGAGTGCCGCGTAAACCTGGTCGCGAGCCTCGTTTAGTTGCCCGAAGGTGAGCGCCACCTGGCCAATGTTCAGCGGTTTACCGCCAATTTGCTTGGTCTCGGAGGGTGGCAGAAGGAACAACATGATTACAAGCCTAGACTTGAGACATGGTCAAACTCACCAAGATTTACACCCGCACCGGCGACGAAGGTATGACCGGCTTGAGCGACTTTTCTAGAGTTCGCAAAACCGACCCCCGCATCGAGGCCTATGCCGATGTCGATGAGGCAAACAGCGCGATCGGTGTTGCCGTTTCGCTGGCACACGGCGAGTTCGACGAGAAAACTCTTGGGCTGCTGTCACAGATTCAGAACGAACTGTTCGACCTTGGTGCTGACCTTTCGAACCCTCTAAACGAGCACTACGAGTATGAGCCACTTCGCGTTGATGCCACCTGGATCGATGCACTCGAAGAGGCCATCGACTATTACAACTCGAAGCTAGAAAAGCTCGACTCGTTCATCATTCCTGGTGGCTCAGGCGTTGCAGCCGGCCTTCACCTAGCCCGCACGGTTGTTCGCCGCGCCGAGCGCGCCACCTGGCACGCGATCGAAGAACACGGCACCGAGCCAGCTAAGAAGGGCCACAAAGACGGTGGAGTGAGCATCCTTGCTGTGAAGTATTTGAACCGCCTGAGCGACCTGCTCTTCGTGCTTGCCCGCTACGCGAACATCAACCACGGCGGAGACGTCAAGTGGGTTCCTGCCGCCAACCGCCGCGAAGCCCCAGCTAAGCGCCGCCCCGAGCAAGACTAAGCGCACGATCGGACCCAATCCTCCATGGAACTTCTGCTGACGCTGACTGCCATTCTGATTTTTGCCCTCATCGCAAGCATTCCTGCGCAGATGCACGCCAAAAAGACCGGCAAGAAGCGCCCAAGCGGAGCCATGAGTGGCGCGCTCGGTGTGGTCAACGAACTTTTTGCGCCCAGCGCCCAGAACGCGGCAATCATCGTAGAAGAGCAGCGCGAAGCGATCAAACCTATGCCGTCTCCCGAGGACAAGAAGAAACCCGGCGGGCAAACGCCGCAATAATTGAAAAACCCCGCCCAACCGGACGGGGTTTTTACTTTTGAAGCTGTGTTTAGGCCAGTTCGGCGTGACGAGCCACG
>JBIKSH010000024.1:0-7485 GCA_044348705.1 Rhodoluna sp. | reverse complement strand
GAAACTCCAATAAAAACATCGGCGTCACGAACTGCTTCTTTGAGTGTTCCAACGAACTTGGCTTGGTTGGTGTTCTGAGAAACCCACTCGAGAGTCGAACCAGCAGCAATGTCTGGCCTGCCCTCGTAGACAACACCCTGCTGGTCGGCAACCACGGCGTTCTTTAGCCCGGCGGCAAACATCAGCTTGAGCACGGCCGTACCCGCGGCGCCAGCGCCAGACATGACTAGGCGAACATCCTCGATGTTTTTGCCAACCACTTTGAGGGCGTTGCGAAGTGCGGCCACACAAACAATTGCGGTGCCGTGCTGGTCATCGTGGAATACGGGAATGTCTAGCTCGGCGCGAAGTCGCTCTTCGATCTCGAAGCAACGCGGAGCCGAAATGTCTTCGAGGTTGATGCCTGCGAAGCCGGGTGAGATTGCCTTGACGGTGCGCACGATTTCGTCAACGTCTTGGGTGTCGAGACAGATTGGGAATGCGTCGATCTCGGCGAAACGCTTGAATAGCGCGGCCTTACCCTCCATGACCGGCATGGCTGCGAGTGGGCCGATGTTGCCGAGACCCAGCACTGCTGAGCCATCGGTGACCACGGCGATGGTGTTGCGCTTGATGGTCAGACGACGTGCATCGCTTGGGTCTTTGACGATTGCCTCACAGATGCGGGCGACGCCGGGGGTGTAAATCAGAGAGAGGTCATCGCGGTTGCGAATCGGGAGTTTCGATTCGATGGTCAGCTTGCCGCCTAGATGGGCCAAGAAGGTGCGGTCAGAAACCTTGCCGACGACAACACCTTCGAGGGCCTTGAGTTTGGCAACGATTTCTTCGCCGTGGTCTGAGTTGCGAGTGGCACAGGTGAGGTCAACGCGAACGCGTTCTGAGTCTGAGTGGTTTACGTCGAGGGCAGTGACACTGCCGCCGGATGCTTCGATAACACTGGTTAGCTCTGATACCGCCGTCGCTTTCGCGGGCGCTTCGAGACGCATGGTTATTGAGTACTGAACTGACGGCGCTGTCGACATGGTTTTAGTCTGCCACGACCTAGACCATTTCGTTAGCCTACGAACGAGATTGTTACTTGAGGTCGCCTAAATCGCCCAAAACCACGGTGATCGTGATGTTATCGGTGCCTCTGGTGACTTCGAGGGTTGCTGTTGCACCGGCCGGCTCGGCCCTCACCGCGGCAGTTAGGTCTGCTGCTGTGTCGATCTTGTAGCCGTTGAAACTGGTGACGATATCGCCGACTTTGAGCCCGGCCTTTTCACCAGGGCCACCGGGAGTGAGCTCGCCAACAAGCGCGCCCGAAGAGAATCCGTCGGTTTCTTGACCGGCGTTACCGACCATTGCACCGAGCAGAGCGTGGCTGGCCTTTCCGTCTTTCATAAGTTCGGCGGCAATGCGCTTGGCGATGTTCGAAGTGATGGCGAAGCCAACACCGATGCTTCCGCTCTGGCTAGAAGAAGTTGTTGCGCCAGCGGTTGCGATGGCTACGTTGATGCCGATCAGCTGACCTTGCGCGTTGACCAAAGCACCACCCGAGTTGCCGGGGTTGATGGCTGCATCGGTTTGCAAGACTCGAAGGCTAACTGGCGCAGCTCCGGTGCCGTTCCACCACTGAAGGCTCGAACCGTCTTCGCTGGTGTCTGAGCTGGCCACTTGAATGGTTCGGTTGAGAGCCGAGATGACGCCGGTGGTAACGCTGTTTTCGAGGCCAAGCGGTGCACCAAGAGCAACCACCGAGTCGCCTACGTTCACCATCGATGAATCTGCCCACTCGATGGGGGTAAATGCGCGGGCGGCTGAGATTTTGATTACTGCCAGGTCATTGTTTGGGTCGGTGCCGACAATCTTTGCTGGGTAGATTTTGCCATCGAGAGTTTTGACGGTGATCTTAGGGTTAGCCGATGCGCCCGAAAGAGTAACCACGTGAGCGTTGGTGAGAATGTAGCCGTCGGCGGTTAAGAACACGCCAGAGCCGCTACCGCCCTCGTTGGCCGAGCTAACCGAAATGGTAACCACCGATGGAAGCGCCTTCGAAGAGGCTCCGGTCACCCAGTTCACCGACTCAGTGTTGTTCACGACGACCGCAGCTGGCGCGGTGCTGATCATGTAGCCCCCAACACCGATGACTCCGCCGACCACGCCGCTGACCAGAGAGGCAATCACTACGGTGCCGAGCACGCCGAGTGAGGCTTTCTTCTGAACCGGTGCAGCAGGCTGTGCCGGAAGCAATATCGGGGTGTCAAACAAAAACTGTCTGTTCACCTGGTTCGATGAAACTGGGCCGTTTTGATCGGTCAATTGGCAACCCCTTCAGGTTTGTGTGTGTCTAAACCAGACTCTTACACCTCAACCTGAATAGTTTATGAAAACATCCTGAGAGTTAGTTTGAAACCATCAGCAACCCACAGCGCTCGGATGCTCGAGGCAAGTTTTACCGACCAACACCGCTACCCCACCGAGGTTCGGCCTCTCGTTTGCGACGAGTATTTCGACCGAAGGGGCGACTCTGGTTACTTGAAAAGGTAGTGTGAGCCACCGCCCACTTGGCAAAACCCGCACCTCGCTCTTGTATGCCACGCTCATGCGAACCGTGTAGCGGCCGACGTTTTTGTAGCGGTGGCGCACCTGTGACCGAACCGAGACTCCCGCGTCTCCGGTGGTCCATCGATAGCCGACCGGCGTGAATCTGAGCATGGTTGGCTTGCCGAGCAGAAGGGCGAGGTGCTGGTGTCGAGTTGCCGTTGAGGCGAGCAACACCTGCTCACCCGGTTTCGTCGACCGGTAAACGTTGCTCTTTATGGTTGGGCGATCTGGAGTGGCCGAGAAAAACCTGCGCTGCGGAAGGGTTACCTTGGTGGTTTTCGGCTTGGTTGAAACTTGGCCACTCGCCGAACCCGAGCTCTGGGCTGGTGGCCCGACCGAGGTGGTTTGACTTGTCACAAGCCAACTGGCGCACACGGTGACCGTGTCACCGGTCTTGAGTGAACTCAGTTTTAGGCTTTGCGCCGTGCCGGCATCCGTGTTGCATTTTGGAGCAGCCGCCTGCGCCGGGCCTGACAGCGAAAGACCGCAAGCGATGAGGCCGACGGCCGAGATCAGAGCGAAGAACCTGTGCCTAAAATTCTTGCGTGTAAAAAAGGGTCGATTCATGCGTGAAGAATAGGTTGATTAGCTGAAAGCCGCAGAGGTTGCTCACAGTACCCGTTAACGCACAAAAACCCAGCCAAACTGACTGGGTTTTTGTTACTGGTTGCGGGGGCAGGATTTGAACCTACGACCTCCGGGTTATGAGCCCGGCGAGCTACCGAACTGCTCCACCCCGCGGCGAACCTCCACTCTAACACGAAAGGAAGGCTCACCCCAAACTGGGTTGAACAGCCGGCAGAACCGGTCTATTTGTTGGCCAGGATTGCCGCCTCGATAGCTACTTGCAAGGCCTTGTCGGCTTCACCGTATGCAGCCCAGTCGCCAGCCTTCATGGCTGCAACCTTGGCTGCGAAGGCGTCTTTAGCTGCCTTCAGAGCCTTGGCTACAGCTGGGTTGGCGTTGCCTGGGTCAACCGGGTCAACTGGGTCGACAGGGTCAACGACCCCAGCATCGCCACCGAAGAGAGCATTCAAGGCACCATCGAGGGTGTCTTCGAAGGCGATCTTGTCACCGAAGGAAACAAGAATCTTCTTGAGCAGCGGGAACGAGGTTTCGCCAGTCGACTGAACGTAAACCGGTTGCACGTAGAGCAGACCGCCACCAACCGGAAGGGTTAGCAGGTTACCGTTCAGCACCTTGGTTGAGCCTTGACGAAGCAGGTTGAGCAACTTCGAAACCTCAGGGTCTACCGAGAATGAGTTTTGAACTTGACCAGGGCCAGGCACAATCGTCGTTCGAGGCAGGGTTAGCAGGCGAAGTTTTCCGAAGTCTTCAGAAACTTGGCCGGACTTGGTTCCAGCATCCGAGTTAGCTACCAGATAGCCAGTCAAAACATTTCGACTCGACTCGCCGGTAGATCTTGGAATGAAGGTTGAGTACACCGAGTAGGCCGGAGCCTTGGTGCCAGGAACCTTCATGGTCAAGAAGTATGGCGGCTGCTCAAGCTTGGTGTCACTCACAGGGTCGTTTGGAGTCATCCAAGCGTCTTGCTGCGAGTAGAACGAACCAGCATCTTGAACGTGGTACTGACCAAGAATCGAGCGCTGCACCTTGAACATGTCAGCCGGGTAGCGAACCTGGCTCATCAGTGCGCCAGACATTTCGGTAACTGGGCGAAGCGTGCCTGGATAAATTTTCTGCCAGGTTTGCAAGATTGGGTCCTTGTCATCCCAGGCATACAACTTCACCGAACCGTCGTAGGCATCAACAGTTGCCTTGACCGAGTTGCGAATGTAGTTGATGTCGGGGTTGCCGGTGGTGTACTCGCCCGAAGAGTCTGCGATGGCGTCATCGAAAGACTCAGAGCGTGAGTAAGGGTATTGGTTCGAGGTGGTGTAACCGTCGACGATCCAGACCACGCGACCATCAACTACTGCCGGATAGGTGTCAGAGTCGAGGGTTAGGTAAGGAGCCACAGCCGCAATGCGATCGATTGGGTTTCGGTCGTAAAGAATCTGTGACGCGTCGGTGATTGCATCAGATAGAAGAATCTGCTCGCTCTGGAACTTAAGCGCATAGGCGACTCGAGCCAGCAGGTTGTTCAACTTCGGACCACCGTTACCTGCGAAGGTCGTGTAGGTCTGCTCGGCACCGTCAACGCCACCCGGGTAGTCGAGCTCACGAGGCTTGCCCGCGTCGGTAGCACCGACGATCGAGTAAGGAGGTGAGTTTTCACCGAAGTAGATGCGCGGCTCAAACTTGCCGAGCGCGCCTTCAGATGGGATGCTCGCCTGCAGGAACACAGGCTGACCGTCAACCGAACCCTGGTTACCGTAAGCGGCTACCAGACCGTATCCGTGGGTGTAAACAACAACGTTGTTGTACCAACTCTGCGAGTCGCCAAGACCAGACTGGTTTAGCTCGCGCACGGCTAGAACGGTGTCTTGAGTCTTGCCGTCGATGATATAGCGGCTCACGTCGAGGTGATCAGCGAAACCGTAATACTGCTTGATTTGCTCAAGCTGGCGGAACGAAGGCGAGACAAGGTACGGGTCGATGATTCGAATGTTTGCAGTGGTCTCTGCATCTTTGCGAAGAGCACCCTGGGTTGCAGTGGTCTTAGCGTCGTATTCAATCTTTTCGATGTTTTCTAGCCCATATGCCTTGATGGTGGCTTCGATATTGCGCTGAATGAACGGCGCTTCAAGGGTTCGCTCATTCGGCACCACCTGGAAGTTCTGAACCAACCATGGGTAGAGAGACCCGAGAATCAGCGACGAAACGATCATCAGCGCGGTGCCGATGAGCGGCAACTTCCAGCGACCGATGAATGCGGCTACGAGAAAAAGCACCGCTACCAGGGCGGCGATTCCGGCCAAAATCTGAAGACCAGGAATGGTGGCATTTACATCGGCAAAGGTTGCACCGGTGTAGAGGCCAGATGGGCTGGTCAAAGTCGAGTACTGATCGAGCCATAGGCTGGCTCCCTGGCTCGCCAAGAACAACGCCGCGGTGATTCCAACTTGGATGCGCGCGGCACGAGTCATGCTCGAGTCGCGGCCGCGGAACTTGATGCCACCGTTGATCAGGTGAACCAAAGCCGATACGACCGCGGCAAAGAACAGAGCGGTCGAGATGAAGGCCACAGCCGAAGTTAGGAATGGAAGCTGGAACAGGTAGAACGAAACATCCAAGTTGAACTGGGCGTCATCTTCAGGAGTAGGCACGCCGTTGACGAACAGCAGTGCTTGCTCCCAGCGCGATGATGCAGCCATACCGGCCAGCACGGCCAAAATGCCCGGAACACCGATTAGCACCACCTTGCGAAGCTGGTTTAGCAATTCGCGGTACTGACCAAACGGGTCGCGGTCATCAGCTGTGCGCGCGTAGATTGGGCGCGTTTTGAAGGCCAGCCAGATTGCTAGGCCGACCACGATGCCCATGGTGAGAGCACCGATGGCGAACATTGCGACCTTTGCCCAAAGCTGGGTGAAGAGCACGCTCGAATAGCCGAGTTGCTCAAACCACAAAAGGTCTGTGTAGAAGCCCGCGCTCGAAACGAGAGCAAAGCCGATGGCGACGACTATGAGGGTGGCAACTCGAGCTGGGGTGAAACCCCTCGGTGCACTTACTCTCGTGGTCTGCGTCATTTTTCTCCTTGGATGCTGGTGTTGCTGATTTGGCCTTGGGTGATGTTATTTGGTGGCTGGGCAGTTTAGTGTCGGCGAGATTGGTGTGCCGTCGCGAACATCTGACAAAAAGTCGAGTGCATCGTCGAGAGTCTCGACCGCTCTAGCTTTCAACCCCGCAGGCACGTTTCCAACCATTTCGTCACAGTTAGTCATTGGGCCGATGAAATACTCGGCCCCAGCTTTTTTGGCGGCGATCATTTTGAGTCTGATTCCACCAATTGGTCCAACCGAACCATCTGGTGCGATTGTTCCCGTGCCGGCAACATATTTGCCACCGTTTAGAGCGCCTGGTGAGAGCAGGTCGATGATGCTGAGCGAGAACATGAGGCCGCCCGACGGGCCGGTCACTTCGCCAAGGTCGATTTTGACGGTGAGCGGAAACTCGTAGCGGTAGCCGACGAAAATACCGACGCGGTACTTACCGTCGGTGTCGAGAACCGGCGTTATCGAAACTGTTTTTTCTTGGTCTTTGCGCAGCACCTTGATGTCTACTGCCTTGCCGCCAGAGTCAGCAATCACGTTGGTGATGTCTTCGTACCACTTCACCTCGACGTCGTTGACCGAAAGAATCTGGTCGTCAACTTTGAGCTTGCCGAAGCTTGGGCCATCTTTCTTGATCGAGTCAATCGCGACCACCGAGTCAACCTGATAACCCTGGTTGCGCAGTGCCACTGCAACAGCGTCGCGCTGCGAATCGAGCATCATTTGCGTGGTCTCAGCTTTTTGTTCTTCTTTGGTTACCCCAACCGGGTAAATCTTGCTGTACTCGACTACTTCGTTTTCGGGTGAGAGCTGCGCCCAGAAGACCTCAAACCAAGAAGGGAGAGAACCGGGCCCGCCGCGAGTCTGAACGGTGAGCACATCGAAGTTTCCTTCGCCCTCATAGGTCTTTGCCCCTTCGATGCTGATGATGTCGCGGCCGTCCATTGTGGCTAGCGCGTTGAAGGTTGGGCCTGGCATCTCGATGACGTATGGCGCAGGTGAAGCGAGCGCTGCAACAACGCCCAGAACTCCGAGAAATACCAGGGCTCTGCGAACGATCCGGCGAACCGAGGCGCGCCAAGCCTCACGTGCCTGCTGCGAACGTGCAGCCAAGCTTGCTTCCCATTCCTGGTCGCCGATCATGCCCGATATTCCTCCTGTCTAAAGCCTAGGTGCATGAATCTGGGATGCTTCGCGCAAGGCCAAGGCTGGGTGACGCTTA
>JBIKSH010000023.1:0-7571 GCA_044348705.1 Rhodoluna sp. | reverse complement strand
AACTCGGATGCGCCGTTGATGACACCCGGCTGACCAGAGAAATCAGGCGTGGATGCTACGAACCCGACCAACTTCACAACGCGAGTCACTCGGTCGAGGTCGCCGATGACCGACTTCACCGCGGCGAGCGCATTCAGCGCGCACTGGCGGGCATAGGCCTTGCCATCTTCTGGCGAAACGGTCGCGCCGAGCTTACCGGTCTCTGGCAGTGAGCCCGAAACAAATGGCAGCTGGCCAGAAGTGAAAACGAGATTGCCTGAGACGACAGCCGGCACATAGGCGGCAACTGGCTTGGCGAGTTCGGGTAGCGGCGAGCCGAGCTCGGCCAAACGCGCTTCGATGCGGCTCATTAGGCGACCGCACGCTTCATGAATGCGATCAATCCGCCTGCAGGGCCGGCCTCAACAGAGACGAGCTCCCAGCCGTCAACTCCCCAGGCGTTCAAAATCTGGGCTTCTTTGTGCAAAAGTAGCGGCACAGTGGCATATTCCCATCTGGTCACGTTCAGCATCCTCTCAAACTTTGCGGGTAACCTAGAGTCTATGTCTAGACGCGAGCGCCAAAAAACTGGCTCTGGAGGTGTGCTCAGATTCACTGGGCTCTCTGCTCTAGCAGGCGTACTTTCGATGGCCCTGCTGGCCCCGATGCTACTCGTCGGCGGTTTTGTGCTCACCACCGGAATCAGCGTTTTCGAAAACCTACCTTCTTATATGAAGCCGGTCAACGCCTCTCAGTCTTCAACCCTTTTTGCCACGGATGACGCGGGCAAACCCGTCAAAGTTGCCACTTTCTATCACGAAAACCGAATCTCGGTCGACTACGAAGACATCTCTGAGTACTTCGTCAACGGCGTAGTGGCAACCGAAGACCCACGTTTTTGGCAGCACGCAGGTGTAGACATCATTTCGTTCACTCGCGCCTCGTTCTCAAACGTTGCCTCTGCCGGCCAAGGCCCAGGTGGTTCGACGATCACCATGCAGTATGTGAAAAACAGCTTGATTGCGGCTGCCACCATCGCGGGTGACGAAGACGCCATCGCCGATGCGCAGGCCCGCTCGATCGACCGCAAGCTTCGTGAAATGCGATTGGCGATTGCCCTTGAGCAGCAATCAAACAAGAAAGAAATCTTTGCTGGTTATTCGAACCTGTCATTCTTCGGCGGTCAGCTAAACGGTGTCGAGGCAGCTGCCAACTACTACTACGGCACGACCGCTAAAGACCTAAAGTTGCACCAGGCAGCGATGCTTGCCGCAATGCTGAAAGCCCCCAACGACTACCGACCAGACGTTGCCGAAAACTCTACGCGCGCCAAAAACCGCCGCGACTATGTGATCAACAACATGCGCGACGCTGGCTATATCTCGAGCACTGAGGCGTCGGCCGCCCTCGCAGAGCCAGTGGATGTCACACCTCAAGATGCGCCAAGTGGCTGTGAAGCGAACCAAACCTTCGCTTTCTTCTGCGACTACGTAGTTTGGTCGATTCGAAACAACATTGAATTTGGCCAGACCGCTGAAGATCGTGAAAACCTGCTGCGTCGCGGTGGCCTCGAGATTTACACCTCGATGAACATCGACATGCAAAAAGCAGCCGACGCAGCTACCAAGAAGTGGGTGCCACCAACCGACGAAACTCAGATTGGTTCGGCATCGGTGTCGGTTGAGGTTGGTACCGGCCGCGTGCTTTCGATGGCGCAGAACCGCATCTATGACCAAACCGGCTCAACCGAACCTGGTCGCACCTCGGTGAACTACTCGACCGACAAAGAATACGGCGGCTCATCGGGCTTCCAGACTGGTTCGACCTACAAGCTCTTCACTCTTGCAGCATGGCTCTCGGCCGGTAAGAAGTTGAACGACCACGTCGACGGTCGAGTGCGCGAATGGAACGCGTCAGACTTTAGGGCCCGCTGCGGAAACCTGGTTGGAACCTGGGCGCCAAACAACATCGTGAAAGAGCCAGAAGACCTGAGTGTGGTGTCTGCCACCTCGATGTCGGTCAACACCGCCTTCGCGTCGATGGCTTCACAACTTGACCTGTGCGACATTCGCGACACCGCTATGGCGTTCGGTGTGCACCGAGCCGACGGCACCGAGCTTCAGTATGTTCCGTCGTCGATTCTGGGTGTAAACGAAATCGCCCCGATCACTATGGCGGCTGCCCTTGCAGGCATGGCAAACAACGGAACCTTCTGCACGCCGGTTGGTATCGACCGCGTGTTCGTGCGATCGAGCAAGACCGACATGCCGATTCCGAAGACGCAGTGTTCCCAGGCGGTCACCCCAGAGGTTGCCCACGGAATGATTTACGCGATGAAGCGAGTAATGTCGGGCGGAACCGGTGGAGCGTCGAACACCGGAGACGGTGCGATGCTCGCTGGTAAAACCGGTACCACCGACTCCGGCGTACACACTTGGATGACCGGAACATCGACCACGGTCGCGACGGCCACCTGGGTGGGTAACGTTTCTGGCAATACCTCGCTGTCGCGCATCCGCTTGAATGGCAAAGCAGGAAACACTGTACGTCACGATATTTGGCGCTCGATCATGAAGGTGGCGAACAAGGAGTACCCGACCGGGGCATTCCAAAACCCGCCGCAGAGCATGATCGACGCAACAATGATCGTGATTCCGAAGGTGTCGGGCGTGACACCCGAGTCCGCTGCCGAGAACATCAAGATCAGCGACCTAAACGCAGCGATTCAGACCAAGGGTGTGGCCTCATCGCTCCCTAAGGGCACCGTGGCCTACACCAAGCCTTCGGCCGGCCAGGTTGTGCCTCGCGGAACTCAGATCAAGATTTATGTGAGTGCAGGTGGAAAGATCAAGATTCCTCGCGCAGGCGTGGTTGGCGAAACCGTTGAAACCGCGAAGGCCACCTTGCTGGCTCTCGGATTCCCCGCGGTCACCGTTCCACAACCATCTCAGGGCCAGTATTTTGTTTCACACCCAACGATTCCGGCGGGTAACGTGGTCGGAACCGCACCGGGAGTCGGAACATCCGCTGCTGTCACCGGCGCCGTGCTGCTGATCATTTCAACCGGTCCGTAACTCTATGGAGTGGCTGCTAGCTCTCGTGGTCCTTGGCCTGCTTGCCGCCATCTGGGGCATCGGAATCGAGCGTCACCTTTACACCGTTCGTCAAACAGAAATAGTTGGCGTTTTGCCGGCGGGCTCGAAACCGATTCGCGTGCTGCACATCAGCGACTTTCACCTCGCCCCTTGGCAAAAGCGCAAACAGCGTTTCATCGCCGAGCTAGCCAGCCTGAACCCAGATCTCGTGGTGAACACCGGCGACAACCTCGGGCACCGCGACGCGATCAACCCTCTGGTCGAGTCACTGACTCCATTGATGCGCTACCCCGGCGTCTTTGCCCACGGTTCGAACGACTACGAAGCGCCAAGTTTGCGCAATCCGCTCAGTTACCTGCTTCACCCGTCAAAACCGCAGCACGGGCATCCTCTCGAGACCGAGCGCATGACCAGCGCGTTTGAGGCAGCCGGTTGGCTGAACCTGAACAACAAGGGTGGCGAGCTCGAGGTTTGTGGGCTACGCATTGGTTTTATTGGCTTGGATGACGGGCACGACGGCAAAGACGATGTGTCGAGCATCCCCGCTCAGGTGAGAAGCCAAACGGCTATCGATCTGCGCATCGCGGTGACTCACGCGCCATACCTACGTTTGATCGAACTTTTCACCGAGGCTGATGCCACGCTGATTTTTGCCGGGCACACCCACGGCGGTCAGGTTTGCCTGCCGGGAAATCGCGCTCTGGTTACCAACTGCGATCTGCCGACGCGTTACGCGAGGGGCCTGAGCGCATGGAGTTTTGGCGGAAAGAATTCGATTCTGAATGTCTGCGCAGGTTTGGGAACATCGATTTTTGCGCCGGTGAGACTGTTTTGCCGACCAGAGATTCGTCTAGTTGCGCTGCTGCCCTAAGTGCTACTTAAGCGCCCAGATTTCGGGGCCGAGGGCGATGTAGTTGCCTCGTTCGTTGTCGCAACGGGCGTTCGTACCATCAACCCAGCAGGTGATTCCGTTCACCGAAATCTTTTCGCCCGAGCTGAGGGTCAGCGATCCCTTCGGGTCGGCATATGTGCCACCCGAACAAGGCATGTCGACAACCGGTAGGCCAGATGGTGCGGTAGCCCAGAGGCGAACCTGGTATCCGTAAGTAAGCTCACATGTGTCTGGCACGTTGAGCGGCGTGTAGAGCGCGTTGGCTTCGTTCTGCTCACAGACCGCATAGTTGTTTTCAAAGTTGATGGTGCACCAAACCGAACCGTTGCCAGCTCTGAAGGTGTATTCGCCGAAGCCCATGTCGAACTGCGTGGCATCAACCAAGGTTGCATCGGCTGGCGCGGCGTCAGGAATCAGCGCGGGGTCGATGGTTGGCTGCCCAGAAGCGTTGGCTGTTGGATCAGCAACCGACGTTCCCCCGCAGCCGCTAAGTAAAGTGATCAGCGCTAGTGAGACTAGGGCTATTTTTGCGCGGCGCATATGTTCAACATACCTTTTGAGAATGGCAGTTAGATGGAAGCCTGAGTACAAAGTTGCGGGCGTGTTGCCCAGCGTTGACGCAGGTTTTGTTCGATTGAGATTAGAACTCGGCAGCAACCAGTTCGGCGATTTCGTAGGTGTTCAGTGCGGCACCCTTGCGAAGGTTGTCGCCGACCACGAAAAAGTCGATGGTGTTGTCGAAATCTAGTGCCTGACGAATGCGGCCAACGAAGGTTGGGTCTTGGCCAGCTACGTGAGCCGGTGTCGGGTAGATACCGTTGGCAGGGTCATCCATAACTCGGATGGTCGGCTGAGCCTCGAGCACTTCGCGAACTTGCTCGGGTGTGAGGTTGTTTTCGAAGGTCGCGTGAACGGTTAACGAGTGGCTTACCTGAACCGGAACGCGCACGCAGGTCGCGGCAACCTTCAGGGTTGGAATGCCAAGAATCTTGCGCGATTCGTCGCGAACCTTCATCTCTTCGCTGGTGTGGCCACCAGCCTTGAGCGAACCCGCGAACGGAATCACGTTAAGGGCGATTGGCACTGGCCACGGCGACTTAGCTTGTTCGGCTCCCCCAGCGGCGAGCGCAGCTGAGACGTTATCGCTGACAAGGCCTAGTTCGCGCTGGCCGCCAACCACTGCCATCTCATCGGCAAGACGTTCGATTCCGACAGCGCCTGCACCCGAAACGGCCTGGTAAGACGAAACGACTAGCTCTTTGAGGGTCCACTTGCGGTGAAGCGCACCCATCGCGGCCATCATGGTGAGAGTCGTGCAGTTCGGGTTCGAGATGATGCCGAGCGGGCGGTTCTTCGCCTGCTCTGGGTTCACCTCAGGCACCACCAGCGGCACCTGCGGGTTCATGCGAAACGCGCCAGAGTTGTCTACGGCAACCGCACCGCGCTCGGCAGCAATCGGTGCCCACACTTCTGAAACCTCGTCTGGCACGTCGAACATTGCGATGTCGATGCCGTCAAACGCCTCGGCCGACAGCGCGACCACGGTTAGCTCTTCACCGTGAACCGCAATCTTCTTGCCAGCTGAACGTGGCGATGCAATGAGTCGAATCTCGCCCCAAATGTTTGGGCGGTTGTTGATGATGTCGATCATCACGGTGCCAACAGCACCGGTTGCGCCCACTAGTGCGAGGTTTGGTTTGCGGCTCATCGGTATCTCCTCTGCCTGGTGTTCTTAATTCTCGGATGCTCGCGCTGGGCTTATCGGCCGGTGCCGGCGTAAACCGTGGCTTCGACGTCGGTGTCTAGTTCGAATGCGGTGTGCACAGCACGAGCGGCATCGTCTAGCTGAGCGATGTCGGTGACCACCGAGATGCGAATCTCTGAGGTCGAAATCATTTCGATGTTGATGCCGGCCTTAGCAAGAGCTCCGAACAACGTGGCCGAGACGCCAGAATGCGTGCGCATGCCAGCGCCAACCACCGAAAGCTTGCCGATCTCGTCGTCGAATTCGAGGCGCTTGAAACCGATCGAACCGTGCGCGGCTTCTAGAGCGGCAACAACCTTGGGGCGGTCTGCCTTTGGAAGTGTGAACGAAATGTCGCTGATCTTGGCTTCGGCGTCGATTCCGGTTGCGGTGTTCTGAACGATCATGTCGATGTTCGCACCGGCTTCGGCGACCAGGGTGAACACCTCGGCTGCCTTGCCCGGCTGGTCTGGAATACCCTCGACCAAAATCTTGGACTGGCCCTTGTCGGTGGCTACACCTGAAACGACTGACTCTTCCATGTTTTCTCCGTTTTTCGTTGCATAAACGATGGTGCCTGGGTCTTCGCTAAACGTCGAACGCACGCGAAGGTCTACATTGTGACGTCGAGCAAATTCAACGGCACGGATGTGCAGAATTTTGGCTCCCGCGGCTGCGAGTTCGAGCATCGACTCGACGTCGATTGCATCTAGCTTGCGGGCGGTTGGAATGACTCGAGGGTCGGCAGTGTAAACGCCGTCGACATCCGAGTAAATTTCACAAAGGTCGGCATCGAGAGCCGCGGCGAGTGCTACGGCTGTGGTGTCTGAGCCACCTCGACCCAATGTGGTGATGTCTTTTGACTCGCGGTTGAAGCCCTGAAAGCCGGCCACGATGGCAATGTCGCCAGCATCGAGTGCTTCACGGATGCGGCCCGGCGTTACCTCGGCGATGCGAGCGTTGCCGTGCACTTCGTCGGTGATGATTCCGGCCTGAGAGCCAGTGAATGAGCGAGATTTTGCGCCGAGCGAGTTGATGGCGAGTGAAAGAAGGGCCATCGAAATGCGCTCACCTGAGGTTAGGAGCATGTCGAGCTCGCGAGGGCTTGGGCTGTCGGTTACCTGGTGGGCCAGATCGAGCAGTTCATCGGTGGTGTCTCCCATCGCCGAAACGACGACGACGACCTGGTTTCCGGCATTTTGGGCAGCAATAACGCGCTTTGCGACGTGCTTGATTTTGTTGGCGTCGCCTACAGACGATCCGCCATACTTTTGCACGATTAGGGCCAAAGCTCTGCTCCTGAAAATGGTCGAACTACTTGAGATTTAGGGGTGGGATTCGACGGTGAATCAGTGATTTTCGAGATTCGAAGACTGCTGTCTAGTCTAGTTGACTTGTCGTCGACCCTCAAAGGCGCGACCAAGTGTGACTTCATCGGCATATTCGAGGTCTCCACCTACCGGTAGACCCGATGCGAGGCGCGAAATTGTGATTCCGAGCGGGCTCAACATTCGGGTTAAGTAAGTTGCCGTTGCTTCGCCTTCGAGGTTCGGGTCGGTCGCGATGATGATTTCTTGAATCTCAGGGTTACCGAGTCGGGCCATGAGTTCTTTGATGCGCAGGTTGTCTGGGCCGATGCCCTCGATCGGGCTGATTGCGCCGCCTAGCACGTGGTAGGTGCCTCTGAATTCGCGGGTGCGCTCGATTGCCTGAACGTCTTTGCTTTCTTCAACCACGCAAATGGCGGTTTTGGTGCGACGCGGGTCACGGCAAATGTTGCACTGAACTTCTTCGGCTACGTTGCCGCAAATTTCACAAAAGCGAACGCGTTCTTTCACCTCAAGTAACACCTGCGCCAAGC
>JBIKSH010000022.1:0-7673 GCA_044348705.1 Rhodoluna sp. | reverse complement strand
TTATGCACCCTCGGCGGAGACCTAAACGAATCTAGTCTTGCGACTTGCCAACCCAGGTGGTTGGTTTGTCGGGAGTCGACTTTGGTTCGTTCGGGTCGAGCCACCAGTTGATTGGGTGCTCCACGCGCCCAGCCCACCAAAGTTCTGAGTGCCCGGTGTTCGGGTAGCTCGCCTCGATGTAATCAACGCCCTCGCGATAACCCTTCTCGGCCATGCGCTGCGCAAAATACTTCTGGTAAGGCAAATACAGCGCGTCTAGCTCGATGGTGCCGCCATCAGACCAGATGCGGTGGCTGCCGGCAGAGGGCAAAATGTCGATGTAGGCATCAACCAGGGCGTTGCCGCCGATCGGCCAGTGTGTTGAGTAGGCGAGTGCGGTGCCATAAACATCCGGATGCTTCGCCAAACCATAAAGCGACGTGAGAGCTCCCATGCTCGAGCCGCCAATCGCGGTTCGTTCGCGAGTCAACTGAACCCCGAACTCAGCGGCAATCGTCGGCAGAATCTTCTTGGCAATCAGCTCGTGATATGAGTTGCCATCGGCACCGCTTCGAGCCCATTCGGTTGGCAAGTGCTCAAGCAACTCTGGGTGCTTCGCCCAAATGTCGGTTGGCCCATATTCAACACCGCGGATGCTGCCATCGCCTCGCAGATAAGTGACGCCGATAATGAGCGGTTTGCGGTCTCCGCGAATTCTCGAGCCACCCGGCTTGCGGTCACGCAGTGCATCGAGGATTCCCCAGGTTGCGCCAAAAGTCGACGTGGCTGGATCGAACATGTTGTGGCCGTCGTTCATTACCAATACGGGAGTTGTGGCATCAACATCAGAGGGCACCCAAACCACCACGGCATGCTCGTCGAAAACGTATCGCTTGAGCTTGCCACCGGCGAGTTCGATTTTGTTTAGGCGCAGTTCGCGCATGCCGAGAAACAGTGGAAAGACGAAGGCGAACGCGGTGACAAAGCCGAGGGCGATGTAAGCCCAGAGGTGTTTCATGCCATGACGGCGACCCTCGACGATGATCAAGGTCATGCCGGCGATGCCACCGATGAGCAGATCGAGCGAATAAACCCAGTCGACATTCGACGTAAAACCGTCGGCCAAATAGTCTTCGCGACCGAGTACGGCCAGAAAGTTGAAATACCAGGCTGAGAGTAAGCCGATAATTGCTAGTGAAAAGAAATACGTTGCGATGGTTCTGCGTTGAGCCTTCATAGCACCATCTTTGCACCAACTCTTAGGTGCCCCAAACGTTAGAAGCCAAAAGAACACATGAAGCGCCTTGCCAAATTAGTCACCACCCGCAGCAAATCCGTACTTTATGGGTTCATCGCACTCATCGCCCTGTCGACCATCTTCGGCATTCAGTCTTTCGGCGCACTCAAGGGTGGCGGCTATGAAGACCCAACCAGCGACTCGGCCCGCGTCACCAGCCTTCTAAGCACCGAGTTTAAAATCGACCAGCCAGAGCTCGTAGCAATTCTCGACTTTGGTCGCTCGGCCGATGACCCACTGAGCCAAACCGTGGCAACCGCGTTCACCGAACGCCTGAACGAATACTCGGCGGTCGAAGAAGTCGACTCTTACTATTCGAGTGGCAAGGCAGCCAGCCTCAAGAGCATCGACGGCACCGCTGTCTATTTCTTCGTCAACCTCGACGACAAGGTCAACCAGGCTCAAGTTGCCACCGAGATGCAAGATGAGTTCGGGGGCGGCTTCAACGAAGCATCCGTTTATCTAGCCGGCATGGTCGCCGTAACCAGCGAGCTCAACGCCATGATTTCGAGTGACCTAGCGCTCGCCGAAACCATCGCGCTGCCAATCATGTTGGTTCTCATGATTTTCGTGTTCGGTTCGCTCGTCGCGGCCGGACTACCTCTGATGGTCGGCGCGCTATCGATCATCGGTTCGTTCTTCTTTGTTTGGGTTGCCACGCTGTTCACCGACACCTCGGTGTTCTCGGCCAACCTCATCACCGGTTTAGGGCTAGGCCTAGGCATCGACTACGCGCTGCTCATGGTCAACCGATTTAGAGAAGAGCGCCAAGCCGGCTCGAACGTGAGCGAGGCCGTCGAAAAGATGGTGCTCACCGCCGGCCGCACCGTGCTCTTCAGCGGCATGACCGTTGCGATCGTGCTCGGCTCAATGGCGATCTTCCCGCAGTACTTCTTGAAGTCGATGGCCTACGCAGGCGTTGCGGTTGTGGGGCTGTCGCTAGCATCCGCGCTGTTTGCACTGCCGGCCGCGCTCAACCTGCTCGGCGACCGCGTGAACAAGTTCACCCTCTACAAGGGCGCACTCAAGCACCAAGACGAAGGCATCTGGGCCGACATCGCCCGTTCGGTAATGCAAAAGCCGATTCGTGTGCTGCTGGTTAGTGTGCTCGCCCTAGGCTCACTCGTTGCCCTCGGTAACGGCGTGCAGTTTGGCCAAGTGGATGACCGCATCTTGCCGCGCGACAACCGAGTGGTTGCGGCCAGCAACATTATTCGCGAACGATTCGAAGGCCGCGAAGCCAACCCGGTCGAAGTTCTTGCCAAGGGTGCAAGCGACGACCAAGTGGTCGAATATGCCAAGGCGCTCAGCGCCGACGATTCGATCAAGTCGGTGCGAACATCCGAGGGGTATTTCGAAAACGGTGAGCAGATTGCACCCGCCAACCCATTCGACCCAACCAAATATGCGGCCGGCGACTATCGGCGCATCGTGGCGATTCACGACGTTGAGTCGCGTGGCACAGCGGGTCTCGAACTAACCGACCGTCTGCGCGTGATTGACACTGCGGGCATCGACCAGGTGCTGATCGGTGGTGGAGCTGCGGTTTACACCGACTCGCAAAAGGGCATCGAGCACAACCTGCCAACCGTTCTGCTCTGGATCGTGCTTTCAACACTCGTGCTGCTGTTCTTGTTCACTGGCTCGTTCATCTTGCCGATCAAGGCCGTGCTGCTGAACTTCTTGTCACTGGGCGCCACCATCGGCTTTTTGTCGTGGGTGTTCATCGGCGGGCACCTGCAGTTCTTGCTCGGCGATTTTCAGGTCACCGGCACCATCGACACCTCGAGCCTCGTGCTGATTGCCGTGATCACGTTCGGCCTCTCGATGGACTACGAGCTGTTCTTGCTCAGCCGCATCAAAGAGCAGCACGACGCCGGCCTTTCGACTACCGAGTCGGTTGCCATGGGCTTGCAAAAATCCGGTCGCATCATCACCGCGGCGGCACTCGTGTTGGCGGTATCGTTCTTCGCGTTCGTCACCAGTGGCGTTAGCGTGATGAAGATGATGGGGCTCGGCATCGCGTTTGCAGTGTTGCTCGATGCCACGATCATCCGCGCGCTTTTGGTACCCGCACTCATGCGCCTGTTCGGTAACCTGAACTGGTGGGCTCCCAAGTGGGCCAAAAAGATTTATCGCAAGGTCGGCCTCGAGCACTAGGCGCAGATGAATAAACAGCAGTGGATGGCCAGCCAGGCCCGCAAGCGAATCAACATGTCGCTGCGGCTCGGGTTGCCGCTGCTCGCGCTCGCGTTTGCCGCGCAGATTGTGATTGGCAGCTTTAGCACTGTGCCGACCGGCGCTCGGCCGGGAGCCGAAACCGGTGGCCAGCAGCAGATGAACGACCCAAACCAAGAGGTGACCGGCGGCATCGCAAACGTTGGTGGCGTGAACGGCCTCGGCGGCCCGATGAACGGCAACGGCGGAGTTTCGGGCAACGTGGTCAAGGGTTCGAGCGCCGACCCGAAGGCCATCACCAAGCTCGGAGTGACCGTGCTTGAGTTCGACGGCAAAACCCTGGTGTTCGACTACTTCGACATTCGCATCACCGGCCACCTCTCGGACGATATCGCACCCAAGTGGAAAAACTCGCCAGACCTAGAGCCAGGCAAAATGGCCGTTCTTTATGTGCGCGAAAAGTCAGCCTTCGAAGGGCTTGAGGCAACCGATGGCGAAACCGCCGACATCGGCGAAATCGTCTTTATCGAAGCGCGCCCCAACTAGCCTGCGGCGAACCTAAACCCAACCCAGACGCCCACGCACGGCAGCAACCTGAGCCGCCTCACGGTCACTCAGTGGTCGCAGGCCTTCGGCGATTTCAACCAGGTCGAGAGCGGCAGCATCCAAGTCTTTTTGCAACGCGTTTTCGATGCGGCGACCCAGCGACGGGTATTGAAGCTCAAAACGGCGATAGCGGTCGAGGTTGTCTTGCTTGGCCTCGGTGCCGGGCACGGGGGCGTGGGCGTCGCGAATCAGACCGAGCAGGTTGCGAAGTGCATAAGAGCGGATGAACTGGCCAGCGATCAACGTTTCACCGCGGCGGTGGCGGCCGGTGCCGATGAGAATCAGGGCTAGAAACAGTTCGAACTCTTTGGCGCGGTCGAAGGGTTTGGCTGCTGCTGCGCGCGAACGGGTTTCGATCGCCTCGAGCCTCGGGGTGAGGTCGGTCTTGTCGACCACGGCTGCCCAAGAGTTCACCGAAGCCAGCTCGAGCTCGGCATCTTCGAACACCGCGAACTCGAGAACGCGGCCGTCGGCGAAAACCACCTTGAGTCCGTGGTCGGTTTCGCGTGGGTGCAGCACGGCTTGCTCGATGTCTGGAATCCAGCTGAGATCGCCTCGATATTGCTCACCGAATCCGGCTTTGACCATCAAGAAAAAGTCGTGGTCAGACCACTCGTCGACTCGGCTGTGGTCGGCTGCCGAACCCAAAAAGATCAAGCCGATGACGTTTGGGTCTGCCTCGGCATTGGCAGCTAGGCAATCGGAATATTCGAGAAACTTTGAGAGCGTGTTATCTGCGGTCATGGTCTAAATCTAAGCGGTAACCTAGACGCATGCTTATGTCAGACCGCGATATCCGCGCACAAATTGAAGCCGGCAACATCGGCCTAGAGCCACTCGACATGGGGCTGCTTCAGCCTTCATCTTTCGACGTTCGCCTCGACCGCTTTTTCAGACTTTTCGACAACCACAAATATGCCTACATTGACCCAGCCGAAGAAATGAGCGAGCTCACTCGCTTTGTCGAGGTTGCCGCCGACGAGGCATTCATTCTGCACCCGGGCGAGTTCGTGCTTGGCAGCACCTATGAGTTCGTCTCACTGCCAGACAACATCGCCGCTCGCCTCGAAGGAAAGTCTTCGCTAGGTCGCCTTGGTCTGCTAACCCACTCAACCGCCGGATTCGTCGACCCAGGCTTCAACGGTCACGTCACCCTAGAGCTTGCCAACGTGAGCAACCTACCGATCAAGTTGTGGCCGGGAATGAAGGTTGGTCAGCTCTGCTTCTTCCAGCTATCCAGCCCAAGCGAAACCCCTTATGGCAGCGCTAAGTACCTCAACCGCTACCAGGGTCAGCGCGGCCCAACGGCCTCACGTTCGTTCATGAACTTTCACATCACCGATGTTGGCAACGAGCCGCTGGATCAGCGCGACTAGTTTTAGTCATTTCGTTTGGGGGTAGTTCGTGAAAAATCGAAGAACTATTTTCACTGGCGTGCTTAAACTGCACAGCGTTAGAAAACAGCATTAATGCAGTCAAATAACATCAAGCGTTCTTTTATCCCGAGACTTTGGCTCGGAGTGCACAAGACAGGTTTTGAGCGTAGGGTGCATTTAGTGTTCCGCCGGCCTCCAGTCAGCTTGGCCGCAACTTATGCCATTCGTCGCGGGTGGGGCATCACGCTGAGCCCCCTTCTGGACTTTAAAGTTCAAAGGTTAGCCTTTTTGAGCTATAAAATTCCTGAACACCAAAAAGGTTTGCTAAATCGCCAACTTGAAACCTTATTGCGATTCAAAATGAGCCTCAAGAGTCTCGACATACAGGCGAAATCTCTCACCCTCTCCACCGGGTCGATTGAGCAGTTCGAAGGTTTAGAGACCTTAGGTGCAAATTGCAAGCTAAATCGCGCAATTGACCTCACAAAATTGAAGAACTTAAGCACTCTCGTTTGCTACGACCCGACGCTTTTTCTAGTGAGTTCACTACCCAAAGCTCTCCAGATAAAGAACTTGGGTTGTGTTGGCTACCACGCTGACCTCAAGTCTTTACTGCCGGCCTCGCTGGTCAACCTCCAGCTAATACGTGGGTTACCCTCACAAGGGCTCTATCTGGGGCGCTTGACTGCGCTTCGGAGACTGTCCATAGAGTCGGTTAGTCGTATCAATTTCTCTGACATTTTCGGAGTTGCGTTAGTAGAGGAATTGGAACTTTCGAATTTTACCGAGCTTCAAAATCTAGGCGAAAACTTAAAACGCTGGCCAAGCCTCAGAGCAATCAGGCTCGAAGGCAGCGCGGAGCCTTGGCAGCACGGCCCTGCAGTTCGTCAGGCTGTCCCAGCGGGCATCAAGGTTTACAGAAACGGGTTTGAACTTTAGCCTGACTGATGAAGAGTTTAAAAATGGCGAGTATCGCCTTGCCTCAAGAGGATGGTTCTATCGAAAGGCCCGTTTTTTTACCAAGCAATATCTACCTCATTCAGGCGGACTTGGGACATCCCAGTTCTCGGAGACTGTGATCGTCTTGTCTATTGGCACGACGGCCAGCGCAAGACCCCGAAGCGCAAGTGCGTCATGCATTTCGACAACGAACCCAATGTTGCTAGTCCAAGACTTAAAACGCCTTAAGGCAATCGTCTTTTCTAGCCAAGACATTTGACTTTGTTCCAGAGAAATTTGGCCTAACTGGGCCAGCAAATCCTGTAGAGACCAAGTGGCCAGAGCAAAGGCGAGTGGTTGTTGGTGAGCAACTTTCTCGTTGTCAAACCACTGATGGTCGCCACCCTCGAAATATCTGACCCAATTTGGAATTGTTGCAGCGCCAATGCGCACGGCATCATGTTCGCGAAGATGCGCAACTAGTTGTTCCACAACATCATCACCGGAAAACCACGTTTCCTCATTGAGATCGACGTGCGATTTTATGCCATTCCAGGTTGGTGAATAGATCATATTAATCAGCAAGTGGCCGTCAGACACTCTGGTGACAAGGTTTACCTGAGCGATTGACTTTGAATACGCCCCCGTCTTTAGGAAGAAATATATTGGACCCTCGTGGAGCCCTTCTATTTGAAGTGGGTCCGTCACTTGAAGAAACCTCTTTCTATTTGGATGTGAAAATTGAACCTTGGTTGCGTTGCGTAGTCTCCATGCACTTTGGCGAATTGCTCCAAGTTTGCACTTGTTTTACCTGCTTTTGTTTTAGGTCCTCGGTATTGCACTGGCTTGCCATTGCGGAAACCAATCAAACCCTTGGTGGTTAGCCGTCCTTTTTGAATGTCTTGATATTTGGTGCTTTTTGTCCAAATTTTGCCTGCAAGATTGGCCACGCTCTTTGACGCTTTTACTCGACCCCACATTTCGTCTGCTTGCTTCAAGTTTCTGGCTACTGCCACTATTTTGTCCGCCTTTGCAACGAGAGACGCTGCTTTATAGACAATGATTCCAGCTCTAACCACTCCAGCGACCACTGCTGTAGCGGGAATGAAGGATGCGATGGTGAGTGCAAGGTCTAGTGTGTCTCCCCAGCCCCAGTTTCCGTCGAAATCTGTTTTGTTGATTGGGTCGTTTGGGTAGGTGTAGGTGGTTTCGTTTCCGCCAGTGACCGGGTCTGGGCTAGTGAATTGGTTGGTTACTGGGTTGTAGAGTCGTGCACCCATCAAGATCAGGCCTTGACT
>JBIKSH010000006.1:0-82255 GCA_044348705.1 Rhodoluna sp. | reverse complement strand
AGCCCACCAGTTCAGGTTACCGAACAGGCGCATGAGCGCAGGCACCAAAAGCGCGCGGATGATCGTGGCATCGAGCAACACTGCAAACGCGATGCCGAGCCCCATCATCTTCATCACGCTAACGCCGCTGGTGACGAACGCGAAGAACGAGACGGCAAGCACGAGTGCCGCGGCGGTGATGATGCGGCCAGATTTTTGCAAGCCCATGGCAACCGACTCGGTGGTCGAAAGGCCGGCGTCGTGCTGCTCTTTGATGCGACTCAGCAAGAAGAGCTCGTAGTCCATCGAGAGTCCGAACGTGATCACGGCGATAAGCACCAGGCTCGAGGTGTCGATGGTGCCGGTGACCTGAAAATCGCCGAGCAAGAACTGCAGGTGCCCGCCGATGAACACCCACGACAAGAACCCGATGGTGGCACCGAGTGACAAGAAGTTCAGCAGCACGGCCTTGATCGGCAGAATGAACGAACCGGTGAACAAGAACAGCAGCACGAGGGTTGAAATGATGATCCAGAGCAGCACCGTTGGCAGGTTGTGTTCGATGCCCTTTTGCGAGTCGGTGTAGACCGCAGCCCCTCCACCGATCAGAACCTCGTCGATGCTCACGGTGTCGATCGCGCGCAGGCGGTCGGTTAGCTCGAGGCCCGATGTGCCACGCGACTCAACGTCGTGAATGGCAACGATTCGGCGATAGTCGCCGGCTGCGTATTTGGTTGGGTCAAACGGGTTGGCAGGTGCGATCTGCTCGCCGGCCTCAAAGTACCCTTGCGATGTTCGCACCGACTTAATCGAATCATCGGCACTGAGTGCCTTGGCGTATTCAGCCACCTGGTCGTCGCTTGCCCCCTTGAGCAGCACCTCGACCGGGTTGGCCTCTCGGCCCTCGAAACGTTCGCGAATAATGTTGCTGGCCGCAACCACTCGGTTGTCGCGCGGCAAGATGCGGTCATCCACTTGGCCAAACTGCACGCCGTTACCGAGCGCAACCAGAGAGCCGAGAGCGAGCACGCTCACCAGCAGCACGCGAATCGGCTTTTGCATCACCGAGCGGGCAATGTCGGCCCAGATGCCTTCGTCTTGGTGCTTGACCGCCCCCTTGTAGAGGGTGAACTTGTTTACGCGGTCGCCGAGTAGGTTGAGCGCGGCCGGCAATGCAAACAGAGCGGATGCTAGCGAAAGCCCCACAACCGCAACGCCTGCGTATGCCATCGACTTCAAGAAGTATTGCGGGAAGATCGCCATAGAGCCGAGCACGATTGCCACGGTCAGGCCGCTGAACAGCACGGTTCGACCGGCGCTGAGCACCATTTTCTCGACGGCCTCGCTCACGTTAGAGCCGGCTTGGCGCTCTTCTCTAAAACGGTTGACCATGAGCAGCGCGTAGTCGATGCCGAGGCCGAGACCTAAACCGGTGATGAGGTTGGCCGAGAACACCGAGGTGTCGGTGAAAAGCGTCGCAACCCACACAAAGAAGAACGAGCCGATGATCGACAGTGCGCCGACCATGAGCGGCAGACCGGCAGCGACGAGTGAGCCGAAGACGAAGATCATCAGAACCAACATGATTGGCAGGGCGATGGTTTCGGCGAGCGCTAGGTCACTCGAAATCATGGCGTTGAGCTCTGAGGTAACGGCGACCATGCCGGCTAGATAAACGGATGCGTCGTTGAAGCCGCCCCCGAACTCGTCTTGCATCGCGGTGGCAACCTTGGCCTGGTTCGACTTGTCGTCGAGGTTGATGAAGAAGTAGACGGCGGTGCCGTCGGTGCTCTTTAGGCTGGCGGGCTTGCCGCTTGAGTAGTAGGAGTCGAGCTTTTCGACCTCTGGGTATTCGTTTAGGCGTTCGCTGAACGCGCTTGCCACGGTTGCGCTCAGTGGGTCATCGGCCGAACGGCCAAAGTCGATGATGGCAATCAGCTCTGGCTGATCGATCTTGAACTCGGTGCTTAGCAGGCTGGTGACTCGGGCCGAGTCGCTGGTTGGGTCTTCATAGCCGCCACCCTTAAGCGCGCCAAACGACTGAATGCCGAAGATGGTTGAAAGTGCAACGAGGGCGATAAACCCATACAGAACTGATTTGCTGCGAGTGGTTACTAATTTGGCAAGGCGCTTCATGTGGTTTTTTGCTTCTAACGGTTGGGGCACCTACGAGTTGGGTGCAAAGATGGTGCTATGAAGGCTCAACGCAGAACCATCGCAACGTATTTCTTTGTACTTGCAATTATCGGCTTAGTCACAGCCTGGTATTTCAACTTTCTGGCGGTGCTAGGTCGCGAAGACTATCTAGCCGACGGATTCACCAGCAATGTCGACTGGGTTTATTCGCTGGATCTGCTCATCGGTGGCATCGCCGGCATGACCCTGATCATCATCGAGGGTCGCCGTCATGGCATGAAGCACCTCTGGGCTTACATCGCCCTCGGCTTCGTCACCGCGTTCGCCTTTGTCTTTCCGCTGTTTCTCGGCATGCGAGAACTGCGACTAAGACGCATCGAGCTGGCCGGTGGCAAGCTAAAGCGCTACGTGTTCGACGAGCACAACGTGGTGGTCTGGGTTCCCTCGGATGTCGATGCCACAACTCCCGTGTTGGTTATGAACGACGGCCACAACTTGTTCGACCCCGCTACCTCTACCTTTGGCGCAACCTGGGGCATTCTCGATGCCCTGCGCGATCGCAAGCCGGGTGGCCCGCGAATTCGCGGAGACCGCAAACCGCTCATAATCGGCGTGACCTATCTTCGCGGCGATGGCAGCATTCGTGGTGTTGAGTATGGGCCAACCGACATTTGGGCGAAGCACCCAGAGTTGCTCGAGCACTTGCCGGCCGAGTGGTCGCGCACCGGCGCTGACGGCAACGCATATCACGAGCTCATTGCTCACAAGATTCTGCCGACGATTGCTGCAGAGTTCGGCGTTGAGCTGACTCGTGACCGAACCGCGATTGGCGGCTCGAGCATGGGAGCTCTCACGTCGCTTTACGGGTTGGCGAAGCATCCGGATGTTTATGGAACCGCACTCGCCTACTCAACGCACTGGCCGATCGGCGGCAACGCACTGGTTGATGCCTACATCGAGATTTTGCCCTCTGCCGGGAGCCACCGCATCTGGTCTGATGGCGGCACCATCGAGCTAGACGCGCTCTATCTGCCTTATCAAAAATATTTTGCACAGCGGATGGCCGCCAAGGGGTACCGCGAAGGCGTCGACTACATCGAGGCGAGCTACCCGAACACCGGGCATTCAGAGCTTTGGTGGGCTGGGCGAGTTGAGCACCCAATCAACTGGTGGCTCGACCCGAACGAACCAAAGTCGACTCCCGACAAACCAACCACCTGGGTTGGCAAGTCGCAAGACTAGATTCGTTTAGGTCTCCGCCGAGGGTGCATAAGCCAAGCGCGTACCCCTAGATGATTCGTTCGAGCGCCGCGTTTGGCTTGGTGCTCATAAAGCGCAGCACGTCGTCGTCAACCATGATGTCTTTCACGGTGATGGCGCGAGTTAGATAGAGCCCCTCGAGCGACCGCACGCGGCTTAGCGCCACATAGGTTTGGCCAGGGCTGAACGCGCCGCGACCCATGTCGATCTGCACTTCGTCATAGGTTTGCCCCTGCGACTTGTGCACGGTGACGGCCCACGCCAGGCGAAGCGGTATCTGCTGATATTCAGCGAGGATGATCGGCACAACCACCTCTTTAAACTTCTGCGCATCTTCGTCGAACTCTTCTTCGATCTCGTAGCGCACTTTCTCCCAGGTCGAAACGGTGACGTCAAACTCGTCGCCATCGACCTCGACCACCACATGGGCATCGTTGAAGATTTGAATGACGTGGCCGATGGTTCCGTTCACCCAACGCTTGACCGGGTAGCCCTCTTTGGTTTTGCGGTTCGACTGATCGTCGTTCTTGACGAACATCACCTGCGCACCTTCTTTGAGCACGAGGGTTGGCTCAACCGGCAGGGCACGGCCGAAAGTCTGAGCGTCGCCGGTAGCGAACTTTGCCTCGAATGATTTGATCGGCGTGGTCAGCTTCGACAAGCGAGTGCTGTTGATGTTGTCGACGGTTGAGTTGACGGTGCAGAGGCGAATCACGTCATCGTGTGGCGGAAAGCGATTGCCCGCACGATTAATCTCGTCGAGCATGTCTTGAGTGCAAGAGCCATCGCGAATGGCGTTGAGAATCGTTTTGAAACCTTCATCGTGCTGTCTGAAGATTTCGTTCAACTCATAGCGCTCGAGGTCGGCGTCGCGCCAAACGTGCGCGTCGAAAAACCAGTTGCTCTGGTAGTTCTCGGCAAGCCAGCCGCGTTCGGCTGGGTCGCTCGGTGGCACCGGTGCCAGTTGGTATGGGTCGCCGAACATAACCACCTGAACGCCACCGAATGGGCCACGGTTTTTGCCTCGGGCGGCGATGAGCATGCGGTTCATGGCGTCGAGCAGGTCGGCGCTCACCATCGAGATTTCGTCGATCACGAGCATTTCGATCGAGCGCAGCACCTCACGGCTGCGGCGACCAAGGTGGCGCGCAACATCTTCGGTGCCGAGCAGGCCGAGTGGCAAACCAAACAGCGAGTGGATGGTCTGACCCGAAACATTCAACGCAGCAACACCGGTCGGCGCGCACACCGCAAACTTCTTTTTGGTGTTCTCGATCAGGTAGGTGAGCAGGGTCGACTTGCCGGTGCCGGCGCGACCGGTTACGAAAATGTTGGTGTGCTCGCCCTCGATGTAATCGAAAAGTGCAAGTTGTTCATTTGAGAGTTTTACTAAATCCACGCGGTTCCTACTGCTCGTCACGCTTAGCTAGGCGAGCAAGCATTGCGTTGTAATCTTCGATATCTTGGTTACCCGAGCGGTCTGAGGCGCGATCGAGTCGTTTCGAGTCGCGCGCATCTGATTTGGCCCATTGCACCGAGACGATAATCGTAAGCACTGCGGTCGGCAATTCGCCGATACCCCACGCGATAGCGCCACCATCGTGTTGGTCATCGAGTGGAGTAGCGCCCCAGGTGCGACCCATAGCGCCAAACCAGTCGGCAACGAGCAGCGCATCGCCGCCCATCAGAGCCAGGCCAAAGAACGCGTGAAACGCGAGCGTGCCAATCAACAGCATGAGGCGTATCGGGTATTGCAGGCGGTTTGGCCCCGGGTCAACTCCGACCAGAGCCTGCACAAACAGATAACCCGTGATTAGAAAGTGCACGGTCATCCACTGGTGGCCAAGGTGATCGCGCACCGACCATTCGAACAGCGGCGTGAAATAGAAAATCACCAGCGAGCCGGCAAAGTTGATGGCGGCAAAGATCGGGTGCGAAACGATCTTGGCCCAAGGCGTGTGCACCGCCCACAGAACCCAATCACGGATGCTCATCGAGCCGTCTGTGCGTTTGTTCACCGCTCGCATCAGAAGTGTGATGGGTGCACCCGGCACTAGAAATACCGGAACACCCATGCTCAGCATCATGTGCCCGATCATGTGAACCGAGAACAGGTATTCGCCATAAACGTTCGGTGCGCCGTTGGTGATGTAGGCGAGTAGGGCTAGGCCGAACATCCATGATGCTGTTCTGGCAATCGGCCACTTGTCGCCGCGCTTGCGAAGGCGAAGCACGCCCCAGATGTAGAAGCCCGCGGCACCGACACAGATGATCGACCAGATTAGGTCGAACTTGAACTCGGTGAACCAGCTCGAGGCGATCAGTTCGTTTGGCAGTGGTTCGCCGGTGAGAACCTCGGCGGGGGTTGGGCTTTGGTTGTAGTTGGTGTTGTCTGGTGCGCCGGTTCGCGAAAGCGTTGCCGCGAGCCCCATGGCCACGCCCATGACCACGAGTTCGGCGAGGGCCAGGCGACCAAACCAGGTTCGAGTTTTTTGTGATTCGAGTTGGCCGATGACGCGCAGGCGGTAGTAGGCACCGAAAAGCCCGAGCACCGCGAGCGTGACGATCTTGCCAATCACCAGCAGCCCATAGGTGGTGGTGAAAAGCTGGTCGAGTTGCAAGCGCACCAGGGCGTTTGCGCTACCCGAAATCGCGGTCACGGCAAATGCCGCCAAGGCCAGCGCCGAATAGCGTTTGACCAACACGGATGCCCGCTCGCTAGTTTCACCGCTCGTCGCAAACGGTAGGGCCACCAAACCTCCGACCCAAACCACCACGGCTAGAAGGTGCAGGCCGATCGAGTTGACCGCCATCGCGTGACCGGCCGTTCCACTCGCGTGGCCTGATACCGCCAATGGAACGAGTGCCGCAACCGCGGTAACCGCCACGGCCAACGAACCTTTGAGGCTGCGAACCATCACGGCCAGGGTGGCCGTCAGCAACCCGAGGGCGAGGTTGATGGCCAAAGACTGGCCCAGGGCCACCTCGGTCGCAAACAGCACCAGGCCGTCGGTGAAGGCTCCGTCGAAGCTAACCGGAACACCGGTGATCGAAAGGTAAGTAAAGAGGTATGAAGCCGAGCCGAACAGCACCCAGGCTGCACCGCCCATGGCGACAAGGTTGAGGGTGCGAACTAGATTCTTTGCCCCGTCGCTCAGCGACAGCACTGCGAACACCGCACCACCGATGGCAATCGCCATGGCAAGGTTCGTTACCGATCGCAAAACCGGCTGACCCCAACGAACCACGTCGCCCGGGTCACCGAGTTCATAGGGGTTGGTGAGGCCGGTCATCCACGCGGTTAGAGCCGACCACAACACCACCGAAGCGAGGGCCACCCCTGTCGCCAACAAACCAGCGCGAGCGGCGCGGTTAGTTGGGTTTTGTGCAGGGTTGGTCACCGTTCAAGCCTAGGCAATGGGGCCGACTATTTGTGCCACTGACCACAGAGAACCTCGCGGTTAAAGCAAAAGGCGCCGACCGAAGTCGACGCCTAAAGCTTGTGGTCTAAAAGACTACTTGACGGCTGCCTTTAGCTTGCTGCCTGCCGAAACCTTTACGGTGTTCGAAGCTGCAATCTGAATGGTTGCACCAGTCTGAGGGTTGCGGCCGGCACGTGCTGCGCGGAAGCCCTTCTCAACTGATAGCCAGCCTGGGATGGTGACCTTGTCGCCCTTGGCGACGGTCTTTGCTACGGTCTCAAACAGTGCGTCAACAACGCGGTTGACTGCTGCCTGTGACTCTCCGGTGTGAGCGGCGATAGCTGCTACGAGCTCGCCCTTGTTTAGGGTCTTAGCCATAATGTCCTCCTGGACTCTAGACGTTTGGTGACGTTGTGTCTCGTTTAGAGTATCCCCGTTGTTTCTAGGGCTTGTTATTTGCTTCGGCGTGTTGCGAAGGCGTTACTAAGGCTTAACCACGCGGATTTAAGCAAAAAACCCGCCGGTTGCCCGACGGGTTTTTCATAAAGTTGTGATTTACCAGGATGACTTGGTGATACCTGGTAGCTCGCCCTTGTGAGCCATGTCGCGGAAGCGAACACGTGAGACACCGAACTTGGTGAGAACACCACGTGGACGACCGTCGATCGAGTCGCGGCTGCGAACACGAACTGGCGATGCGTTACGAGGAAGCTTCTGAAGGCCTAGACGGGCCTCTTCGCGCTGCTCGTCGGTGCTGTTTGGGTCAACCAAAGCCTTCTTTAGTGCGAGACGCTTTTCGGCGTAACGCTCTACAACGATCTTGCGCTGCTCGTTGCGGGCAATCTTGCTCTTCTTAGCCATCTATTAACGCTCCTCGCGGAATTCAACGTGCTGACGCACTACTGGGTCGTACTTCTTTAGAACGATACGGTCTGGGTCGTTGCGGCGGTTCTTGCGGGTTACGTAGGTGTAACCGGTGCCGGCAGTCGACTTCATCTTGATGATCGGACGGATGTCCTTGTCTTTCTTAGCCATTTAGCTCGGACTCCTTAGATCTTCTCGCCGCGGGCCAGAAGCTGGGCAACGACGGCTTCGATTCCACGAGCGTCAATTACCTTGATGCCGCGGGCACTTAGGGTCAGGGTTACGTTGCGCTTCATCGAAGGCACAAAGTAGGTCTTCTTCTGAATGTTCGGGTTGAAGCGACGCTTGGTCTTGTTCTGGGCGTGCGAAACGTGGTGGCCGAACTGAGGTCCGGTCTCAGTCACCTGACAGTAAGCTGCCATTTCATCTCCTTAAGGCAAGCCAGCAAAACCCTAAATATTCTTGTGGTTTGTTTTGGCTTGAGCGAAAACTAGGTTGCTCATGGCAACTGCTCAAGTTTAGGCGAAGAAACGATGATTAAGCAAGCCCTCGATTAACTTCGGTTGTGATAAACCTCAGCCTTTGGTGGTGCAGTTGCGGCAGAGCCCAAAAATGTCGATGGTGTGGGTGGTGTCGCCAAAACCGTGTTCTTTTGCAATCTCGTCGGCCCAGGCTTCAACGCGGCTGGCATCGATCTCAACGGTGAGCCCGCATTCGCGGCAAATCAAGTGGTGGTGGTGCAAGGTGCCACATGCGCGATAGAGCAGTTGGCCATCGGGAGATTGCAGCGAATCGGCGTCGCCAGCGTTGGCCAGGTCGGCGAGCGCGCGATAAACGGTAGCCAGGCCGATGGTTGAACCGTGAGCACGCAACACCTGGTGCAGGTCTTGAGCGCTGACGAAACCCTTCGACTCCCCCAGCGCATGCTTGACGGCGTCTTTTTGCCAGGTATTGCGCTTGGCCACGGTCATGCTGTCACCACCTTCGACACGGATGCTCGCGCAGCACGCGTCTTCGCCATCGCAATGCCGCGGCACACGAGGTAGATCAAAAACGAAACCGTAGTGATGTATGGGCTGACCGGCAGGCCACCACCGATGGCGAGAAGGATTCCGCCTACCGCCGACGTTAGGGCGAAGGCAACGCTGAGCACGGGGGCGAGCTTTGGCGAAGAGGTTACGCGCAAGGCGGCGGCGGCCGGGGTAACTAGCAAGCTAAGCACCAGCAGTGCGCCAACCACCTGCACGCTGGCGGCAACCGCGAGGCCGAGCAGAATCAGAAACGCGAAGCCCAGCTTGCCGGTGGCCACACCGCGAGCGCGGGCAACATCGGGGTCGAGGCTCGCAAACTGCAGCGGCCGCCAGATGAACACCAGAGTGAGAATGACAAAAAGCGAGATGCCGGCTAGCCAGACCAGCGCCGGCTGGTCGACGGCAATGATCTGACCGGTGAGCAGACCGAACTTGTTCGAGGCACGCCCCTCATATAGAGAGAGCGCGAGAATACCGATTCCAAGCCCGAACGGCATGAGCACGGCAATGATCGAGTTTCGGTCTTTGGCCCTGGCCCCCAAGACTCCAATAAGTGCAGCCGCAACAACCGAGCCGATGACTGAGCCGAGCACAACATCCATGCCAATCAAAAGCGCGATCGCAGCACCCGCGAATGACAGCTCGCTGATGCCGTGAACGGCAAACGACGAGTCGCGGTTCATCACGAAGATGCCGACGAGACCGCCCATTAGGCCGAGCAGAGCGGCGGCGATGAGCGAGTTGCTCACCAACGGCAGCAGCTGGGCGTAGTCACTGAAATCGAACAGCATTAGTGCCACTCCTCATGCGCGTGGTGTTCGTGGTCGGCGCCGTGAGCGCCAAGCACCACAACGCGACCCTGGTTGCGAACCACATCTACGGGGGTTCCATAGAGTTCGCTCAAAACCTCGCTGCGCAAAACCTCATCTGGCGTGCCGATCTTGAACGCGCCGTTTGCGAGGTAGAGCACGCGGTCGACCATCTCAAGCACCGGGTTCACGTCGTGGGTCACAAACAGCACCGCGGCCGAGTGGTCTTTTCGCTCTTGGTCGATCAGGTCGGCGAGCGTACGCTGCTGGGCCAAGTCGAGTGCGCTCAGCGGCTCGTCGGCAAGAATCAGGTCGGGCTCGTCGATGACGGCTTGGCCAACGCGAAAGCGCTGGAGCTGCCCGCCACTTAGCTGTCCAACAGGCAGTTTGGCGAGTGAGTGACCATCGATGCAGCCGAGAATGTGGTCAACACGGGCGCGGTCTTTGCGTGAGGTGAGCGGCAGGCCGAAGCGGTGCCCGTTGAGCCCCATGGTCAGTAGGTCACGCGCCAAAAGGGGAGTGTGAGCATCCACGTTTCTGGCCTGCGGAATGTAGCCGATGCGGCGCGAGCCCGTGGTCACCGGCTTGCCATCGAGCAGAATCTGCCCCGATGTGAGTTGCTCTTGGCCCAGAATCGCGCGCAGCAGGCTGGTCTTACCCGACCCGTTCGAGCCGATGATGGCGATGAATTCGCCCTGCGCGACGTCGAGGTTGAGGTTGCTCCAAAGTGCCCGTTCGTCGTAGCCGAAAGTCGCACCTTGGATGCTCAGCACCGGCCCGCGACCACTAGAGGTTGCGCGGCTCGAGCCTGGTGCGATGCTCGTCACTTGAGGCGGGCTCCATCGGCGATCATGACCAATGCCCAGGTCATCATCTCGAAGTAGTCGCCTTCGTATTCGCCGGTGTCGGGGTCTTGCGGCAGTAATTCACCAAATGCGAATGCGGCTGAAGGGTAAGACCTGAGCAATTCATCAATCTGAGAAGTCGAAGTGCTGGAATTTACAGCCACAAAATTGGCCTGCTTGAGGGCTTCTTTCGCCTCGAGCATTACCGCCGGTGAAACGTCGCGTTCTTCTTCGATTGCCTCGGCGAACTCGGCCGGAGTGATGTCAACCATGCCGGTGTCTTGCAGCAAGTAGTAAATCAGTGGCTCGGTGGCGAAGACCTTTGCCCCGCCCCAAGTTTTAGCGATTTCGGCCGCGCGAATCTCGATGAGCTTGATCTGTGCCTCAAACTCGGCAAGGTTCGCCTCATAGGTAGGTGTGCTGTTTCTGTCAACGGTTTCGAGCGCCGAGAAGATCACGTTGCCAACATCTTTCACCTGGCTTGCGCTGTACCAGATGTGTTCGTTGCGGGTGTCGTCGTCGCCCGATGCAACATAGGCGTTGATCAAAATCGCAGGAGTCTCGTCGGCCTCGACCATCTGCTCGACGAAGTCGTCGTATCCACCGCCGTTCATGATCACGATGTCAGCCTCTTGCACGGCGAGCTGGTCGCGGGCACTGGCCTCAAAAGAGTGTGGGTCTTGGTTCACGTTGTCGATGAGTGCGGTCACGGTGGCCTCGTCACCCGCGATTTGGTAGGCGATGTCACCCCAAACGTTGGTGCTGGCGACGATCTTGATTGGGCCGGTGCCCTTTGTCCAGCGGGCCTGCTGGGTGCAGCCGGTTAGGGTCAATGCGGCAAGGGTAAGCGCGAGGATGCTCGCGGCGGTCTTAGCGAATCTTGAAGTGTTCATGTCTAAACTTTAGGGCTTGTTGATAATGATTGTCAATAAGATTAAGCGCTTTATAGACAAAGAAAATGGCGGCCGGTTTTCGCCGACCGCCACTCCTCTGAGCGCTTTAGAAGTAGATCCCTGGCCCGACTATGGCCGCAAATAGAACGATGTAGGCGACAACCGCCAAAATTCCAAGAGCGGTAAACACGTATCCAAGAATTAGGCCGGTTTTGGCAAGAACCATGTTGCTCGACGGAATTTCGCCACGCTTCATTTGGCCAAGCGCAATGTGCCCCACGATGATGCCGAGAAGTGGAAAGAGTATGCCTCCGATAAGAGCGACCAACGGAAGCGGGCTCTCTGGTCGCATGTATCCAGCCTGGCCGTAGATCGGTGCACCTGTCTGCGGGTCGTAACCGACCGGTTGGGCCTGCGCTGGTTGTGCGTAGATTGGCGCGCCCGTTTGTGGGTCATAGCCGACTGGCTGCTGGCTAGTCATATTCGTGGTTCCTCCGAATTGGTTAGTGACTGATTTTCTGGAATTTGAATTTTTGACAACTAGAACGGCAATCCACGCAAAGACAACGTTCAGAATCAGCACGATAATGCCCATCGCTTCGACGATTGGGGCTTCATCCACTGGAGCAAAGTTTCTTAGCAAACTCGCCACGTCTAGTTCTTCTAAGCCGTAACTCACCGATACATAAATGACTTCGAGGATTACCGCAATGATTGCTGGCACTAGGTAGGCGGCGGTCGCTGCGATGGCATGCATCTTTAGGTCGCGTTTGATGATGGCAAGGTAGGCCGCCCCGTAGGCCAAAACCGGAGTCAGAACAAAGACCAATAGGTATGACCAGGTGGTGAGCGGAACTACGTTGTCGGGGCTTTGCGCCCATTCGATCAGGTCAGGAATGTAGCTCAGCGCGAAAAGTGAGAAGGTTCCAGCAAAAAGCGAGAGGATTCCCGAAATCACCAGCAGTGGGTGAATGGCTGGTTTTTTATCCGGCGCGGCACCGGGTTGGTTCACGCTCGCGTTAGGTTCTTCGACCTGGTTGGTTGTGTCTGACATTTCCCCTTCTTTCTTCGCAGATGCAAAAACTAATCGAGCAGCAGTGCTGGCTCTTCGATAACCGAAGCCACGTCTTGCACGAAGCGAGATGCCACGTCGCCGTCAACCACGCGGTGGTCGAATGTTGCGCCGATGGTGGTTACCTGGCGAATCTGGATCTCGTTGTTGACCACCCAAGGCTTAGGGCGAATCGAGCCGAGGGCAACGATCGCAACTTCACCCGGGTTCAAAATTGGGGTTCCGGTGTCAACGCCGAAGACACCGATGTTGGTGATTGTGATGGTTCCGTCTTTCATATCAGCCGGAGTCGTCTTGCCATCGCGAGCGGTTGCGGCCAGCTGCCCAATCGCCTCGGCTAGCTCAAGCATCGACATCTTGTCGGCATCCTTGATGTTCGGAACAATCAGTCCGCGCGGGGTGGCCGCCGCGATACCGAAGTTCACAAAATTGTGCACGATGATTTCTTCATCGGTGAAGGTCGAGTTGACCATCGGGTTGCGGCGAATCGCCCACATCATCGCCTTGGCCATGATCAAAAGCGGGGTCACCTTGACGCCGGCGAAGTCGGTCGACACCTTCAGGCGCTTCACGTACTCCATGGTGCGGGTCGCATCGACGTCGACGAAGATGCTCACGTGCGGTGCGGTGAATGCGCTCGAAACCATCGCGTTGGCAATCGCCTTGCGAACGCCCTTAACGGGGATGCGCTCCTCGCGCTCACTCTTAGGCTCAGGTGTTGACAGGTTGCGGAACACCGAGGCCTGCTGGGCTCCGCCGACCACGTCTTCACGAGTGATCTCGCCGTTGAGGCCGGTGCCGCGCACCTGAGTGAGGTCTACGCCAAGGTCTTTGGCAAGTTTGCGAATCGGTGGCTTGGCAATCACGCCATCACCAACCCCTATCGGGGCAACCACGGGGATGGCCGTGGTGGCGAGTGCCGGTGGGTTACCGCCTGTAGCGCTCGGGTTGACCGGCATGTCAACCGGGCCAGGGCGGCGGCGTCGCGAAGAACCGACCGAGTTCGAAACTCCGTAACCGACCAGGTTGGGGGACTTCTCTTCTGCTGCGACCGTAGCGGCAGCATCCGCCACTGCTTGATGAGCGCTGGCAGCAGCTTCGGCGATAACCGGCATCGAAGTGGTCACGGCCGCACCCGCTGCGTTGTCGTCGACGGTCACCGAAATGATTGGCTTGCCGACCTCGACAGTCTCACCCTCTTTGGCGAGCAGTTCGGTTACCACACCAGCGAATGGCACCGGAAGTTCGACGAGCGATTTTGCGGTTTCGATTTCGACCACGATTTGATTCACGGTGACGGTGTCGCCGACAGCAACCTTCCAAGAGACGATTTCGGCCTCGGTCAGGCCTTCACCGACATCCGGGAGGTTGTAATAGGCGAGTTTTGTCATTCGATCCTCTTAGTAGCTCATCGCTCGGTCGACCGCTTCGAGAATGCGGTCTGCGTCAGGCAAGAATACTTCTTCGAGCTTGGCTGCGGGGTATGGAACATCGAAACCACCCACGCGAAGCACCGGTGCCTCTAGGTAATAGAAAGCCTTCTCGGCAACGCGGGCTGCGATCTCGCTGCTGATCGAGACGAAGGTGCTCGCCTCGCTAGCCACGATGAGGCGACCGGTCTTTTTCACCGAGTTGATGATGGTGTCGAAGTCGATAGGTGAGAGTGAGCGCAGGTCGATGACCTCGATGCTGGTTCCCTCGGATGCTGCGATCTCGGCAGCCTGCAAAGCCACCGCCGTCATCGGGCCGTAGGTTGCGATCGTGACCTGAGCGCCCTCCTGCAAAACTCGAGCCTGGTGAGGGCCCATCGGTGGCTCGTCTAGGTTGACCGGCCCCTTTTGCCAGTAGCGACGCTTTGGCTCGAAGAACATCACCGGGTCATTTGACTTGATGGCTTGCTGAATCATCCAGTAGGCATCGTTCGGGTTCGATGGGGTGATCACTCGCAAGCCTGCGGTGTGGGCAAAGTATGCCTCTGGGCTTTCACTGTGGTGCTCGACCGCGCCGATTCCGCCGCCGTATGGCACGCGAATTACAACCGGCATTGGGGTGAAACCCTCGCTGCGGTTTTGCATCTTGGCCAGCTGCGTGGTGATTTGGTCGAAGGCCGGAAAGATGAAGCCGTCGAACTGAATCTCGGCAACCGAGCGGTAACCGCGCATGGCCAGGCCGATTGCGGTGCCCACGATGCCAGACTCGGCGATCGGTGAGTTGAAGATTCGGCTGTCACCAAATTCGGCGTGGATGCCTTCGGTCACGCGGAACACTCCACCGAGCTGGGCCACGTCTTCGCCGAACAGAATGACCTTTTCATCTTCTTGCATTGCCTTGCGCAAGCCGGCGTTGATTGCCTTGGCGATCGAAAGTTCTACGAAGTTGCTCATGAATGCGCCCCTTCGCCGAAGCCTGCCTCGTAACGCTTTAGCCAATCGAGCTGTTCGTCGATTAGCGGATGCGGTTCGGAGTAGACGTACTTAAACATGTTTTCGACCGGTGGTTCTGGCAGTGCGAAGGTTGCTTCGCGAATCTCGGCTGATAGTTTTTCGCCGGCCTCTTCGACTTCATCGAAAAAGTCTTGGGTGATGCCCTGGCGACGCAAGAAACTCTCGAAGCGAATCAGCGGGTCGCGGGCCTTCCAATATTCGACCTCGGCAGAGTCGCGATATTTGGTTGGGTCGTCAGAGGTGGTGTGTGCACCGATGCGATAGGTGAGCGCCTCGATCATGTAAGGCCCAGCACCTTCGCGCGCGTCATCCATGTGCTTCGCGGTCACCGCGTATGAAGCGAGAATGTCGTTGCCGTCAATGCGGATGCCCGGCACGCCGAATCCCGCACCGCGCTGGTAAAGCGGAACCTTGGTCTGGCTGGCAACCGATGACGAAATGGCCCACTGGTTGTTCTGGCAGAAAAAGACGAGCGGGCTGTTGTTGATAGCGGCGAACAGGAATGCTTCGCTGACGTCACCCTCGGCAGTCGCACCATCGCCGAAGTATGAGATCACGGCTAGGTCTTCTTCGAGGTTGCCAGTGCCAACCTTTCCGTCCATCTTCACGCCCATGGCATAGCCGGTGGCGTGCAGCACCTGGGTGCCGAGCACGATGGCGTAAAGGTGAAAGCGGGTTTCTTCTGGATTCCAACCGCCGTGGTTTACACCGCGCAGCATTTTGAGAATCGACATGAGGTCGATGCCGTGGGTGATTGCGACACCGTGCTCGCGATATGAAGGAAAGATGTGGTCGTTGTGGCCAACGGCGTAGCCCGAGCCGATTTGGGCGGCCTCTTGGCCGATCGCGGGAATCCAAAGACCTAGCTGACCCTGGCGCTGAAGCGCTTCGGCTTCGCGGTCGAATCGACGCATGCGAGCCATGTCGCGGTAGAACTTTAGAAAATCGGCTTCGGTGAGGCGGTCGATGTACTTGCCGTACTCAGCCCATTCCTTAGGAACGCCATATTCACCCTCTGGAGAGAGCAGTTGCACCATCGGCACATTCGGGGTTTCTTGGGCAGTCACGAGTTCCAATTTAGTCGCTAGGTGCAAGAATCGTTCTATGAAACGTTTTCTAGTTGGCACAGTTATCAACGCTCTTGGCCTCTGGGCCGTTACCTCACTGGTTCCAGCCATCAAGCTGGTTCCTTATGGCGGCTCAGATATTTGGAGCACGATCTTGTCTTACCTGCTCGTTGGCCTAATCTTTGGTCTGGTTAACGCGATCATCGCCCCAGTAATCAAAATTGTTGCGCTGCCTCTTTACCTGCTCACTTTCGGCCTCATTTCACTAGTGATCAACGGCGCTCTGCTGCTGTTCGTCGCCTGGTTGAGCAGCCTGCTCGACGGCGGAACCTTCAGCATCGACGGCTTCACCACCACCGGCCTGAGCATCGAATCGTTCGGTTGGGCGATTCTAGGCGCACTGATCATGTCGATCGCATCGTTCATCAGCCGCGGTTTGTTCAAGCTGCTGCGCATTCTCTAACCATCAATCGGCTTTAGCTCGAAGGTCTGTGTCTCAACGAGGCGCAGGCCTTCGAACTTTTTGAGCACCGTTTCGCGAATTCGGGTGACGCCGACCGAATAGTCTTCGTCGATCAACTTGGATGTTTCGACGTAAGCGTCGAGCTCGTGCGCGGTCAGCGCGCTCTGGCCGAGGTGTAAATCGATCTCTCGCCCCACGGTCACCCAGTTTTCGGTGAGTGGGTTGATGGCTCCCGAAAGTGCGGGGATCACGTCGTTGCTGTGTTCGATTGCCATCACCGCAGTTTCTGAAGGTAATTCGAGTTGTGCGATTGGTGCCCCCAGGGTGACGATTGCCGAAACGTTGAACCCGCCCGTGCCAGAAGCCAGTGCCCCGGCAACCATGCCGCCCTGCGAGTAGCCGGCTACCACCAACTCGTCGGTTGGTTTCACACCAGCCGCCCTAAGGGCCTCTTCGACTGCCGCTTGACTGCCCGCCGCTTCGGGGTCGGCCAACTGTTGAACGCCGGCAGCTAAATCGAACGGCTCTGAACCTGCGCCGACTTCGAGGCTTCGCATGCCGGGCAGGTAAGCGACAAACACCGAACGCTTGCCATCGGTATAGCGCTCAATCACGACGGTTGGTTTGTCGGCAACATGAGTTGCGGCCACTCGTTCGGCAATCGCTCCGATGCTGGTCGGGGCAGCGCGCATTCCAAGCGCGCCAACCGTTTCGACTTCTGCGCCCACTCTCCCGCTTCGAGTTATGACCCCAAGCCCAACGGCAGCCATGTTCGCCGCGGCTACCGAATCTTGGCCTGAAGATTTTTGCCCGGTTGCCAACGCCGGCCACATGTTCAAGGTTTCTCTGGTGATCAACCTGGCTGCCTTGCCATCGACCATAGTTGCGGCCGCCGAGCCCGCCAACAAGACAACAGGCAGCGCCGACCGAACCTGATTTGGCAAGACATTCAATAGCCACGGATGCTTCGCTACCGCAGAAGTTACCCAGTCGAGCTGTTTGGTGATGCGGGCTTCGGCCCCGAGATAAGCGTCGCTCGCGACCCCAGCCGCCCACTTGAGTTTTTCGAGGCGAGCCAGCAAGACTGGGGCGTGCAAAGCCAGCGCCGCTCGAGCGACGGGGTCGACCAAGAAATCGAGCAACTCGAACTCTTTGAGCAAACGCTGTTGCACCAGCTCTAGCGTTGACCGCGAGCGCTCGATTTCGTCGATGCTGGCGATGATGGCCGGATCACCCCCGTAACTCACCAACCCGCTCACCCGACCACCACCGCAAAGTGAGGCAGGGTGGCGAGCTGGTTTCGCAGACCAAGCAAGTCGTGCGATAGCTGCTCGACCTCGCGCTGATAACTCAGGGCGGCAGGCCCACTCCATCGACCCACATCTGGTTTTGCACCGGCAAGCAGTGCGTTTAGTTCGTCAAGACTTTCGACCATGTATTGCATGCGAGCCAGCATCGGGCAAGATGAGGCGAAGCATCCCTGCCTAGAAAATTAAGTGGATAACTCAGCCACCACCGACCAGGCATCGAACCGTCTGCCAATATGGAGTTGTGAGCAAACTTTCAGCACAGCCCCTCTCGCCCCTCGACGGCCGTTACCGTGGCGCAGTTGTCGCCCTCGGCGAGCACCTCAGCGAAGCCGGCCTGAACCGCGCGCGCATCAAGGTTGAGATCGAGTGGCTGATTCACCTTGCCAACCGCGACCTGCTCGAGACCGGTCGCCCTCTGCTTTCCCCCGAAGTTGCCGCGCTGCGAGCCATTGTCGAAAATTTCTCGGATGCTGACGTAGAAACCCTTGCCGCCACCGAAGCCGTAACCCGCCACGACGTGAAGGCAGTCGAATACTTCATTCGTGAAAAGTTGGTTCAGCTTGGTCGTGAAGATCTTCAAGAGCTCACCCACTTTGCCTGCACCAGCGAAGACATCAACAACTTGTCTTATGCGCTCACCGTTCGCGACGCAATGAGCGAGGTCTGGCTGCCAAAGGCTCATGAGTTGATGGCCAAGCTCACCGAGTTGGCTCACAAGTATGTTGCTGTGCCGATGCTCTCGCGCACCCACGGTCAGCCAGCTACCCCGACCACTATGGGTAAAGAGCTTCAGATTTTCGTTCACCGTTTGCGCCGCCAGATTGAGCGTGTTCAGGCAACGACCTATTTGGGCAAGTTCTCTGGAGCCACCGGTACCTTCTCGGCGCACGTCGTTGCAGCCCCAGGTGTCGACTGGATCAAGGAGTCGAAAGAGTTCGTGACCTCACTCGGCCTCACCTGGAACCCGCTGACCACTCAGATTGAGTCGCACGACTGGCAGGCCGAGCTTTATTCGGCGATTGCCCACTTCAACCGAATCTTGCACAACCTCTGCACCGACATCTGGACCTACATTTCACTCGGCTACTTCAAGCAGATTCCAGCCCCTGGTGCCACTGGCTCGTCGACCATGCCGCACAAGGTCAACCCGATTCGTTTCGAAAACGCCGAGTCGAACCTTGAGCTTTCGAACGCGATTCTCGACTCACTCGCTGCAACCCTGGTGACCTCTCGCCTACAGCGCGACCTCACCGACTCTTCGTCGCAGCGCAACATCGGCGTTGGCTTGGGCCACTCGATGCTCGCGCTCGACAATGCCACCCGCGGCCTTGGCGAGATTGAACTCTCGGTTGGCATGCTCGAGGCAGATTTGCTCGACAACTGGGAGGTGCTCGGCGAGGCGATTCAAACCGCGATTCGCGCCGAGGTTGCCGCTGGTCGTTCGGCCATCAGCGACCCTTATGCGCTGCTCAAAGAATTGACTCGCGGCAAGCGCATTGGTCACGAAGAATTGATTGCATTCATCGAGAGTCTCGATTTGAGCGATGAGGTGAAGGCACGTTTGATTGCCTTGAAACCGAACACTTACACCGGCTTGGCTCAGGCTTTGGCCGAGCGCTTTGGTGAGTAATTAAGAGCGGATGCGCCTAGCTGAGTCTTGGCTTGTCGACCGGGTGGTCGTCTTCTTTGCTCATTAGCGACAAAGTGGCGATGATCACGAGCACGATGATGAAGGTAAGACCGCCGGCGATTAGGGCGTCTTCAATGCGACGCACGCCGAAGTACCAGATGACTCCAACCAGCACACCGGCGATTGCCGAGAGGGTTAGAAATACGCGAACACCGAGTTTGTTTTTGGCCATGTCTCTAGCCTAACTTGAGCGCTTTGGGTCAAACGCCCGAAGGCCCCAAAGAACGGCAACGATCGCTGCGTATGCGCCAAAGAAGCCTACCGCGGGAACCTCGCCGAGCTTATTGATGCCGAAACTGTCGAGGGCGAAGAGCACCGCGAGCGAAAAGTGCACAACGGCCAAGACAATGTTGTCTCTACCCTCTGCCGAGCCCCAGCCGAATTTGTAGGCGCGAAACAGCGAGATGGCGGCCAATCCATAGCCGATGAGCATGGTGTCGAGCACGAACACCGAGAAGGCGTCAGCCCCCGGCGATGCATAGCTGAGTGCGCCGATCAAAAAGATCATGCCTCCGGCTACTCGAAGCACGGTGCCTTTGAGCATTGAGTCACCCGAAGTTAGGGCATCCCATACTTCTGCAGCGAGGATGCCCGTGGCATAAGCCAGCACGGCAATCAAGCCAACCATGCCGTTGTGCACCTGGATGAATGTAATTGCGATTGCGGTTACCGCGGCGATAGCGGCTTTGAGAATGAGGGCTTTTCGGTTGATCACTTTTGTAGGTTAACAAACTTCGAGTACTGGCCCTGGAACAAGCTGATGACGGTTCCGGTAGGACCGTTTCTCTGCTTCGCAATGATGATGTCGGCTTCGCCCGCTCGTGGATGCTCCTTTTGACCGATGTCTTCGCGGTGCAAAAGAAGGACGAGGTCAGCATCTTGCTCGAGCGAGCCAGATTCGCGAAGGTGGTGAAGTTCTGGCTTCTTGTCTTTCTTTTCTTCAGAGCCACGGTTTAGCTGGGCGATTGCGATAACCGGAATCTCGAGCTCTTTGGCCAATAGCTTGAGCGAGCGCGAGAATTCCGAAACCTCTTGCTGGCGGCTTTCGACCTTTTTGCCCGATGAGAGCAGTTGAAGGTAGTCAATGACGATGAGTTTTAGACCTAGCTCGTTGGTTAGTCGACGCGCCTTAGAACGAATCTCGGCCAGGGTCAGGTTTGGGCTGTCGTCGATGTAAAGCGGTGCATCACTGATCGAGCCGCGAACGTTGGCCATTTTGGTCCAGTCGTCATGAGACATCTTTCCTTGGCGCATTGACTTGAGATAAATGTCGCTCTCGGCCGATAGCAAACGCATGGCGATTTCGGCCTTGCTCATCTCAAGCGAGAAGAACAACGAGGGCAACTTGTGCCTGATGGCAGCATTCCGGGCAATGTCTAACGCGAAAGTCGACTTACCAACACCGGGGCGGGCAGCCAGAATGACCAGCTGACCGGGGTGTAGGCCGTGCGTCATCATGTCGACTTCGAAGATTCCGGTTGGTACACCTACGATTTCGCCATCGTTGCCCTCGGCAAACTCGATTTCTTTGACGGCCATGCCGATTGCGTCAGTCAGCGGTGAATACTGGTCGCGAAGCGACGTGGTGCCAACCGCAAAAATGTCTGACTGGGCGGCGTTAATCAGGTCGATGACGTCGCCTTCGGCGGCGTAGCCAGAGGCGGCAATCTTGGTGCCGGCCTCAACCAGGCGTCGCAAAATGGCCTTTTCTTGCACGATTTTGCCGTAGAACGCGGCGTTCGCGGCGGTCGGAACAATCGATGTGAGCGTGTGCAAGTAGTCAGCCCCGCCAACGCGCACTAGGTTGCCCTGGCGGGTTAGCTCGGCGGTAGTTGTGATTGTGTCGGTCGGTTCGCTACCCGTGTAGAGCTTGAGAATGGCATCGAAGATGATCTCGTGCTTTGGTGCATAGAAATCGGCACCCTTAAGCCCAACTTCGGTCACAATCTCGGGGCAAGCGTCTATCGAAAGCAGCATGGCGCCAAGCACCGACTGCTCGGCCAGCATGTCGTGCGGCAAAACTCTCTCGGCAGCGCTAGTTGTCTGTGTGCCAAAGGCCTGTGAGATAGACATGGATGCTCCTAATTGGGTCAAGCGTTAGCGAAAAGTGCCTACTAGACATCTCTAGCAAACACCCCCGACATCGAATTTCGAAATGACCTTGTGCAGTCACCTGTGGATAACTTGTGCAACACGCCGAAGCGGTTGTGAACAACTTGTGCAGAACCCTCTGGGGTTTGGGTCAGAAACTTCGCTACAGCCCTTTATGTAAAAGGATTTTGCCTTGTGGATAACTTTTATTTTCAAACCCTAAACGTGAACCTTAGACTTGAGGAAACGACACGCCGAAGCATCCGAGTTTAGGGTTTTCCACAAGTTATCCACAGGCTGTTTTGGGTCGAAATTGGGTAAAAGAAAGGGCGACAGACCCGAAGATCTGCCGCCCTTGAGCGCTAGAGGCGCTTACTTCTGGGCAACCACCGCGAGGGTGATTGTTGCAACAACGTCACCGTGTAGGCGAACGGTCGCCTCGTGGGTTCCGGTGGTGCGAATCGGTGCGATGAAAGCGACCTTGCGCTTGTCTAGCTCACCGATGCCGGCCTCTACAACTGCAGCGACGACGTCAGCGGTCTTGACAGCACCGAACAGACGGCCTTCTTTGCCGGCCTTGACAGCCAGGCGAATTGGAGCCTGCTCAAGGCGAGCCTTGAGGGTAACTGCCTCTTCGACGGTTGCAAGTGCGCGTGCGTTACGAGCGGCTTTGATCTGCTCGATCTGCTTCTCGCCACCAACGCTCCAAAGAACCGCAAAGCCCTTAGGAATGAGGTAGTTGCGAGCGTAGCCGTTCTTAACTTCAACGACATCGCCAGCTGAACCGAGGCCTGAAACCTCGTTGGTCAGAATTAGCTTCGACATTCGATGCTCCTTAGCTTCGGCCAGCGCCAGCGTATGGCAATAGCGCCATTTCGCGAGCGTTCTTGACGGCACGGGCAATGAGACGCTGTTCCTGAACAGAAACACCGGTGATGCGACGGGCGCGAATCTTGCCGCGGTCCGAGATGAACTTCTTTAGGGTTGCGATGTCTTTGTAGTCAATGACACCAACCTTGATTGCCTTTACGGGAGCGAGCTTGTCTAGCTTGCCCTTGCGCATTGGCTTTTTACCAGCGCGGTCGCTGTTAACTTTTGCAGCCATTAGATACTCCTAGGTTTGTTGAAAATTTAGAACGGGGTGTCGTCGCTTGCGGCAGCGGTGCCTGGGTTTGCCCAAGCATCGTTTGCCTTAGCGGCTGGGGCGGCAGGGGCTTCGTTCCAAGGTGACTCAGAAACGGCTCCGGCACCACCCTCGCGAGCGCGACGAGTGACAGCGGCAGTTGCATAGCGCAGCGATGGACCGATTTCTTCGATCTCTAGCTCGAGTGAGGCGCGAGCCTCACCGTTTGCCGACTGGTATGCCGAAGGCGCTTTTAGACGGCCGGTTACGAGAACGCGGCTGCCCTTGGTGAGCGACTGCGAAACGTTTTCGGCTACTTCACGCCAAGCGGTGCAACGAACCCAAACGGTTTCGCCATCTTCCCAAGCGTTGGTCTGACGGTTGAAGGTGCGAGGGGTTGAACCCACACGAACCGAAACAACTGCCACTCCACCCTGGGTGTAGCGAAGTTCTGGGTCATCGGCAAGGTTGCCGACGATCGTTACGTTTAGCTCGCCAGCCATCGTGACTACTCAGCCTTCTTGGCGGCAGGCTTCTTTGCAGGAGCCTTGGCAGGGGCCTTGTCGGCAGCGGCCTTTGCAGGAGCAGCCTTAGGGGCTGCCTTTGCGGCGGCCTTAGGGGCCTCGGCCTTCGGAGCGTCAGCCTTTGGAGCAGCAACCTTCTTGGCTGGCTTCTCTTCGGCGGCGTCTTCGGCCTTTTCTGCTGCAGAAACTTCTGGAACAACAACCGGCTTGATTGCAACTACGGCTTCGTCGGCACGCAGCACCTTGGTGCGCATGACGGCTTCGCTTAGGCGAAGCTGACGGTCGAGCTCAACCACGTCGGCCGAGGCGGCCTTAAGGTTGACCACGGCGTAGATACCTTCGGTCTTCTTGTTGATTTCGTATGCCAGGCGACGACGACCCCAGATGTCAACGTTGTCAACGGTGCCTCCACCGTTGCGAATGACGTTGAGGAATTTGTCGAGGCTTGGAGCAACTGTGCGTTCGTCGACCGACGGGTCGAGGATCACCATGAGCTCATAAAGATGCATGACTAACCCACCTCCTTTGGACTTAGCGGTCATGGGACTTCCATGACAGGAGGGTATTGGCATCTGTTACCCGAACTGCACCATTTAGTGCTTCAGAGCAACCTCACTAGTCTAGCGAGCAGACCACCAAGCAAGCAAGCGTTTTTCTGCTTCTTCTGGGCCGAGCTGCCCTTGGTCGAGGCGAAGTTCCATCATGAAGCGTCGAGCTTCACCCACTTCGCGGCCGGGTTTCAAATCTAGGATGCGCATGATATCTTCACCGCTCAAATCAGGTCTGATCGAGTCAAGTTCTTCTTGTTCCTGCAATGTGGCAATGCGCTGCTCGAGGTCGTCGTAGGCGTGGGCGAGGCGGTCGGCCTTACGTTGGTTGCGAGTGGTCACGTCGGAGCGGGTTAGTGCGTGTAGACGAGTTAGTAGCTCGCCAGCATCCCGCACATAGCGACGCACCGCCGAATCGCTCCAGGCCTGATCGCCGTAGCCGAAAAAGCGCAGGTGCAACTCAATCAAACGTGAAACATCGCGAATGGTGTCGTTGTCAAAGCGAAGGGCCTGCAGGCGTTTTTTGGCCAGGCGCGCCCCAACCAGGTCGTGCTGGTGAAAAGTCACGCCGCCACCCGGCTCGAGACGACGGGTGTTCGGCTTGCCAATATCGTGCAGCAGCGCGGCAAAGCGCAGCACGAAATCGCCCTCGAGCCCGTAGTCGGCCTCATAAGAAATGGCTTGCTCGACGACGCGCAGGGTGTGCTCGTAGACATCCTTGTGGTGGTGGTGCTCGTCAACCTCGAGCTTCAGGGCCGGCAGCTCGGGAAGCACACGCTCGGCCAAACCGCTTTCAACCAGAGCCTCAAGACCACGACGCGGATGCGCGCCCAGCATCAACTTCACAAACTCGGTTTGCACGCGCTCTGCCGAAATGATGTCGATGCGCTCGGCCATTGCGGTCATGGCCGCAAAGGTTGCCGGCTCGATTTCGAAACCGAGCTGAGAAGCAAAGCGCGCACCGCGCATCATGCGCAGCGGGTCGTCGCCAAAAGAAACCTCTGGAGCTCCTGGCGTGCGAATGACACCGTCAATCAAATCTTGCAGGCCATTGAACGGGTCGACAAAGGTTTTCTCGGGAAGGCGCAGCGCCATCGAGTTGATGGTGAAGTCGCGGCGAAACAGGTCTTCGTTCAGGTCGGTGCCGAACGCCACCTCGGGCTTGCGGCTGGCCGGGTCATATTTGTCGGCACGGTAGGTGGTGATTTCGACCGTGTCGTCGCCGATGCGCGCGCCGATGGTGCCGAACTCGCGCCCGATGTCCCAGAAGGTGTCGGCGTAGCCCTTTAGAACGCGGATGATTTCATCCGGCTTCGCCGAGGTAGTGAAGTCGAGGTCTGGAGCTTTGCGGCCGAGGAATGCATCGCGCACCGGGCCGCCAACTAGCGCTAGTTCGTAGCCGGCCTGGGTAAAACGTAAGCCGAGTTCGCGAAACAGCGCACTGTCGGTAGTGCGCTCTAGGTTTGCGAGAGCTTCGTCCACCGTTTGCATGCGTTTAGTTTGCCACAGCACCGCCTCGAGGCGGGCGCAAACCTAGTTGGCAAAGTAGGCTAAACGCATGGCAGACCGCCCCAAAGCTAAGCGTCGCCGCCGGGTCGAAGAGACCTCGGCGGGCGGTTTTGTGCTTGCCGCCGACGGCACTCGCCAGGTGGTTTTGATCGGTCGCCAAACCCGAAGCCAACGTATCGACTGGTGTGTGCCGAAGGGCCACCCAGAAGGTGTCGAGACCGTTGAGCAAGCAGCCGTTCGCGAAGTTTTTGAAGAAACCGGCATCGAGGCCGAGATCATCGAACCGCTCGGCACCATCGCCTATGAATTCTCGGCAGGCAAGTTGCTGATTGCTAAAACCGTGCACCATTTTTTGATGCGTCAAACCGGCGGTTCACTAAGCCTAGACAACGACCCAAACCATGAGGCGATCGACGTCAAGTGGGTTTCGATCGACGAGCTTTCGGCTATTCTGACCCACGAAAACGAGCGCCGCATGGCTCGCGGTGTGCTCGAGTGGGTAGAGAGAAACTGATGAGTTCGGTGCAGAGAAAGTTGCGCGCATCGCTGGCTGCGGTTGCGGCGAGCGCCGTGCTACTCGTGTCTTGCGCGCTCCCGGCGGCAGCAGCATCCGTGCCAAAAATCGCAGCCCAACCAGTTGCCTCGCAAAACTTGCCCGAGTTTGATATTTCGATCGTGCCAGGCAGCCACATCAACCTGGTTTCGTCGGCCAGCCGAGTGCCGATTCAGATTCGCAACGACTACGACACCGACATTCGCATTTTCATCTGGGTGCGACCTTCGAACCTGAGCGTCAAGATGCCTAAGGTTTTCGAATTCACAGCGGCGGCGAACACCACGAGCAACGCGGCGATTCCGGTTGAGGCCATCGCCAACGGCGAGGTGCGCCTGAACGTTTGGCTTACCTCGTTCTCTGGCGTGAAAATCGGCAAGAGCACCAATCTTGAAATGACCGTTCAGCGCGACGTCGAGAGCTCGATTTTGATTGCGTTCTTCGTTGTGGTCGGTGCCCTCGGCGTGATCGGAACGAACCGCATGCTTAAACGCAAAAAGGCCGGCACGGTTTGAGCACCGCCAGATCGTCGATGATTATGGCCGCGGGCACGGTTGCTTCGCGCATCCTCGGTTTTGTTCGCGCCGTGCTTCTCGCCCTAACCATCGGTGTCACCACCGACGCTGCCGACGCCTTCGGTGTGGCCAACCAGTTGCCGAATAACGTCTACGCGATCATCGCGGGCGGCGTGCTGAACGCGGTTTTGGTGCCGCAGATCGTCAAGGCTCGCGCGCACCTCGATGGCGGGCAGAGCTACATCGACCGCCTGGTCACGCTCATCATCGTGGTTTTTGCCACGGTCACCGTGATGACCACTGCGGCGGCCCCGTTCTTGGTGAGCCTTTATACGCAGGGATGGTCGGGCGACCAGCTCGCGTTGGCTACAGCTTTTGCCTACTGGTGCCTGCCGCAACTGTTCTTCTACGGCCTCTATTCGCTGCTCGGTGAGGTGCTCAACGCGCGCAGCGCCTTCGGCCCGTTCATGTGGGCTCCGGTGCTCAACAACATCGTCGCCATCTCGGGGCTCGTTGCCTACATCGCAATCTTCGGCGCCGACCCAACCGGCCAGCGCGCGGCAGCCGAATGGGGTGCCGATCAGGTTTCGCTAATCGCGGCAACGGCCACCGCCGGTGTCGCTGCCCAGGCTCTGATCTTGCTGGTGTTCTGGCGCAGAGTCGGGCTCAAGATTCGTCTCAACTTCGGCTGGCGCGGGGTCGGTCTTCGCCCAGCCGCCAAGGCAGCATCTTGGACCCTCGGCATGGTGCTGGTCACCCAGATCGGTGGCCTGGTGCAAACCATCGTTGCCTCTACCACCGTCGCCGCACGTGAAACATATGGCCTAGCGGTAGCCTCGATTGCCGCATCCACCATCGCCTGGCTCATCTTCATGCTGCCGCACTCGATTGCCACGGTTTCGATTGCCACCGCCAGTTTCACCAAGATTTCTGCGCACGCCCACGAGGGTGACATTGAGGGATTCAAAGCGGATGTCGCGGCCAGCCTTCGAGTGATCGTCGCCGTCAGCGCGTTCTCGTCGATCGGCCTAATGGTGCTGGCCTACCCGGTTTCACGTGTGTTTGTCGGAGAGCTGCAGGCCACGGTTGCCCTTGGCAATGTGCTGATCGCCATGCTGATCGGCCTCGTGCCGTTCAGCTTCGGCTTCATGCTGCAGCGCGCGTTCTATGCGCTCGAAGACACCCGCACCCCGTTCATCTTTACCGTGGTGCAGACCGCGTTGTTCATCGCGGGTGCGGTCGCGGTGGCTTTCACCGTGAATCCGGTTTGGCTGGTCGCAACTCTGGCGCTGGTCAACTCGCTCGCCATCACCGTTCAGGCCGTGTTGGCCTATCGACTGCTTCGCCGCAAGGTGGGCCGCTTCGAGGGTGCCGGGCTAACCAGTGCAACCGCAAGGATGCTCGTTGCCGCAGCGCTAGCGGGAGCATCCGGTTTCGCTGCCCTGTGGTTTACCGGCGGCTTCACCCCAGGGTCATTTGCCTTGGCAACCGTGCTCGGAGCAGTGGCAACCTGCGCGTGGGTTGGTGCACTCATGCTCGCCGTCTATGCACTAGCCCTCAAGTTGTTCGGAGTGCCAGAGGTGAACGTTGCACTCGGCGCTGCGGCACGCATCTTCAAGGGAATAACTCGCCGCTAAACTTGTGCTTAATTCCCTGAAAAATAGGAGAGCATTTTGCGCGAAGTAATCATCATCGGTTCTGGCCCGGCAGGCTGGACTGCCGCCATCTACACCGCGCGCGCCGGCCTCAAGCCACTGCTCATCGCATCATCGGTCGAAGCCGGTGGCGAGCTAATGAAGACCACCGAGGTCGAGAACTATCCAGGTTTTCCCGAGGGCCTAATGGGCCCAGACCTAATGGCCAACTTTCAGGCCCAGGCCGAGCGCTTCGGCACCGAGACTCTGCTCGACGACGTGATCGAAGTTGACCTTCGCGGCGACGTGAAGATCGTCAAGACCGGCGGCGGCGAAACCTTCGAATCGAAGACCGTGATTCTTGCAACTGGCGCTGCATACCGCGAGCTCGGCATCGACCGCGAAAAAGAACTCAGCGGCCACGGAGTTTCGTGGTGCGCCACCTGCGACGGTTTCTTCTTCAGACAAAAGACCGTAGCGGTGGTTGGCGGTGGCGACAGCGCCATGGAAGAAGCCAACTTCTTGACCCGCTTCGCCGACAAGGTTTACCTGATTCACCGCCGCGACACCTTCAAGGCGTCGAAGATCATGCAAGACCGCGCACTGGCCAACCCAAAGATCGAGGTCATTTACAACAGCGCCGTCGAGGCTCTGCACGGCGAAGGCAAGCTCACCGGTGTGACCCTAAAGAGCACAGTGGATGACTCGACCAGCGAACTCGCTCTAGACGGGTTGTTCATCGCGATCGGTAACGACCCTCGCGTTTGGTTGGTCGAAGACCAGATCGAGTTGACCGAAGACAAGTTCATGAAGGTCGACGGCCGTTCATCGAAGACTTCGCTACCTGGCGTATTCGCTTGTGGCGACGTAATCGACCCGACCTACCGCCAGGCCATCACCGCGGCCGGTTCTGGTTGCGTGGCAGCGCTTGACGCCGAGCACTACCTAACCTCGCACTAGTCGGCGCAAGCGCGCATCCGTGCTCGCGAATCGGCCGAAACATGCTCCGCAGCGCGCACCCGTGCTCGCCAACTAGACACGCTTTTTCAACAAGCCAACTCGCCTGAAATAACTTTGGCGTTTTTGGTCTTACGATTTAGCGAGAGAAAAAGAAAAGAGAAACACAATGGCAAAGAACGTAACCACCGCCTCCTTCACCGCAGACGTGCTTCAGAACAGCAAGCCTGTTCTAGTCGACTTCTGGGCCGAATGGTGTGGCCCATGCCGCCAGGTTGCCCCAATTCTTGACGACATCTCGGCCGAATACGGCGACAAGATCGAAATCGTCAAGGTAAACGTCGACGAAGAGCCTGCACTGGCTCAGCAGTACGGCATCATCAGCATTCCGGCCCTCCAGGTTTTCCAGGGTGGCCAGCTGGTCAAGCAGATGGTTGGCGCCAAGCCAAAGCCAGCTCTGCTCGCCGACCTTGCAGAGTTCATTAACTAACTTTGACCGTCAGGCCAGGCCCCTAGTGGGCTAGGCTTGAAAAACCCAGCGTTGCGTAAAGCAAATCACGCTGGGTTTTTGTCTTTAAGTGGATGCTCGGGCAGAGCATCCGCGCGAAAACCACTCAGTCAACTCAACTGGAGAAACATGAGCAACTCGGGCCAAAAGGGAACCAACTTCGATCAGTGGTTGGACTCTTACGCGGCGCGCGCCAACACCCTTTCGGTGTCAGAGGTGCGTGCGCTGTTCGCCGTGGTTAGCCGCCCAGAGGTTGTTTCGCTGGCTGGTGGCATGCCCTATGTGCACGCGCTGCCGAAAGATTTGATCTCGCGCTCGTTCAAATCATTGATGGCCGACCGCGGCGACTTGGCGATTCAGTATTCAGGTGGTCAGGGAGATTTGAAGCTGCGCGACCAGGTTCGCGAGCTGATGGCGCTTGAGGGAATCAAGTCTTCGGTTGAAGACATCGTGATGACCACCGGTTCACAGCACGGGCTCGACCTGATTTCTGGGCTCTTTCTCGACAAGGGTGACGTGGTTTTGGCCGAGGGGCCGTCTTACGTTGGGGCGATCGGCATTTTCAGGCACTACGAGGCTCACATCGAGCACGTCGAGACCGACCACGACGGCATTCAGCCTGAAGCGCTCAAAGAAACCATCGCTCGCCTGAAGACTCAGGGTCGCAAAATCAAGTTTTTGTACCTCGTGCCAAACTTCGCCAACCCCTCTGGCGTCACCCTGGCCGACAAGCGCCGTGCCAAAATCGTCGAAATATGCCGCCGCAATAAGATTCTGATTCTCGAAGACAATCCATACGGTCTGCTTTACTTTGACAAAAAGGTGCCGGATGCGCTGCGCTCGATTGACGACAACGTGGTGTACATGGGTTCCTTCAGCAAAATTCTGGCCCCAGGATTCCGAGTTGGCTACGTTCTAGCGCCACCAGCCATTCGCGAAAAGCTGGTTTTGGCTCAGGAATCGGCCATTTTGTGCCCTTCGATGTTCAGCCAGTCGATGATCAGCGAATATTTGTCGAATTCAGACTGGCAGGGCCAAATCGACACCTTCCGTGGGGTTTACCGCGAACGCAGGGATGCTGCGCTCGAAGCCATGTCGGAACACCTGCCAAAGTTATCCACAACCCACCCAGATGGCGGGTTCTACCTGTGGATAACTCTGCCAGACGGCATCGACTCGAAGGCCATGCTGCCCTTGGCGGTCAAAGAACTCGTGGCTTACACGCCTGGAACCGCGTTCTACGGCGACGGCACGGGGCAAAACAAGCTTCGTGTTTGCTATTCGTTCCCAACACCTGAGAACATCAAGGTAGGCATTAAGCGCTTGGCCACGGTTATCAACCTGCAAACCGAGTTGCTTGAGACCTTCAGCAAGAAGGGTGCAACCAAGTGATTCCAAAGGCAAAAGCTGCGGCGAAGCTCAAGATTCAAGTTCTCGCGGGCGGAATTTCGCACGAGCGCGAGGTTTCACTCAAGTCGGGGCGACGCGTAGCCGACGCATTGACCGATGCGGGAGCATCCGTGGTGATTCGAGAGCCAGATGCCGCGTTGCTTGCCAACATTCGCAAAGATAAGCCAGACGTGATTTGGCCGGTTTTGCACGGCGCGAGCGGTGAAGACGGCGCTTTGCGCGACATTTTGGCCCTAACCGGCGTGCCTTTCGTTGGTGCGACCGCCCAAGGTGCCCGTTTGGCGTGGGATAAGTCGATCGCCAAGATTCTGGTCGAGCGCGAGGGCGTTCAGACCCCGGCTTCGATCACTTTGCCGAAAGATACTTTTAGAGAATTGGATGCGCAGGGTGTTCTCAAGACGGTCGCCGCCTCGTTGGCACTACCGGTCGTCGTGAAACCTGCCAAGAGCGGTTCGGCGCAGGGTGTGACCATCGTGCGCAAGGCAGACCAACTCTCGCGAGCCATGATCGATGCTTATGTTTACTGCGATGTAGCCATCATCGAGCGTTACGTCGAGGGAACCGAGCTAGCCATCAGCATCATCGACCTTGGCGCGGGGCCAATTGCCCTGCCGGCAGTCGAAATTCAGCCGGTGGCCGGGCAATTTGGCTACCAGGAGCGCTACACCGCAGGTGAAACCAACTATTTCGTGCCGGCTCGCATCAAAAAGACCGTTGCCGAGCGTGCCGCCAACATGGCCATCGCCGTGCATGAGATTCTGGGTCTGCGCCACCTGTCGCGCATCGACATGATTGTCGATAACAAGGGTGTGGCTTGGTTTCTAGAGGCCAATGTGCTGCCCGGTTTGACCGAAACATCGCTGTTGCCACAGGCTGTCACGGCTGCAGGGCACTCACTGGGCGAGGTATACCTCAACCTAGCCCAGGCCGCCATTCGCAACCGCTAGGCGAAATAGCGCAGCATCACGTATGGAATGGCAACAGCCATCGAAAGCACTGTCGCCGGAATTCCATACTTGGCAAACTGCCAGAACCCGATCTTGTGACCGGCAGCCGCGGCCAGGCCAATGGCAACAACGTTCGCGCTCGCGCCAATTACAGTCATGTTTCCACCAAAGTCGGCACCAAAGGCCAGCGCCCACCAGAGGCCAGAGGCATCCGTGGTTGAATTTGCCACTAGTTCAGAGATAACCGGAGACATGCTGGTTACGTAAGGAATGTTGTCGACGATTCCAGACACGATTGTCGAGCCAATCATCACAACCAGTGCGAGGTTTGGCAGATTATCGCCGAATGTGGCCTGAAGCCAGTTCGCAATGGCAGAAATAGCTCCAACCTGAACCAATCCGCCGACCATTATGAACAAACCGGCGAAAAACACCAGGGTTTTCCACTCGATGTCTTTAGCCCACTTTTTTACTGGAACCTGGGCAATCAAAATGAGCGCTCCCGCGCCAATCAGCGCAACAACCGAGGGCTCAAGGGGCAGCCAGGCGTGCGCGACAAAGGCCGCTAGCACCAGACCGAGCACGATGAGGCCCTTGTTTAGCAGTGGGCGGTCGGTAATTGCCGCCGCTGGCTTAATGTCATCGAGGTCAGCAGGGTCGACGCCTCCCTTGAGGTCTTTGCGAGACATCCACACCAAAAGACCGATTACTGCCCACGCTGCCACGATTGCGGCCGGTGCCATGTGAATCAAAAAGTCGTTGAAGCTCAAGTCTGCGCGGCTGGCAATGATGATGTTCGGTGGATCGCCGATGAGTGTTGCCGCGCCGCCGATGTTGCTCAGTATCACCTGGCCGATGATTAGGGGAACCGGCGAGGTTTTCATGCGCTTGGCAATCTGGATGCTCATTGGCACGGCCAGCAAGATGGCGGTCACGTTGTCGAGAAATGCGCTAGAAAAGCCGACAAAGGCGAGCATGTAGATGAAAACTCGACGAGTTTTACCCTTGGCCACCTTGATTACCCAGAGAGCTAGGGCCTCAAAAACGCCTGTGGCGTGCAGTACTCCGACGATGATCATCATTCCGAGCAGCAAGAAGATGACGTTCCAGTCGATGCCGGTGTCGTGGTTGAAGAAGGCGGCCGAACTAGTGGTGATGCCGAGAATCGCCATGGCGGCGGCACCGACAAGCACGATGGTGATCTTGTTGAACTTTTCTGCTGCGATTAGCGCGTAGCAGACGAGAAAAATGGTGATTGCGGCAGCGGCCTGAAAACCGTTTTTCGGTGTTGGTTCGGTTGAAGCGGCAAGTAATGGGGTGAATTGCGCTAGTTGCGCGGCAAGAAACTGCATTGAGGGAGCCTTTCGGGGTCTGCGAACAACGTGCCGACCAGACTTCCCAGCTCACCTGAGTAAAGTCTAACCCAAACCTCGTCAAGAATTACTTGACATAATAAGTTTATTGTCGGTTAGTGCTGCTCGCGCTCGATGCCCATTTCGTCAAGGATGCGGTAAAGGTCGGCCAAGCTACCGAATTCGATGGTCAGAACGCCTTTGCCCTTTCCAAGCGAAATCTTGGCCTTGGTCGAGAAACGGTCACCAACCTGATCGGCCAGGCCCTTGAGTGAATCTTGAATTCCACCCGGGCTAACCTTGCCGCGCTTGCCCTCTGGTTTCGCGATGGCAACTAGCTCTTCGACGGCGCGAACCGAGAGGCCCTGCTTGACCACTTTGTCGGCCATGGCCTCCATCGCTGCCTCAACTTCGAGAGCGAGGATGGCGCGGGCGTGACCTGCACTCAAAACTCCGGCCGCAACCTTTAGCTGCACGCTGGCTGGCAGACGAAGCAAGCGAATGGTGTTGGTGATCTTCGGGCGTGAGCGACCAATTCGTTCGGCCAGTTCATCCTGGGTGATGCCAAAATCTTCGAGCAACTGCTGGTAGGCGCTCGCCTCTTCAAGAGGGTTGAGGTCGCTGCGGTGCAGGTTCTCGAGCAGTGCGTCGCGCAGCATGTTCTCGTCTGCGGTCTCGCGAATTACGGCCGGAATCTTGGCTAGACCCGCTTCTTTGCTGGCACGTAGACGACGTTCACCCATGATGAGCTCGTAGGCGGGCTTCCCGTCACGTTCACCGAGGTCGCGAACAACGATTGGCTGCAGCACTCCGAGCTCGCGAATCGAGTGAACCAGTTCGGCGAAGGCCTCTGGCTCATAAACCGAGCGAGGCTGCTTTGGGTTTGGGGTGATGGCGTTTACGTCGAGGTGGCCAAAACGTGCGCCTGGAACAGGCACGAGGTTTGAAGCATTCGAATCGCCAGTCTTGCCCGACTGCGAGTTGGCCTCGCTCACTCCCCCTGCCGGAAAGAATACGTCGATTGGGCGCTCGCCCGGAACTTCTGATGTCGGAATTAGGGCACCGATGCCGCGACCTAGGCCGCCTCTTTTATCTGCCACTTTGTGCTCCTCTGATTGCGATTTCAACTGCCGCTTCTAGATACGCGATGGCTCCGGCCGAGCGACGGTCATAGGAAATGACGGTTTTGCCGTAAGACGGAGCCTCTGAGACCCTAACCGAGCGCGGGATGACTGAGTCAAGCACCTCTTTCGGAAAGTATCCGCGCACCTCGTTGGCGACATCCAAGGCCAAACGGGTGCGACTGTCGAACATGGTCAAAAGCACGGTCGAAACCACGAGCTCGCGGTTTAGCGCCTTGCGAATCATGGCGATGTAGTTCTGAAGCTGCTCAACACCCTCGAGTGCGTAGTATTCGCACTGAATCGGCACCAAAACCTCTTTGGCAGCGACCCAAGCGTTGATGGTCAGCAAACCTAGGCTCGGTGGGCAGTCAATGAAGATGTAGTCGGGCGGGGTGATAGTGGTTTCTAGATAGTGTTCGATGGCGTTGCGAAGGCGTTGTTCTCGCGCAACCAGCGAAACCAGTTCGAGTTCTGCGCCGGTCAGGTTGATCGTGGCTGGAACGCAGGTCAAACCAGGGGCCTCTGGCGACACTTTGATCACCGATTCAAGCGGAATGTCGTTGACCAAAACCTCATAAATGCTCTGAACCTGGGCGTGGTGTTCGATTCCCAGGGCGGTCGAAGCGTTTCCCTGTGGGTCAAGGTCGATCACAAGAACAGTTAGACCCTTTGAGGCTAGAGCGGCGGCCACGTTTACGGTGGTTGTGGTCTTGCCCACGCCACCCTTTTGGTTAGAAATCGTGAAAACACGCGTGCTTTGAGGCTTAGGCAGCACCATCGCGTCAATCGCAGCCAATCTCGCGGTGCCCTCAGATAGTTCGCTAGCTAGCGGAGTTTCGTTCAAAAAGTCATCGGGATGTTTCACGTGAAACCTCCTCGAGGGTTCCGAGTGATCCCGGGTTGGTCGAAGTAGGGCCCGAGGCATGCCATCCGGTTGGCGATGGGCTCGTCTCAACGCGATTTGCTGGATACCCGTGGCCAGGAACGACCGTTGGCTGAGTCACGGCGGTGCGCTCTGCCTCAGTTTGCGGGTTCTCGTTGTTTGTCATCGGTTCTTTTCCATTCAGAGGTTCAGATTAGCGTAGTAACGACTACCAAAGTTGGCTCCGCCAGAAACTGCTTGCCTGTGTGTACAACTTCAAAGCCTGCGATTTTGAGTTTTTTAGAAAGCTTCTTGGCCTCTTCAATCTCTTCGGCTGCCTTAGAGCCCTTTAGAGCAAGCACTTTGCCGCCGTGATTGGTGATCGGCACTGTCAAACGAAGCAATTTCGGCAAGGCCGAAACTGCTCTAGCCGTCACTAGATCAAACGCCTCTCCTACCTCTTCGGCGCGAGCCCGAAGCACGGTGACGTTGGTGAGACCGAGCTCCGCTGCAATCTGCTTGAGCCAGTCGCTGCGGCGTTCCATAGGCTCGATCAACGTGAAGTGTGCGTCTGGCTGTGCGATTGCCATCGGAATGCCAGGTAAACCGGCACCAGAACCGACGTCGGCAACCGTTTTGCCCGCAGGAACCAACTCCGCAACAACTGCCGAGTTGAGAATGTGGCGGGTCCACAGCTTAGGCATTTCTCTCGGGCCCAGAAGACCAAGCAAATCGCTGTCGCGAACCAGTGCGGCAGCGTATGCGCGAGCCAAAGGCAGGCGATCACCGAAGATGTCGGCTGCTACCTGTGGCTCTACTTCCGGCTCGAACGACTCATCAGAGAGGTTCTGCTGTGGTGTATCCATGTCTCAATCTTCTTATGTTTCACGTGAAACCTTGCGGTTTCTGTGTCTGAAAAGCTTCCGGGCAAAAGAAACGGGGCCTGAGCTGAGCAGACCCCGTTGCTAGAAGGTTCTAGTTGGCTGGCTTGACCACGATGTGGCGGTCGCGACCTTCGCCCTCAGATTCAGACACCAGACCGGCGCCCGAAACCAGGTCGTGCACGATTTTGCGCTCGTAAGACGACATTGGCTTCATGTGTACAGCCTCGCCTAGGTCGTTGACCTTGTCGATAATGCGGTTCACGATGCGAGTTAGGTCGTCGACGCGCTTTTGGCGCGAGCCACCAACATCAAGAATCAGGCGGCTGAACGAGTTGGTTTTAACCTGAACGGCAAGGCGGGTCAGCTCTTGAAGCGCTTCCACGGTCTCTGGTTCGGCAACGAGTGACAAATTGCTCTTTGGGTCTTCGCTAGAAATGGCAAGGTAAGCACGGCCTTGGCGAACATCAATGTCGATGTCTCCATCAAGATCAAAAATGTCTAGGAGTTCCTCTAGATAGTCGGCTGCAATGTCGCCCTCTTCTTCAAGAGCAGCGGCACTGCGAGGCTCGCGGTCTGAGCCACCCTCGTTGACTTCAGTGTCGACCTCTGCGGCGTCGGCTTCAAGCACCTCTGGTGCATCCTCGACCACTTCAAGTGTCTCTGCTGTCGCCTCGGCGACGTCTTTCTCTTTTTTAGTCATGATTCCTACTTCTTCTTACGCTTCTTTGAAACAGGCTGTTGGCGCTGTCCCTTGGTTTCTGGCTCGATCTCGGTAACTTCGACGATCTCTGGCTTAGGTAGTTTGCCCTTAGCTTCAAGGCGAGACTGACGCTGGTCGTAGGCCAGTGAACCAGGAGTTGGCATGTTCTTGATGACCACGAACTGCTGACCCATGGTCCAGAAGTTCGAGACCAACCAGTAGGTCATAACGCCGAGCGGGAACGAGACACCTGAGATGGCGAACATAAATGGGAACAACCAAAGCATGAGCTTCTGGGTCTGCATGTACTGGCTGTTCTGCAGGTTGGCAGGAGTCTGGTTCTTCGAGATGATCTGTTTCTGGGTAATGAACTGAGATGCGGTCATCAGCACGATCATGATGCCGGCGATGATCTGAACTACGAGTGGGTTATCGGCGTTCTCACCTGGAATGAAGAAAGTTGCCGAAAGTGGGGCACCGAAAATCTCAGAGTTCGCAAATGAAGTGGCTAGGTCTTGTGAGAGAAGCCCGACGCCTCGCTTATTGTGCTGGGCATCGTTCAACGTGAAAAACAGCGAGATGAAGATTGGCATCTGAGCCAGCAGTGGCAAGCATGAAGAAAGCGGGTTAGAACCGGTCTTCTTGTATAGCGCCATCTGCTCTTTGGCAAAAGCCTCGCGTGAGTCACGGTCGGTCTTGCCCTTGTACTTCTTCTGAAGCTTCTGCAGCTCAGGCTGAAGCAGCACCATTCCACGCTGGCTCTTGATCTGCTTCACGAAAAGCGGAATCAAGGCTGCGCGAACCACGAGCACCAGACCGGTGATGGCCAAGACCCAGGTGAAACCGTCGTCAGGGTTCATGCCCACAAATTTGAATAGTGAGTGGAAAGCCACGAGGATGAGCTCGATGACCCACTTCACCGGATAGAGGAGATCCATTTGGACTGCCCTTCTGTTTCGAGTTTGGCCTGAGCCAATCGGAAAAACATTATGTCAAGCAGTAATAACCTGCTTGGTAACGCTATTTGGTTGAAGTGGTGGCCTTGTAAACCACTAAACCTCGACCGTTTACTGCAAATCTCTGTGCTCCGGGCTTGACCTCATCTATGCCACCAGCGCTCCACGGGTTGCAGCGAATGATTCGCCACAGGGTCAACACCGAGCCAAAAACCAGCCCGCGCTGTTGCACCTGCTGCAATCCGTAAGAGGAGCAGGTGGGATAGTAACGGCAGACATCTCCATAAAGCGGAGAGATCGCCCTGCGCCATCCCAGTATGAAAAGTAAAAACGCGTTTCGCGGCAAGAGCCACAACCACGCTAGAACTTTCACTGTTCAACCTTCTTGAACGCCAGCTTGGCTGTGTTCAGGAATTCTTCTCGAAGTCTATTCCACTCGGTAGCGGCCGCTCCGGTTTGGGCTCTCACCACGAGTGTGTATCCACTCGGATGCTCGGCGAGCACTTCACGCGCAATAGCTCTGAGTCTGCGTTTCACCAGGTTTCTGCCAACGGCCCCGGCAACCGCCTTGCCCACGATAAAGCCAAAGCGGGCATGAGACAGGGTCTCATCCCGCTTTAGGTAGATGACTAGATGTTGGCTGCTCAATCGCACTCCGCCTTTTACTACTAGGCGGAAAGCTGCAGAATCGATCAGCCGATTCTCGCGAGCGAGCAAAGGGCTTTACTTTAGGCCGAAAGCTCGACGCGACCCTTGCGGCGACGTGCTGCCAAGATGGCGCGGCCGGCGCGGGTCTTCATGCGTAGACGGAAACCGTGGGTCTTTGCACGACGACGGTTGTTCGGCTGAAAGGTACGCTTGCTCATTGGTGATCACTCCAAAAAACTGTTTGAGGTTTTCGATGGTGTCAAAATCTGACTAGTTTTAGCTGTGCCGGCAAACCTCTAGGCCGAGCAACCTATTAAACCTAAGGCAATTGTGGGGTTTGGGTCAAGTTTTTTGCCAATTTCTTTCTTTATTGTTTTGGGGCAATGATCGCAATCTTTCGGCCCCGGAGCGGGCGGAATCGGCGCTGGGTGACGACGCACTCCGATCCTTTGGCGTTATGCACTCGGATACTCAGCCCGCGCCCCGCTTAATTCACCAAGTGAACGACCCAGACACACCGGTGAAATTTGCAATTTGGAGAATCAATTCACTTGAATATCACAAGGCGATTTTGTGTATAGTTGTGAAAACTTATACACAAGCCAAAACCCCTAGTTATCCACAGCTTTTCAACAGCGTCTAACATTGTGGATAACCCGCTACATGCCAGGAGAATACAGTGAACGAGACCACACCAGAGGTTGCCCTGTGGCAGCGCACTCTGGAAATTCTCGAACGCGATCCTCGCATCACCGGATCGATGATGGGCTTCGCAGCCCTAGCTGAAGTTAAGGGAATCATCGGCGACACCATCTATCTAGAGGTGCCAAACGACCTAACCAGATCGATGTTTGAGCAGCGCCTCAAAGAGATGATCAACGAGGCTTTTGCGTCGATCGAAGACAAGCCGCCCGTGGACTCATTCGCAGTCGTGGTCAACACCAGCATCAACGCAAACTACACGCCGACTACATCGGCCACTTCGGCGGCTGCCAATAACTCGAACCCGGCCGAGACCACGAGTTCGGTCGAGGGCTTCGGTGCTTCGCCGTCAATCACGGATGCTGGTGCATCCGCCCCTTCAGAAGCCTTCGACTCACGACTCAACTCGAAGTACACCTTCGAAAACTTCGTCATGGGTTCTACGAACATTTTCGCTCGAGCAGCCGCCTTTGCTGTGGCTGAAAGCCCCGCCAAGGCCTACAACCCACTGTTTATCTATGGCAACTCGGGGCTTGGCAAGACCCACCTTTTGCACGCAATCGGCCACTACGCGCTGAGCCTCTACCCCCGCTTCAAGGTGCGCTACGTCTCTAGCGAAGAGTTCACCAACGACTTCATCAACGCCATTCAGAACAACCGATCGGCTCAGTTTCTAAACGAATACCGCAACATCGACATTCTGATGATCGACGACATTCAGTTCTTGGCCGGTAAAGACCAGACCCAAGAAGCCTTCTTTCACACCTTCAACGCGCTTCACGACGCAAACAAGCAGGTTGTTATCACCAGCGACGTGGCTCCGAAGAACCTGATGGGCTTCGAAGAGCGCCTGGTTTCACGTTTTCAGTGGGGCCTAACCGTAGACATCCAGGCGCCAGAGCTTGAGACTCGAATCGCCATTCTGCGCAAAAAGGCTGAGCTAGAAAAGATTCGCGTTCCAGACGAGATACTCGAGTACATGGCGGAACGTGTGCAATCTAACGTGCGTGAACTTGAAGGAACCCTGATTCGCGTTACCGCCTATGCAAACCTAAGCCGCAAGCAGGTTGACATGGCCCTGGTGCAGACGGTTCTCAAAGACATCGCGCCGGTGCACGAAGAGACCGTCATCGCACCAATCGAAATCATCAACGCTGTATCTAGCTACTACAAGATCACTCCGGATGAGATTTATGGCAACTCTCGCACCGCAGCCATTGCAATGGCCCGCCAAATCGCCATGTACATTTGCCGCGAGCAGACCAACCTTTCGCTACCTAAAATCGGCCAGATTTTCGGAAACCGCGATCACACAACCGTTATGTATGCCAACCGCAGAGTGGCCGAGTGGATGAACGAGCGCCGTTACGTTTACAACCAGGTCACTGAGATCATCAACACAATCAGGAACAACCACCGCGCTTTCTAACTGCGAGTTGCCTATTTTGGCCAACAGCTCCCAAAACCTTCAACAATTGGTTGAGTTATTAAGATGTTTATAAACCTGTGGATAACTGTCGATAACCCCTGAATTACTGTGAAACAGCGGTGCCTGTGAGTGTAAAGCTTCAGAACTACTAACAACCAAGTGAGTTATCCACAGATTTGTGCACAGTTGTGTATACATCTTTCACTGATGTAGTTATTAGTAAATAAAAAGGAACAGCCGGGTTATCCACACTTTGCACAGGGGTTAATAAGGTTATTAAAGAAAAAGAATTAATTAGCTAAACCCATAACAAAGAAGAAACCGCAGCTGGAGCATCCGAGTAGTGAATCGATCGACGAAAATGCTCATGAAAGCCCGTTCTCCCTTTAGCAATAGGGTTTTTGTGGCAGACTTGTGTGCAACCGAAGAATTCTCTTCTCATTCGTAGAAAACCTGGTTCAAAGTGAAGTTTCAAGTAAACCGCGATGCCCTGAGCGAAGCTGTCTCATTTGTTAGCCGCTTGCTACCCCAGCGTGCTCCAATGCTTATCCTCACCGGAATTCTTATTGAGGCCGACGCCAACGCACTTCGCCTATCGGTGTTTGACTACGAGGTTTCAGCTCAGGTTGAGATCGTTGCAAAAGTTGAGGGCTCTGGCCGAGTACTAGTTTCTGGCCGCCTACTGAACGACATCGCTAGCAAACTGCCTAACGCACCGGTTGAAATCGAACTTGAAGGCAACAAAGTAAACGTCAAGTGTGGAGCAGCCAAGTTCTCTCTGGCCACCATGCCGATCGAAACCTACCCGCCACTACCTGAGATGCCGCCTGTTGCTGGCACCGTTCCTGGTGAAGACTTTCAGCACGCAGTGGCTCAGATTTTGCCCGCTGTTTCAAAAGAGGATGTCACACCTCAGCTCAATGGCGTCCTGATCGAAGCTGGTGAAAAGGCCCTAACCCTTCTTGCAACCGACCGTTACCGCGTGGCAATGCGCGATGTCTCATGGAAGCCACAGCCAAGCGCCATCGGTAGCACGTCACTCGTTCCTTCGCGCATCCTCAGCGAGGTAGCTAAAAACTTCAGCCACCAGGGTGACATCCAGATTGGTCTAAATGTCGACAGCGACAAAGAGATCATTGGGTTCTCGGCCAACAACCGTTCGGTCACCACAATTTTGATGAAGGGTACCTTTCCACCGGTTAAGTCACTATTTCCGGCAGATATCGCAGACTTCGCAATCATCACAACTCAAGACCTAGTCGATTCAGCCAAGCGAGTCGGTCTGGTTCTTGAAAAAGAATCACCAATCAAATTTGATTTCAAGGATGGTTCGGTGACACTTGACGCAAGTGGCAACGAAACAGCCCAAGCTTCAGAAAGCATCAGTGCCGAGCTTTCTGGCAAAGAAATCGTTGTCTCACTAAAGCCGCAGTTTCTCATTGAGGGTCTGGCCGGAGTTAACAGTGAGTTTGTGAAGATTGCCTTCACTCCAAGCAACGATCCAAACAAGCCAGGTCCGGTATTGATCGCAAGTCACGGCTCGAAAGAGAAGACCGACAGCGACACCTATCGTTACCTGCTTCAGCCGAATCTACTCAACCGCTAAGCGGTATTCGAAAGGTATTTAAATGCACATCGGTCTAATTGGTCTTGGCAAAATGGGCGGCAACATGCGCTCACGTCTGCGCAAGAACGGCGTCGAGGTAACTGGTTATGCCAGAAGCAAAGACGTATCAGACGTAGAGACTATTCAAGACTTGGTTGCTGCCCTGCCAGCACCACGCACGGTTTGGGTGATGGTTCCGCACGGCGCCCCAACCGACGACGTAATCAACGAACTAAAGAAGCACCTAGAGCCAGGCGACCTCATCATCGAGGGTGGTAACTCACGCTTCAGCGATGACATTCGTCACGCAGAAGAGCTAGAACCCCTCGGCATCGGCTACCTCGACTGTGGTGTTTCTGGTGGTGTTTGGGGTCTAGAAAACGGATACGGCCTAATGGTAGGCGGTCCGGCAGAACTAGTCGAGCGCGCAATGCCGATCTTCGACGCACTTCGCCCTGAGGGCAAGCGCGAAGAGGGCTTCGTTCACGTTGGAGACACCGGTGCTGGCCACTACGCCAAGATGGTTCACAACGGCATCGAGTACGGCATGATGCAGTCATTCGCCGAAGGTTATGAGCTTCTAGAAAAGAAGAGCATCATCAAGGATGTTCATGGCACCTTTGCCGCCTGGCAGCGTGGCACCGTGGTTCGTTCATGGTTGCTCGACCTTTTGGTTCGCGCTCTCGAAGAAGACCCGAACCTAGACAACATCAAGGGTTATGTAAACGACTCTGGTGAAGGTCGCTGGACGATCGAAGAGGCAATCGCCGAGGCTGTGCCAATGCCAGCGATCACCGCTTCGCTCTACGCTCGCTTCGCTAGCCGCCAAGAAGACTCACCGGCCATGAAGGCTGTTGCAGCTCTTCGCAACCAGTTCGGTGGCCACGCCGTCGTCAAAAACGACAAGTAAGTCATTCGCACCAAGAAGTTCTAACGTCTAGGGGCGAGGGTTATGTATGTAAAGCATCTGACCCTCGCCTCTTTTCGTAACCACGGCAGCACCGACGTTGCGCTCGAGCCGGGCATCAATCTTTTCGTCGGTCGAAACGGCCAGGGCAAAACCAATCTCGTCGAGGCGATCGGCTACCTCAGCACGCTGACCTCACACCGCGTCGCTGGCTACCAAGCACTGATTCAGGCGGGTGAGCCTGCAGCGATCATCCGTGCCATGGTTTGCCATGAAGACCGAGACATTTTGCTTGAGATTGAGCTAAATCGCGAAGGCAAGAACAAGGCCCGCATGAACAAGGCCGACCTGCCACGGGTGCGCGATTTGATCGGCGTGATTTCATCGGTAACCTTCGCTCCCGAAGACATCGACATTATTCGCCGCGACCCAACCAATCGACGCGCGTTTATCGACGAGCTGGTTGTGCAGTACCGCCCGCGCATGGCTGGCGTTTACAGCGATTACGAGCGTGTGCTGAAGCAGCGCAACAGTCTGCTCAAATCGGCCAAAATCACCAAGACCACCGGTTCGGCGCTGAGCACTCTCGAAGCCTGGGATGCGTCGCTCGTGCAATACGGCACCGAGATTGTCTCGGCCAGGCTTGAAATCGCACGGATGCTCGAACCGCACCTATTCGCGGCCTATCAGTCGATCGCCACAAGCAACAACGAGCCACGGCTGCTCTACAAGTCTTCGCTGCTCGGTGACCGCCTGCCCAACTTTTTTGGTGAAGACACCGAAGAAGACGACCTCGAGTATCTCGAGGACAGCGACAAAGACACCATCGCGAAACTGTTCAGCGAGAGACTCGAAAAGGTTCGGGCGAAAGAGCTCGAGCGCGGGCTCACGTTGGTGGGGCCTCAGCGCGATGACCTCGTGCTGATGCTTGGGCCCCTGCCCGCGAAGGGTTACGCCAGCCACGGCGAAACCTGGTCGTATGCGCTGGCGTTGCGCCTAGCATCCGCGGAGTTATTGAAGAAAGAGAGCCGCACCGGAGACCCGGTGTTGATATTGGATGACGTTTTCGCCGAGCTAGATTCAGGCCGCCGCTTGCGCCTTGCCGAGCTGGTGGCGAACAATGAACAGGTGCTCATCACTGCCGCAGTTGCCGAAGACGTGCCGGTCATTCTCACCGCCACGCGCTTTGCCGTGAGTGAGGGGCAGGTGACGCGCGCGTGAGTGACGAGAAAAAGTCGGCCGCAGACTTTGCCCAAGAGTTTTATTGGCGGATGCGCGAGGCAGCAACCGGGCGACGCATGACCCGCGACCAAAAGCGCATCGAGGCAGGCAAGGGCAGGGCTAAGTCGAAGCCGTTCGACAAGGGCCGTGACCCGGTGACGGCGATGTCGACCCTGGATGCCCTGATCACCGACTTTCGCTGGACCGGCGAAATGGCCGAAGCCGACCTTCACGTGAACTGGGCCGAAGTGGTTGGGGCGAACAATGCCGTCAACTCGAAACCCGAAGAAATCGTTGACGGAACCCTGACGATTCGATGCAAATCGACTGCCTGGGCGACGCAGTTGAGACTTATGGCTCCGCAGATTTTAGAGCTGGTAAACGCGCGTTACGAGGCGCTCGGAATCACCGCAATTAAGACCCTCGGGCCAGATGCTCCGAGCTGGAAAAAGGGCCCAAGATCGGTGCCCGGGCGAGGCCCGAGAGACACCTACGGGTAATCGCCATTTCGTTGCCAAAACGAGACCTTGGCAAAGCCAGAGTTCCGCGTAAATAAAGGGCAAAACTGCCTATCAACCTGCTGTGGATATCCCCGATTTTGTCGCGCATCCGAGGTAAAATCGAAGGGTTAGTAACCCCGAATTTAAGTCGGCCGCCGAGGTCGCAGTTCATAGGGCCTAATCCAGCAAAAAGGAGTACCAACTAAAAATGTCTACACCCGAAAACAGCGGCTACGAAGCCGGAAATATTCAGGTTCTCGAAGGCCTAGAAGCCGTTCGTAAACGCCCCGGAATGTACATCGGTTCAACCGGGCCCCGTGGTCTTCACCACTTGGTTTACGAGATTGTCGATAACTCGGTAGACGAAGCTCTTGCTGGTCACTGCGACGCCATTCAGGTAACCATCACCAAAGAGGGCTGGATTCGCGTTCAAGACAACGGCCGAGGAATTCCGGTAGCCGTTCACCCAACCGAAGGCGTCTCAACCGTTCAGGTTGTTCTCACCATCTTGCACGCCGGAGGTAAATTCGGCGGCGGTGGCTATGCGGTTTCTGGTGGTTTGCACGGTGTGGGTGCATCCGTGGTTAATGCCCTTTCAACCAAGTTGCGCGTGGCCGTTGCCCGCGAAGGATTCTTCTGGACCCAGAGTTACCAAAGCGGTGTTCCAGACGCCCCAATAGCCAAGGCGGGTGCAACCGACTCGACCGGAACCATGATCGAGTTCGAGCCGAACGCCGAGATTTTCGAAACCGTCGACTTCGACTACGAAACCCTGCGCGCACGCTTTCAGCAGATGTGCTTCTTGAACAAGGGTCTCGAGATCAGCATCAAGGATGAGCGCAGCGGCAAAGAAGACACTTACCTCTATGAGCGCGGCCTCATGGACTACGTCGAGTTCTTGAACTCGTCGAAGAAGACCGAGTTGGTTCACCAAGAGATCATCTCGTTCGAGTCTGAGACCAAAGAGAAGAACCTCTCGCTCGAATTGGCAATGCAGTGGACCAACGCCTACAACGAGAGCGTTCACACCTACGCCAACACCATCAACACCCACGAGGGTGGAACCCACGAAGAAGGCTTTAGAGCGGCGCTTACCAGTTTGCTGAACAAGTACGCTCGTGCCACCAACCTGCTTAAAGAAAAAGACGAGAACCTAAGCGGTGACGACTGCCGCGAAGGTTTGACCGCCGTTATCTCGGTGAAGTTGAGCGAGCCACAGTTCGAAGGTCAGACCAAGACCAAGTTGGGTAACACCGAGGCCAAGGCATTCGTGCAAAAGGTGGTCAATGAGCAACTCGGCGACTGGCTAGAGCGCAACCCGACCCAGGCCAAAGACATTGTTCGCAAAGCGATTCAGGCAGCGACCGCTCGTCAGGCAGCCCGCAAGGCGCGCGAAGCAACTCGCCGTAAGGGTCTGCTCGAGTCTGGCGGCATGCCGGGCAAGCTTCGCGACTGCTCGAGCCGCGACCCGATAGTTTCAGAAATCTACATCGTTGAGGGTGACTCGGCAGGTGGTTCGGCAGTTCGTGGCCGCAACCCAGAGACCCAGGCCATCTTGCCTCTGCGTGGAAAGATTCTGAACGTCGAACGCGCCCGCCTAGACCGCGCGATGGCTAACACCGAAGTTCAGGCGTTGATCACCGCGTTCGGAACCGGCATCGGCGAAGAGTTTGATGTGAGCAAGATTCGCTATCACAAGTGCGTTTTGATGGCCGACGCCGATGTCGACGGTCAGCACATCCGTACTCTGATTTTGACCCTGCTGTTCCGCTACATGCGCCCGCTGATCGAGCACGGCTACGTCTACCTCGCGCAGCCGCCGCTGTATCGCATCAAGTGGTCGAACGCCGAGCACGAATACGTCTACTCAGACGCCGAGCGCGACGAGAAGCTAGCCAGTGGACAAGCCTCGGGCAAGAAGATTCCAAAAGAAAACTCGATTCAGCGTTACAAGGGTCTTGGTGAAATGGACTACGACGAGCTTTGGGCAACCACCATGGACCCAGACCGCCGCACCCTGCTTCAGGTAACCCTCGATGACGCAGCTCTCGCCGACGAAGTGTTCAGCACCCTCATGGGTGACGACGTCGAAGGTCGCCGCACATTCATTCAACGCAACGCCAAGGATGTTCGCTTCTTAGACATCTAAGAACGAGCGAACGAACAGAAGAGACGAAAAAATGGCAGACGAGACTCAGACCAACGAATCAGGTTTCATCGACAACGTCGAGCAGGTAGACCTGCAGACAGAGATGCAGCGCTCATACCTCGACTACGCGATGAGCGTTATCGTGGGGCGCGCGCTTCCAGACGTGCGCGACGGCATGAAGCCGGTGCACCGCCGCGTCGTTTATGCAATGTTCGACGGCGGCTACCGCCCAGACAAGCAGTTCAGCAAGTGTTCGCGCGTGGTTGGTGACGTGATGGGTCAGTACCACCCGCACGGCGACGGCGCGATCTATGACACCCTGGTTCGCCTCGTTCAAGACTGGAACCTGCGCTACCCGTTGGTTTCGGGTCAGGGTAACTTCGGCTCACCGGGTAACGACCCAGCTGCTGCCCCGCGTTACACCGAGTGCCGCATGGCGCAGTTGGCCATGGAGATGGTTCGCGACATCGACGAAGAAACCGTCGACTTTCAAGACAACTACGACGGCCGCACCCAAGAACCGACCGTTCTACCAAGCCGCTTTCCGAACCTGCTGGTCAACGGCTCGATCGGTATCGCTGTTGGTATGGCCACCAACATTCCACCGCAGAACCTTCGCGAAGTTGCCGAAGGCGCCCAGTGGGCACTGGCCAACCCAGATGCCACTCGCGAAGAGCTGCAAGAAGCTCTCATCGCTCGCATCAAGGGCCCAGACTTTCCGACCGGCGCAACCATTCTCGGTCGCCGCGGAATCGAAGACGCCTACCGCACCGGTCGTGGCTCCATCACGATGCGCGCAATCGTCAACGTTGAAGAGCTTCACAACCGCACCTGCCTAGTCGTTACCGAACTGCCTTACCAGGTGAACCCAGACAACCTAGCGCTAAAAATCGCCGAGCTCGTCAAAGAGGGTCGCTTGCAGGGCGTCGCCGACATCCGTGACGAAACCTCTGGTCGCACCGGTCAGCGTCTCGTCATCGTGCTCAAGCGCGACGCAGTTGCTCGAGTTGTGCTGAACAACCTCTACAAGCTCACCCCGCTTCAAGAGAACTTCAGCGCCAACATGCTAGCCCTGGTTGATGGCGTGCCTCGCACCCTGAGCATCGACGGCTTCATCAGCCACTGGGTCGACCACCAGATCGAAGTCATCGTTCGCCGCACCCAGTTCAGACTGCGCAAGGCCGAAGAACGTGCCCACATTCTGCGCGGTTACCTCAAAGCGCTGGATGCTCTCGACGCAGTCATCGCACTGATTCGCAAGAGCGCCACAGTTGACGAGGCTCGCGACGGGCTGATGGACCTGCTCAAGATTGACGAGCTTCAGGCCCGTGCAATCTTGAACATGCAGCTTCGTCAGTTGGCCGCGCTAGAACGCCAGAAGATCATCGACGAAGCCGCCGAACTCGAAGCGCAGATTGTCGACTTCAAGGCGATCATCGCCGACCCAGTTCGCCAGCGTTCGATCATCAGCGAAGAACTCGAAGAGATTGTGCGCAAGCACGGCGACGACCGTCGCACCCAAATCGTGGCAGGTTTCGACGGCGACGTAAACGCCGAAGACCTGATTCCTGTCGAAGAAATGGTCATCTCGCTAACCCGCGGTGGCTACATCAAGCGCACCAAGAGCGACAACTACCGCCAGCAGCACCGTGGCGGCAAGGGCGTGAAGGGTGCCAACCTTCGTGCAGACGACGTGGTCGAGCACTTCTTCGTGACCACCACCCACCACTGGTTGTTGTTCTTCACGAACAAGGGCCGTGTCTATCGCGCCAAGGCCTACGAGGTTCTCGAAGCCGGCCGCGACACCAAGGGTCAGCACGTGGCCAACCTTCTCGCCCTGCAGCCAGACGAGCAGGTCGCTCAGGTTCTAGACATGAAAGACTACGAAGCCGCTCCTTACCTAGTTCTCGCCACTCGCGAGGGTCTAGTAAAGAAGACCGCGCTCGACGCCTACGACACCGCTCGCACCGGTGGCATCATCGCCATCAAGTTGCGTGAGGGTGACGAGCTGGTTTCGGCCATGTTGGTTTCTGAAGCGGATGACCTGCTTCTCGTTTCACGCAAGGGAATGTCGATTCGCTTCTCGGCGAGCGACGAGAGCCTGCGCCCAATGGGCCGTGACACCTCGGGCAACATCGGCATGCACTTCAGAAGTGGCGACCAGTTGCTCTCGGCAAGCGTTATCAACGACGTCGAAGGTGCATACGTGTTCGTGGTTACCGAGGGCGGCTATGCCAAACGCACCTCGGTCGACCAGTACCGCCCACAGAACCGCGGCGGCATCGGCATCAAGGTGGCCAAGCTCGAAGAAAAGCGCGGCGACATTGTTGGTGCACAGATCGTGACCGACGAGGATGAAGTGCTCGTGGTTCTCGAAAGCGGCAAGGTTGTTCGCTCGGCAGTTGCCGAAGTGCCAGCCAAGGGCCGCGACACCATGGGTGTTGTGTTCGCCAGGTTCGAAGAGACCGACTCGGTGATTGGCTTGGCCAAGAACTCAGAGCGTAACCTTGAGACCAATGAGGAACTTATTGATGGTGCAGAGACCCCGGTTGACGCTAGCGTTGATGCAGAACCTGACACCACAGAGGGAGATGCCTAATGGCTAAGTTGTTTAAGCGTCGCGCTGCTAAAGATGTACCAGCGGCCAAGCAGGTAAAACTAAAGCTCGTGCACATCGACTTTTGGTCCGCAGTGCGCATGGGCTTCATGCTTACCCTCGCTCTGGGCATCGCCACCATCGTGGGCTTCATCTTCTTGTGGATCATCGTTTCGTTCACCGGTTTGGGCGCTAGCTTGAACAACTTGTTGGCGACCGTCGGTCTAACTGACGCAACATCCGGTGTTGAAGACACCCTCACCCTGCCTCGCGTGCTCACCTTCTCGTTGGGAATCTCGGTTTTCAACATGGTGGTCGGCACCATCCTGGCTGGCGTGTGGGCACTGATCTACAACGTTGTAGCCAAGTTCACAGGCGGTTTGTCGGTGGGCTTCACCAACAACTAGAGTTGGTTCGACGCTGCTTTTCGTTTTCGGTTTGAGCATTCGCAGTTAATCGTCTAAAGTTGAAAAGGCTCTAGGGGCCTATAGCTCAGGTGGTTAGAGCGCTTCACTGATAATGAAGAGGTCGGAGGTTCAAGTCCTCCTAGGCCCACGGATGATTGCTTAGGCAAGAATCTATGGGGACTTAGCTCAGTTGGTAGAGCACCTGCTTTGCAAGCAGGGGGTCAGGGGTTCGACCCCCCTAGTCTCCACAAAAGAAATGGTCCGGCAGAAATGCCGGGCCATTTTCTGTTTGCGTCGACCTGGGACTTCACACAGCCTGTCTCCTAATCAAGACTACGTAAATTTCACTTTTCAACTTGGCACCAAGAACAATAAGATTGCGCCATGAATCTTCTGAAGGTTAGCGCCTCCCTTGTTGCAGTTGCCTTGCTTTCTGGGTGCACGCCTGGCCCAACGCCCACAGCTAGTAACTCTGCGTCCCCAACGCCTACGGCTAGCAGTTCTGCTTCTCCATCTCCCACACCGAGTTCCTCACCATCTTCGAGCGTAAAGGTAGTCACGGGCGAGCCAATAGTGGATGAATTCATCGCAATCCTGAACGCCAGTTGTAAACAGGGCCAAACCGTTGGACTGGCGGTGTCAATACCCAAGGCTAAGCAGACAACCTATGCCTTCCCTCAGTCTGACTATTTCGTCTACGGACAGTCGTGGAACATGATGACAAAGACGACCGACGGTTACGAAATTGGTGGATGGTTCGATGGCGACGTTCTTTGCAACGAAGCATCGAACGCCAACCGAGTTGTTCCGAAGGGAACCCCGCCAAACGCAAACGGGGTGACTTTCAAGTACAAATACGTCGAAGTTAAACCCGGCACCGTTGATTGGTCGGTGAATCGTGAAATGCAGTCTTTTGATCCAGTGCGGTTCACTTTTGTGAACGGCTTAATCACATCTGTAGAGTTCTCGACTACCAAGTACGTCTTTAAAACTAGTTACGGACCCTTCAGTAAGACCATTAAAGACGCCTATCAGGCCGCTTTGGTCAGCTCGGCTCAGCAATACATGTATTTGTCACCTCCGCTGTGGGGAATGACCCTCGCCCAGGCCAAGAAATATTGCAAAAAGAAGGGCCTGACGGTCGTGGTTGGCATTGAAGATGGAGAAGATTACTTTCCGTCAGGTCCGCCGGGTGGCATTTCAGATCCGAAACGCATGATTGTCAACATCATGAGCGGAAAGATCGTCGGCGTTTGGACCATGTAGCCGACTGAAACGCCTGCCGACGAGTCAAAACTCCCAAGAGTTCTAGGAGTTTGTATAGGCTAACGTCATGAAGAAGCCGACAGCTTGAGAATCCAGCCTGCGAAACGGCCGCCTATGCGAACCAAGCACTTATGAAGATGAGCAAGATCATCACCGAAGACACTCGAATTCATGGGCTAGATGCTGCCCGAGCATCCATGATGTTGATGGGCGTGCTGCTGCACTGCGTTATCTTCGCGGGTTTTTTCATGGAGACCAGCTCGCCCGAAGAAGGCCTAGCCAGCTATGGCATTTTTGCCACCATTCACACCTTTCGCATGCCGGCGTTCTTTGTTCTCGCCGGGTTCTTCACCAGCCTGCTGATCGCGAAGCGTGGGCCGGGTGCCTACCTGAACAACCGCGCTCGTCGCCTCGGGCTGGTGTTGGTGCTTTTCACGCCGGCGCTCACTCCCCTTACCTTGCTTGCTAGTGGCGAGTTTGGTTTGGTGGTTGGCATCGAGGGCTGGGTCGACAAGGGTTTTCTGCACCTCTGGTTCATCTACTACCTGCTGATTATCAGCGTGGTCACCTATGCCATCTCGCGAATTCGCATGCCAGATTGGGTTGGCAAGTTTCAGCAGTTTGCGATTTTCTGGATCACCGACCCAAAGACGCTGCTCATTTTGCCCACGATTCTGCTCGGCTTTCCGCTGTTTCTCGACGAGAGCGCCAGCATTCGAACATCCACGAGCCTTGTGCCTGATTTGGCGATACTCGGTTTCTATGCGCTGTTCTTCTGGTTCGGCACGCAACTTCACACCGCGGGCAAGTTGGGTCTAGAGGCCCTCGCCAAACGGGCCTACGTTTTGTTTGCGGTTGGGTTCGTTGCATCGCAGGTGACGTTTGCTCTGCAAGTTAACAGGGATGTCGGGCCTGTGACCCAACTGCTCTCGATGGTGGCGAGCTTCTATCTGGCGTTCGGAGTCATCGGCCTGTTTCTGCGCTGGGCTAAAAATGGCGGCCGGGTCTTCACGTACCTTGCGCGAACCAGCTACTGGGTTTACTTGATTCACCTGCCGATTGTCTATGTGGCACTTCAAGTGCTCGCCTACCTGGGGCTACCAGCTCTGGTTACGGCGATCATCGCATTCGTGGTTTCTGTTGCAATCTCGTTGGGCGCATTCGAGCTTCTCGTTCGCAAAACGCCGCTGGCAAAACTGGTCTAGAGGTTGGCCCCGAAACACTGAGCGATACACTTTGGTCATGACCTGGGGGAAAATCGCAACCACTGCAGCGACGGTGTTTTTATTGACCGGATGCTCCGCTGCCGCACCGCAAGACTCGAGCCCAACGGCAGAACCTTCGCCTTCGGCAACAACCGGTTTATTGATTGAGAACATCACGGGTGACCGCCAATCGGATTGGTTCATTGCTGTTCTCAAGGCAAGCTGCCAACGTGGAAAAGACGTAGGTTTGGCTGTCTACGTTCCTCAGGAGCAAGAAACTATTTATACCTTCCCTCAGCAAGACGATTGGTCTTATGGCTCGTACTGGAACATGATGACAACCACGGGAAGCGGGTCTGATATTGGCGGGTGGTTTGACGGAGACGTAATTTGCAATGAATCTCTCTACTTGGAGGGAAACTTGGGAGGCGATTTGAATCTCAGGAAGATAAATGACACCACGTTTGAGTGGACCGCGGGAAGGCCGTCAGCTGCTGAAATAAGCACCGCTACTTTCACAATCAAAAATGACCTGGTGCAAGTAATTGAAGAAGATGGCTCGATGGACTTCACTTATCAACTTAGTTTCGGTCCGTTTTCACAAGACATACTCGATACCTATAACGACACTTTGGTCGCATCCGGTGAGCAGTACATGTATCTGACCAAACCCATGTGGGGTATGACACTCGAGGGGGCCAAGTCCTATGCAAAGACGCACGGGCTCACCGTTGTAGTAGGAGTGCAAGACAGCGACTATTTTGAAATCAAAGGGCCGTCTGACCCTAAGCGGATGATCGTGAGCCTTGGCGAAGGTAGGGTCGTCGGCGTCTGGACCGAATAGCTAGTCGGCCGCGAGGCTGCTATTCGAGATTGGCGTCAGCCCAGATCACGATGGCGTCGTAGTTGTATTTGGCCAAACCTGGTGCGATGGTCTCGATGCTGTCGCGATAGGGGCTAGGAAGCAAATAACTCATCGCCAATGACTTGTATGTCTCGCGAGTGGGCTTCCAAAACTTAAGGCAGAAGGCGTAGTGTTTGGCGATTGCCTGCTGCGCAGCATCCGAGGTAATAGCCTCACCGGCCAAAAACGCCTCGCGAAGCTCGAACATGATGGCCCCGAATTCGGCCTCGAACTGCTCGTTTTGCTCGGCTGTGTAGCTGCCACCGTAGGCCTCACCGTGAATACCAAGTTCTCTAGTCATAACAGTTAAAGATACCGCCCCGCCGGAAAGGGGGATAAACGGCGGGGCGGAACTTGGTCGACTAAAGGTCGAATCGAGCGGATGCTCTGCTCGAGTGTTTAGTCGAAATCTAGAAACTCGCCCAAGAAGCTCTTCTTCTTGCGGTAAGGCTGTTGGGTGTTCTGCGGCGGGTAGTAAGGCTCAGAGCTGCGCTGTGGTGCGGCCGGAGCTGCAGGGGCGGCCGGAGCAGAGAATTCTGCCTCTGCGTTGATAAGGGCCTCGAGCTCACCTCTGTCTAGAAAGATGCCTTTGCAACCAGTGCATTGGTCAACGTTTACGCCGTTGCGCTCATAGGTGCGCATCGACTCTTGGCATTTGGGGCAGGTTAGCATGGGGTCCTCTCGGGCTCGGGTGCTGTTACACCAAAGAAAACAGAACGACCCCCGCGAATAATCCACGGGGGGTCGGTGATTTCTGTTCGCTCTAAGCGAGAAGCAGAGGGTGGGCTATTTGGCCCACCCAAGCTACTTACCTAGCAAGTCGACATAACTTTTGCCGGTTAGCACGATGGCTGCCTGCGCGGTTGCGTAGATATCGCCGGCGCTTCCAGACCAAGCCGACTTGATGCCGCCGTCGGTCGCCAACTTAGACACGAGCCAAGTCTTGATTGGTGCGTGTGGCTTGCCAACTGCGATTAGGCCCTGGCCCGCGTATCCGGTGCTGTTGGTGTTGAAGTCACCGTAGGCCTCGTAGTGGTCGCGGGTTACTAGAGTGCGGCGCAGGTAGTTGACAGCCTTAGTGATTGACGAGGCGATCGCGGTCTTGTGCACCGTGATGCCCTGACCCTTCACCACTGCGAATGCCTGAAGCACGATGCCGGTGCCGTCGGCACTCGAGGCCGTGGTGTCGTAGCCGTCGTTGAAGCCGCCATCGACTCGCTGCTGCTTGACCAACTTGGCGGCCAACACCGTGGCTTGCTTTTCGAAGCCGTTGGCGTCGAGTGCAAGCACCGCCCAGGCGCGGTCGTAGGTGTTGTAGCTGGCCGGCAGGTCGCTGGTTGCGTCAATCTTGTTGACGATGGCCTTGACCACGGCTGCACGAAGCGGGCCGTTTTTGGCCGAAACAACCTTGCTCACAAATGCGAACTTGCCAGCAGTGCCCAGCTTGAGGTTGCCCTCGGCGTCGAACAGGTAACCGCCGCGCTTGGCGGTGGTTCCGGTGATTGCGGTGTTCTCAAGGTTGTAGGCAACTGCCTTGGCGAGCCCAGCCGTGGAGTCGCCCAGAGCCTTGCGCTGCAAGATGCCCTCGAGCGTGAAGCCGAAGTCGGCAACACCTGGGGTAAAGCCTTCGATGAACTGGCCGTTCACGAACTTGCTCTTCAAGAAGGCAAGGGTTTTGCTGTTGGCGTTGGCGGCGTTGGCCGGAGCCACACCGAGCGACAGCACAGCTGCTGTCACGATTGCTGCGATCACGCGCAACCCAGATTTTGTTTCGAACATGCGAAACCTTTCTCTAAGCGCGATCTGAATGTTCGGCCGGTGAAACGACAAAACCCAGTTGCGAATGGCAACCGGGTAATCGGATCTCTCCGACTCCACCCGTAGACCTCGACGGTTATTCATTGGAGTCTTGCTCTTAGGTGGGCATTCCGACTTTTCTACTCGGATGCTCAGCGCGAGCATCCTCGTGGAATTTACGGTTGCGGGTCAGCGCCGGATTCTCACCGGACTTCCCCCACTAAAGGGCAAAGCACATCGTTTGATGTTCTCTTAGGGTAACGGATTCTGCGCTGTTGTCGTGTCTGCGTTGCCTTTTGTTGCGCGCGCCGCGAAGCCCGCGGGAAAACGCCTCGAACCACCGCTTTTGCGGGTATGTTCGACACTATGAAAACGCAAAACTTCACCCCGTTTGCACGCCTTGGCCGAGTGTCTAAATCCAAGTCAGGCCTCACCGCCGAGCTCCTCGGCTCGGGCGCCAGCGAGCAACTTCGCATCGACGTGGTCGCGGCAGACGTTTTGCGCATCAAGATCAGCAATGGCGGTGCGTTTGATGAGCATCCGAGTTTTGCGGTTGCGAACGAGCCAAAGCTCGGCAAGCAGAAGTTCAAACTGGCCAGTAGCGGTAGCGCCACCACCCTCACCACGACGCAGCTTGTAGTCACACTCACCCACGAACCATTCGCCATCGACGTGCATCGCGGCGACGGCAGCGTGGTGTTTGAGTCGGTGCGCGACGAAAAGGGCGCTTGGAGCTACGCGAGCGACGGCGAGGGATTCATGATTCGCCGCAAGGTTGGCGAAAAAGACCCGATCTATGGCCTTGGTGAGAAAACCGGCAGCTTCAACCGCCGCGGTCGCGACTTCACCATGTGGAACACCGACGTGCTCAACCCAACCGCCTCGGGTGAGTTCACCGGGCAGTATGACAAAGGTGATTTGCGCGCAGACAACACCAGCACCGAGTTTGACCCTTATTACGTGAGCATCCCGTTCTTTTATCACCAGGATGCGAACGAGGGCGACATGAGTGGTTCGTTCATCGACAACCCATACCGCGGCCACTACGACCTCACCCCGACCGACGAGATTCAGATTCACTTCGGTGGCGGCCAATACACCGAGTATGTTTTCGGCGGGCCGATGATGTGGACGATTCTTGAGCAATACACCGAGCTCACCGGCCGCACCGCGCTGCCACCACTTTGGGCACTCGGCTTTCACCAGTGCCGCTGGTATGCCTACAAGCAGGCCGATGTTGAAGCGCTCGCGGCAAAGCACGCCGAGCTCGACATTCCGCTTGACTCACTTTGGCTCGACATTGACTACATGGACGGCTATCGAGTCTTCACCTGGAACAAAGAGCTTTACCCAGATGCACCGGGCATGTTGGCGCGTTTGCGTGAACTTGGTGTGAAGGTCATCACGATCATCGACCCAGGTGTCAAAGAAGATCCGGGCTACGAGGTTTATGACGACGGGCTCGACAAGGGCGTATTTGCGCTCAAAGAAAACGGCGAGGTTTACATCGGTCAGGTTTGGCCGGGCGACACCGCGTTCCCCGACTTCGCCAACGCCGATGCTCGCGCCTGGTGGGGCGAACTAAACGCCGAACACGTGCGCAGCGGTTTGGCTGGCATCTGGAACGACATGAACGAACCGGCCACCGGCGACAAAGACCCACTGCCAATGCGCTTCGACCGTGGCACCTATGAACACGAGCGTTTTCACAACCAATACGCATTGCTGATGGCGATGGGCACGGTTGATGGCTTGCGCAAGACGATGCCAGACCTACGAACATTCGTGCTCAGCCGCGCCGGCTCGGCTGGCATTCAGCGCTACGCCGCCAACTGGATGGGCGACAACATGTCACGCTGGGATCACCTCTGGTTGAGCATCCCGATGGGTAATGGTTTGTCGGTCTCAGGTCAGTCGTTCGTGGGTGCCGACATCGGTGGGTTTGCCGAAGACACCAATGCCGAACTTTATGCCCGCTGGATTCAGTACGGAGCACTCACCCCGTTTGCCCGCGTGCACTCGGTGATCAACACCATCGACCAATACGTTTGGTCGTTCGGTGAGCAGGTGCTCGACATCGCCCGTGAGTCGCTCAAGCTGCGCTACCGCCTGCTGCCTTACATCTATTCATCATTCGTGATCGCTTCTGAAACCGGTGCGCCGATTCAAGAGCCGATGATTTACAACGACCAGTGGGACACCAACCTCTGGAACATCGATGACCAATACATGTTTGGCCCGAACCTTTTGGTTGCACCGATCTGTGAGCCTGGTAAGACGAGCCGTTCGGTCTATCTGCCTCGCGGCGAGTGGTTTGACTGGCATACCGGTGAGCACTTTGTGAGCGAGGGTCGTTACGTTGTGGTCGATGCTCCGCTCGAGAAGATTCCGATGTTTGCCCGTGCCGGCGCCGTGATTCCAATGCTCTCGGATGCTCCGCAGAACACTCACAACCTGGCACCCAAGCAGCTCGAACTGCATGTCTTCTTGCCCGAGAGTGAAGGTTCCTATCGTTCACTTCTTCAAGAGGATGACGGCCTAACCTTCGACTCGCTCGATGGCAGACACGTGCGCACCGAATTCAAAGTGGTTCGTGCCGCCGACCGAAGCCTGCTCGAGGCCAACACAACTGGCAAGGGCTTCTCGGCTTTTGCTCGCGAAGGATTCGAGTTGGTTTGGCACACGGCCCGCGGGGTAACTCGCAGCAGCTTCGAGAACAACGGCGAAGGTTTCAGTGTCTTTGGAACCGAGTTGGCCGAGGGAAGCGCTCTCGTCGTTGTTTCGCAGAAGCCGAAGAAGAAGCGTCGCCGCTAGCGAGCAACCACGTTGATGGCGCTGGTGTCGCTCGACGGTTCGACGCCACCGGCCTTGTCTAGCTTGGCGCTGCGCAACAGCATGAGCGAGATCAGCGCGCCCGTGACCACAACCAAGCCGCAGGCAAAGATTGTGTAGCGAATGCCGATGAGGTCGGCCATGAACCCGATTAGCGGCGAGCCAAGCGGTGTGCCACCCATGAAGATGAGAAGGTAGATTCCCATCACGCGCCCGCGAAGAGCCGGCTTGGTTGAGGTTTGCACATACGAGTTGGCCGACACCAACGTGAGCAGCGCAATCGCACCGCCGAACGGAAGACCGAGTGCGAACATCCCGTAAGTAGGCGCAAAGGCGATGGTGGTGAGCGCAAGCCCGAACCCGATGGTGCCGACAGCAATCACCGAAGGGCGACGCAGGTGCTCTAGGCGAGCTGCGAGAATCGCGCCGGTTAGCGAACCGATAGCGAGGATGCTGCCCAGAGCCCCGAACTCAGCTGGACCCTTGCCGAACTCTTCGGTTGCCATCACGGCCATGAAGATTTGGTAGTTGAGGCCGAACGTGGTGGCGAAGAAAACCGTGAACATCACGATGGCGATGTTGCGGTTTTTCAGCACATACGAGAACGCCTCACCGAGGCTCGCGCCACGGTCGGGTTTCTGGGTGCGGTTTAGTTCGCCTACGCGCATCCGAGTTAAAGCAACGATGATCGCCACATAGGTGAGCGAGTTGATCAAGAACGACGGGCCGGTGCCGAACGCCGCGATCAAGAAACCAGATGCGGCCGGGCCGATGAGGCGGCCGACGTTGAAGTTCGCCGAGTTGAGGCTCACCGCGTTGGGCAGGTCTTCTTTGGTGACCAGTTCGCTGTTGAACGCGATGCGAATTGGGGCGTCGATGGCGCTGAACACACCGACGATGAAGGCCAGGGCAAACACGTGCCAGATTTCGACGACGCCGGTGATCACAAGAATGCCGAGCAGTGCCGAACTCAGGCCGCCACCGATGTTGGTGAGGTACATCAGTTTGCGCTTGTCGAAGCGGTCGGCGAGCAGGCCACCCCAGAGGCTAAGCAGCAGCGAAGGCAAGAACTGCAGGGCGGTGACGATGCCGAGAATGACGGCGTTGTTGTCGGTTAGCTCGAGAACTAGCCAGTCTTGGGCGATGCGCTGAGCCCAGGTGCCAATGTTTGACAGGGCGTTGGCCGGAAACAGAATGCGGTAGTTGTAATGCTTGAGCGCCCGCCACGAGTCACCTCGTTCGCGTGCATCCGCCTTGGGTTTCGCATTTTTCGCCATCATTTCACTCTAGGCTAACCCTCATGGATGCCTTTCTCTTCTTCACCGTCACCTACCTGTTGGCGGCCGCAGCACCGGGGGCAGACACCATGCTGATTGTGAGCAGAACCGTTGTTGGCGGCTGGCGTTCGGCGCTGCGCTACGCGATCGGAATCGCGCTTGCCAAGACCACGATGATCACGCTCGCCTTCTATGGCACCAGCGCGCTGCTAACCGCAAACCCAGCCGCCTACTCGGTACTCAAGGTTTTGGGCGCCGCGTTCTTGCTTTTCATGGCGTTCAAACTCTGGCGCACCAAGGCCGTTGCGGGCGTAGCAAGCGAGGGTCAACCCCAGACCGAAACCTTTGGCGCGAAAGTGACCACAGCATCGATTCTCGGCGGCTATCTGGTCGGCATCAGCAACCCACAGCCGCTGCTGTTCTATAGCTCGATTGTTCCTATGGTGGTAGCGGCCGGCCTAAACACCACCACCGACCTATTCATTCTTTGGGCCATCGTGATCATCGGATTCATCGCGATTGCTGGCGCATACATCGGCGCAGCATCCACGATTCGCCCTTGGCTCGCCAAGCAAATCAACCGCCGCCGACTAAACCAGGTGATGGCAGTTGTGTTCGGCGTGATTGCCGCGCTGCTACTGCTGCGTTAAAAAACGCAACAAAACTAAACCTTTCGCAACAAAAGGTGCCCGGGCGAATTCGCAATTTACCTTTGGGTCATGACTATTACAGACCAGTACCTAGCTAACAACCGTGAATACGCCAAGACCTTCAATGGTCCACTACCGCTGCCACCAGCGAAGAACATCGCAGTCGTCGCCTGCATGGATGCCCGCATCAACGTCTATGGCGTGCTTGGCCTTCAAGAGGGTGAGTCGCACGTCATTCGCAACGCGGGTGGTGTTGTGACCGACGACGAGATTCGCTCGCTCGCCATTAGCCAGCGCCTGCTCGGCACCAAAGAGATCATTCTCATTCACCACACCGACTGCGGCATGCTCACCTTCACCGACGATGACTTCAAGAAGAGCATCCAAGAAGAAGTTGGCATCAAGCCTGAGTGGGCCGCCGAGGCATTCAGCGACCTAGACGAGGATGTTCGCCAGTCGATCGCTCGCATCAAGAGCAACCCGTTCATCGTTCACAAAGACGCCATTCGCGGATTCGTGTTTGACGTAGCCACCGGCCTTCTTCACGAGGTTGAGTAACTAAGGCCGGCTGTCGAGAAGCCACTGGGCGGTCTCTTCGAAAAGTTCACGCACGAGCTGCTCATCGGCGAGCTCGAGGTCGACCAGCACGGCCGGGTAGTTGGCAAAGTGCGGACTGTCGAAGCAGACTCCTGGCGCAGCGTTCATCCACGCCTTTTTGTGACCAACGTCTGGAACATGCACGGCCAGAACTCGACCGGTTGGGGCGGCCTCGCCCAGGGCAGCCATGTCACGCTTGCTCAGTGGGCGTTCCCAGGCAACGGCCTTGCCCTTTACGCACCACTCGCGACGATCACCGGGCACAATCTTGCACGAGCTGAACGAGCTCGCCAAACTGTCAATAAACTCCCAATTCACCGCCACGGTTGCCTCCTTGGTTCAAGGCTAACCTAGGCTAGAAATATGAGAAAAATCATCGCCCTCAGCATCGCCGCGACCGCGCTTTTTGGCCTGAGCGCCTGCTCTGCCGCTGCAAACGTTGACCACTCCGGTCACTCAGATCACACGACCCCTGCCGCGACCGCCGACTTCTCATCGGCCGACCTAATGTTTGCCCAAATGATGATTCCGCATCACCAGCAGGCCGTCGACATTTCGTTCATGGCTCTGGCCAACACCCAAAACGCGGATGTTCGTGCTCTAGCCGAATCGATCATCACCCACCAGTCAACCGAGGTGGTCACCATGAAGTCTTGGCTCGATGCCGCGGGCGTGAGCTTAGACGACAGCCACAGCATGCACATGCAGGGAATGCTCACCGAGGCTCAACTTGCCGAACTTGAGGCAGCCAAAGACGCCGAGTTCGACGCCCTGTGGCTTGAGGGCATGATCATGCACCACGAGGGTGCCATAGTCATGGCCAAAGATGTCACCGACTCAGCCAACACCGAAATCTCGCACTTCGCCGAACACGTCATCGAAGATCAGACCGCCGAAATTGCCAAGATGAAAGACCTGCTCGGTTGAAACTAATCAGCGAGCAGCGACTGTCCCAGATTCTGGGCGCTCTGCCGTCGAACCCGCGAATCGTTGCTTCGGGAAACTTCGCCACCCCGCACACCCTGCTTCGTGCGGCCGATGCCAACCTGGCGATGTTTACCCTGCACATGCTGAACGCCCAGCCGGGCATCCCAGATAGAGAAGGCATTAGCTATGAGTCGGCGTTCGTGGGCGCTGGCATGCGTCGCCACCCGCGCCTGACCTATGTGCCGTGCCGGCTGAGCCTGGTGCCGGTGTTGTTTCGCGACCACCACGTGCCAGACGTCGTAATGCTGAACACCTCGAGCGTGCGCGGCGGCAAGGTGAGCCTCGGCACTGAAGTCAACGTGCTGCCGGCTGCCATCGAGGCTGCTCGCGTGGGCGGTGGGCTCGTGATTGCACAGGCCAACTCGGCCATGCCATACACCTTTGGTGACGCCGAGATTTCGCTCGACGACATCGACTATTTGGTAGAGGTCAACGAACCGCTCGCGCAAAAGCCACAGAACGAACCCACGGATGCTGCGCAGCAGATCGGCGACCGCATCACCGCCATGGTTGCCGACGGTTCAACGCTTCAGTTCGGAATCGGAGCGATTCCCGACGCCGTTGTGCGCAACCTAAACACCAAGAAGGGCCTTCGGGTCTGGACCGAGATGTTCAGCGACGGCGTGCTCGAACTTGAGCGCAACGGAGCCCTCGATCGCGACATGCGCCTCACGGCATCTTTCTTGTTTGGCAGCCAGGATCTTTATGACTGGGTCAACTTGAACGAGAACGTTCGAATGATGCGAACCGAAACCACCAACAACCCGGCGAACATCTCGAAGCAAAACCAGATGACCAGCATTAACTCGGCGCTTCAGATCGACCTCTACGACCAAGCCAACGCGAGCCACGTTCGAGGCGACATTTACTCGGGATTCGGCGGTTCGACAGACTTCATCGTTGGCGCATTGCACGCCAAGGGCGGCAAGTCGTTCATGGCCCTGCAGTCTTGGCATGCGAAGGCCAACGTCTCAACAATCGTGCCTCGCATCACCGAATACGTCACCTCGTTTCAGCATTCGCACGTGGTCACCGAGCAGGGCGTTGCCGACTGCTTTGGTCACAGCGAAAACGAACAGGCGAAAAACCTGATCGAGCAGGCTGCGCACCCGGATGCTCGCGCAGAGCTTTGGGCCGCAGCGCGCGAAATGAAACTCGTCGATTAGTTAGAGTTGCGCGCGCAGGCCGAGGGGCTCGCGTTTAGGCGACATCCGCCTCTTGGTTTTCAGGAGCAACCGGCAACTTTCGCATGCGGGCCAGCGGGTGCAGAACCACAAACAGCGAAGCGAACAGCATGCCAACACCGCCGATGGTGATGGTCACGAGCGAACCGAACGCGGTACCCAACACACCGGCTAGTAGTGCGCCAATTGGCATGACTCCCCACACGAAGAAGCGAATCGACGCGTTCATGCGGCCGAGCAGCGGCTTCGGGCAAATGCGCTGACGAGCCGACACCTGGGTGATGTTGTAGGTGAGCACAAAGAACGAGATGACAAACTCGATGGCTGCCAGAATGAAAGGTGCCCAGAAGTGGTCAACCAGACCGGTTAGCGGAACCATCATGAAAGCGGCTGCGCTACCGAATGCCGAGACGGCGATTAGCTGACCCTCGCCCATCCAGTCGGCGAGCTTGGCAGACATCGCTGCACCGAGCAGACCACCAACGCCGGCAATGGTCATGATCAAACCGAACACCGGCAGCGAGATTTCGAGTTCACGAAGCACATAGATGCCCATGAGAGTGGTGCCGATGGTGTTGAACAGGTTGGTGCTCGAGGTGCAGAACGAGACGGCGCGAATGATCGGCTCGTTCCATACGAACTTCACGCCCTCGGCGATTTCTTTGTGCAGCGGGCGACGGTCTTCGAGCGGCTTCGGCTTCTCGTCATCCTTGATGAATGACAAGGTGAGTGCCGAAACACCGAACGAAATGGCATCGAAGATGAGCACCACCGGCGCAGTCATGAAGGCAACCAGCGAGCCGGCGATCGGGGGGCCAGAGATGTGCGAAATTTGCGAGGATGTCTCGAGTGCCGAGTTTGCCGGTGCGATGTGCTCGCTCTTGAACAGAATCGGAATCACCGACTGGTAGGCCACGTCGAAGAACACGGTTGCAACGCCAACCACAGCGCCGATGACAATCAGGTGCCAGATTTGTAGGCTGCCGGCGAAGTAGAGAATCGGAATCAAGGCCATCATGACCATGCGAACCAGGTCGGCGATGATCATCACACGGCGCTTCACCCAGCGGTCGACCCAGGCTCCGGCCAGCAAACCAACTACCAAGAAAGCCGCCGTGTTGGCTGCGTTCAGAATGCCCATTTCGCCCTCACTAGCGCTGAGCATTACGACGGCAACAACGGTTACGGCGAAGCCGCCGAGCTGTGAGCCCATGACCGAGAGGGTTTGCGCTGTGAACAGCCAGGCAAAGCGCGGGTTTCTAAACAGCTGCTTGGTGTTAGATGCCTCTTTGGTTGAGTCTTCGCTGACGTTGGCCAATCGGTTCCTTGTCTTTAGTCTGCTGCGAGCTTGCTACTAGAGCGCTTTCGCTCCTTCGGCAATGGCCTTTTCATAAATCTTGATCATGCGGGCGGTGAGCTTGCTTTGCAGCACCGACCATTCGCCGGTGTCATCGGCACGCTTCGCGTTTCCGGCACGGATGTCTGCTGCCGCGCGTTTTAGCGTGCGGGCCATCTCATCGATCGAAGGTTTCTTGGTGAGCCAAACGTTTTCGGCAGGCAGCTCGCCGGCGATCAGTGGGTCAACCACGAAAACCGGAGTGCCGACCGCGATTGCTTCGTAGACGGTCATCCCCTGTGTTTCAAAACCGATGGATGACTGGGCGACGAGGTCGGCGGTTGCAAACGTGGCCACGAGCTGCTTGTGTGGCAGGCGACCTCGAACGTGAACGGTTTTGCTCAATCCGAGCTGCTTGACCTGAATGCGAACGAAAGCGTCAAGTTGTCCAGAACCATAGATGTCGAGGGTGACGTTCTTCAGATCGGCCTTGGCGTAGGCCTCGAGAAATTCGACGATGCGTTTTTCGCTACTGAAACGACCGGCCCAAATGAACTTGAGCGTGCGTGTTGATGCCTCTTGCCATTCGTGGGTGACGCCTTCGACCACGTCGTCGTCAACTCCGTTTGGAAAGACGAAGGCCTCTTTGGTTACACCCTGCTTAATCAGCTCACGGTTGTAGTGACCCGAAGGCGACGCGATGTAGTTCGAGTGCTGGGCAATCTGCTTTTGAAAAGCCCACAGCGACGTGGGGTTTTCTGGCATCGGCTGGTTTAGAAAAGTGCTCGCCCAACGGTTCAGAATTCGACCAACGGTGCGACCGCCGGTCTTGCCGGTGTTGTGATCGAAGGCTACCTGCAGGTTGGTGTGCATGGTTTGCACGAGTGGCAGCTTGTGGTCGATGGCCCATTTTGCGCCGAGCATGGCGTTCCAAACATCCGCTTGAATGTGAACCACGTCGACCGGCACCGCCAGTTCGGCAAGTTCTTTCTCGGCTTTTCTAAAGGCAAGGTGCAGCGATGGCTGAATCGAATACGCGCCGGTAGGAGGCAGTGGTAGTGCCGGAACCTCGATGAGGTCGGTGAGGTTGCGCTTGCGACGGTAGCGTCGAGCTGCAACGACCGTCACCTTGTGGCCAGCGCGCTCGAGGTATTTCTTCTGCAAAATGAGGCTCGTTTGAACCCCACCGAGAGAATCGGGGTGGTGGTCTGAAAAGAAGAGGATATGCATCTCTTCTAGGTTACCTAAGCCCTCGGCTATCTGAGAAGTTCGGCAGCAGCCTCAAGCTCAGGGGCCAAGAAGCGGTCTGGGCCGTGGCCGGCCACCTTGGTGCGCAGTTTCGCGATAGCTGCACCGGTGATCGGTGCCGGCCTGTGCGGCGCGCGAAGCTCGACACAGCGGGCTGCCCCGATGTATTCGATGGCGAGCACGTGACGAAGGTTGTCGACCACGCGGCGAAGCTTGCGACCGGCGTGCCAACCCATCGAAACGTGGTCTTCTTGCATGGCCGAAGACGGAATCGAATCGACCGAGGCCGGCACAGCGAGGCGCTTGCAGTCAGAGACCAGGCCGGCCGCCGTGTATTGCGCAATCATGAGCCCAGAGTCGACACCCGCATCGGCCGCCAAGAATGGCGTGAGACCGGAGTTGCGGTGACGGTCGAGCATGCGGTCGACCCTGCGCTCAGAGATCGAGGCGAGGTCGGTGGCGGCAATCGCCAAGAAGTCGAGCACGTAGCCGACCGGCGCGCCATGAAAGTTGCCGTTCGAAGTGACTTCGCCGTCTTCGAGCACCACAGGGTTGTCGATGGCGGCGGCGAGTTCACGCTCGGCTACAGAGCGGGCATAGGCGATTGTGTCACGAACCGCGCCGGCAACCTGTGGAGCGCATCGCAGTGAGTAGGCGTCTTGAACTTTGTCGTCGCCAACCCGGTGGCTCGCGACAATCTCGCTACCTGCCAGCGCGGCAAACATGTTGCGCGCGCTGGTTGCTTGGCCAGGATGCGGGCGCAGCGGTTCGTGCAGCTGTGCGCGGAACACCTGGTCGGTGCCCATCAAACCCTCAACCGACATAGCGGCGATTACATCGGCGTGGTCGAGCAGCTTCTCTAGGTCGAAGATCGCAAGTGACAGCATGCCGAGCATTCCGTCGGTGCCGTTGATTAGAGCAAGACCCTCTTTCTCACGCAGCTCAATCGGGCTAATGCCTGCCTCGGCCAAAAGCTCAGGCACTGGGCGCTCGACGCCATCGGCTCCGACAGCCCGACCCTCGCCCATCAGCACCATGGCGCAGTGCGCGAGTGGCGCTAGGTCGCCCGAGCATCCGAGTGAACCAAACTCGTGAACCACCGGGGTGATGCCAGCGTTGAGCACGGCGGCCATGGTCTCGGCCAGCTCGGCACGCGCGCCGGTTCTACCAGAGCAAAGAGTTTTGAGGCGCAGCAGTATGAGGGCGCGAACCACTTCACGCTCAACCGGCGCACCAACACCGGCAGCGTGCGAGCGCACCAGCGACTTCTGCAGCTGCACGCGATCTTCTGGGGCAATGTGACGGTTGGCCAGGGCACCAAAACCTGTGCTGATGCCATAAACCGGGGTCTCGCCACCGGCCAGCGCCTCGATGTGGCGACGGGTAGCGCGCATGCCATCGAGCGCTGCGCTCGAGATCTCAACGCGGGCGTTGTCACGTGCCACGGCGACCACCTCGGCAATGGTCATTCCAGACGAGTTGATGGTTATGGTTTTGGTCATTTTTCTCTTTCATAAACCGGTCGACCGTCGATAAAGGTGGAGTGCACCAAATCGACGCCCGGTCGGTACATCAGGTGAACATAACTAGGGGCGTTCAGAACTACAAGATTTGCGCGTTGGCCAACTCGTAGCCCGCCGACTTCGGTTCGGCGCAGCGCTGCGGCACCTCCCGCGGTTGCCGCAGCCAAAGCCTGGCTCGGAGTGAAGTGCATGTCGCGCACCGCAACGGCCAAGCAAAACGCCATCGAAGTGGTGAAGCTAGAGCCCGGGTTGCAATCGGTGGCCAGGGCAACCTTGGCACCGGCGGCAAACAGGCGGCGGGCATCCGGGTATTGCGCACGGGTAGAAAACTCTGCACCCGGCAGCAGCGTGGCCACGGTGTTCGACCCGGCCAGCAACTCAATGTCGCGATCGGTCAGGTGCGTGCAGTGGTCGGCGCTCGCGCAATCGTGCTTGACCGCTAGCTCAATGCCAGCGCCGGCTTCGAGTTGATTGGCGTGGATGCGCGGCCGCAGCCCCGCACGCACACCGGCTCGCAAAATTTCGTCGGCCTCGTCGACGTCGAAAGCGCCGCGGTCGCAAAAAACGTCAATCCATCTGGCGTGCGGGGCGGCCGCCTCGAGCATCTCGCCAGCAACCAGCGAAACGTATTCGCTGCGGCGGTCGGCAAACTCCACGGGCACAACGTGTGCGCCCAAGAAGGTCACCTCGTCGGTAACCTCGGCGGCCAGAGCAACCGACCTCGCCTCGTCGGCAACGTTCAGGCCGTAGCCACTTTTGGTCTCAAAAGTTGTGATTCCGCTTCGGTGCAGCTCGTGCATCCGAGCTCGCAACCCAGCGCGTAGGCTCTCATCGCTCGCGGCCCTGGTAGCGGCCACCGTGGTCTTGATGCCACCGGCCGAATAGCTGACTCCGCTCATGCGAGCCTCGAACTCAGCGGCGCGGTCACCCGCAAAAACCAGGTGCGCGTGCGAATCGACGAACCCGGGAATCACCGTGCGCCCAGCCACATCGACCAACTCGTCGGCAGCCGGTGCGTTCGCACTCGACCCAACCCAAGCCACCATACCCGCGTCGATCACGAGGGCGGCGTTTTCGATTAGCTCGAGCTCACCGGTGTCTGGCGAAGCGCCGACCACCAGTTGCCCGATGTTGCCAAAGAGTTTTGCCAAGGTGCGCCTATTCGGTGTCGAGCATCGGCACGTGAACGTGCTTGTGGCGAGCCACCTCGACGGCCTCTGGGTAACCGGCGTCGACGTGACGAATCACACCCATGCCCGGGTCGTTGGTGAGCACACGTTGCAGCTTTTGTGCCGCCAGCTCGGTGCCGTCGGCAACACTCACCTGACCCGCGTGGATACTGCGCCCAATGCCCACGCCACCACCGTGGTGAATCGAAACCCAAGATGCGCCCGAGGCAATGTTGATCATCGCGTTGAGCAGCGGCCAGTCGGCAATCGCGTCTGAACCGTCGAGCATTGCCTCGCTCTCGCGGTAAGGCGAGGCCACCGAACCGCAGTCGAGGTGGTCGCGACCGATGACAATCGGGGCGCTTACTTCGCCGCGGGCGACGAGGTCGTTGAACACCGCACCGGCCTTGTCGCGCTCGCCGTAACCGAGCCAGCAGATGCGGGCCGGCAGACCCTGAAACTGCACGCGCTCTTGCGCCATGTTGATCCAGCGGCGGAGGTGGTCGTTCTCGGGGAACAGGTCGAGAATCGCCTTATCGGTGCGATAAATGTCTTTCTTGTCGCCCGAAAGCGCGACCCATCTAAACGGCCCCTTGCCCTCGCAGAACAGCGGGCGAATATAAGCGGGGATGAACCCTGGAAACTTGAAGGCGTCGCTAAAGCCACCCTTGCGGGCTTCATCGCGAATCGAGTTGCCGTAGTCGAACACCTCGGCACCCTTAGCCATGAACCCGACCATTGCTTCTACGTGCTTGGCCATCGACTCTTCGGCGCGGCGGGTGTATTCCTCTGGATTACGTCGGGCATACTCTGCCGAGTCGGCTAGCTCGACACCCTCTGGCAAATAGGCCAACGGGTCGTGAGCCGAGGTTTGGTCGGTAACGATGTCGATCGGAACATCGCGACGCAGCAGCTCGGCCATGATCGTCGCCGAGTTGCCCACCAGGCCAACCGAAACCGCTTCGCGCGCATTCTTGGCCGCGACCACACGGTCGATGGCAGCATCCAAGTTGTCTGCAATTTCATCGAGGTATCGGTCGGCTAGGCGACGGCGAAGGCGGGTTTCGTCTACGTCGATGATGAGGCAAGTGCCCTCGTTCATGGTGACGGCCAGTGGTTGAGCGCCACCCATGCCACCGCATCCGCCCGTCACAGTGAGTGTGCCGGCGAGCGTGCCACCGAAACGCTTGGCAGCAACGGCCGCGAAGGTTTCATAGGTGCCCTGCAAAATACCCTGGGTGCCGATATAGATCCACGAGCCGGCCGTCATCTGGCCATACATGGTGAGGCCCAGCTGCTCTAGGCGGCGAAACTCCGGCCAGTTGGCCCAGTCACCGACGAGGTTTGAGTTGGCGAGCAGCACGCGCGGTGCCCACTCGTGAGTTTGAAAAACACCGACCGGCTTGCCCGACTGAACCAGCAGGGTTTCGTCATTCTTGAGGTGGGTGAGGGTTTTGACGATCGCGTCGAACGACGGCCAGTTGCGAGCCGCCTTGCCGGTGCCGCCATAAACTACAAGATTTTCGGGGTATTCGGCCACTGCCGGGTCGAGGTTGTTGTGCAACATTCGAATGGCTGCTTCTTGCTGCCACCCCTGTGCGGTGATGGTTGAACCGGTGGCTGCGTGCAGCGGAAAGTGGGCGTCATTGCTCATGTCTTCATCCTAGGCTTTCTGGCAGACTTGGCACATGCTCAAAGACGACGTGAACTGGCCTCGAGCCGCTGCGTGGATGCTCGCCGATGACGGCCAGCGCGCCGACCTGGGTCTGCTCGGGGTTCCCGCCAACACCACCAGCATCTCGGCCACCGGAGCAAACGCGACACCAGACGCCATTCGCGAAGCGATGCTTCGCTACAGCCTTCAGTCTTCGGCCGGCTCACTTGAACAACTTCGCGCCATCGACGCGGGCAACATCGAAGACCCAGACCACAATGAGGCCGTCACCATTGCCAAGATCGCCGAGCTTCGCACCCGCACTGACCTGGTGCTCGCCCTCGGCGGAGACAACTCGGTCACCTACGCCACCGCCCTCGGCGCGTTCGGCGACCAGCTCGCCCAAGCCGGACTCATCACGTTCGACGCCCACCACGACATTCGCCACGGGGTTAGCAACGGTTCCCCCGTGCGCCGACTCATCGAGGCTGGCCTGAACCCCAAGCGCATCGTGCAAATCGGCATCAACGACTTTTCGAACTCACCGGCTTATGCGAACGAGGCCTCCGAGTTGGGAATCCGCGTGATTCACCGCGACGAGCTAGAGACCCGCGCGCTCGCCGATGTGATGGCCGAGGCGTTTGGCGTTGCCGGCAGTGGTGGCGGGCCGATTCACGTTGATATCGACGTGGATGTCTGCGACCGGACCTTCGTGCCCGCTTGCCCCGCGGCGGCACCCGGGGGCATCACGGCTCACCAACTTCGCAAGCTCGCTCGTCTTACCGCCGCCGACCCTCGGGTTGTCTCGGTCGACATCACCGAAATCGACGCCACTGCAGATGCGCCAGACGGTCGCACGGTTCGTCTTGGTGCGTTACTGGTTCTTGAGGCTGCGGCCGGTTTGCTGCTTCGCCGCGGCTAGTCAACTGCCAGCGCGCAGTCCAAGTAGTTAGTAGCTCTTGGCCTTGTGTGCCTCGATCACCGAGGCGTAATACTTCAACATCTTTGCAGTGGCACCGGTTTGCAACAGGTGGTCTTCGTTCTTTAGGCGCTCGCCGCGGTTATCGCCGGCCTTGATGTCGGCAACAGCCTGGCTGATCGACTCGGCCAACGCTTCAACCGATTCGTCGCGAACGGTCCAGTGAACATCCTTGGCAAATTCTCCCGCGATGTTGTGGTCACACAAAATGCTCGGGGTGCCAACGGCGGCGGCTTCATAAACGGTCATGCCCTGGGTTTCGAATCCCACGGATGTCTGTGCCAGCACGTCTGCCTCGGCAAAACGTCGCAGCATGGTCGTGTATGGCACACTGCCGCGCAGGTGAACCTTGTGCTCAAGCCCTAGTTCCTTGATGAGCTTGGCGGCCTTCTTGAACTGGTAGCCCTTGCCATAGAGTTCGGCGGTTGCATCTGGGTTAGCGAGCGCGAAGGCCTGAATGAATTCGAGCGGGCGCTTTTCGGTTTGAATGCGACCCGACCAGATGATACGAACGGGAGCCTTCGGGTCTCGCTTAGTCGGCTTGGCCGCCGCCTGCTCAAGAATCTGGTGAATGGTGTCGTCGTCGATGCCGTTGTGCATCACCTTTACTTTGGCACTCACCTCATGGGTCATCAGGTCTTTAGCAAAGTGGTGGCTCGGGGCAAACAAAATCTCGGCTTCTTGAGCAAGCAGCTTGAGGTAAACCCACGGGTCACCGGTGGTTCCGCTGCGAGGTCGGTTCACGTGCTTGAGCAGCTCGCGAGAGAGCAGCCAGAACAGGTAGCGGGTTAGGCGTTTGCCGAGCAGGTTCGAAACCACCTGGCTCATGTTGAAGTGCATGGTGTGCACAATTGGCAAGCGCTGACGCTGGGCGAAACCGAGGCCGATGATGCCGCTCCACATGTCGCCCTGAATGTGAACGATGTCGAACTTGTGGTGAAGCTCGTGGAAGCCGCGGTCTAGACGCTTGCGTGAGCGGCGAACGTTGCCGACAAAACCGTATTCAAAGTTGAAGGCGATTGGCCAGGTTGGCAGAATCCAGAAACCGTCTGTCGCGCGACCCTTCGACGAACTTGGGCACACGATTGTGACGCGATGCCCTGCGCGCTCGAGGTATTTCTTTTGCAGCATGATCGAGGTCTGAATGCCACCAAGTGACCTCGGATGCTGGTCGGTAAAGATTGCGATATGCACGGTTTTTCCCAACGTCTATCGGTGGTTAAGCCTACCCAACCTAAGGCGTGCGAGAATGGTCGAATGAGTATTCACACATCAGTTGCAACCTTGCACACCAACCACGGCGACATCAAGATCAACCTCTTTGGTGACCACGCCCCCGTAACCGTAGCCAACTTTGAAGGTTTGGCCGAAGGCACCAAAGAGTGGACTGACCCACGCACCGGTGAAAAGCGAAACGACCCGCTTTACAACGGCGTGATCTTTCACCGCATCATCGAGAATTTCATGATTCAGGGTGGCGACCCACTGGGTATGGGCTATGGCGGCCCTGGCTACAACTTCAAAGACGAGCCACACGCCGAGCTAACCTTCGACGAGCCTTACAAGCTAGCCATGGCAAACGCCGGGCCTGGCACCAACGGTTCGCAGTTCTTCATCACCGTCGCGCCAACCACCTGGCTCTGGGGCAAGCACACCGTTTTCGGTGAAGTTGCCGACGAGCAGAGCAAGAAGGTTGTCGACAAGATCGGTCAGGTTGCCACCGGCGCCCAAGACCGCCCGATCGATGACGTGGTCATCGAGTCGATCACCATCGAGCGCGTCTAACTAAAACCGTGTTCTGCCACTGGCATCCAAACACCGAAGCCTACGTTCGCTGCCAACGCTGCGAGCGACTGATTTGCCCTTTGTGTCAGATCGAGTCGGCGGTTGGCTTTTTGTGTGTAGAGGATGCTGGCAAGCAGCCAGCGCGCAACAGCGGTCGCATCGCCACGAAGTTTGACGGTCGACCAGTAGTTACTCAGGTGCTACTGGTCGTCACCGTCGCAATCTATGCGCTGCAGATTCTCAGTGGCGGTTGGCTCACCAACCTTTTGGCGTTTCAACCTGCGGCGGGCATCCTTGAACCTTGGCGTTTCATTACCTCAGGCTTTGTTCACTCAGACTCGCTGTTTAGCAACCCGCTGTCGGTGCTGCATGTTGTGCTGAATATGTACACACTCTTTTTGTTCGGCCGAGCTCTCGAACCGATCATCGGTCACTGGCGTTTTCTCGCCCTATACCTAATCTCAATTGTCGGTGGATCGATCGCCGTGATGTGGCTGGCCAGCCCGGTTCAGGTTGTGGTCGGCGCTTCGGGCGGTGCCTTTGGTTTGATGGCAGCTTTTCTTGTCATTCTGCGAAGCATCGGCGCGAACTCGACCACGATGGCCGGCGTCATCGCCATCAATCTGGTCTTCACCTTCATGAACTCCTCGATTTCTTGGGAGGCACATGTTGGTGGTTTAGCGCTAGGTGCCGTAGTGGCCCTGCTCTTCTCGAATACCCGTGACCTGAAACTACAAAAACTTCAGTTTCTCGGATTGGCCGGCATTGTGCTCGCGCTTGCTGTGGCCGGCGGCATCCGTGCCTTCATGATTTTGGGCGACTACGGCCTGCTCTAACGAGACTCAAAAACAAAACCCCCGATCGCAATGACCGGGGGTTTTTGTAATTACAAGAATCGAAGAGATTACTTCCAGCGGGTCGACATTCCGAAGCCGACCATCAGAAGGCCGAAGCCAACCACGATGTTCCAGGCGTCGATGTCAACCTCTGGGAACATCTTGCCGAGTGGCAACTGGCTTCCCGAGATGTAGTAGATGACGATCCAAGCTAGGCCGAGCAGCATGAAACCAAACATGACTGGCTTGAACCAGACCGGGTTTGGCAGGTCGCCCTTGGCAGCCTTGCTCTTGGCTAGTGAGTCAACCTTCGGCTTCGAAGGCTTGTTTTTCTTGGCAGGCTTCGCAACCTTAGCTGCGGCCTCTGGCTTTGTGTTGTTCTCAGAATCAGACATGGGGTAATTCTAAGCGCAGGTTAGGCTTAATGTGTCATGGTCAAAATTCTGGTTCTCGATAACTACGACTCGTTCGTTTACACACTCAACGGCTATCTGCAGCAACTTGGCGCAGAAACCGAAGTGTTGCGAAACGACGTAGTTACCGAAGCAGAACTACCGGCCCTTTTGGCCAACTACGACGCGGTACTTTTGTCGCCGGGCCCGGGCACGCCCGCAGACGCTGGCCTCAGCATCCCCGTTGTGAAATATGCGCTGACCAACGACCTGCCGGTGTTCGGTGTCTGCCTTGGGCACCAGGCGATTGCCGAGGCGATGGGGGCAACCGTGCGCCAGGCCGACGAGCTTATGCACGGCAAGACTTCGCAGGTGGCTCACGACAATTCGTTGATTTTCACGGATGTTGCACAGCCGTTTACCGCAACCCGATACCACTCGCTAGCCGTGGTCGATTCGACCGTGCCGGCCGACTTGGTGGTGACCGCGCGCACAGAGAAGGGCAAGAACTCGGCAGGTGGCGTGATCATGGGTTTGCAACACGCAACCAAACCTATTTATGGCGTTCAGTACCACCCCGAGAGCGTACTCACCGAGGGCGGCTATTTGATGTTGGGCAACTGGCTCGAGTCGCTTGGGTTGGTTGGCGCTGCCGAACGCGGCAAAGCACTTAGCCCAATGGTGAAACTCTAAGCCTTCGCGGCTTTCGCTCCGAAAATCTTGCTATTCGCCTACGGCGCGCAGGTTACCCACAGCGTGATAGCTGAACCCTGTGGAGCATCGCCCGGAGCAATTGACTGCTCAAGAACGATGGTTCCCTTAGGTGCAGTGGCACAAGCCTCTTGAGTGCCGATCGAGACGGTCAACCCCACCTCTGGCGCGGTGAGTCTGTTCTGAGCCTCGCTGATTGAGTAGTTGACTACGTTCGGAACCTCGACGAGGCCGTTAGAAATCGTGATGATGACCACGGTGCCGGCGGCTACCTTGGTGCCGGCGGCAGGCATGCTCTCGATGACCTTGCCGGTTTCGATTGAGGCCGATCTGGCCTGAACAATTTCACCGAGCACAAGATTCGATTGGCTCAGCAGGTCAGCTGCCATCTGCTCGTTCATGCCGCGAAGGTCTGGCACATCAACCTGGGTGCGGCCGGTCGAAACCCAAACCGTAATGGTGGTGTTCTGACCTACGCTGGTGCCAGCAATCGGGTCGACGCGAATGACCTGGTTTGCTGGAACGGTGTCGCTCGCCTCGTATTTGCGCTCGACGAGCAGGTTTTGCTCGGTCAGCGTTGCATAGGCCTGCTCGTAGGTTTGGCCGACCACGTCGGCAACCTTGATTCCACCCTGGTTTGGGTTGATGTTTGGCAGAGAAATTGTGAGCAGCCAAATCATCATGCCCACCAAGAACACCAGCGCACCCGAGCCGAAACCCCAAAGCACGCCCGGATTGGCGAGTGCAGGCCGTTTGACCTTCACCGCACCCGAGTCAACGACGTCGGTCGAACCGGTGTCGAAGCTCACTCCAAGTGACTTGAACGGGTTGGTGTCGGTGCTGATCTTCTCGGTTGGCGGAATCGGCGAGTTGAATGCGCTCGGCACCGAGGCTGCAGGTGTTTGAGCAGCCAATGGTGCTGGGGCCGGTGCGGCATCCGCGTTTGTTTCGATGAGTTCCGTGGCCTGAGGCAGCTCTGTTTCGGCGGTGTCGATCGCCGAGGTTTCGGTGCCCTCGGTGGCATCTGCTAGCAGCGCTTCGAAGGGGTCGAGTTCGGCGTCGGGCTCGGATGCTTCGACCGCAGTCTCGTCGCCAAACCCAAGATCTTCGAGCCCAAGTGCGGTCTCTGGCTCAAGCACTTCTGGCTGCTCGGGTGCGCCGTCGAGCTCGGGCGCAAAAGCGGCCGGAGCTGGGGTGAGGTCGGCGGCAAGTAGGTGCTCGCGGAACTCTTCGGCACTTTGGTAGCGCTCGTCGCGGTTCTTGGCAAGTGCGCGAAGAACCACCTCGTCGAGGCCGGCGCTGATGGCGGGGTTGTGCTGCGATGGCGGAGTAACGGCCTCGCTCACGTGCTGGTATGCCACAGAAACGGCGGTCTCACCCTTGAACGGCGGGCGACCGGCGAGCATTTCGTAGAGCAGCACGCCAGTTGAATAAAGGTCGGTGCGAGCATCCACGCTCTCACCGCGAGCTTGCTCAGGGCTGAAGTATTGCGCGGTGCCGACGATGCCGGCGGTGTGGGCCTGGGTGGTCGACGACTCGCTGATGGCGCGGGCGATGCCGAAGTCCATGACCTTTACCAGGCCGGTGTCGGTGATCATGATGTTGGCCGACTTGATGTCGCGGTGAATGATGCCGGCGCGGTGTGAGAACTCGAGTGCGGTTAGAACACCTTCGGCGTAGCCGATTGCCTCTGGCACTCCGATAGCGCGCTCGTGAAGCAGGTCGCGAAGCAGAGTGCCGCGAACATATTCCATGACGATATAAGGAGTGCGACGCTCGTTGCCGTTCGAGTCGATAGAAAGCTCTTCGCCGGCGTCATAGACGCGAACGATGGTTGGGTGAGCCATTCGGGCCGAGGCCTGAGCTTCTTGTCTAAAGCGAGCCTCGAACGATGGGTCGTTGGCGAGGTCTGACTTGAGCAGTTTGATGGCCACCTTGCGCCCAAGGCGTGTGTCGGTGCCCTCGTAGACGTCGGCCATTCCGCCGCGCCCGATCAGGCTGCCGACTTCATAGCGTTCGGCCAAAATTCTCTGGTTCTCGGTCAAGTTCTTCGCTCCCGGGGTTTCGTTTTCAAGTCTATTCTTGGGTGGTTTCTTCTGGCGTCGGTTCGACATTGGCGAACGGAATGTAATAGGTGAGTGTCACGGTGGTGCCCGTTGCCATTTGACCCAGTGGGCTGGCGTCATAGACGGTCAGTAGGCGCGGGTCGTCGTTGGCAACCTCGAGCCCCTCGCTTCGAATGACCACAAGTTCGAGCGATTCTAGATAGCTAGCCGCATCTTCGATGTTCACCCCAAAAATGTCGCTAGACAGCACGACGACCTGGTTCGGGTCGGTCGGGCTTGGGCTCGGAGTCGGCGTTTCGGTTTCGCTCGGGCTGGCCGACGGGGTGGTCGGGCTCGGGCTCGGAGTCGGGGTTTGCCCGCCGCTAAAGATTGCAATCAGAACGATGACCGCGGTCAGCACCAGCGCACCGATCGTCGCGAGCCACGGCCAAATGATCGGCTTCGATGTCTCGGCGGTGTCGGTGGTCTCGATCAGCGTGGTCGACTCGGTCACCTGCGGCATGGCGGTGGTAATCAGGCGCGTTGCCGTGCTGCGCTTTGGCCGGTTCACCATGAGTTCTTCGGCCGCCTCGGCAAGTGCCAAAGCGGTGGATGGTCGACCCGCCGGCTTCTTCGCCAAACACGACATCACCAACTCACGCACCGACTCGTCAATCGTTTCTGGCAGCGCTGGAGGTGCATCGTTGATTTGCGCCATGGCAATGGCCATCTGGGTTTCGCCGCTGAAGGGGCGTGAACCGCGCAGTGCTTCGTAGGCCACGATGCCGAGCGAGTAAATGTCGGTGGCCGGTGTAGCTGCTTTGCCGGTTGCTTGTTCTGGTGAAAGGTATTGAACGGTGCCCATCACCTGACCGGTGGCGGTTAGCGAAACCTGGTCGGCCACGCGAGCGATTCCGAAATCGGTAATCTTTACTCGACCATCCGGTGTAATCAGCAGGTTTCCCGGCTTGACGTCGCGGTGAACCATGCCGGCTTCATGTGCTTCGTGAAGCGCTCGAGCGGTTTGCGCCATGATGTCGAGCACCTTCTCGGCAGGCAGGGTCTTGTCGCGCTCGAGAATCTTGGCGAGCGAGTCGCCGGGCACAAGCTCCATAACGAGATAGGCGCTGCCGCCATCCTCGCCGTAATCAAAAACGTTGGCGATACCTTCGTGCTCAACGCGAGCCGCGTGACGGGCTTCGGTTCTAAAGCGCTCGAGAAAGCCGGGGTCGCCCATGTATTCGGGCTTGAGAATCTTGATTGCCACGTCACGCAAAATGATTTCGTCGTGCGCCTGCCAAACCTCACCCATGCCACCGATGGCGATGCGCGATTTGAGACGGTATCGAGAACCGTAAAGCATTTCTACTTCTGGCTTCACTTGTTCAACACCGCCTGCATGACTTTGCGGGCGACCGGGGCAGCAAGCGAGTTGCCTCGACCGTTTTGACCCATGCCACCGCCGTCTTCGATAACCACTGCCACTGCAACGCGCGGCTTGTCGGCAGGGGCGAACCCGGTGAACCAGAGAGTGTATGGCTCGTCTTTGCCGTTCTGGGCGGTGCCGGTTTTGCCGGCTACCTTCACGCCTGAGATTTGCGCGTTGCCGCTAACGCCCTTGGCGACCGCGTCGATCATCATCTGCTTGAGCGAGCCGGCGGTCTTTTCAGAAACGGGGCGCGAGTATTCGCTCGGGGTTGGCGCATAGAGCGAGGCTAGGTTCGACGAAAGCACGTTCTCGATCAGGTTCGGCTTCATCAGTCGACCCTGGTTTGCGATCGCGGCAGACACCATCACCATTTGCATCGGAGTGACTCGAACATCGAACTGCCCGAATGCGGTCAGCGCGGTTTGTGCGTCATCAAGACCGCGAGGATACACGCTAGGGGTCACCTTTAGCGGAACGCTGATGCTCTTGCCGAAGCCGAATAGTTCGGCCTGGCGGCGAATCTGGTCTTGACCGAGCTGAATGCCAACTTGGGCGAACGGCACATTGCACGAAAAGCGCAGGGCGTCGGCGAGCGATACAGTTGCGCGACCTCCACAGGTGCCCTCTCCCGAGTTGTAAACATAGGTCTCGGTACCCGGCAGTTTGAACTTGCTCGGGTTGTCGATCTTCGACTCAGGGGTGAAGTTGCCGCTTTCGAGCGCCGCCGCCGAAACTACAAGTTTGAACACCGACCCCGGCACGTAGAGGTCACCCCCGATAGCGCGGTTGATGAGCGGGTCACTATTGCGCTCGAGCAAATTCTTGTAATTCTCGTTTGCCTCGACCGGGTCGTGGGTAGAGAGCAGGTTTGCGTCGAACCCTGGCTTCGAAACCATCGCCAAAATGTTGCCGGTGACCGGGTCGATCGCAACGACCGCACCCTTCATGTCGCCGAGCGCATCCCAGGCAGCCTTTTGCACTTTCGGGTCGATGGTGAGCTCGACCGAACCGCCGGTAACCGGGTTGCCCGAAAACAGCGCGTTGATTTGCTCGAAGAATTGCGACGAGTTCTTGCCGGTCAAAAAGTCGTTCGACGCGGCTTCAAGACCGGTGGCTCCGTTGAAGAACGAGAAGTAGCCGGTCACCGCCGAGTAGCGGCTGCTGGTGTATTTACGCAGGTAGTGGTACTCGTCGTCGGTCTTCACCGACTTCGCAATCGGCTCACCGTCAATCAGAATGTCGCCGCGCTGGGTTTCATAAGAGTCATAAACGCTGCGCACGTTGCGCCCATCGGCCGCGAGCGAATCGGCAGAAATAACTTGGATGCCCGTGCTCGAGGCAAACAGGCTCAGGAACATCACGCCGATGACCAGCGAAACTCGTCTGAGTTCTTTTTGCATTACGCATCACCTCGATTGCGCGATGCGGTGTCGCTGAGGCGAAGCAGTAGGCCGATGATCATCCAGTTGGCGAGCAGCGACGAACCACCGGCAGCCAGCAGCGGAGTGGTTAGACCGGTCAGTGGCACAACGCGGGTGACACCACCGATGACGATGAAGGTTTGCAACGCGATGACGAACGAGAGCCCGACGGCAAGCAGTTTTGAAAAGTCATCCGAGTGGGTAAAGCCGATGCGCATACCGCGATAGACGAGCAGCAGGTAGGCGGCCAAGATCACGAACATGCCGGCCAGACCAAGTTCTTCTCCGAGCGCCGCGATGATGAAGTCGCTTTCGGCTAGCGGCACCAGTTGTGGCACACCCCCGCCGAGGCCGGTGCCGAGCAAGCCGCCGTGAGCCATGCCGAACATGCCCTGAACCAGCTGATAAGAACCGCCGATGGCGTCGTAGCGCTCGGTGCTGAACGGGTCGAGCCAGGCGCCGAAGCGCCCTGCCACGTAGTCCATCACCTGCGAGGCGACCAGTGCACCGGTGCCGAACATAGTCAAACCAACGACCACATAGAGCGCGCGGCCGGTGGCCACATAGATCATCACGAGAAATAAGCCGAAATAGAGCAGCGATGTTCCGAGATCACGTTGCAGCACCAACACCGCTAGGCTTGCCACCCAAATCACAAGAATCGGCCCGAGTTCACGCGCTCGCGGAATGTGCACACCGAGCACCTTGCGCCCAACCATTGCGAGCGAATCTTTGCGATTCACCAGGTAGCCGGCAAAGAAAATGATCAGTGCAATCTTGGCAAGCTCACCCGGCTGAAAGGTCAACGGTCCGATGGCTATCCACAACTGAGCACCGTTGATGTTTTGACCCAAGAACGGAACCATCGGCAACAGCAACAGCCCGATACCAGCGACCATGGCAACAAAAATGTAGCGACGCAAGAACAGGTGGCTGGTTACGAACCAGATCACCGCGGCGCAGGCGGCGATAGCAACCACCGTCCAGATAACCTGCCTCACTGCGAAGAGGTCGGTGGCACCCGAGGCTGCCTTGGCGATGTCGAGTCGATAGATCTCGGAAAGCCCGAGGCCGTTCAGGAAAACGCCGAGCGGCAAGATTAGCGAGTCGGCCTCAGAGGCCTTGCGGCGCAAGATGGCGTGTACGACCAGAGCGGCCAGGGTTAGCGGCAGCCAGTAGAACCAAAAGTCTGGTCGCAGCACCTCGAGCGTGCTGAGTTGAATCTGCGCCAATTCATAGGCGTTGATGCCAAACACGAAGAACAGCAGGAGCGCTTCAATGTTGCGGCTTCGTGGAACCACCCGCATGACCTTCGGTGCAGTGCCGGTGAGAATCGCGCTAACCATTGGTCTGACCATCCGTGTTGCATTCGGCAATGTTGGTCGCCAAATCTGCGCCGATCAGCTCGGGGGTGTTCTCGGCCAGCTTGCCCAAGATTCGATAGGCGTCGCAGAGGTCGGTCGCATAAATCGTGCGATCGACGAGCCCGCGACTGTATTCGGTGAGGTCTTCAACACGGATGCCCGTGCTCTGCTTGACGCTCGAAAACGCCAGCGGGCCGAGGCTTTCGCGAATGCCTTGGTAGATGACTACTTCGCCGGCCGATTCGCCGACATAGAACTTGGTTTGCGTATAGGCGTAGCCGCCCCACAGCGAACCGACGGCCGCCGCCGAGATGGCGATGATGGTGAGCACCTGGCGAACCTTGCGATTGAAGATTCTCTTGCGGGTGTCGGCCAAAACCTTTTCGAGAAACTCGTCAGACTCTGGCACGAAGTCGGTGGTTTCTTCGCTACCTCTAAATAGGTCACCGATCTTGCGGGGGTTGAGCAGTGCCAAGCCGCGACGACCCTTGCGGTCTGAGATGACAACGTCGTTCGCGGCCGAGCCAACATAGGTCGGTTGCGCTTCGTAGTCGGTTGGTGTCTCAGAGGTGAGCACATCGACGGTCACGATGGTCACGTTGTCTGGGGCACCGGCTTCGAGCGCTTCACCGAGCAGATCTTCGGCGATGGTCGAGCCAGGGGCAAGCGAACGCATGTTTCGCTCGATCAGCTCATCGCTCACATACCCGCACAGGCCATCGCTGCAGAGCAAGAATCGGTCACCCGGCAAAACGTCGATGACCCAGCTGTCGACCTGTGGTGCTTCTGGTGTGTCACCGAGCACGCGCATCAGCACATTGCGACGTGGATGCACGAGCGCCTCGGCCGGTGTAATTCGGCCGGTATCAACCAGCTTTTGAACAAAAGTGTGGTCGGTGGTTACTTGCTCAAAGGCCTCGCCACGCACTCGGTAGATTCGCGAGTCGCCGATGTGCGCAACCACGGCCTTTTCTCCGGTGAACATGAGGCCCGAGAAGGTGGTGCCCATGCCTGCCATTTCGGGATGCGCCTTCACGGTCGACGACAACACCGCGTTCGCCTCGAGTAGCGTCGAGAGCAACACGCTGCCAGCATCCTCGGGGGTTGCATAAATGTTGTCGATCGGCGCAACGCGCTGAGAAACCATCGCCGAAGCGATGTCACCACCGGCGTGACCACCCATGCCGTCTGCCACAAAGTGCAACTGGTAGCCGGTGTATCCGCCATCTTGGTTGCTCGAACGCACCCGACCGATGTCAGAAACCGCATAGGTGACCAGCTTGATTGGCACGACTAGGCTCGCAGCTCGAATACGGTCTTGCCGATTTTCACCGGGGTGCCTAGCTTGACCACGGCCGGGGTGCCAACGCGGGCGCCGGCTAGGTAGGTGCCGTTAGTTGAGTTGAGGTCTTGAATCAGCCAGTCGTCGTTCATCAGCACCAGCTTGGCGTGCTGGGTCGAGGCGTATTCGTCGTTCACTACGAGATCGCTGTTCGGGGCGCGGCCGATGTGCAGTTCTCGACCGGTGAGCGGCAACTCGCGGCCAGCGTTTTCGCCCTCGGTAACTACCAGACGGGTAGCCACGGCGCTCGCGGCACCAGCGCTCGCGGCGACAACCGTGACCGGCGCCGAAGGTGCGGCCGGAATCACCGGGCTCGAAAGCACGGTGGGAGTGTTGCGCTCGGTTGCACGGCGAACGACCTTTTGGCCAAAGATGTCGGCGCGAATAACCGAGATGATGCTGAAGATGAAAATCCAGAGCACGGCTACGAAGCCGATGCGAACCAAGAAGAGCGCTAACTCACTCATTGCTCACCGACTTTGCGATTACGCGAAACACGAATGAGCTCTTGCCAGCTTCGATAACGGTGTCGGTGGCGATGCCAATTTCGGTAATCGGGCGACCATTTACTTTGGTGCCGTTGGTCGATTGCAGGTCGCGAACTCCGGCCTTCGCACCATCCCAGAGAATTTCAAAGTGCTTGCGGCTCAGCCCGTTGTCTGCCACTTGAATATC
>JBIKSH010000005.1:0-91369 GCA_044348705.1 Rhodoluna sp. | reverse complement strand
AGCCGGTCGGTGTTTTAATAGAGCTAGTTTTTTGAGAGGAACATTCGTGACTTACGTAATCGCGCTGCCCTGCGTTGATGTCAAAGACAAGGCATGTATCGAAGAGTGCCCAGTCGACTGCATCTACGAAGGCGACCGCATGCTCTACATTCACCCAGATGAGTGTGTTGACTGTGGCGCTTGCGAGCCAGTCTGTCCGGTTGAGGCCATTTACTACGAGGATGACCTGCCAAACCAGTGGGCCGACTATTACAAGGCAAATGTTGAGTTCTTTAGCGAGATTGGTTCACCTGGCGGCGCTGCCAAGGTTGGCAAAATTGATGCCGATCACGCAGTCGTTTCTGTTCTGCCTCCACAGGGCGAATAGCAAGTGTTCGACCGCCTGCCCGAGTATCCATGGGAGCAGCTGAAGCCCTACGGTGAAAAAGCTCGAGCACACGAGGGGGGCTTGGTCGACCTTTCGGTTGGTTCTCCGGTAGACCCAACGCCCGAAATCATTCGAGCTGCTCTCGAAGCCGCATCTAACTCGCCCGGCTACCCATCGACCGGTGGTTCATCCGAGTTCAAAGCCGCTGTAGTCGACTGGTTTGCCAGACGCCGACAGGTACCTGGGCTCACTCCCGAAAACGTGATGCCAAGCATCGGGTCGAAAGAGCTCATTTCGTTCTTGCCGCTTCTTTTGGGTCTCGGCAAAGGTGACGTCGTCGTTCAACCAAAAGTTGCATACACCGCATACATAGTCGGAGCAGCTTTGGTCGACGCCGAAATCGTGAGCGAAGACGACCCGAGTCTTTGGCCAGCGAACACAAAATTGATTTGGATCAACAGCCCCGGCAACCCAGATGGTCGTGTTCTCGACGTTGACCAAATGAAAGCTGCTGTTGATCGGGCCCGAGAACTCGGAGCTGTTCTGGCCAGCGATGAGTGCTACGCCGAACTCGGCTGGGATGACTGGTCGAATAAGTTGATTCCGTCGGTGCTAGACCCTCGAGTTTGCGGAGGCGATTACACGAACATCCTCGCGCTTTATTCGCTGAGCAAGCAGTCGAACATGGCCGGGCACCGCGCTGCCTTCGCTGCCGGCGATGCCGCGTTGGTCAAGTCACTCGTGAACATTCGCATGCACGCCGGTTTGAATACTCCGGCACCAGTGCAGCACGCCATCGCGGTGGCGCTCGGCGACTATGAGCACGTTGCCAAAGAGAAAGAAATTTACCGCGCCAGACGCGAGGTTATCTTGCCGGCCGTCAAGGCATTCGGCTTTGAGGTTACTGACAGTGAAGCGGGCCTATACATTTGGGCAACACTCGGAGAGGATTGCTGGGCCACAGTGTCGCGCATGGCCGAGCTGGGCATCCTGGTTGCACCTGGTTCGCTCTATGGAACCAGCTCTCTGAAGCACGTGAGATTTGCCTTGACTGCCACCGATGAGCGCATTGCCGAGGGTGCTAGACGCCTTCAAAATGCCATAGGCTTGGAACACCGCTAAACCCTTAGGAGCACCGTTGACCGACCAGGTTAATGCCGACAAAGTCACCCTGAACTATCCGGGTGGAACTGCAGAATTTCCGATTCTGCCATCTGCCGCCGGCGACGATGTAATCGACTTTTCAAAGCTCAATGCCGCAACCGGCTTGAACGCGTTCGACCAGGGTTTCGTAAACACCGCTTCGACCAAATCGGCCATCACCTACATCGATGGTGACGAGGGCATTCTTCGCTATCGCGGATACCCGATCGAAGAGCTTGCCGGTCAGAAAACCTTTCTAGAAGTCGCCTTCTTGCTCATCTACGGTGAGTTGCCGAGTGAAACCCAGCTTGCCGATTTTGACGGCCGCATTCGCCGCCACACCCTGATTCACGAAGAGCTGAAGAACATCTTCCACGCGATGCCGCAGAACGCGCATCCGATGTCTGTTTTGGCGGCTGGTGCGTCTGCACTTTCGACCTTCTACCAAGACTCGCTAGACCCACATGACGAAGAGCAGGTGGAGCTTTCGAGCATCCGAATGCTGGCCAAGATGCCGGTGCTCGCCGCTTACTCTTACAAGAACTCACTGGGTCAGGCGCTGCTCTACCCAGACAACTCACTCGGCTTCGTCGAGAACTTTTTGCGTATGAGCTTTGGCAACATGGCTGAGCCTTACCTGCAGAACCCGGTGGTAACCAAGGCGCTTGACACCCTGTTCATTCTTCACGCCGACCACGAGCAGAACTGCTCGACCTCGACCGTGCGCTTGGTGGGCTCTTCACAGGCCAACTTGTTCGCCTCGGTTTCGGCTGGCATTTCGGCACTGTTTGGCCCGCTGCACGGCGGAGCCAACGAGGCTGTTCTCGAAATGCTCACCAACATTCGCGATTCGGGCGATTCGGTTCAGCGCTATGTCGAGCGCGTAAAGAACAAAGAAGACGGCATTCGCCTGATGGGATTCGGTCACCGCGTCTACAAGTCGTTCGACCCTCGTGCCAAGATTGTCAAGGCAACCGCCGACCGAGTGTTAGCCGAACTTGGCGTTAGTGACCCACTGCTCGACATCGCTAAAGAACTTGAAACCGCAGCGCTGGCCGACGACTATTTCGTAGAGCGCAAGCTTTACCCGAACGTCGATTTCTACACCGGCGTCATCTACAAGGCAATGGGATTCCCGACACGAATGTCTACCGTGCTTTTCGCAATTGGCCGACTACCAGGCTGGATCGCTCACTGGCGCGAAATGAACCAAGACCCTGCCACCAGAATCGGCCGCCCTCAGCAGCTTTACATTGGTGCGCCAGAGCGTCACATTTAGTCGCTCGAGACTGGTTTAGGTCGAATAGAAATACAGCACGGTATCGCCGTAACTTTTTTCTTCATCAAGCTTCAGGTATTTCGGCGCACTCACCGCGCCAGAGCGGCTTGATCGCTCGACAACCACCACAGCATCCGCGTTCAAATGCGCCTCTAACGCCGTCAAGTTGGCAGTGACCTCATCGTTTGTGACCTCGTATGGCGGGTCGATGAAGACAATGTCAAAGCGAGTGGATGCTTCGCCTGCTAGCATCGCAGCGACCGACTTGTTCACAACCTTGGTTTCGGCCTCGAGTTCTTCGTCTTGCAGGGCCTTCTGCACCAGGCGGGCATTTGCCACGCATACAGCCGCTGCCTTGCCGTCACGCTCAACCATCCAGGCGACGCTTGCGCCGCGGCTGACGGCCTCTAGAGCTAGAGCGCCGGTGCCGGCATAAAGGTCGAGAACGTGGCTCGACTCGAGCAAATCGCGGGCTTCAAGCTTTGAAAACAGGCTTTCGCGAATTCGGTCGGAGGTTGGTCTGGTGGTTTTGGCCGGCGAAACGAGTTTTCTCGAGCCCGCGATGCCTCCGATAATTCTTGTCATGTCTAGCATTGAACCATGCTTTTACCTCTTGAGCCGCTAGACCGCGTTTTGGGTGACCGAACCGCCAAGTCTTTCGCGCGCCATCTGGGGCTAAAAACCGTTGCCGACCTGCTAACCCACTATCCGCGTCGTTATTCTTCGCGTGGTGAACTAACACCCATCGCCGACCTGCCAATTGGCGAGTCGGTTTCGATCGTTGCCGAGATTGTCGATGTGCGCGAGCGCCGCATGACGGGTCGCAAGGGCAGCATTCTCGAGGTGCGCATCACCGATGGCAACGGCGTGCTTTCGCTCACGTTTTTCAACCAGGCCTGGCGAGCTCAGACGCTCAAGCCGGGGGTTCGTGGGCTTTTCGCCGGCAAGATCGGCGCGTATCAGGGCAAACTGCAGCTGACCCACCCCGATTACGAGTTGTTCGCCGAAGAGGTAGACCAGAGCGCGGCAAAAGCCTGGGCAGACCTGCCGATTCCGATTTACCCGGCCGCTTCGGCGGTGACCACGTGGATGATCGCCCGAGCCATGGGCGTTGTGCTAGACACTCTCGCCCCGATCGAAGACGAAGTGCCGACTGAAATTGCGAAGGCCGAGGGTTTGCTTGGGCTTTCTGACGCGATTGCGAAAATTCACCGACCTGCCGTGGCCACCGATTGGCAAGCGGCGCGAGACACCCTGCGTTTTCACGAGGCGTTCTTGCTTCAAGCCACGCTGCTCAAGCGTCGAGCCGATAATTCGCACACCAAGACCACGCCGCGAGTTCCTGCCGCGGGCGGTGCTCTAGAGACCTTCGACGCCGCACTGCCCTTTGAGTTGACTCGCGGTCAGGTTGAGATCGGGCAACAGATTCTCGAAGACCTGAGTGCCGAGCATCCGATGAATCGCCTTTTGCAGGGTGAAGTTGGTTCGGGAAAGACCTTGGTTGCGGTTCGCGCCATGCTTGCCGTTGCCGACTCGGGCGGTCAGTCTGCGCTGATTGCACCAACCGAGGTGCTGGCGTCACAGCACTTTGCCTCGATCGAGCGCACTTTGGGTAGCGAACTGGCCAAAAAGGTCGGTCTCACACTGCTCACCGGTCAGCAGTCTGTTGCCGATCGCAAGCGCGCGCTGCTGCAGATTGTTAGTGGCAAGGCGCAGTTGGTGGTCGGCACGCACGCACTGATTGCAGACAAGGTTGAGTTTCTTGACCTCGGCTTGATTGTGGTTGACGAGCAGCACCGCTTCGGGGTTGAGCAGCGCGAGGCCCTGCGCCTCAAGGGCAAGTTGCCTCCGCACGTGTTAACCATGACGGCAACGCCGATTCCGCGCACACTAGCGGTGACCGTGTTTGGCGACCTAGATGTCTCGACCCTCACCGAGTTGCCGGCTGGCCGCAAAGAAATCACCAGTCACGTGGTGCAAATCAATCAGGGTGGTCTAGTCTCCAGGGTTTGGGCGCGTGTTGCCGAAGAGGTTGCAGCTGGGCGTCAGGCCTTCGTGGTTTGCCCGCGAATCGATGAGGCAGATGCCGAGCCAGAGTTAGCCGAAGGGTTTGTTGACGAAGAGGATGTTTCGGCCGAAGACCTCGTCGAAATGGCCGCCGCGACCGAACCTAAGGCGCCGCTCGCCGCAGCGTTGAGCGTTGCCGAGGGGTTGAAGCTCAACCCAACTCTTGCCGGTGTCAACATCGACGTCTTGCACGGTCGAATGAGCTCAGAGCAAAAGGCTGAGGTGATGGCCCGCTTTGTGGCAAAAGAAATCGACGTTCTGGTGAGCACCACCGTGATCGAGGTGGGTGTCGACGTGCCAAACGCAACTGTCATGGTCGTGCTCGATGCCGACCGCTTCGGAATCTCGCAGTTACACCAGTTGCGCGGCCGAGTTGGCCGTGGCGGCTTGCCTGGCTTGTGTCTACTGCTCACCACTGCCGAGCCCGGTAGCGTTTCACTCGAACGCCTAACGGCGGTCGCCTCAACCACCGATGGCTTCAAACTCAGCGAAATCGACCTCGAACTTCGTCGCGAGGGCGACGTGCTCGGTAAGTCGCAGTCGGGCGGTCGCTCGTCACTGAAACTGCTCAGAGTGGTTCAAGACGCAGCTCTTATCGGCGAAGTTCGTGGCATGGTTGCGAAAGTTTTCGAAAGTGATCCAACCCTCGAGAAGCACCCAGCGCTCGCCGAAGCCCTCGAGCGAATCGACCAGCAGGCTCAAGAAAACCTAGCCAAAACTTAGAACAGCCCCATCGCAACCGACACCCCGTCACAGGTAACCTAGAGGCATGCCAAAAATCGCTGTTTATCCAGGGTCGTTCGACCCGTTCACCATTGGGCACCTCGACATCGCCGAGCGCGCCAGTGAACTTTTCGACGAACTCGTCATCGCGGTGGTTCACAACCCAAACAAGGCACCGATGTTTTCGTTGGTCGACCGGGTTGAGTTGGTAGAACAGACCCTTTCCGAGGCCGGTTTGTCGGGCATCCGCGTGGTTGCTCTCGAATCTGGGCTGCTGGTTGATTTGTGCACGGATGTTGGTGCCGATGTGATCGTTAAGGGCGCGCGTTCTGCCACCGATGTCGACTTCGAGTTTCCGATGGCGCAGATTAACCGCGAATTGAGTGGCATCGAAACCGCAATTTTGATCTCAGCGCCTGAGCTTTCCCACATTTCTTCGAGTCTGGTTCGCCAGCTCGCCCAAAACGGGGGAGACGTGCGCAAATACGTCGCCAAGCCGGTTCAGAAACTTATCGAAAAGAAATTCAAAAACTAATGAGTGACGCACTTTTAATACCCGTTCACGATCTGATCAACAAGCCAGGCACCATGCGTGAAAAGCAACTGGATGTTGTGATCGATGAGCCAATGGCAAACTTCGCAATCGGCATTCCGGCGGGCTCAACCATCGAGATCGACGCCCGTTTTGAGTCGGTGCACGAGGGCGTTTTGGTTACCGGAGATGCTTTTGCGACAGCATCCGGTGAATGCAGCAGATGTCTCGACCCGATTGATTCGGCGGTTGAGGTGGAATTTCAGGAGCTTTTCGCCTATTCTGGAACAAGCGAAGATGACTTCGTGGTCGAAAACGAGTCAATCGATTTAGATCAGGTCATCAGAGACGCGGTAGTTTTGTCTCTTCCGTTCCAACCCGTTTGTAGTGCAGGCTGTAAAGGTCTGTGCGTAACGTGTGGTGCGAAGTTGAATGAAGACCCGCAACACGCTCACGAAGCCCCGGTTGACCCGAGGTGGAATGCGCTAACAAACTTGAAGGAAGATTAGAGATGCCAGTACCTAAAAGACGCCTCTCCCGCAGCCGTACTCACTCACGCCGTTCGCAGTGGAAGGCCGCCGAGGTCACCCTGGTCAAGACCGTTGTCAACGGTAAGACCGTCTACAGCATGCCTCACCGCGCCAAGGTAGTCGAGGACTCAACAGGTAACGCCCTGTTCCTTGAGTACAAGGGCCGCAAGGTAGCAGACGCCTAAAGACTTTTGAGTCACGGGCTTGAAGTCTTAATCGAGCGTCTCGGCGTTTCGATAAGCCAAGACCTACTGACCCAAGCACTTACTCATCGTTCTCACTCGTATGAGAACGGCAAGCAACCCAACAACGAACGCCTGGAGTTTCTAGGCGACTCGGTGTTGGGTTTTGTTGTTACCGCGGAGCTTTACAAGAGGTTCGGAGAGCTTCAAGAGGGCGAACTTTCTAGCCTGAAAAACTCGGTTGTCTCTGCAAAGGCTCTCGCCGAGGTTGCCGCTGGAATCGACATCGGTTCGTTTTTGCTTCTCGGCAAGGGTGAAGAGAAAACCGGTGGTCGCGACAAAGGAAACCTTCTTGCCGATGCATTCGAGGCGATTCTCGGTGCAATCTATGTCGAACACGGCCTGACTCGCGCGAGTGAATTGGTTGAGCGGTTCATTTTTCCGCTGCTCGATAACCACATCGACCTATTGCTCAACAGCGAGCCAAAAACCAAGCTTCAAGAAATCGCTCAAGAACGAGGTCTCGCAGCGCCGGCTTATGAAACCACTCACACCGGCCCAGATCACGATCGAATTTTCAGCGCGACTGTAACGGTGGGCGAAGTGGTGTCCGCGGGCGAAGCCAGAAGCCGCAAAGGTGCCGAGTCTGAGGCGGCCATCGCGGCGATCAAGGCGCTCGGAGGCAACTAGTGCCCGAGTTACCAGAAGTCGAAACCGTTCGACTTGGTCTTTCGCAACACGTTATCGGTGCGAGCATCCGTGCCATTGAAGTCTTGGACGAACGCAGCCTCAAACGACACCTCCCCGGACCGCGAGATTTCGTAACGGCACTCGAGGGCGCAAAGGTGCTAGCCGTTGTTCGTCGCGGCAAGTTTTTATGGCTACCGCTCGAACTCAATGGCTCGACCGACGTGAACTTCGCTCTCGTTGGGCACCTCGGCATGAGTGGGCAAATGCTTATTCGCGATGCCGGAGCAGGGCCAGACAAACTCACCAGAATCGTTATTCACCTCGAGGCGAAAGATGGTTCACCAATTGAGTTTCGATTCGTCGACCAGCGCATCTTCGGTTCGCTGCAAATCGATGAGCTCATTTCGACCGCAGACGGCGGCATGGGCGGGTTCAGCGACAGCGCACTTCGGGTAGGGGAGTGGCAACACAAGATTCCTCGATCCGCTGCCCACATTTCGCGAGACCCGCTTGACCCAGAATTCAACCTCGCCGCGGTGATCAAGCGGATGCGCGGCAAAAACTCCGGCATCAAGCGCGTGCTGCTCGACCAGGGTGTGGTCAGCGGCATTGGCAACATCTATGCCGATGAAGCGCTTTGGGCTGCAAAACTGCACTACGACCGCCCAGCCAAAGACATTTCGGCCGCAAAACTTGGCATTCTGATGACTGAGGTGCAGGGCATCCTAGCTCGAGCAGTTGAGGCCGGCGGAACCAGTTTTGATGAGCAGTACAAAAACGTGAACGGCGAATCGGGCTATTTCGAGGTGTCACTGAACGCGTATGGGCAAACCGATAAACCGTGCAACCGCTGTGGCACGCCAATTAGGCGCGACTCGTGGATGAACCGCGGTTCGCATTTCTGCCCAAAGTGTCAAAAACTCACCCGCTAAATGGGGTAATTTTGTGTGACGGCATTCGCCGTTCTTTTAAACGTTGCATAGGTGCGTGAAGCTTGTATCTCAAGAGCCTGACCCTCAAGGGCTTTAAGTCGTTCGCGCAGTCGACTACCTTCAACTTCGAGCCTGGCGTGACCGCCGTTGTTGGCCCGAACGGTTCGGGAAAATCCAACGTTGTTGACGCCCTCGCCTGGGTAATGGGTGAGCAGGGTGCAAAGACTCTTCGCGGCGGCAAGATGGAAGACGTCATCTTCGCCGGTACCAGCACCAAAGGGCCACTGGGCCGTGCCGAAGTGCTTTTGACCATTGATAACTCAGATGGCGCGCTGCCAATCGACTACAGCGAAGTCACCATCAGCCGCACACTGTTTCGCAACGGTGGCAGTGAATACGCAATCAACGGGGATGCTTGTCGCCTGTTAGACGTACAAGAACTGTTGAGCGACTCAGGTTTGGGTCGCGAGATGCACGTAATCGTGGGTCAGGGCCAGCTAGACGGCATTTTGAAGGCTTCACCCGAAGAACGTCGCGGATTCATCGAAGAAGCCGCCGGTATTCTCAAGCACCGCCGCCGCAAAGAAAAAACTCAGCGCAAGCTAGAGGCAATGCAGGCCAACCTAACCCGCCTAAACGACCTTGCCGGTGAAGTGCGTCGCCAACTCAAGCCACTTGGCCAGCAGGCCGAGGTTGCCCGTCAGGCAGCCGGAATCGCCTCGGTGGTTCGCGACGCCAAAGCCCGTTTGCTGGCAGACGACATTGCAGCACTGCACAACGCACTTGAAGTAACTGCCAAGAGCGAAGCCGACCGCAAGGCCGAGCGCAACATTTTGCAAGAGCTTCTAGCCGAGAACACCGCGCGCCTTCACTCGCTTGAGGCAGCTCAGGTTTCACCCGAACTCGATGAAGCGCGCCAACTGGTGTTCGAATACGACTCGGTAACCGAACGACTTCGCTCACTGCTCTCGATGGCTAATCAGCGCGTCGCCTTGCTGAGCGCACAGTCAGAGAACGCCGCCGCCCAGGTTGACCCATCTCAGATCGCCCGTGATGCCGAGAACGCCGCCGCCGAAGCTGTGCGCCTGGCCGCAGCGGTAGAGGCTCTCAAGGGAGCGCTCGCCGAAGCCGAGAAGACTCGCAACATTGCCAGAGACGTACTCGAGAAGTTCGACAACCAGGCCGCTGAGCAAACCGCATTGATCTCACAGTTCGACCTCGAGAAGTCACGTTTGGCGAATGAGTCGACTGTGGCCGAGAGCCGCTTGGCGAGCATCCGTGAAGAATTGGCCCGTCACCAGGCCGCACTCGTTGAGGCGCAAAGCCGCCTCGATGCCAGCGCCGCCGAATATTCGACCCTAGAAGCCCAGCTTCAGGCCGAGGGTGGCAAGGGCGATAGCAATCTCGAGCAGAGCTACGAGACAGCGCAGAAGGCCGTTGCCGACGCGGCTGCAAAGATTGAGCAACTTCGCGAAGTTATTCACCAGGCCGAGCGTGAACGCGATTCACTCTCGGCTAAGCGCTCGGCCCTGAACCTCACGCTCGACCAGAAAGATGGCGCTTCTTCGGTCACCTCTTCGTCGCTGCGAGGCATTCGCGGGCTGGTCGCTTCGCACATGAAGGTAACCGCCGGCTTTGAAGCCGCAGTTGCAGCTGCGCTTGGCTCACTAGCGGATGCTGTGGTTGCCGACACGCGTGAAGACGGCCTTGCCGCAATCGAGCACCTAAAGAACAACGACGGTGGCCGGGTCGAACTGATTATTGCCGATGTCGACGCCAAGGTCGCCGCCGCCAAGAGTGCTGGCGTAACTGGCGTTCGAGCTGCTACCGACGTCGTGCAGGCCCCGACCGGCATTCTTGCCCTTCTGGCCGACATTTTGATTGTCGATGACATTGACGCGGCACGTGCGCTGTATGCAAAAGACTCGAGCAGTGTCAAGCAGACTCTGATCACCCTCGAAGGGGACGTTCTCACGGCCAGCGTTATTCGCGGTGGTAGCCAGAGCAAGCCTTCGAAACTTCAACTTGTTTCTGAACGCGATGCAGCCGAGGCGCGGTTGGCTGAGGTCAACGAGCAAATCGAAACGGCTCGCGGTGAGCTGGCACAGGCACGTTCGACCGAAGAGGCCGCGAAGGCTTCCGCAAAAACGGCTCTCGCATCACTCAACGAACACGACGCAACCCTTGCCTCGAACGCCGAAAAGCTAGGTCGCCTGCGCGTTCAGGTTGAGGCTCGCCAGGGTGAAGTAGACCGTCTTGCGACGGTTGCCACTGCAGCAGAGCAGGGCATCGAGGCGGCTGAGTTGGCGCTCAGCCAAGCCAAGGCCGCTCACGACACCTTCGCTACCAGCGAGCGCCCTACCGTAGATGTTTCTGACCGTCAAAGCCTTGTCGAAGCCCTCGAAAATGAACGCCAGAAAGAACTGGATGTTCGTGTCGATCTCGGCGCAGCGGTTGAGCGACTTCGAGTTGAGCTAGAGCGCGCCGAAACACTAAAGGCACAGGTTGGCGAAGCCACCGCAGCCATTGAGCGGGCTCAGGCTGCCGCTGCAGCCCAGGCCAAGGCCCTAGAAAACTCGCGCAAGGTTCTAGATGTGCTGCCAGCGGTCATGGATGCAGTTGCCGCAAAATCTGCCGAAGCCAAGGTAAAACTCACCAACCTCGACTCAGCTCGCCAAAACCAATTCAGCGAGTTAGTTCGCCTTCGCGGCGATGTCGCCGAGACGCAAATGAAGTTGAGCACTCTTACCGAGAGCGTTCACGACATCGAACTTGCCAACCACGAGAAGCGCTTAAATCTCGCAAATCTAGTTGGTAAGGCCCACGATGAACTCGGTCTCGATCAGTCCGTTTTGCTTGCCGAGTATGGCCCAGACCAAATGGTTCCTTCAGACATCGATGGCGAGCCGGCCAGTTCGTACGCGCGTGACGAACAGGTCAAGCGCCTCCGCGACGCCGAGCGCGTGCTCGAGCGTCTTGGTCGCGTGAACCCGCTCGCGCTCGAAGAATTTGCCGCCCTTGAGCAGCGCCACAAGTTCTTGACCGAGCAACTCGAAGACCTGACTCAGACCCGAAAAGACTTGCTTCAGATCATTGACGACCTCGACGAGAAGATGAAGCACATCTTCGAAGACGCCTTCAACGACACCAGAAAAGCCTTCGAACAGGTTTTCCCGGTTCTGTTCCCAGGCGGTACCGGCTCGATTTTCTTGACCGACCCAGAGAACCTGCTAACCACCGGTATCGAAGTCACCGTCAAGCCGGTTGGAAAGCGTATCGAGCGCCTCTCACTACTCTCGGGTGGTGAGCGTTCGCTAGCTGCCGTTGCGCTATTGATTGCCATATTCAAGGCTCGCCCTTCGCCCTTCTATGTCATGGACGAAGTCGAAGCCGCACTCGACGATTCAAACCTCGGTCGCCTTCTCGAAATTTTCAAAGATTTGCGCGAAAGCTCGCAGCTCATCATCGTTACGCACCAAAAGCGCACCATGGAGATCGCCGACGCACTCTACGGAGTCTCAATGCGTCAAGACGGTGTTTCTGCAGTCGTCGGCCAACGATTTGAAAAAGAGAAGGTCTAATGGGTTTCCTTTTCTGGCGCAAAAAGAAAGACAAGGATGCTCCGCAGGAGCAGCCGGTCGAAGCAGTCGAAGCGCCCGCGGTTGCAGCGCAGCCCGAGCCTGTCGTCGAAGCGCCCGTCGAGATTGTCGAAGCACCAGTTGTTGAGGCCGTTGTCGAGGTTGTACCGGAACCAGTTGTTGAGGTTGCGCCGGAACCGGAACCGGAACCCGAGCCGGAGCCAGTCGTTGAAGTCGCGCCAGAGGTTGCACCCGAGCCAGAGCCGACCCCTGAACCGACTCCCGAACCAGAACGCGCGCCTGAGCCAGCCCTAGAGGCCGTCGAGCTACCGAAGCGTTCGTTCATCAAGGGCATCAAGAGCCTGTTCACTCGTATCAAGTTCGACCCTGAGAACCTCGATGAGCTCGAAGACGTTCTGATTCAGGCCGACTTTGGCGTGGCCGCTGCCGAGCGCATCGTCGAGGGCGTCAAGAGCCGAGCCAAGAAGCAAGGCGCTAAGAGCGAAGCTGAGCTCAAGCAGATTTTGCAAGACATCATCGCCGAAAACCTCGAGCGTGACGACAAGGCCCTGAACCTCAGCAGCCAAAAACTCCCTTACGTGATTTTGGTCGTCGGCGTGAACGGCGTAGGCAAGACCACCACCATCGGCAAGCTTGCCAAGTGGCTCAAAGAAGGAGACTGGGATGTCGTAATCGCAGCTGCCGACACATTCCGTGCAGCGGCTGTCGACCAGATTGCAACTTGGGCAGATCGCGCGGGTGCGACCCTTATTCGACCAAAAACCGAAGGGCAAGACCCAGCATCCGTGGCATTTGAAGCCACCGAAATCGCGGTTCGTGACCAAGCCGACATTTTGATTATCGACACCGCCGGTCGCCTTCAGAACAAGATCGACCTCATGAACGAGCTCGACAAGATTCGCCGCGTTGTCGAAAAGCAGGCCGTCATCGCAGAAGTTCTGTTGGTGATTGATGCGACGACAGGGCAAAACGGCATGGTTCAGGCCAAGGCTTTTGCCGAGGTTGCCAAGGTGACCGGTGTAGCGCTCACCAAACTAGACGGCACGGCCAAGGGTGGCATTGTTTATTCGATTCAGACCGAACTGGGCATTCCGGTGAAGTTGGTCGGAGTCGGTGAAGGTATTTCAGATTTTGCGTTCTTTGACGCACGTGAATTCGCAAAGGGTCTAGTTAACTAGATTCAAGCAACCAAGGAGTTTTGTGTTCGGTAACCTGTCAGATCGTCTTGTCGAGACGTTTAGAAACCTGCGCACCAAAGGCAAGCTAACTCCCGCCGACATCGATGCCACGCTTCGCGAGATTCGCAGAGCCCTGCTCGAGGCTGACGTTGCGCTCGAAGTTGTCAAGAACTTTGTAAATGCGGTTCGTGACCGCGCCCTTGGTGACGAGGTCAGCAAGGCCCTGAACCCGGCTCAGCAGGTCGTTCAGATTGTGAATGAAGAGCTGGTCGCCATTCTTGGTGGCGAAGCGCGCAAGATTTCGTTTGCCAAGAACCCACCGACCGTGATCATGCTGGCCGGTTTGCAGGGTAGCGGTAAGACCACCCTCGCCGGAAAGCTTTCGAAGTGGTTGAAAGACCAAGGCCAGACTCCGCTTCTAGTTGCCGCCGACCTTCAGCGCCCGAATGCCGTAAACCAGCTGCAGGTTGTTGGTGAGCGCGCCGGCGTAGACGTTTTCGCTCCAGAGCCGGGTAACGGGGTAGGTAACCCAGTAACAGTCGCAAAAGACGCGATCAAGCACGCCACCAAGAAGCAGTACAGCGTTGTAATCGTTGACACCGCGGGTCGCCTCGGCATTGACGAAGAGTTGATGAAGCAGGCCCGCGACATCGCCAAGGCAACCGACCCAGACGAGGTTTTGTTCGTCATCGACGCGATGATCGGTCAAGACGCCGTAAACGTCGCAAAGGCGTTTCAAGATGGCGTTGGAATTACCGGTGTCGTGCTTACCAAGCTCGATGGCGATGCGCGCGGTGGTGCGGCGCTCTCGGTTTCGTCTGTCACCGGCAAGCCCATCCTCTTTTCGTCAACCGGTGAAGGTCTAGACGCTTTCGAACCGTTCTACCCAGACCGCATGGCGAGCCGCATTCTCGACATGGGTGACGTTCTTTCGCTAATCGAAAAGACTCAGAAGGCTTTCGACGAAGATGAGGCCAAGCGCCTTTCAGAGAAGATGCTCTCTGAAACCTTCACCCTCGAAGACTTTCTTGAGCAGATGCAGCAGCTTCGCAAAATGGGCAACATGAAGAGCCTGCTCGCCATGATGCCGGGTGCTGGACAGATGCGTGAGCAGCTCGAAAACTTTGACGAGCGCGAAATCGACCGAACCGAAGCGATCATTCGCTCGATGACCCCGCGTGAGCGTCACGAACCGAAGGTGCTAAACGGCTCACGCCGCCTGCGCATCGCCAAGGGTTCGGGTGTGACGGTCACCGAGGTGAACTCTCTGGTGAACCGCTTCGAGCAGGCCGCCAAGATGATGAAAACCGTTGCCAAGGGCGGAATGCCTCAGATTCCTGGCATGCCAAACATGCCGGGCATGGGTGGCGGCTTCATCGGTGGCGGAAAGTCTAAGAAAAACGACAAGGGTAAGAAGGGTTCCAAGTCTGGCAACCCGGCCAAGCGCGCGGCCGAAGAGGCTGCCCGCCGTGCATCCAAGGATGTTGAACCGGGCGCAAGCGGATCGGCGTTCGGAATCTAACCGAATCGCCCCGATATTGCGAGTTTGGTTGCCATCTACCTAGTTCTTCTGGCAGAATAGAGCGGTTGCCTTGTGTTTGACCCTCTAACCAAACACTGCCGGCAACCCCTAGAGCTTCTCTACCGAGTGTGCCCCCACGCTCACGGTGGAACTCGCCCAATACAACAGTTAACAGGAGCATTGTGGCCGTCAAAATCCGCCTAAAGCGTCTCGGAAAAATCCGTGCGCCGCACTACCGCATCGTCGTTGCCGACTCACGCACTAAGCGTGACGGTCGCGTGATCGAAGAAATTGGTCGTTACATTCCGACCGAAAACCCATCTTTCATTGAAGTCAACTCTGAGCGCGCTCAGTACTGGCTAGGCGTTGGCGCTCAGCCAACCGAGCAGGTAATGGCACTTCTGAAGCTAACTGGTGACTTCCAGGCTTCGAAGGGCGAAAAGGCCGTGAACAAGGTTCAGGTCAAAGAGCCAAAGCCAGAGTTCGTAGTTGACTCTGCTAAGAAGGCCGTTCTTCGTCCGAAGGAAGAGAAGAAGGCCCCAGTAGTCGCAGCAGTTGTCGAAGAGGCAGCCGTTGAAGAAGTTGTAGATGCACCTGTAGCCGAAGAGGCAGCAGTCGAGGCTCCGGCCGAGGTTGTAGCCGAAGAAGCTCCAGCTGCAGAGGCAGAAGCAGTAGTCGAAGAGGCTCCTGCTGCCGAGGCAGAGGCAGTTGCTGAAGAAGCACCTGCAGCCGAAGAGGCACCTGCCGCTGAAGAAGCTCCTGCTGCAGAAGCAGAAGCACCAGCAGAAGAGGCTTAGTAGTCGTGCTAGCCGCTGCGCTCGAACACTTGGTTAAAGGCATCGTCGACCACCCGGAAGACGCTACCGTTACCGAACGCTCAACCTCTCGTGGAGATCTGCTCGAGGTTCACGTTCACCCAGAAGATCTGGGTCGAGTGATCGGGCGCAACGGCCGCACCGCTAAGGCCCTGCGCACCCTGGTCAATGCCCTTGCCGATGGCAAGCGCGTGCGTGTTGAACTGGTAGAGACCGATTTCTAAGCAGACCGAGCTCCGTGTGGGCCGTCTGCTAAAGGCTCATGGCCTAAAAGGTGCTATCAAACTAGAGCTATACACCGACAGCCCAAACGAACGTTTCGTTCCTGGCGCGGTTCTCAAACTTCAGGTTCCCGAAACCTCACCATGGTTCGGTAAGACCGTCACCGTCACCGAACTTCGCTGGTACAACCTAGCCCCGGTGATTTTTCTTGAAGGCGTCGACGACCGTAACGCAGCCGAAAGCCTAATCAAAGCCATCCTCCTCATCGACACCGATGCGGCCGCCCTGCCACCCGAAGAAGACGCTTGGTATGACCACCAGCTCGTCGGCCTCAAAGTGGTTCGCGACGGCGCAGTGGTCGGCAAGGTTGTTCGAGTTGAACACTTTCCGGCACACGACCTTTTGGCCGTCAAGACCGAAACCGGCGAGGTATTGGTTCCATTCGTCAAGGCGATTGTGCCAGCCGTCGACATCGAGGCGCAGACCGTCACAGTTACCCCTCCGGCCGGGCTGTTCGAAGAAATCGCCGATGACGAGCCCGAAGAGGTCAGCGCCGATAAAGAGCCAGTCACGCAGGTCGAAGGCTAAGCATCCATGCGCATCGATGCCATCACAATCTTTCCCGACTACTTCAACGCTCTCGAGCTTTCGTTGCTCGGCAAGGCTCGCGAAAAAGAGTTGCTCGAGGTGCGCATCCACGACCTTCGTGACTATACCCACGACAAGCACAAGACGGTAGACGACAGCCCTTACGGTGGCGGTGCGGGCATGCTCATGAAGCCAGAGCCCTGGGGTGAGGCTTTTGATGACATCTTGGATGCTGACGGCGAGTCGATCGTAATCTTCACTTCTCCGGCCGGTGAGCTTTTCAAGCAGGTCACCGCAGCCGAACTGGCGAAAGCCAAGCACATCGTTTTTGCCTGCGGGCGCTACGAGGGCATCGACCAACGTGTGGTCGACTATGCTGAAACCAAGGCAAAGGTTCGAATGATCAGCCTCGGCGATTATGTGCTCAACGGGGGAGAGGTCGCCGCCATCGCCATGATCGAAGCCGTTGCACGTCTCATTCCAGGCGTTATCGGCAATGCCGAGTCGCTGGTTGAAGAGTCACACTCGGATGGACTGCTCGAGTACCCGTCATACACCAAGCCATCAAACTGGCGTGGTTTCGATGTGCCGGAGGTTCTATTGAGCGGAAATCACGCTCTCATTGCCAAATGGCGCAAAGAACAACAGGTCGAACGCACGAAAAAAGTGCGCCCAGACTTGCTCGAAGACTAGTTCTTCTGGCAGACTAAAGAGGTTGCTCGGATAAAGAGTGCTCTGCCGCAGGGGAGCCACCGGGAATTCAAGACGAACGAAAACAATGTTTTTGACCTGCGCGCGAAAACAGATTGTGATATCAAAATGCACATCCTCGACTCAGTAGATGCCAAGAGCCTCAAGAGCGACATCCCAGCGTTTCGCGTTGGCGACAACGTGAAGGTTCACGTAAACATCATCGAAGGTAACCGAAGCCGTGTTCAGGTCTTCCAGGGCGTAGTTATTCGTCGCTCGGGCGAGAGCGTTCGCGAAACCTTCACCGTTCGCAAGATTTCATTCCAGGTAGGCGTTGAGCGTACCTTCCCAGTGCACTCACCAGTTATCGAGAAGATCGAGCTAGTGAGCCGCGGTGACGTGCGTCGTGCCAAGCTTTACTACCTACGCGAGCTTCGTGGCAAGAAGGCCAAGATTCGCGAAAAGCGCGACAACGCCTAAGTCGTTCATCACCTCGCTAGCGATACGCTCAAAACATGAGTGATTTGCCGCAAGCCCCACTTCGTCGTAGCCGGCGAGAGAGGCCTGAGAGCAATGGCGTGATGGCCAAGATCATCAAGAAAATCAGACGCAACCCGATTGCAGCGTTTCTTGTTGATGTTTTGGTTATTGTGGTTTCCGCGCTGGTGCTTTCGCTGCTCATCAAAACCTTTTTGATCCGCTCGTTTTTCATTCCGTCTGGCTCAATGATGGACACCCTGCAAATTGACGACCGAATCATTGTGAACGAGCTGGTGCCTGACCTCATCGGCGTGAACCGCGGCGATGTTGTCGTTTTCAAAGACCCTGGCGGTTGGCTCTACACCGAACCTGAGAAGGTCGAATCTCGCGGCTTGGTCGGCCTTGGCGACTGGTTCATGGAGGCATTCGGTCTCAGCGCTGCAGACTCGTCGCAACACCTCGTGAAGCGGGTGATCGGTGTCGGTGGCGACCGCGTGATCTGCTGCGACGCCGAAGGCAAACTCACCATCAATGGCGAACCAATCACCGAGCCTTACATTCTTGAAGGCGTAAACCCCAGCGACAAAGAGTTCGACGTGACGGTTCCCGAGAACATGTTTTGGGTAATGGGCGACAACCGCAGCAATTCAGAAGATTCACGCTTCCACGGCGATTTGCCAAGCAAGGGTTTTGTGCCTAAAGACTCCGTGGTCGGGCGCGCGTTCGTGCTGTCATGGCCATTCGAGCGTTGGGCTTGGCTAGATAACTATCCCGATGTCTTCAAAAACGTCCCCAACAATTGAGTTTGAGCGCTCGCTCACCCAAAGCGGCGCTCGCTTCGTAATCGGCATCGATGAGGTTGGCCGTGGCGCAGTTGCTGGGCCGGTGGCAGTTGGTGTCGCGCTGATCGACACCCAAGCTGCAAACTTTGCCGAGATTCCTGACGGTTTGCGCGACTCAAAGTTGTTGTCAGAGCGGCAACGCGAAGCACTTCAACCACTCATTGCAACTTGGATGTACGCGGGCAGCGTCGGAATGGTAGACGCCAGCGCAATCGACGAAAAGGGCATCGTGCACTCGCTTGCACTGTCGGCCAGTCGAGGCCTAACGAGCCTGCTTGAGCAAGCCGGTGTTGCCGGGGCGATAGCGCGAGACGGCGCAGTGATTTTGCTCGACGGAACGCACAACTGGCTCGAGGGTCACACGGGCGGATTGCCGGTTACCGTGAGAGCGAAAGCCGACCGCGATTGCGCGTCGGTTGCAGCGGCTTCGGTGTTGGCGAAGGTTGCCCGAGACCATCTGATGGTCGAGCTTGCTGGTGAGCATCCGGGCTATGGTTTTGAAGGCCACAAAGGCTACGCATCTGAGCTGCACATCCACGCCATTCGAACGCTTGGGCCGAGCGCTGTGCATCGAAAAACTTGGCTAACGAAAATTCTGAGCGCAGGGGTAAACTGACATTCCAATGGACGAAAACGAATTCGAAGACTACGACCGCAACGCTGAACTTGCGCTATACCGCGAATACCGCGACCTGGTCGGAACGTTCAAATATGTGGTTGAAACCGAGCGCCGTTTTTACCTTGCAAACGAAATTGACCTGAAGCGAGTCGACACCCCGACCGATTTTTACTTCGAGCTAGAGATGCGCGATGTTTGGGTTTGGGACATCTACCGAACCGACCGTTTTGTGAAGACGGTTCGCGTTCTTTCGTTCAAAGACGTCAACGTCGAAGAACTTTCGGGCAAGGCTTTCGAACTGCCAAAGGCATTCACAGTCGGCGAATAGCCCGAGTTATTCACACTTTTTGAAATACAACCCCTCGGATGCTCGCCGCATGCAATCGTTCATGCCATGTCAAACAACCGACGTCACATTCTCGGCCGCTATGGCGAAGAGGCTGCGGCCAATTACCTAACTGCTCTCGGCTACGAAATAGTTGAGCGAAACTTTGCCTGTCGAGCGGGTGAAATAGACCTAATCGCCCGCGACAAAGACGCCTGGGTGTTTGTCGAGGTCAAAACTCGCTCTTCCAAAGGCTTCGGTGACCCGTTTGAAGCAATCACCGAGCTAAAGCTCGCAAAAATGCGCAAAACCATTGCGCAGTGGCGAGCCGACCGGCAGGTTCATGCGCTGAAACTCCGGCTTGATGCAGTCTCTGTGCTGGTATCGCAAGGTCGCGTTCACATCGAACATCTGAAGCAGGTGGCCTAATGGCTCTTGCCAGCGCATATGCCATGGCGCTACTCGGGCTAAAGGGTATTCCGATTTTGGTTGAAGCAGACATTTCTTCGAATCTTCCGGCTTTCAATCTGGTTGGCCTGCCGGATGCCTCGTTGAGTGAGGCCTCGTCAAGGGTCAGGTCGGCTTGCAGCAACACTGGGTTTAGCCTGCCTGCGCGTCGAATCACAGTGAATCTATCGCCAGCAACAGTGCCCAAGCACGGTTCGGCGTTCGACTTAAGCATCGCCGTTGCGGTTCTCTGTGCCGCGGGCCAGTTTTCGATTCAACACACCAGATCTAGTGTTTTCATCGGTGAGTTGGCACTCGATGGTTCGATTCGACGGGTGAGTGGTGTTTTAGCCATGGTTCTTGCCGCGGCGCGGGCTGGCTTTGAGATTGTCTATGTGCCCACCGCTAATCTCGCCGAGGCGAGCTGCGTGGAAGGCATAAAAGTTATCGCAGTCAGCCATCTCGGCGAAGTGCTGAATGGGTTTGGTGTTGCCACCAAGGCTTTGAGAAGCACCGAAATCGTCAACGCGCCGTCAATGGCCACTCGCGAAACCCAAAACCTATGCATGTCTGAGGTGCGGGGGCAAGCAGAGGCCGTTGATGCAGCCGTTGTTGCGGCAGCTGGAGGCCACCACATGATCATGGTCGGAACCCCAGGTTCAGGAAAAACCATGATTGCCCAGCGAATGCACACGCTATTGCCCGAGCTCAGCCAAGACGAAGCGATCGAACTTGCTGCAATGCGCTCACTGGTGAACCGGCAAGGTTTTGACACCCTCGATTACGCGGCTCCTATCGAAGCGCCGCACCACAGCGCCTCGATGGTTTCAGTGATCGGTGGGGGTTCGGGGGTTCCCAAGCCAGGGCTCGCATCGCTAGCCAGCCACGGAGTCTTATTTCTTGATGAAGCTCCAGAGTTCTCCGCGGTCACCATTGATGCCTTGCGCCAGCCTCTCGAATCTGGTGACATTACCCTTTCGCGGGCAACGGCATCGGTGCAATATCCAGCCAAGTTTCAGTTGGTTTTGGCGGCAAACCCTTGCCCCTGCGCCAAAGGTCAACTCAAAGCCGAGGCCTGCCAATGTGCCGAGCGGCTCAAAGCGCGCTATCTCGCCAAAATCTCAGGTCCGATACTCGATCGACTCGACATCCAACTAGCCGTGAGGCCGGTGTCTGCTGCGGTGCTAACGAGTGATTCGGAAGCAGTTGAGGCGTCAGTTGAACTGCGTGCCAAGGTCGCCGAGGCCAGGCGCAGAGCCGCGGCTCGTTTAGGTGCGTTTGGGCTCAGCCTGAACGGCCAAGTGTCTGGTTCGGTGCTGAGAAAAGACCTGCGCATAGACGCGGGTAGCACCAAAACTCTCGATGATGCGCTTCAGCGCGGTCGAATAAGCATGCGCGGCTATGACAAGTGCTTGAGGCTCGCCTGGACCAACGCCGATCTAGCCGGTCGCAACGAACCGAACGCGAGCGATGTCGCAAAGGCGCTTTGGCTTAGGGGGGTTGCTAGTCAACTCACGCTGAGTCGGGGTTGAGGCATCGCCGGTGACCGAAGAACAGCACGTGATAACGGCCGACACCCAACCTCACCCCGAGCAGCTGGCTGGCATCTGGTTCAGCATCCTATGTGAGCCCGGCGACGAGTTTGCCGGCTACATCAGGCATTCGCTTGGGGTCTCGGCGGCTCTGAAGCTTGTCAAAGCAGGCAGCGCGGCCGAATTGGTTCGAGAACTCATCAGCGTGAATGCTCAAGACAATGGCACTGCGCGTTTTGGTGATCTCGAGAGAGTTGCCGGTGAAGCACTTGCTCGCTGGATGCCGCGCTTCACGCCGAACGCCTTGGCTCAGAGCCACGACTGGTTGAAGCGTTCAAAGTCGTGGCTGATAACACCCGAGTCTGAACTCTGGCCAGAAAACCTTGATCACCTCGGATGGGCGGCTCCTGCTGTGCTTTGGGGAAGGGGCTCACCCATGGCCTTGGCCGCGACCGGCCAGTCGCTTTCGGTAGTGGGTTCACGTGGTGCCACCAACTACGGTTCTTGGGTGACGGGCGAGTTGATCGCGGGGCTGCGCCCTTTCAACATCTCGATTGTCTCGGGAGGGGCCTATGGAATCGATGCAGCTGCCCACCGCGCAGCGCTCGCGGCCGGTCTGAAAACTGTTGCAGTTCTAGCCGGGGGAGTCGATCGCCTATACCCGTCTGGCAACCACGAGCTCTTCGAAGCCATCATCGCAACCGGAGCCGTTGTCTCAGAGTTGCCCCCTGGCGCGAGCCCAACGAAGTGGCGGTTTTTGCAGCGCAACAGGCTAATAGCCGCCATCACAGACGCAACTCTCGTCGTCGAAGCCGGCAAACGCTCGGGGTCAATCAGCACCGCGAACCACGCCACCGAGCTTGGTCGGCCGGTGGGTGCGATTCCCGGGCCAATCACGGCCTCAAGTTCGCTCGGCTGCAACCGACTCATTCAATCTGGCCAAGCCGAGCTAATTCAAGATGACGATGACCTGCTGAACCTTCTAGGGCTTCACTCTCGGCTTTCGCAGTTCGAAGATGCCTCGGCCGACAATCTGGGACCATTCGAGATCAGGCTGTTAGACGCCTTGCCCACGAGGCCGATCGATCCTGCCCAAGTTGCGCAGAGGGCGGGTCTAACCATTATCGAAGCCAACGTTGCCTTCACACAGTTGAGCCTGTCGCAGTTGGCCATTAGCAGCCAGAGAGGTTGGGCGCGAACCAACTCCACCTGATTCTTGTTTGAAACGACCAAGAAATCGGGTTCGTTGAGTCGAAGTGAAACTACGCTCAAGAGTGTGAACATTGAGAAGACCATCGCCGAGTTTGAGCAGCAGCTTGCCTCGGGTCGGGGCTACTCGGCGAACACGGTCAAGGGTTATGTATCCGACATCCGCGAGTTTTCAGACTTCTTGTCCAAGCGCGACGGTTCCATCCAAGCAATCACGCTCGATGACCTGCGTGACTGGCTCTTTGAGCTAACTCAAAAAGGGCTAGCCAAAAGCTCAATGGCACGCAAAAGTGCATCGATCAGGTCTTTCACCGCGTGGCAATTCGCCACCGGAAAGGCAGAGACAGACCCAGGTTTAAGACTCCGAACACCAAAGGTTGGCAGATCTTTACCCAAGGTTGTTTCGCACGAGTCCCTGTCCACCATTTTCGACCTGCTCAGTGCTAAGGCGGTTGCCGACAACCCAATTGGGCTTAGGGACAAAGCCATAGTCGAGCTGCTCTATGCCACTGGTGCTCGAGTGAGCGAGATTGCATCTCTGTCGATAGACGACATCGACTCGAGTCGTCAGTTGTTGCGTGTCATGGGTAAGGGTTCAAAGCAACGAATGGTGCCGTATGGGCTGCCCGCTGCCGACGCTCTAGAGCAGTGGATGTCGCTTGGTCGACCTCAATTGCTAAACGAGAAGTCGCGCGGTGACCTGTTTTTGAACTCCAAGGGTTCACGAGTTGGTGTTCGCCAGATTTACTCGGTGGTTGCCGATCTGCTCGCTGCGACTCCCGGAGGCTCGGCAGGCCCGCACTCGTTGAGGCACAGTGCAGCCACGCACTTGCTCGATGGGGGAGCCGACCTTCGCGCGGTTCAAGAACTACTCGGCCATGCCAGCCTCGGAACTACCCAGATTTACACACACGTGAGCATAGAGCGGCTCAAGTCTGGCTATCAGAACGCGCATCCGAGGGCTTAGACCATTCCTTGGGCATCAAGTCTGCTAGGCGAAAGTTCGCCGGTGAACCGCTCGGGTGAGAGATAGCCTCGGGTAGCCGTTCGAACTCCCCAGTGCAGGCAGACACCCTCGCAGTGCCCACCTTTCGCCCCAAAACAGACTTGCCCGAACTCCTGCCCGGCTTGCAGGCTCTGACCTACCGTAACGTCTTTGGCTAGGCAAGCAGGTTCAACCTCGCTCGATAGGCCGTCTGTATGTCGAAGCACTATCACCGGGCGGCCAAAAACTAACCCGGCGAATTGAACAACGCTGGCGGTGGGGCTCACCAACTTCTCGGTGTCGCCGACTTGGTAGTCAACACCTCGATGGCCAGCGCCCCAAGCCGTTTCGGGCTGTCGAAACTTGCGATGGGGGTCTAAGTCGCTTGAAAGAACGGGCAGCCAGAGAGCCTCTCGACTTACCGAGTGCTTCCAAAATGGCGCTCGCAGATCGTAGTCGGCCACGGCTGCTCGGTTTTCGGTGACGAAAACCCCAAAAACGGCAGTTAGGGCGAAAATACCCAGTAGTAGGCGGCGCTTCGAGTCGAACATCCACTGATAATCGCCCAAGAAAACACCCAGCAAACAGGTCGATCAGAATCTGTGCAAAAGTCACGAGAATGGCTAGATTTCGGGGGAGTCGCACTGTTAGACTTCTTTCAGCGGCATGTCGCTAAAGTCCCATGAAAATGAGCCTCTAAAAGCACGCCGACTTCGCGTGCCGATCAACATCAAGATCAACTCGGTCTAACGAAAGTTAGCTGATTCTTATGCGGCACCAGGTGTGAAGAGAATCCTCTCTTCGCGTTTAACTGAGTGGCGCTTCACCGCGCCGAAAAGGAGTACTGCCATGGCAGTAGTAACCGTTCGCCAGCTGCTCGACAGCGGCGTTCACTTCGGGCACCAGACCCGTCGTTGGAACCCAAAGATGCGTCGCTTCATTTTGACCGACCGCTCGGGTATCTACATCATCGACCTACAGAAGTCGCTTGCTCACATCGACAGCGCTTACTCGTTCGTCAAAGACACCGTTGCAAACGGTGGCAGCATCTTGTTCGTAGGAACCAAGAAGCAAGCCCAAGAAGCCATTGCTGAACAGGCAAAGCGCGTAGGCATGCCTTACATCAACCAGCGTTGGTTGGGTGGTCTTTTGACCAACTTCCAGACCGTTCAGAAGCGTCTTGCCCGCCTCAAGGAACTTGAAGTCATGGACTTCAACGACTCGAGCAAGAGTGGCCTCACCAAGAAGGAACTTCTCATTCTTCGTCGCGAAAAAGACAAGCTAGAGAAGTCACTCGGTGGTATCCGCAACGTCAACAAGACCCCAAGCGCAATCTGGGTTGTCGACACCAACAAAGAGCACCTAGCCATCACCGAGGCCAAGAAGCTTGGCATTCCGGTAATCGGCATCCTAGACACCAACTGTGACCCAGACGAGGTCACCATCGGTATTCCAGGAAACGACGACGCTATTCGCTCGGTTGCACTGCTAACCCGCGTGATCGCTGACGCAGTTGCCGAGGGTCTAATCGCCCGCACCACCAAGAACGAAGAGGCCGCCGAGCCTCTAGCCGAGTGGGAGCGTGAACTGCTAGAGCAGAGCACCGCTGCCGCAGAGACCGTCGAGGCACCAGTCGCCGAAGCTGCAGCACCTGCCCAGGCAGAGAAGGAAGCAGAGTAATGGCAAACTACACCGCAGCCGACGTAAAGGCTCTTCGCGAGCGCTCAGGCGCTGGCATGATGGACTGCAAGGGTGCTCTAGACGAAGCCGATGGCAACGTCGACAAGGCCATGGAAGTTCTTCGCCTCAAGGGTCTAAAGGGCGTCACCAAGCGTGAAGGTCGCACCACCAGCAATGGTTTGGTTGTTGCCCGCGTCTCTGGCGGAGTGGGTTATCTAACCGAACTTGCTTGTGAGACCGACTTCGTTGCTAAGGCAGAGAAGTTTGTTGCACTTGCAGACCGCATCGCAGACGCAATCGTTGCTGCTGACGCTCGTTCACTAGAGGCTGCACTGGCTGCGCCGCTAGAGTCGAGCACCGTAGCCGATGTAATCAACGACGAAGCCGCCATCATGGGTGAAAAAGTTGAACTACGTCGCGTTGCCGCTCTAGAAGACGCTGCCATCGATGCCTACCTGCACCGCACTAGCAAAGACCTACCTCCACAGGTTGGCGTTCTAGTTGCTTACTCAGGCGCAAGCGCCGAGACCGCTCACGATGTTGCAGTTCACATCGCAGCGTTCTCACCGAGCGTTCTTCGTCGTGAAGATGTGCCTGCCGAAACCGTTGAGACCGAGCGTCGCATTGCCGAAGAAACCGCTCGCAACGAAGGTAAGCCAGAGGCTGCTCTAACCAAGATCGTTGAAGGCCGTGTTACCGGTTACTTCAAAGAGAACGTTCTTCTTGAGCAGGACTTCGCAAAAGACAACAAGCAAAGCGTTGGCAAGGTTCTCGAGTCGGCAGGTGTGACGGTTTCGGCCTTCGTACGCTTCCGCGTCGGTGCATAACCAGCGAAAAATCACGGATGAGGCTCGGTCGATGACCGAGCCTTTTTCCTTATTTTGCCTAGGATAGAGAACGGAATGGAGGATCAAATGCCAACTAAGCGCAGAGTGCTTTTGAAGCTATCGGGTGAGGCTTTCGGAGGCGGCAGTCTAGGTGTGAATCCAGTGGTCGTTTCTGAAATCGCGAAAGAGATCGCCGAAGCCGCGAAGACAACCGAAATCGCTATTGTGGTCGGTGGAGGCAACTTCTTCAGAGGTGCTGAACTTTCACAAAGTGGCATGGACAGATCACGCGCCGATTACATGGGTATGTTGGGCACCGTCATGAACGCCCTGGCTCTTCAGGACTTCTTGATTCAGGCCGGCGTCGACACCCGTGTGCAGTCGGCAATCACCATGTCGCAGGTCACCGAGCCATACATTCCTTTGCGCGCCATCCGCCACCTTGAAAAAGGCCGCGTTGTGATTTTCGGTGCTGGCGCTGGATTGCCTTACTTCTCGACCGACACCGTCGCGGCCCAGCGTGCCCTCGAGATTCACGCCGTTGAGGTGCTGGTTGCTAAAAACGGTGTCGATGGCGTTTACTCGGCAGACCCAAAGAAAGATTCGAGCGCAAAGCTGCTCAAAGAAATCACCTACCAAGATGCCCTCGTTCGAGGGCTCAAAGTGGTCGACGCAACCGCGTTCAGCCTCTGCATGGACAACAAAATGCCAATGCGTGTCTTCGGAATGCAGGGATCGGGCAACATCACCGACGCGATCAAGGGTAAAAAGATTGGAACTTTCGTAACCGCATAGGTTCGAATAGGAATTGGAGATAAAAATGATTCAAGCTGTTTTGGCCGAGGCCACCGAGAAGATGGAAAAGGCTGTCGAAGCCGCCAAAGACGACTTCGGTACCATTCGCACCGGTCGTGCAAACCCAGCCATGTTCCAGAAGATCGTGGTCGACTACTACGGCACCGGCACTCCGCTGGGCAACTTGGCGAGCATCCAAGTTCTTGAAGCCCGTAGCCTAGCCATCACCCCTTATGACAAGGGCGCTCTTATGAACATTGAGAAGGCCATCAGGGATGTTCCGAACCTAGGTGCACAGCCAAACAACGACGGCACCGTGATTCGCGTGACCCTTCCAGACCTAACCGAAGACCGTCGCAAAGAATACGTAAAGCTTGCTAAGGCCAAGGCCGAAGACCACCGCGTTTCGGTGCGCAACATTCGCCGCAAGGGCAACGACGATCTAGCCGCCTTGAAGAAAGATGGCGCTGCTGGAGAAGACGAAATCGCTCGCGCAGAAAAAGAACTCGACACCCTTACCAAAACCTTCGTCGACTCAATCGACAACGCCCTAAAGCACAAAGAAGCCGAGTTGCTCGAGGTCTAATGTCGCAAACTCAGAGTGCACCGGGGGAGCGCAGCCTCTCAAAGTCGATTTTCTACGGACTTTTGCTCGGTTTGGCGTTTCTGGGTTCGATTCTCTTTGTCAAAGCTTTGCTGTTCGTGCTGCTTGCCGCGACAGTTGCGGCTGGCGCATGGGAACTGTCAACAGCGCTTCGTAAAGCTGGCTGGTACGTGCCTAGGGTTCCTGTAGTTTTCGGCACCTTGGCAATCATGCCGGCAACGTTCTTTGGCGGTGCGATCTGGCAATGGGGTATCACGGCTGCCATGATTTTCTTTTTGGTTCTTTGGCGCACGGTTCATCTGCTCTGGGAGAGACGCGAATCGATCACGCAGTCTTTCACCAAGTCGATCAGAGACTTTAGCGCTTCGGCTTTCGTGGTTATTTACTTGCCGCTAACGGCATCTTTCACAATCTTGCTGCTGGCCCGTGAAGACGGCGCTGCTTGGGTGATTCAGTTTGTGGTGCCAACCGCGCTCATCGACACTTTCGGTTATTTGGTCGGCCGCAAGCTCGGCAAGACGCGCATTGCGCCGGGCGTGAGCCCTAAAAAGTCGCTCGAGGGCCTGGTCGCCAGCATCATCGCGGGAGTGACATCATCGGTTTTGCTCATGGTTTTCGTTCTCAAGCACGATTGGTACTGGGGCCTGCTGAGCGCAGCAGTCATTTTGCTTGCAGCCGTTTTCGGTGACCTCGCCGAGTCTCTAATCAAGCGCGATCTGGGCGTGAAAGACATGTCGACCTGGTTACCGGGTCATGGAGGCATGATGGATCGCCTCGATTCGATGCTGCCCGCCGGCCTCGTTATGTATTTGTTCGCGACACTTCTCTTTCCGATTAGTTAGGCGCAGCATCCATGTCGTTTCCTTTTCCACACGCTAAGCCGAACAAGCTCGGTTACAAGCCATCAGACGTTGACGAATTCATCGCCGAGTCTCGAGCGGTTTTCAACTCAAACCAGATCGACGCGATTCCCGACATTCGCGAAAAAGAGTTCAGGCTAGAAAAGGGTGGCTATTCGGTTAGCGCGGTGGATGCTGCGCTGGACAAACTCGAAGACACCTTCGCCGCGCGCAGGCTGCAGCGGGTTCTCGACGCGGGGCAACTCGATGACCTGCTCGACAGGTTGAACGACCTCAAGGTTCTCTTGGTCGGACGCGTTGAACGCCCAGCGCGAAAACGTTTTTCAACAACTGGTTACATTTTTCGCGGATACAGCCGCAAAGAGGTAGACGTTTTCATCGGCCAGGTAAATGCTCACCTCGATGGTGGCGACAAAATGTCGGTTGATGCCGTTAGAAAAGTGTTATTCACACCAAAAAGGGGCGGTTATGTTGAAAGCCAGGTCGATCTATTCATCGATAAAGTCGTCGAGCTCATCCAAATTGAAAAAGTCCTCTAGAGCCCTAGTTGTACTTTCGTTGTTGGTGGGCTTCACCGCAACGGGCGCCACTAACGCCGTCGCGACAATCCAGGTTGAACAAGCACCCGTAGTTGTCACCGCCACAAATGCGGCTAAGGCCGTTGCCAAGCTTGTCGTCAAGGGCCGCGCACCAAAAACCGGCTACGACCGAGAGCTGTTCTCTGACGGATGGGGCAAGGTCGGCTCTTGCGATGCTAGAAACTACGTTTTAGCTCGCGATTTGAAAAGAATTTCTTGGCGAGCGGGCGAGACCTGCATTGTCGAATCGGGCATTCTGAACGACCCTTACACCGGCAAAACCATCAATTTTCTTCGCGGACGTTCAACTTCGATCAAGGTTCAGATTGACCATGTTGTAGCGGTTAGCGATGCCTGGCAAAAGGGTGCTCAAAAGTGGAGTTACGCGAAGCGCTACAACTTCTACAACGACCCGTTGAACCTACTAGCAGTTGATGGCCCAACCAATGGCTCAAAGGGCGACAGCGACACGGCAACCTGGTTGCCTCCTAACAAGTCTTATCGGTGCGCTTACGTGGCCCGTCAGGTCGCTGTGAAGCTGAAATACGGCGTTTGGGTGACGTCTGCAGAGAAGTCTGCGATGAGCTCGGTTCTGTCTAAGTGCCCGACCACTTCTTTACCCACTAAATAGCCCGCTGGTAGACTGGCATTTTGAGTCTGCGAACGAAGCCGAGGTGATTTCATGGGCCGCTATGCCGCCAATGTTGACACACTCTCAGCAAAGATTCGCAAAGCGATCGTTAAGCGGTTCAAGTTAGAACACATCAATTTTGATGAGCTGAAAGTCAAAAACCGAAAGAAGTCGTTTGCCTACGCGGGCTTCTTTTTCACAACCTCAATCGTTGCCGTGAGCATCGTTGACCCATATTCTGCCGCTCTGGCAAATAGTGCTTACTGGTATTACCCAGCCGAGAACGGTGAAACCGACGAGCAAATCTATGGCTGGAAGAGCACCCAGACCGTCTCCTTCTCACGTGGAAAGTTCAAGGTCGTGACAGGGCAAGCGGCAGTCGAATTATTCGTCGAAATTGCCGACGTGCCAGACCCCGGAACGGCCAAGGCCTACGCCTACGAACAAGTCACCAAACTAGGTTGGGGTCGCGACCAGTATTCGTGCTTGGTCAAGCTGTGGGAGCGCGAGTCTAACTGGCGCCACACCGCCATGAACAAGAGTTCGGGTGCTTACGGCATTCCGCAGTCGCTTCCGGGCATCAAGATGGCTAGCGAGGGCAGCGACTGGCTAACCAACCCAGAGACTCAGATTCGCTGGGGCCTCGGCTACATCAAAGGCCGTTATTCAACCCCATGTGGCGCTCTGGCTCATTCCGATCGACTCGGCTGGTACTAATGCCTAGATCGAACAGACCAAAACGTTCCAAGCAGGGCAAGGCCGAAGAGCCCGAGATCAACCGCGGCGTTCTCTATGGCGTGCGTCGCATCGAAATAAAGCGCGGCGTCGAGTACACGGTTCAGACTCACTCCGGCTCAGCCACCGAAGAATCAAAAACCTGGGTCTGCCCGTTCTGCAATCTTCGAATCGGTCAAGGCACCGGGCACATCGTCGCCTGGAATGAACTTCGCGGTTCAGATGGCCGTCGCCACTTTCACACCGATTGTTGGAAAAAGTTTCAAGGAACCCTGTGAGCGAAATTGAAATTCGTTCGGGGGTCGAACTGCCGAGCATCCGTGAAGAAATCACTCTTCACACGGCCGATGGTCTAACCCTGGTTGGCGAGCTCGCGTCACCGGTCGGAAAAGCGCCTATCGCCACCATTTTGACACTGCACCCACTGCCAACCCACGGCGGCTTCATGGATTCGCACATATTGCGCAAGCTAGCCAACCGACTACCGGCACTTACCGGCGTTGCTGTGCTCCGATTCAACACACGCGGCACCACATCGCCTCGCGGAACCAGCGAGGGCGAGTTTGATGGGGGAGTTGCCGAGAAATTCGACGTGGATGCTGCGCTGCAGTTTCTAGAGTCGCGAGGTCTCTCGAACATCTGGTTACTGGGTTGGTCGTTTGGCACCGAATTGGCGCTGAAGTACGGCTTCGACAAGAGCGTCCGCGGAGCGATCTTACTCTCGCCACCGTTGCATCGCACATCCGAAGACGAACTACGCAACTGGAACGGTTCAAACAAGCCTGTTATAGCCATCGTGCCCGAGTTTGATGACTATCTTGTGCCTGAGGCGGCCGTGAAGCGTTTCGAGCCTCTGCAAGGGGCTCAAATTGTAGGAATCGACGGCGCAAAGCATCTTTGGGTCGGTGAGGGCGCTACAAAATCTGTTATCGATGAGGTTGTGCGCGTTGTTGCTCCAGAGTTCTATCCGCTGCCAACGCACTATCGCGGCTAGCTAGCGAACTCCAGTGAAACTAACGTCCGGCCTGCCTAGGCACCCAGACCTGGCGAATGATCAGCATGATCGACGCAGCCACCGGAATTGCCACCAAAGCGCCAAGAATACCGAGTAGCGCGCCACCGGCAAGCGCCGCCACAACTACCACCGCGCCCGGCACAGCCACGGCTTGGTTCATGATTCGCGGAGACAGTACATAAGCCTCGATCTGCATGTAGATCAGGTAGTAAATCGCAGCGATGATCGCAACGCCAGGGTTCGTGGTGAGAGCCACGATAACCACGATGGTGGCACCCGAGATGCTACCCACCAGCGGAATCAACGCTAGGCCAAAGGTTATGCAGGCGAGCACGAGTGAGAATTCGATGCCCAAAATCGACATCATCGTGAATCCGAGTGTGGCGTTGATCAGAGCAATCGTGACTTGCCCCATCACGTAGCGGCCAACCGAACCGGCGATTTGTTCCGAGAGGTTAGAGAAGGTGTCGCGCTTCGAAGCTGGAACCAGCGAGTAGATCCAGTTCTTTAGGCGTGAAAGCGACGACATGAAGTAGATGCTCAACGTGAGAACAATCAGCGCGCCGAAGAAACCGTTGAACACGGTCAGGCCAACCTGCACCACTCCGCCAACCAAAGTAGGCCAGTTGCTGCTGTCGGTTAGGTAGAGTGCCGCGTCTGCAATGGCCTTGCTCACCGACCCGTCGAATTGCTTGTCAAGGGTGACCACAAGATCTAGTTGCTGAACCGAACCGAGCAGAACAGGGGCACTCTCGATAAAAGCCCCAGCTTGCTCAATGACCATAGGCAAAATCGACCAGATCAGGGTTCCCAAAACGATTAGCAGTGTTCCGACCACCGTCAGAATCGCCAAACCGCGCTTGAACTTGAGCTTGCCTTCGATCAACGAGACGATTGGTTCGAGACCTAGAGAAATGAACAGCGCTAGCGCAACGTAGGTGATGATGTTCGCCAAGGTCAAGAACGCATTACCAAGAGCGATTGCAGTCAGAACACCGAGACCGCCAAGCAGCCCAAGCTGGAAGGCGTTACTGATTCGAGTTCCCTTGTTGTCCATTTTCGTTCTCCTAGGCCTAGGGCGAGAGCTTTAGTCTCTGCTTAAATTCTGCTCTGCGTTTTCAACTACGGCGCGCAGGTTGTGAAGGTATTGCGCCACTGCGTCACGCTCAACGTTTAGCTTCGCAATCTTGCCCTTGAGCTTGTGAAGCTCTTTTGCAGAGTGCGACTGTGCTTCAGAGAGGATGCTGCGCGCTTCGGCTTCAGCGGCCAGAAGAATGGCCTCGGCCTTCTCACGAGCCTCGTTGGTGGTGCGCTTGGTGTGAGCCCTGGCTGCAGTCTCAAGGGTCTCTGATTCAAGTTTCGCCGCGTTGGCTCGGGTTCTCGCCTGCGCGAGCATCGCGTTGGCTTCGTCGAGGTAACGCTGAGTTGCGGCAACCGCGTCTTGGTGCTTGCGAAGGTACTCGGCCTCAGCCTCTGCTCGACGCGCGGTCACTTCAAGCTCGAGGTCAACTCGTGCCTGCTCTGAAAGCAAGCTCCAGGCGCTTTCGGTGTTCAAATTTTTGTTGAGCGCTCTAGAAGCGATTAGCTTTTTCTCGCTCTGTTCACGGTCAAACGCGGTTCGAGCTGCCTCGATTTCTCGTTTCGCGGAGGCGCGCATCCTGGCCACCTCTGTGGCAATCGCTCCACGAGTGGCACCGGCTTCTTGCATGGCGTTTTCAACCAGGCGCGTCGACTCGGTTCTAGCCTGTTCGACCAGAGCATCGTAGTCTGCCTTGGCTGCGGCCGAGAGGCGTTCAGCACGTCTGCTTGCCTCTGCAACGACCGAGTCGTAATACTCGCGGGCTTCGGCACGAAGCGTTTCGAGTTCGCTGTCGACCTCTTCGAGCAGCCTTCGGCGTTCGGTCTCTGCCTCGGCAACAATTCGGTTCGCCTGGTCTTCGGCAGTGCTCAAAATGAGTGCAGCTCTGGCGCCGACGGTTGCGTAGGTTGGCGCAACGGTTTCTTTGAGTTCGCGTTCAAAACGCGACGACGATTCATTAGCCGTTCGAAGTTCGGTGGCAAGCTGAGCATTTTGGTTAGAAAGCTGAAGCAACTGGCGTCGCAGGTCACGCAGCGCATCGTCAACCGCGTCGCGGTCGTAGCCGCGCATCACGGTTGCAAATTCGGCTTCTTCAGCTGCCAAGATACTCGCTCCTAGACCCCTTGGGTAGACTTGAAGGGGCTTGTTGTCAAGCCCAAGTCTAGCCCGATTGGATAAGCGTGAAACTATTTGCAGCGATAGGACTCTTTGTCTTGTCTCTGTCGCTTGCCCTAGTGGGCGTTGCGCAGCGCACGATTTGGGCGCCGCCTCCGGCTAATGTTTTGAGCCTCGAATACGACGCCGAGAACCATTTTGCGATTATTGACCACGAGACTCTCTCGACTTATCCGGGCAACCCAACTGTCACCGTCTTCGGCGACGAAAAAACTTTTGTTTCGAGTGCACGTGAGTCAGACATCCGCGCTTGGATCGCCGACTCTTCGTTCACCAGCATCCAGGTTAAAGACGCCGAGAGCTTAGAGCTCGAACCGGTTTCGAACTTCGGATTGGACCTTGCGCTATCGCCACGCGGAAGCGACCTTTGGCGTGATGAAGCCAATGGCAAGCAACAAGCCGAACTTGCGGTCACCAACGAACACGACGCAGCGGTCTTGATCGCAACCGACGGTTTGTCTGCATCTCCAGGCAAGGTGACGGTTTCATGGCCAATCGCCTATGACCTAACACCTTCAAACATCAACCTCATCGTTGCGGGTGTCTTGTTGGCTGCCGCTCTGGTCATAAACCTTTTCTCAGTGTCAGAAGAGCGCAAGCGCCGCCGACCGCAACGTCGTGTGCCAAAAGCGCCTCAGGGCCCAAAAACCCGCGGTCGCAAGTCGAACCTTGAAATTCCACGCCGTGGTAGACGCGTTGCCCGAAAGGTGTCGGTCGCCACGAGTGGACTACTAGTGCTTGGTCTACTAAGCGGATGCGCGCCCGCAGCTGCACCGAGCGATCCGACTCCGTCGTCATCCTCTGATGTCATCGCTGATCCACCCGTGTTGATCGAATCTCAGATTCAAAAAATCGTCTCGAACGTAGCCATGTGGGCTAAAAAAGCCGATGGTGCAACCGACAAGTCGATGTTGCTGACTCGCTTCGAGGGTGCCGCCCAGCAAATGCGCACGACTTACTACTACTTGATGTCTAAATCGACCAAGAATGAGGCCTTGCCGATCATCGAAGAGCGTGTCACCTGGTCACTCCCGGCATCTTCGACCATCTGGCCGAGAACGCTCATGGTTGTCACTGACGCCGAAGACACCAACCTGCCGCAGATGCTGATCATGTCGCAAAGCTCGCCGAGATCGCAATACAAGGTGAGTTTCGTAATTTCGCTGGTTCCAGGAGCCGCTCTGCCGCCGGTAGCAGCAGCCGACGCCGGAGCCATTCCGGTGGCATCTGACTCTGCCTACCTTAAGGTCGTTCCTCGTGAGCTGCCCCCAACCTACGGCGATGTTATCGACAAGGGAACTCTCAGCGAGTTTTACGAGCTCTTCGACCTAGAGAACGACAAGTACTACGCCGACGTTTCGGCTCTAGAGAAGGCTCAAGTTCAAAAGCTCACCAAGGCCAAAATCAAGTTCAGGCACTATCTTGGCTCGTCGAAGGTTCTTTCACTCTCTACCGCTTCGGGCGGTGCTCTCGTCGCGGTTTACATGAAAGACGATTACACGATCAAGCCGATCAAGGTCGGCTCTGGTGTAACGGTCTCTGGTAACGAGAAAATCTTGCTCGGTTCAGCTGGTTCGGTCAAGGGTGTTCGAAGCACCTACGGCAACATGATGATTTTCTATGTGCCACCGCTGTCTGCAGATGAGAAAACCACGCTTCTCGGTGTTACCCAGGGTCTGCTCTCTGTGAAGGGTCTTTAATGTCTTCGCTCAGCGGTGCATACGATCTCTCTTCGCTCAAGAAGGGGCCTGACGCAAGCGCAACCCCAGCGGCGACATCGGCCCAGTCGACCTCGCGCATCGCTGTCGCGGCTCTCGTGCAAAACTGCACCGAACAAACCCTAAAGGCCGTTCTCGACCTATCGGCATCGGTGCCGGTGATTCTCGAGTTTCACGCCGACTCGGTTCGCGCCATGGAAATCAGTGATCGTCTGCGCGCTGCCGTCGAGAACTTGGATGGTCGACTCGTGCTCGCTCGAATCGATGCGCAAATCGAACAACGGGTTGGTCAGGCTTTCGGTATCAAGGGAGCTCCCACGGTGGTGGCCGTGGTTAAGGGTCAGCCTGTTCCATTGTTCGAAGGTGAGCAGTCTGCTGAGGTTATCGAGCAAATCTTTGCTCGCGTTCTTGAGGTTGCAAGTGAAAACGGGGTAACCGGTCAGGCCGAGGTGTCGGCCGAAGAAGTCGAGGTTCAGTTGCCCCCTCTTCATCAGAAGGCGTTCGAGCTTATCGAAACCGAAGATTACGACGGTGCGATTGACGTTTATGAGCAGGCGCTTCGCGAAAACCCGAGAGACGACCTAGCAATGGCTGGCTTGGCACAGGTGAAGTTACTAAAGCGCACCGCCGACGCAGATTTCGAAAAGGTTTCAGACCAGCCGCCAACGGGTCTCGACGAATTGCTCGCTTGGGCCGACATCCAAGTTTCAACATCGAGCGTCAAGGTTGCTTTCGATGCCTTGCTCGATGCTTTTGAGCAGCGCTTCGACGACCGAGAGACGATCAGAAAGCACATCGTCGAATTGTTTGCGGTGATCGACCCTGCCAACGCAGACCTTGCCGCCGCAAGGCGACGACTGGCTACACTGCTCTACTAGCGAGCCGGCTTGAACCAAACAGCGGCTAGGGGAGGCACGCTGATGGTCGCTGAGTATGGCTGACCATGTGAGCCGGGGCCTGATGCCTCAACCGACCCAAAGTTTCCGACGCCCGAGCCACCATATTCCGTGGCATCCGTGTTCAAAATCTCATTCCACTTGCCCGATCGAGGTAGCCCGAGGGTGAAATTGTGGTGCGGCTGCCCGGCAAAGTTGATCACGCAGGCAATCTGGTTACCCGACTTGTCGACGCGCAAAAAGCTCAGCAAATTTGCGTCGGCGTTGCCGCCGTCGATCCAGACAAAACCGGCTGGGTCGTGGTCCAGTTGCCAGAAGGCGGCATTGTCTACGTAAACCCGGTTCAGGGTCGAAACCATCGACTGCAGAGCTTGGTGGGTTGGCTGCTCGAGAATCCACCAGTCCAAACCGCGCTCTTGATTCCACTCGGATGGCTGGCCGAATTCGCTTCCCATGAACAAAAGTTGTTTACCCGGATGCGCCCACATGTAGGCCAGGTAGGCGCGAACGTTTGCAAGCTGCTGCCAGCGGTCGCCCGGCATCTTGGCGAGAAGTGAACCCTTGCCGTGCACAACCTCGTCGTGACTGATTGGAAGAACGAATTTCTCGTTGTACGCGTAGAGCATCGAGAAGGTGAGCTCGCCGTGGTGGTGCTTGCGGTACATCGGGTCTCTCTCGACGTACTTGAGGGTGTCGTTCATCCACCCCATGTTCCACTTGAACCCGAAACCGAGCCCACCGCCGTCGGTTGGTGCCGATACACCTCCCCACGAGGTCGATTCTTCGGCGATCATCATGATGCCGGGGTTGCGACGATAGGCAGTTGCGTTGGTTTCTTGCATGAAGCGAATGGCGTCTAGGTTTTCGCGCCCGCCGAACTCGTTCGGCAGCCATTCACCGTTTTCGCGCGAGTAGTCGAGGTAGAGCATCGAAGCCACGGCGTCGACTCGCAGGCCGTCGATGTGGAACTCTTCGAGCCAGTAGAGCGCGTTGGCAACCAAGAAGTTGCGAACTTCGGTTCGGCCGAAGTCAAAAATGTAGGTTCCCCAGTCAGGGTGTTCGCCGCGTCTCGGGTCGGCATGCTCATAGAGCGCTTGCCCGTCGAAACGCGCCAGGGCCCAGTCATCTTTCGGAAAGTGCGCTGGTACCCAGTCGAGAATCACGCCGATGCCGGCCTGGTGAAGCTTGTCGATCAGGTAGCGAAGGTCATCAGGGCTGCCGAACCGCGAGGTTGGGGCGTAGTAGCCGGTCACCTGGTAGCCCCAGGATGGCCCATAAGGGTGTTCGGCGAGCGGCATGAATTCGACGTGGGTAAAGCCAAGTTTCTGCACATAAGGAATCAGTTCGTCGGCAAGTTCTCGGTAGTTCATCGCGTGCTTCCACGAACCGGCGTGCAGTTCGTAAATACTCATCGGTGAGCTCAACGCGTCGCGCTTGGTTCGCGCCAACATCCACGTTTTGTCTTTCCAACTGTGAGTCGACTCGGTGACAATCGATGCGGTGTCTGGCGGCACCTCGGTGGCTCTCGCCATCGGGTCAATCTTCTTGATCCAGTGACCCTGCTTGGTCAAAATTTCGTACTTGTATGCGCTGCCGGCTTCGATGCCTGGAATGAACAACTCCCACACGCCCGTGCCGCCCATAACTCGCATTGAGTGAGCAACTCCACTCCAGTGGTTGAAGTCACCCACCACTCGCACGGCTTCGGCGTTCGGAGCCCAGACCTTGAACGATGTTCCACGGCTGATTCCCATGTCGCCCTTGATCGAGAGCACGTGTGAGCCGAGTGCGTTCCAGAGTTCTTCGTGGCGCCCCTCGGCAACTAGGTGCAGGTCAAGCTCGCCGATGGTTGGCAGGTGGCGGTATGGGTCGTCGGCTAGCCACTCGGTGGTCTTGCCGTCTTGAGCATAGGTTGTTTTGATTCGGTAGTCGGGGGCTGACTTCGCATCAACGAAGCCATCCCAGATGCCGTTCCAAACGTGATTAAGTTCTAGTTCTTTACCGTTTTTAAAAACCACGCTCACCGATTTGGCCATCGGGCGGAGCGCGCGAATCACCCAACCACCGGTTGCTACCGGATGCGCTCCCAATGTCGCATGCGGGTCGTGGTGACTGCCGTTCGAGACTCGGTCGCGCTCGAACTCACTAATTGCCGGTAGGAGGGGAGTGCGCTTGGCCATCTACTTCTTCTTCGTTCTGACCAAATGAAGAATGTGAGCGGGTTCATCAAAGGCGTCGAGGCGAACAAAATTATTTGAGCCCCAGTGGTATCGCTCTCCGGTGATCAAATCTTGCACCTCAAAGTTGGCTTCGGCCGGCAAACCAAGTTTGGTTAGGTCAAGACGCACGGTAGTTTCACGCACGGCATGAGGGTCGGTGTTCACGACCACGATGATGGTGTCGGAATCTCCCGTGAAGCTGTGCTCTGCGCTGATGTGCTTCGAGAAAACTAGGAATGCACCGTCGTCGCTGTGGTGAAACTCGATGTTGCGAAGCTGCCCGAGGCTCGGGTGGTCTCGACGAATGTGGTTAAGTTTGGCCACGTAAGACGCGATTGAACGGCCACTTTGCTCTGCAGCATCCCAGTCGCGCACTTTGTATTCGTACTTCTCAGAGTCGATGTGCTCTTCAGCCCCAGGGCGGGCAACCGACTCGACAAGCTCATACCCGGAATAGAGGCCCCAAGAAGGAGAAGCGGTAGCTGCCAGCGCAGCACGAATCTTGTGGCCGGGGCGACCACCATACTGCAGATACTGGGTAAGAATGTCTGGAGTGCTAACCCAGAAATTCGGCCTGAAGAAGGCCGCCGTTTCGCGCGAAAGCTCAAGCAAGTAGTCGCGCAGGTCGCTCGGGGTGTTTCGCCAAGTGAAATAGGTGTAGCTCTGTTGAAAGCCAACCTTGCCGAGCGTGTGCATCATCGCTGGGCGAGTGAACGCCTCGGCCAAGAAGATCACGTCTGGGTGGTCGGCGTTGACTTCGGCTATGAGCCATTCCCAAAAGTTAACCGGCTTGGTGTGCGGGTTGTCGACTCTGAAAATCTTTACACCGAGCGAAATCCAGTGTTTGACCACTCGCAGAATCTCTAGGTAGATGCCCTCGCGGTCGTTGTCAAAGTTCACCGGATAAATGTCTTGATACTTCTTCGGTGGGTTCTCGGCGTAGGCAATCGACCCATCGGCGCGAGTGGTGAACCACTCCGGGTTGGTTTGAACCCACGGATGGTCGGGGCTGGCCTGAACGGCCAGGTCCATTGCGACCTCAATACCCAACTCGCCTGCAGCCTTCACGAACGCCGCAAAGTCTTTTTCGGTGCCAAGGTCTGGGTGAATGGTGTCGTGACCGCCAGCGGTTGAACCAATCGCCCAAGGTGAGCCAGGGTCTTGCCCAACAGCGTTTAGCGAATTGTTCGGGCCTTTTCTGAACGCTTCACCAATCGGATGCACCGGCGGCATATAGAGCACGTCGAAGCCCATTTCGGCGACGCGAGAAAGTGACTTAGTAGCGGTTTTGAAAGTGCCAGATTTCCAAGTTTTGGTCTTGCTGTCGAACTTTGCACCTTCGCTGCGCGGAAAGAATTCATACCAAGCACCAGCGCCGGCGAGGGTGCGCTCACAGTTGATTTCGTAGGTTTCGCTCAGAGTCTCGAGTGATCTAACCGGATGCTCTGCAATCGCCTTGAGCAGCTTCACGTTCAGCGCAGCAGCGAAACGGGCCGAGGGGCTGTGGCTCTGGTCTGCCAAAACTTCAGCTGCCTGAACTAGTTCTTTTGCGTTGGCCTTTTTGCGATCTTTCTCGGCAGCGGCCCCGGTGAACAGGGCAACACCCTCGAGCATCATGAGCTCTTCATCGACACCGGCAGCTAGCTTTACCTCGGTGTTGTGGTGCCAGGTTTCGTACTCGTCTGAGAATGAGCGAATCTGAAACTTCCAAACACCCTGTTCTTCGAGTTGAACGGCGGTGTGCCAACTATCTGTTCCGGCTGCTCCAGCGTGCATCCGAGTGATTGAAAGATCACCTTTTGGGTTAGTTAGTAGCAGTTCAACTCCAAGGGCGTCGTGGCCCTCGCGAAATGAAACGGCAGAAAATGGAATGACTTCGCCAACAAAGGCCTTGGCTGCCCAGCGACCGGCTTCAACGGTTGGCTCGACTTTCAAAATCGGCAAGCGGCCAATCGGGCTGTTGTGACGATAAGAAATCTCGCTGGTCATAAACCAAACTTAGCGATTATTCGGCGGCTATTCGCCTATTCGGCCCTAAAGACCAGCATGGATGTGGGGCCAACTAGCAGTTTCGAGTGCGACTTGTGCTTCGAGAACTTCACCGGCGGGGTTTCGTGGGTGCTGTCCCAAATCAACTCCCAGTGACCAGGAGTTGGGGGAAGGGTGAGCGAAATCGCATCGTCATTACCGTGCAGCACAGTCAGAGTTTCGTTCTTCGCACCGTTTTCGTCGACATGGCGCACTTGGCGAACGAGTGTTCGCTGCTGGGCGTCGTGCCATTGCTGTTCGGTGAGAATTTCGCCGTGCTCTGAATACCACCGCACCAAATCGCTCTCTGGTGTCGCGGTTTCAAAGTTGCCAAAGTTCGTTTGGCGAAGCGAGGCATTTTCACGACGCAGCTGGGTGAGATAGGCGAAGTTGTTTTCGAGGTTCTTCTGGGCGTCGGTCAGACTCCAGTTGACCCAAGAGAGAGCGGTGTCTTGGCAATAGGCGTTGTTGTTTCCAGATTGAGTCTTGGCACGTTCGTCGCCTGCAGTAAACATCGGCACGCCGGCTGAAAACAATAGGGTTCCGAGCATATTTCGCACCGAACGGCGTCGCAGCGCGTTGATGCCAAGGTCAGAAACCTCGCCCTCGGCTCCGTGGTTGTATGAATAGTTGTTGTTGTTGCCGTCGCGGTTTCCTTCGCCGTTTACCTGGTTGTGTTTCACGTTGTAAGAAACCAGGTCGTGAAGGCAGAAACCGTCGTGAGCGGTCACAAAATTCACTGACCCGAGCGGCCCGTTCGCTCCATCGACAATGTCTCGAGAGCCAGCCAGACGGGTGGCCAGATCGGCGACGCCACTGTTGAAATGCCCCGAGTTTTGCTTCGCGGCTAAGTCGGCCAGCCAGAAACGACGCACCGAGTCGCGGTAGCTGTCATTCCATTCGTTGAAACGGTCTGGAAAGTTGCCGGTCTGCCAGCCACCGAGGCCGACGTCCCAAGGCTCAACGATTAGTTTGGTCTCGCTGAGAACTGGTTCGTTTGCCATCGCGGCAAGCATCGGGTGGTTCGGGTCGTACTGGTTTGATCCATCGCGGGCAAGTGTGGTCGCCAGGTCGAAACGGTAGCCGTCGATCTGCATCTCGGTGGTCCAGTAGCGCAGCGAATCCATCACCAGTTCGACAACGCGTGGATTTGAGAAATCCATCGAGTTTCCGCATCCGGTGGTGTCGTGGTAGTTGCCCGCGTCGTCTTGTCGGTAATAAGACGAGTTATCTAGGCCTCTAAACGAGTAGGTCAAGCCGCGCGCGCCACCTTCGGCGGTGTGGTTGTAAACCACATCGAGAATCACTTCGATGCCGGCTCGGTGCAGCTCTCGAACGGCGGTCTTGAACTCGGTGACGATCGCTTCAGGCCCTGCCTCGATCGCGGCGGGCGACGCATAGCGGTGGTGCGGGGTGAAGAAGTTGATGGTGTTGTAGCCCCAGTAGTTGATGAGGCCCATGTTCATCAGGCGAGGTTCTGAAATAAACATCTGCACCGGCAAAAGCTCTACGGCGGTTATTCCGATTCGCTTTAGATGTTCGATAGTGCTCGGATGCGCGAGCGCAGCATAGGTTCCGCGAATGTCGTCCGGCAAATCAGTGTTTCCACGGGTCAAGCCGCGGGCGTGCGCCTCATAGATGATGGTTTGCGACATCGGAGTGTTCGGCTTTTCAACACCCTGCCAGTCGAAAGACCCGTCGATCACAACATTGTGAAAATCTCTGGCCGATTCCCGAACCACGCCGCGGGCGTAAGGGTCGATGAGGTTGATCTTGTTGTTGAAGCCGTGGCGCGCGCCGTCTGGGCCAGATGCTCGAAGTGCGTAGTGAACACCAGGTGCGATAGCGGGCGAGGTTGCTTCCCAGACATCCGCTTCGGTTCTTTTCAAGGTCAGACGGGTCTGCACCTCGCTCGAATCGTCGGGGTTCAAAACTAAGAATTCGATAGATGTCGCGCTGGCCGAATAAACGCGAATGGTTCCTTTGCCATCATGCAGGGTCACACCGAGCGTTGAAGTGCTGGTGTTGCTTTCGGGCATGTGATTCCTGATTTTTCAAGTGCGGCAAATAACTTTCAAAGTTTACCTGTGGCCAACGGCGCAAAGGCGTAATGGCTAGGCTAAAGACCATGGTTGTCTACCTTGACCACGCAGCCACCTCACCGATTCGGCCAGAGGTGTTGCAGCGCTACACCGACTACCTAACCGTTTTGGGCAATCCATCGTCGGTTCACACAGCAGGTCAGACTTCACGTAAGGCGCTCGAAGAGGCTCGTGAAGAAATCGCCAAAGCTATCGATTGCAATCGCAACGAAATCATTTTTACGGCCGGAGGCACCGAGGCTGACAATCTCGCCATCAAAGGTCTTTTTTGGGCGCAAAACCGCAAGGATGCGCGCCGCAACATCATTCTGAGCGCATACACCGAACACCACGCGGTTATTGACCCAATCGAGTGGCTCGAGCGCGAGCAGGGTGCCGAGGCAATCTGGATTCCGGTTGATGAGTTCGGTGTAGTCAACCTCGGGTGGCTCGAGGAGTTTCTAGATGAGCGTTCCGACGAGGTGGCGCTAATCAGCCTCATGTGGGCAAACAACGAAACCGGCGTCATCACACCAATCAGCAAAGTGACAGAGCTAGCAAAGCGTTTCGACATTCCGGTTCATTCAGACGCTGTTGCTGCCTTGGGGCACATTCCGATCAGTTTTGCTGACTCCGGCTTGGCTGCCATGGCAGTTACCGCCCACAAGGTTGGCGGACCGGTCGGCGTGGGCGCTCTGGTGGTAGCCCGCTCGGTCAAACTCACCTCGCTCGTGCACGGTGGCGGTCAAGAACGCGCCATGCGTTCGGGAACCATGAACGCTGCTGGCGCGAAGGCTTTTTCTCTGGCCGTATCGATGGCCGTGGCAAATCTTGAGCAGCACGCCTCGCACACCAGCGAACTTCGCGATCAGGTCATCCGTGGCGTAATGCAACTTGTGCCAGATGCTCGGTTCAGCAGGGGAGAAGCGCCAGGGCTTCCTGATAACGCTCACTTCACTTTTCCCGGATGCTCGGGCGATTCGCTGCTCTTTTTGCTCGACCAAGCGGGCGTATGTGTCTCGAACGGTTCGGCCTGTCAGGCTGGCGTAACGGCAGCATCGCACGTTCTGCTGACCATGGGGCGCGACGAGGCAGAGGCCTCTGGGTGCATCCGCGTGACTCTTGGATCATCAAACACCGTCGAAGACGTTCAAAAATTTCTAGACGCGCTACCGGCGGCACATGCCGGAGCGCGCAAGGCTGGCTACACCACTTCGTAGGATTGAAGGGTGAAGGTTTTAGCAGCAATGTCAGGTGGCGTCGATAGCGCCGTTGCCGCCGCACGCGCCGTTGAGGCTGGTCACGAAGTCGTTGGTGTTCACCTAGCCCTGTCACGCATGCCTGGCACGCTTCGCACGGGTTCACGCGGATGCTGCACCATCGAAGACAGCATGGATGCCCAACGTGCCGCCAACATTCTCGGCATTCCTTATTACGTTTGGGACTTCAGCGAGCGGTTCAAGCTCGATGTAGTCGACGATTTCATCGCCGAATATCAGGCTGGTCGCACGCCGAACCCCTGCATGCGTTGCAATGAACGAATCAAGTTCGCTGCCCTGCTCGAAAAGGCTCTCGCACTAGGCTTCGATGCCGTTTGCACCGGCCACTACGCCTCTCTAGTTGATGGCCCTGAGGGCCTAGAACTGCACCGCAGCGCCGCCATGGCTAAAGATCAGTCTTATGTTCTAGGTGTGCTCACCGATGAGCAGTTAAAGCACTCGATGTTTCCACTAGGCGCGATGGCTTCGAAGACCTTGGTGCGCGCCGAGGCAGAGCAGCGCGGACTAGCCGTTGCCCAAAAGCCTGACTCCTATGACATTTGCTTCATTCCAGAGGGTGACACTCAAGACTGGATTGCAGACAAGCTCGGTAAAGAAACCGGCCAGATTGTTGATCGCTCTGGCAATGTGCTCGGCGCTCACGAAGGTGCTCACGGTTTTACCGTCGGCCAGCGCAAAGGATTGAACATTGGCAGACCCGCAGCTGATGGCAAACCGCGTTACGTTCTAGAGATTCGACCAAAGACCAACACCGTAGTTGTCGGGCCCCAAGAGGCTTTGGCGATCGCCGAACTGGGCGGGTCGAGATACACCTGGTGTGGCGCGGCTCCGGCCGAACCATCCGAGTGGTTTGAAGCACACGTGCAGGTTCGAGCTCACGGTGAGGCAGTGCCGTGCAAGGCCGCTGTGCAAGACGGAGAGCTGATTATGAAGTTGCACGAGCCACTGATTGGCGTCTCACCCGGGCAGACCGCCGTTCTGTATGTGGGCACTCGAGTTCTTGGGCAAACCACAATCGACCGCACGGTGAGCGCTCTCGCCGACGTCGAGGCCTAGTCGTGGGCGATCTGCTTCACGAAGCCGCCGCTCGAAGAGTGAACGAGCTCGTCGACCAAATCAACGCCCACCGTCGCGCCTATTACGAAGGCAATACCGTTCTCATCAGCGATGCCGAATATGACGCGTTGATGCTCGAACTTGAGCGTTTAGAGCGCGAGAACCCCGATTTGATTACCGGCGATAGCCCAACTCAAACCGTTGGCGGTTCGGCAAACGTCGCTTTTGCGCCGATTGAACACCTCGAGCGCATGATGAGCCTTGACAACGCATTCTCTGCCGAAGAACTTGATGCCTGGATAGGAAAAACCGGCGCAACTCGATTTCTTTGTGAACTGAAGATCGACGGCCTGGCGATCAACCTGCGCTACGAACGCGGAGTTCTCGTCTCTGCCGCCACGCGTGGCGATGGCGTTGTTGGCGAGGATGTCACGGCAAACGTTCTAACCATCAAGAGCATTCCGCGCCGACTCGAGGGTGCCGGATGGCCAGAGGTCGTCGAAGTACGCGGTGAAATTTTCTTCGGGCTCGAAGACTTCGCGAAGCTTAACGAATCGCTTCTCGCCGACGGCAAGGCACCGTTTGCCAACCCTCGCAACTCGGCCTCGGGTTCGCTTCGACAAAAAGACCCTTCGGTCACGGCGACCAGGCCGCTGCGCATGCTGGTGCACGGTGTTGGTGCTTGGGGCCAGGCCCCGGTATCCAACCAGAGTGAGCTTTACGGTATTTTGGCCGGCTGGGGGCTGCCGGTGTCGAGCCGTTTCGAGGTGTTGGGCAGTGCATCCGAGGTTCAGGCCTACATCGCCAAGTTCGGCGAGCAGCGCCACAAGCTTGAGCACGAAATCGATGGCGTGGTAGTCAAGGTTGATTCGCTGTCTGAGCAGTCTGAGCTGGGCTACACATCGCGCGCTCCGCGCTGGGCGATTGCATACAAATACCCACCTGAGCAGGTCAACACCAAGTTGCTCGACATTCGAATCGGCATCGGCCGCACTGGTCGTGCCACGCCGTATGCCGTTCTCGAGCCGATCAAGGTTGCCGGCAGCGTTGTCGAGTTCGCCACCTTGCACAACCAAGACGTTGTGAAGGCCAAGGGAGTTTTGCTCGGCGACACCGTGGTGCTTCGTAAAGCCGGTGATGTGATTCCCGAGATTCTCGGACCAGTTGTCGAGCTTCGTGACGGCAGTGAGCGTGAGTTTGTCATGCCGAGCACATGCCCAGAATGCGGTAGTCCTTTGCAGCCGGCATCCGAAGGTGACGTCGACCTTCGTTGCCTAAATTCGCAAGGATGCAGGGCTCAACTTCGCGAACGCGTCGCCTATCTCGGCAGCCGCGGGGTGCTCGACATCGAAGCGCTCGGTTATGTTGCAGCCGTGGCACTAACGCAACCGCTGGAGCCGGCTGTTGCACCTGTGCAGAGCGAAGCCGACCTCTTTGACCTCACGCTCGAAGATTTGCTACCTATCAAGTCACTCGTCTTAGATGCAGACACAGGGTTACCAAAACTTGACGGTGATGGAAACCCAAAGGTGGTCGATTTCTTCAGAAAGAAAGACGGCTCACCGGCCGAGGTAGCTCTCAAGTTGATTCGCAATCTCGACGAGGTGAAAACCAGACCCCTCTGGCGCTTCTTGGTTGCGTTGTCGATTCGACACGTTGGTCCAGTGGCGGCGCGTAGCCTGAGCGCGCATTTTGGATCACTCGAAAACATTTTCACTGCCACCGCTGCAGAGTTGGCGGCTGTCGATGGCGTCGGACCAACTCTCGCCGACAGCATCATCGAGTGGTACCAAGTTGAGTGGCACCGCGACATTCTCACCAGCTGGGCTGCTGCGGGTGTTCAACTTTCTATCGCGGGTCACCCTGGTCCGGGAGCCGCAGCCGGCAATGATGGCCCCTTCAAGGGCTTGAGCATCGTAGTCACTGGAACCCTTCTGGAGTTCACTCGCGAGCAGGCTGAAGAGGCGATTGTTGAGCGTGGTGGTAAGGCCGCATCGAGCGTGTCGAAAAACACAGCGTTTGTTGTCGCAGGGGCCTCGGCCGGCTCAAAGTTGGCAAAGGCGGAGGCGCTTGGCGTTGAAGTGATTGACGAAGCAGCGTTTAAGCAGAGGCTTTAGTAAACCCAAAGACTAGTCGTCGGTCTGAGCAGCGTTTTCTGCGTCGGCGACCATGGCCTCGGTAGACATTAGGTTGCGCAGCTGGTTCAAGAACTCATCGATTTCGATACGCTCGGCACGCATGCGCACTAGGCGATCTTCAGATTCCTTGATGGCGTGATTTGCGATCGACTCAGCCTTTTTGGTTAGAGCCTCTGCGCGTCGGCGGGCCTGGTTGATCGTGTTGGTTGCGGTTCGAGTTGCCTCATCAGACATCGCTGCAGCGTTTTGGTTTGCTTCGCGGTTGAGCCTGTCGGCTTCGCTCAAAATCTCGGTGGCTCGAGCTGAAGCTTCAGCAAAGTTGCGCTGTGCTTCGTCGGTGGTCTCTTGGGCCTGGGCTACGGCCCTCTGGTAAAGAGTCAGCGCTTCTTGCTCAGTCTCGTCGCGACGGGTTTTTAGCTCCGCTTCAAGCTCTACACGTGCCTGGGCGGTGCGCTGAGCAAGTTCGGTAGCGAGGGCACGGGCTTCTTCGGTCTCACGGTGAACCTGTGCGCGAAGTTCGGCGGCGTAACGCTCGCTTTCAGACTTGATAGCTGAGGCCTCACGAGCGGCTGTGGCGATCTTCTCGCCGGCCTCTGACTCTTTAGACTTGGCATTTTGAAGAATTTCAGAACTGAGGCTTTCGGCTTGAATCTTTGCCTCGGCAAGTTTTGCTTCAGCTTCGGCAATGATTGAGTCAGCTTTTTGCTGAGCCTTGCGGGCGAGTTGTTCGGTCTCGGCCTTGGCTGTTTCTCGAACGCGGATGGCATCTTGCGCAGCATCCGTGGCCATTTTCTTGGCTTGTTCTTCTGCTAGTCGAAGTGTTTGCTCAAACTGGGCACCGAGTTCGGCGTAGCCCGGAGCTGAATCTTTCTTCTTCTTTAGCGCAGCAACTTCGGCGCGAAGGGTGTCGAGTTCTGAGGCGGCGTTGAAGTTGTATTCGCGAACGTGCTCAAGCTCAGCGCGCAGTTCACCCAAGACGCGGTCAACCTCGTCTTTTTTGTAACCGCGCATTTCTGTTGAGAAGTCCTCAATATCCATCGCTCTAAAACTCCTAGCAGGCTTGAATTGCGTGGGCTTAGACACCCAAAACCACAGCCTAAGTGGCTGTTTGTTGCCGACTTACGAGTTTATACCTATTAGAGAACATTGGAACAGGCTTATGTCGCCTTCAGGCAAACGGGCTTCGGTAGACTTGAGACAAGCCCCGCTCGCATCAACTCGAAAGCCATTTATGTCTGAACTTACCCCCGACCTGGTGCGCCACTTGGCCAGTTTGGCGCGCATCCAAGTCACCGATGAAGAGGCCGAACGCCTTGCGGCCCAGTTGGCCGTGATTGTCGACTCGGTCGCCACGGTAAACAAGGCCGTTCAGGGCGATGTGCCGGCCACTAGCCACCCGATTCCAATGGCAAACGTGTTTCGCGAAGACATCGTCGAGCCATCGCTTACCCAAGAGCAGGCGCTTTCTGGCGCTGCCGACAGCGATCAGGGCCGATTCCGCGTCGCCGCCATTTTGGACGAGGAGTAGGCCATGTCTGAACTAATCAAAAAGAATGCCGCCGAACTCGTTTCGCTCATGGCTTCTGGCGAGGTTTCGTCGGTTGAAGTAACTCAGGCGCACCTAGACCGCATCGCTGCGGTAAACGGCACCCTAAACTCTTACCTGCATGTCACAGCGGATGCTGCGCTGAAGGTTGCCGCCAACGTGGACCGTCGCCGTGCCACTGGTGAGTCGCTACCGAAGTTGGCGGGTTTGCCAATCGCGGTCAAGGACAACCTCACCACCACCGACGCTCCTACAACCGCCGGTTCGAAAATTCTCGAGGGTTGGGTGCCGCAGTACGACGCAACAGTCGTCACCAAGCTTCGCAACGAGCTCATGCCGATTCTGGGCAAGACCAACCTGGACGAATTCGCTATGGGTTCTTCGACAGAGTTCTCGGCATACGGCCCAAGCCGCAACCCGTGGGACACCGACCGCATTCCTGGTGGTTCTGGCGGTGGCTCATCGTCGGCAGTTGCAGGTTTTACCGCCCCGCTAGCCATCGGCAGCGACACCGGTGGTTCGATTCGCTTCCCTGGAGCAGTTACCGGAACAGTTGGCACCAAGCCAACCTACGGCGCAGTTTCGCGCTACGGCTTGATTGCTCTTGCCTCGTCGCTCGACCAGATCGGCCCGGTTAGCCGTAACGTGCTCGATGCGGCTTTGCTACAAGACGTAATTGCTGGCCACGACCCACACGACAGCACTTCGCTACCAGAGTCGCTTGGCTCAATGGCCGAAGCTGCTGCTAACCGCTCGGTTGCCGGAATGCGCATCGGTGTAATCAAGCAACTCTCTGGAGCTGGTTTTCAGCCCGGCGTTAAGGCTCGATTCGACGATAGCCTCGCGCTTCTGGCCAAGAATGGTGCCGAAATCGTTGAAGTTGACTGCCCGTCGTTTGAATACGCCATCGCCGCGTACTACCTGATCTTGCCGGCCGAAGCTTCGAGCAACCTGGCCAAGTTCGACAGCGTTCGTTTCGGTCTTCGCGTCACTCCCGAGGGCAACCCAACCATCGAACGTGTGATGGCTGCTACCCGTGAGGCCGGCTTTGGCCCAGAGGTAAAGCGACGCATCATCCTGGGCACCTACGCCCTATCAAGCGGTTACTTCGACGCTTACTACGGCAGTGCGCAGAAGGTTCGCACGCTCATCCAGCGCGATCTAGCAACTGCTTTCGCAAAGGCAGACGTGTTGGTTTCGCCAACCGCTCCGACCACCGCGTTCAAGTTCGGCGAAAAGATCGACGACCCACTGGCCATGTACCTAAACGACATCGCGACCATCCCTGCCAACCTGGCCGGCATTCCTGGCATGTCGATTCCGAACGGCCTAGCCGACGAAGATGGCCTACCGAGCGGTCTGCAGATTCTTGCACCGGCGCGCGAAGATGCCCGACTCTACCGAGTTGGCGCAGCACTCGAGGCTTGGCACGAAGAGGTTTGGGGCAAGCGAATGATTGATTTCGCTCCAGAGTTGAAAGTTGGTGCATAACCGTGGCCAAAGCTGAACTCATGAACTACGAGCAAGCGCTCGAGCAGTTTGAAGTTGTCATCGGTCTAGAGGTTCACGTTGAGTTGAATACCAAGACCAAGATGTTCTGCGGTTGCCGCAACGACTTCGGTGACGAGCCAAACACCAACGTTTGCCCAATCTGCATCGGCCTTCCAGGTTCGTTGCCAGCGGTGAACCGACGTGCGGTCGAATCATCGATTGCCATCGGTCTTTCACTCGGATGCTCGATTGCGCCTAACGGCCGCTTCTCGCGCAAGAACTACTTCTACCCTGACCTTGCGAAGAACTTTCAGACCTCGCAGTACGACGAGCCGATTGCGTTCGAAGGAACCATCGACATCGAGGTTCCAAGCGGCAATGTCTTCACAGTTGCCATCGAGCGAGCTCACATGGAAGAGGATGCTGGCAAGCTGACTCACGTCGGTGGAAACACCGGTCGCATCCACGGTGCCGAGTATTCGCTGGTTGACTACAACCGTGCCGGTGTTCCTCTGGTCGAAATCGTCACGAAGCCGGTGCTTGGCGCGGGCGCAGAGGCACCTGAGTTGGCGGCAGCGTACGTGCGCAGCATCCGTGAAATTGTGAAAGCGCTTGGCGTTTCTGACGCTCGCATGGAGCGCGGTAACGTCCGCTGTGACGCAAACGTTTCGCTGCGTCGCCACGGAGCCGAAAAGCTGGGCACGCGCACCGAGACAAAGAACGTGAACTCGCTTCGCTCAATCGAGCGCGCTGTACGCTACGAGATTCAGCGCCAGGCGCACATTCTTGCCGCTGGTGGGTCAATCACTCAAGAGACCCGTCACTGGCACGAAGACCGCGGCATCACCAGCAGTGGTCGCCCAAAGTCTGACGCCGATGACTACCGCTACTTTCCTGAGCCAGACCTGGTGCCGGTTCAGCCATCGCACGAACTCATCGAGTCGATTCGCGCTTCGCTACCAGAGAACCCGGCCGACCGCCGCAAGCGTTTGGCAGGGGAGTGGGGCTTCAGCGAGCTTGAATTCAGGGATGTTGTGAACAGCGGCCTTCTCGACCAGATCGAAGAAACCGTGGCTGCGGGCGCGAAGCCTCAGGCTGCACGCAAGTGGTGGACCGGTGAGGTCGCTCGAGTTGCCAACTCCGAAGAGAAGGATGTCGCTGACCTAAACGTGACGCCTACTCAGATTGCCGAATTGGCATCGCTAGTCGAGGCTGGCAAGATCAATGACCGTATCGGTCGCGAGGTTCTTGCCGCGGTGTTGGCCGGCGAAGGTTCACCAGCTGAGATCGTCTCTGCTAAGGGGCTTGAAGTCGTCTCGGATGACGGTGCCCTGCTGGCTGCAATCGATGAAGCCTTGGCCACTCAGCCTGACGTAATCGATGCCATTCGCGAAGGCCGTATGCAGGCCGCGGGTGCAGTTATCGGTGCAGTGATGAAGGCCATGAAGGGGCAGGCAGACGCTGCCCGAGTTCGTGAACTGCTCATCGAGCGAGCCAACGCTCAATAGTCGCTAAAAAAGTGAAAACCCCGCCGACCAAAAGATCTGCGGGGTTTTTCAATTCTTGGGGTGAGTAACGGGACTTGAACCCGCGACTTCCTGGACCACAACCAGGCGCTCTACCAGCTGAGCTATACCCACCATGATGCCGAAGCAACCTCTAGAGTCTATCAGTTAGTTCGGTTTCTCCTGTGAGACTTTTTCGGCTGCCAACTGCGCTTCAGCCGATGAAGGCCCAGGCGTTTCGACAAAAACTGTCTCGCGGTAGTAGCGAAGTTCACGAATCGAATCAAGAATGTCAGCGAGGGCGCGGTGCCCTCCGTCTTTCTTTGGCATTTGAAAGTAAACACGCGGATACCAGCGACGGCTCAACTCTTTGATCGAAGAAACGTCGATTGAGCGGTAGTGCAGGTGAGCATCCACTTTTGGCATGTACTTGGCAATGAATAACCGGTCGGTGCCGATTGTGTTGCCGGCCAGTGGGGTGTTCTTTGCCTCAGGCACAAAGCGCTGAATGTATTCGAGCACAATACGCTCGGCGTCTTCTAGTTCTAGGCCATTCTCAAACTCGTTGATAAGCCCAGACTCGGTGTGCATGTTTCGCACGAAGTCACCCATGTTAGCGAGCGAGTCTTCGCGAGGCTTGATGACGAGGTCGATGCCCTCATCAACCACATTGAGTTCGGAGTCGGTGATGACCACGGCGATCTCGACAAGGCAGTCTTTATCGGCGTCGAGGCCGGTCATCTCGCAGTCGATCCAGACGAGGTTTTCAGAAATAGAAATCACACACCAAAAACTAGGGGAGGCCTCCGACACTTATCGGAGACCTCCCAATTTTAGCCCGAACAGCGAGCCAGCTCAGACCCTTAGGCCGTTGCCACCTGCTCGGATGCTTTGCTGGCCTTTGCAGCCTTGCGAGCCGCACGCTTCTCGGTTTTGATAACCTTGCGCTCTTTGCCACCCTCGGTGAGCCAGTAGAGCACTGGAACAATAACCAGGGTCAGCACGGTCGACGAGAACAGTCCACCGATAACCACGATTGCTAGCGGCTGCGAGATGAATCCGCCACCACCGGTAATACCCAGTGCCATCGGAGTCAGCGCGAAGATGGTCGCTAGCGCGGTCATCAGAATCGGACGCAAGCGTTGGCGCGCGCCATCCATGATTGCGTCTTGAATCGGGCGACCCTGCTTGCGGTACTGGTTGATCAGGTCGATCAACACAATCGCGTTGGTGACCACGATGCCGACCAGCAACAACATACCGATAAGTGCCGAAACGCCCAGTGGAGTGTCAGTTAGTAGCAAGAAGCCGAGTGCACCGGTGGCAGCGAACGGAATCGAGATCAGCAGAACCAGTGGCTGGCGGATGCTCGAGAACGTGGCCACCATAACGATGAACACGATCGCGATTGCAGCTAGAAGGGCTAGGCCCAACTGACCGAAAGATTCAGCCTGCGATGCGGTTACACCACCGACAGATGCGGTCACACCGAGCGGCAACTTGGCCTCGCCTAGACGCTTGTCAACCTCGGCCGCGAGTGCTCCCAGGTTGTCGCTGTCTGGGGTTAGCGACACCTTTGCGGTGCGGTCGCCCTTTTCGCTGGTGATCGAAACCGGAACCTTGGTTAGGTAAATGTCGGCGATCGAGTCAAGCGACACAGTGCCGCTTGCGGTTGGAATACGAATCGCACGAACCTCTGAAACGGTGTCAGGGATGTTCGTCTTCACAACGTAAATCGGGGTCGAGTTACCGTCAACATTTAGGTTGCCGATGCTCGATGGGCGCATCTGAGAAGACACAAGACCACCAACGGCAACCTCGGTTAGACCCAGGCGGGCGGCTGCCATGCGGTCAACCTTCACCTTTAGGGTGCGCTCCTTCGAAGCTAGCGAGTTGGTAATCTCGCTAACTCCAGCGATGCCCTTCATACTCTTCTCGATTTCGGCAATGCCGACCTCGAGAGCCTTGTCATCTTTAGCAGTGAGCTTGATGTCGATGGTGCTAGAGCCAGAGAATCCGCCACCACCGGTGCCGAACTTCAGGGTTCCGAGCTCTTCCTTGCCAGCCGAAGCCTTGGTTACGGCATTTTGAACCTCGGTTACGTCGAAGCCATCTTCGACGATGATCTGCATGGTGATTCCACCTGCAGCAGCACCGAAGGCAACACGGCCATCGCCGCTCGAGCCGATTGTGGTCTGAACAACATCAACGCCGTCAATCTTGAGCACGATGTCTTCAAGCTTTGATGCAGCCTCAGATTCTTGCTTGAGGGTTGCACCCGGCTTGAGTTCTTGGTTGACCACGAAGCCTGCAGAGCCTGAACCGCCGATGAAGTCGGTCTTCAGCAGTGGTACGAGCCCAAAGGTGAACACCAAAATCATGAACGATGAAACCACGGTGATGACCGGGTGCTTTTGAGTCGACTTGAGAATCGGAAGGTAACCGCGTTGCAGCCATGAGCGACGCTCCTTGGCTTCTTCAACTTCCCGCAGTTCTTCGGCGATCTTTGCAGCCTTAACAGGGTCGGTCTCGTTGGCAAGGGCCTTTGGAGCCTTCATGAACCAGTAAGCGAGAACAGGAACGATGGTCAACGATACGAGTAACGAAGCCAATAGGGCGATGGCGAAGGTGAACGAGAACGGTCTGAACAGCTCTCCAACTAGTCCGCCAACCAAAGCGATTGGCAAGAACACGGCCACAGTGGTGATTGTTGCGGCGGTGATTGCCCCAGAAACTTCCTTTACCGCGTTTAGAACGGCCTTCTTCTTCGGCTCACCATAAGAGAGGTGACGGTTGATGTTCTCAATAACCACAATCGAGTCATCCACAACACGACCAATCGCAATAGTCAAAGCGCTCAGTGTGAAGAGGTTGAGTGAGTAGTCGAGAGCGTAGAGACCGATAAAGGTGATGAGCACCGAAGTCGGAATCGAAATTGCCGTAACGGCGGTCGACCTGAACGAAAGCAAGAAGACCAGAATGATGAGAATCGCAAAGGTTAGACCCAGCAAGCCCTCGGTGGTTAGGTTCTCAAGTGACTGCTCGACAAACGGAGCCTGGTCGAAGATAGTGGTGATGGTTACATCGCCCAACTTCTCTTTCAGCTCAGCAATCTTGTCTTGCACTCCGTGTGAAACGGCAACGGTGTTGCCATCTTGGGTCTTGGTGATTGCGATAGTCAGAACTTCGCTTCCGTTTACGCGGGCAATGCTGGCAACCGGCGCATTCTCATAAGTTACGTCTGCGACATCCGAGACAGTCAAGGTCGGCTTCGGAGCTGCAGGAACGCTAGGAATCGAAGGCATACCCGGGATGCTCGGGGTAGTCGTTGTGCCGCCACCAAACAGACCCGACAGCGAGCCAGTGCTACTCGAAATCAGAGGCAGGTCTTTGAAGGCCTTTAGCGATTCAACGGTGGTGCCAACTTCAACAGAAATGTTTCCGCTTCCGTCGGTTAGAGTGCCGGCCGGAATCACAAAGCCGTTCGACTGCAACGCGGTCACAATGTTTTGTTGAGTTAGTCCGTTTGCAGTCAGAACGCTCTGCTTGAGCTCCAGGTTCACGCGCTTTTCGGTGATGCCGCTCACGGCAACTTCACGCACTCCAGGAACCCCAGAGAGAATTGGGGTGGCCACGTCGGCCAAAATCTTGCCAAGCGCTTCGTTGTCGTCAGACGCGATACCCAGGGCGATGATTGGCACACTGTCGAACGAGCCAGACAGAATTTGCGCATCCGCTTCGTCAGGAAGCACGCCTTTGAGGGTTGCGAGCGCAGCGTTTAGGTCTTCGGTGACAGCGGCTGACTTGGTGCCGTAGTCAAACTCGACACGAACGACAGAAATGTTGTTCTGCGAGGTCGAGGTCGATGAAACCAAGCCGTCAAGCTTGCGAACTGCCTCTTCGATCGGCTGGCTAACCTGCTTATCGATAATTTCAGGCGATGCGCCCACGTAGGTGGTAACGATTGCAGCCTGAGGGGTCTCGAACGACGGAATCAACTCTTGTTTGAGTGAACCGAGTGAGACCAAGCCGAAAACCGCGATGATGGCGGTTGCAAGGGCAACCACTGAGCGGTTTGCGAGGCTTAGTTTGGCAAGTTTGTGCATGAGCTTCTTTCGAGATGAGTCGCAGTGTTTAAGCCACCGATTCGGCACCTTTATTCCGCAACCCGCCAAAGTTAGTGCAGCTTTCTGAACGTTTCATGTGAACTGCACAGGCGGTAATCGGGCATCAACGCGCGGCGCAGGTTTACACTGCATCCATGAAGACGTTTCGCAAAATAATGTGGCGCGCGCTATTGGCAGGCGTTCTCTCGTTTCTAATCGTTCCTTTTTTGATTCCCTTTGAGTCATCTGGCTCATTGACCCCGGCGCAGGCCGAGCCGGGCGCTGAGTTTGTTGAATTGAATGGCTTGGATGTTCGCATCGCGCGAACCGAATACACGGGTGATTGCGGCTGCACCCCACCGTTGATCGTGCTGATGCACGGTTTTGGCGCGAGCACATACAGCTGGCGTGAAGTTTCGCAGCCTTTGGCCGCTTTCGGCGACGTTATTTCTTATGACCGCCCTGCATTTGGTCTCACCGAGCGCCCAACTGAGTGGCAAGGCGAGAACCCTTACGGCCTCGAAGGCAACTTTTTGTTGCTCGACGATTTGATTGCAAAGTACGCAAGCGACCGCAAGGTGGTGCTCGTGGGGCACTCGGCCGGGGGAGCGTTGGCTGGTGAGTATGCCCGCACTCGTGCATCCTCGAATCTGTCGCTTGTTCTTCTTGACGCAGCCATCTTGACTTCTGGTGGCGGTTCTGGGCCATTCGAATGGTTCTTCCACTTGCCTCAGATGCAGCGACTTGGGCCGATTTTGGTGGCTGAAATTGCTAGCTCTGGCAACGCACTGCTCGAAGAGAGCTACTACGACAAGAGCCAGCTGACCCAGGCGGTTTATGACGGATACCGGCTTCCGCTAAAGATCAAGGGCTGGGAGCAGGCTTTCTATAACTTCAGGATTGCCCCGAACGAGAACCCGTTGCGTGACAACCTGGCCGACCTCGACTTGCCAACTCTGGTGATCACTGGTGAATACGACACGGTGGTTGCCGCTTCAGATGCGCCAGTGCTCAACAGCAAGATAAAGGGTTCCAAGCTCGAAACTATCGCCAACTCGGCTCACTTGCCTCAAGAAGAGCAGCCGCAGGCGTTCATCGATGCGATCGCCAAGCACTGGGACTACCTGAACAAGTAACGATCTGTGTTAAACAGGGGCAGGTTACCGACGTTCAAACTCTGATTTGAGAATCGCGTAGTTCCACATGTCACACCACTCACCCTTGAAGAATTCGACCTCTTTGAACTCGGCTTCTCTGCGCATGCCCAAACTCGCTGCCACGGCTGCAGAGCCTGGAGCACGAGTATCCATGACCGCCTTGACTCGGTGAATTCCTAACGTCTCAAATGCATACGTAAGAACCGCCACGGATGCTTCGCGAGCATAGCCTTGCCGATGAAAATCTTGATGTGTCACCCAGCCGATTTCGGCGCAGCTATGTTCTATTGATTCGATGTTCAGGTTGGATTGGCCTATTACTTTCCCGGTAGATTTCAGCTGCCAGACAAGAACCAAGTACTCGCCTTCTTCTTTTGGGGCGGTAACGCTTTCGGCTAGAGTCCGGTCGATATGTTTCTGAACAGTTTCTTCGGTGCCTTCAGGCCAGGGTATGTACCTGACGATTTCCGCATTCGATTGATACTCAAACAAGTCAGCCGCGTCGCTCTGCTTCATGGGTCTCAGAATCAAGCGTTCTGTTTCGATTTGCACAAACAAAATCTAGCAAATCTCGCCAAAGAGCTAATGCATCTCTCATCGGCACGGTTTTCTACAACTCTGAGCATTAAACTGTTCCTGCCCAGGTTTATTTAGCGCAATGCCCTCGTAGCTCAGTGGATAGAGCAAGAGCCTTCTAATCTCTTGGTCGTAGGTTCGATTCCTACCGAGGGCGCTTGCTTTCTAGAGCCAAAATCACTTGCAAACGCCGACTGGGTTTCTTTCACTAAGGCAGTTTGCTCGGTAGAGTGCAGACATGAGAAAAATCCTCGGAATGACCCGCTATGCGGTCGTCGTGCCAGCCATTGCTTCGATGATCGGGGCCCTTCTGCTGATGGTCCAAGGTTCCATTGAGATTCTGATGGTCGTTTTTGACTCAATCTTCAAGGGCAGCTACCTCAAAGTCACAATCGTGGATGTTCTGACCGCAGTCGACGCCATCTTGCTCGGCACCGTTCTGTTGGTCATTGGCTTTGGTCTTTATGAACTCTTTGTGGACACCCGGATCGAGGTACCAACCTGGCTTCAGATCAACGACCTCGATGATTTGAAGTCAAAGCTCATCGGCGTTGTCGTGGCAATCATCGCAGTGGTCTTCGTTGGTGTATTCGTCGACTCTAACCGCGCAGCCGACGTCGTTGCCTACGGCGTAGGCGCGGGTGCGCTGGTTGCAGGTTTGGCCTTGTTCGCCTACGCCACTAAAAAACCCAGCTCCGAGGGTAAATCGTCAGCTCAAGCGCCAAAACAGAAGTAACAAAGGCATAGACTGACCCCAACCAACAAAAGGGGATTCACAATGGCCAAAACCACACGCACTCCAGCCGAACAAATCACTCGGTTGAGAACTTACAACATCGTTGCCGGGTTCATGCACCTGCTTCAGGCCGTTGCATTTGGTTACTTCTTGTCGCGAATCGAAAACCAAGTCACCTTTGATGCCACCGTCGACTACATGACCGGCCCTCCGGGGGCAGGCTTTCCAACCGAGAAAGTGGTTCTATGGGAAGTCAACTTAGGCCTGGGCGTTGTCGCGTTCTTGGCCCTCTCGGCATTCTTTCACTTTCTAATCTCGTCGCCAATGTTCTTCAAGCGCTATGCCGCTGGGCTCGAGCGCAACCACAACTACTTCAGATGGGTTGAGTATTCGATCAGCTCGTCAGTCATGATTTGGCTAATCGCCCAGCTCACGGGCATTTCAGACTTCTCGGCTCTGGTCGCAATCTTCGCGGTCAACGCCTCGATGATCATGTTCGGTGCTCTCCAAGAGAAGTACGAAACCCCAGGCAACGGCAAGGGCCTACCTTTCATCTTCGGTTCGATGACCGGAATCGTGCCTTGGGTTCTAATCGCCGTCCAAGCGTTCCAGCCAGGCTCAGAGAGCGCAGCCGAGGTTCCTGGTTTCGTAATCGGAATCATCGTTTCACTGTTCATCTTCTTCAACACCTTCGCTATCAACCAGGCTCTTCAGTACAAGCAGATCGGCTCGTGGGCTAACTACCTCAAGGGGGAGCGCACCTACATCACGCTCTCACTCGTGGCTAAGAGCATCCTCGCTTGGCAGGTTTTCTCTGGCGCAATCATTCCCGCACTGACTCTCTAATCCTTGATGAGAGTCGCCAAAACATTAGCGCGGATGCTGCTCGCAGCGTTTCTCATATTCGCCGGCATTTCACACCTCACCTTCGGGCGAGCGGATTTTCGCGCACAGGTTCCGGTGTGGCTGCCGCTCGACGTTGACTTCGTTGTTTTGGCCTCTGGTGCAGTAGAGATTCTGCTCGGTCTAGCGCTCGTTTCGGCGACCAAGTATCTGCCTCAAGTAGGTGTCGTGGTTGCCACGTTCTTCGTGGCAATCTTTGCCGGCAACATCAATCAGTATGTTCAAGGCATCGATGCATTTGGTCTCAACACCGATGAGGCACGACTAATCCGCCTGTTCTTTCAGCCGTTGCTGGTCGTTTGGGCGCTGTGGAGCGCAGGTTCGATTGCCTGGTTGCGCCAAGTCTTTCGCCCGAGCCGTTAAACAGCGAATGCGGGCCACATTTCTGCAGCCCGCATCCACTTGAACTCGGCCTTAGCCGATCTTGATTACCCAGTCGACAACTGTTGGATAGATGATGCCGTTGTTGCTCTTCTTCTTCCAGTCGTATGACTTGTAGCGCGTGTAGGTTGTTGGCCAACGCCTGTCACGCGTAACCGTAGCCTTGGCTGTGATCTGAACTCCGGACTTCCAAGCTGCGTAAGCGCTAGAGTCGAGCACACAGGTGGCTTGGCCGTTGAAGTACTTGTAGTCAAGGTAGCCAGGGTACTTAACCTTTTTGCCCTTGACCGTCTTGGTAGTGCTGAACTTGCCCTTCATAGCTTGGTACTTCTTGATTAGGGCGGTTACCTGCGTTGAGTACTTAGTCTTTTCAGGAATCACCAACGGGTTACCGCCAAGTTCAGGTGTGACCATCTTCTTTGTCTTCGGGTCGATAACCGCGATTCCAAAGTAGTTTCGCTTACAGACCTGAGTCTTTGAAACAGTTGCACCCTTAGGCGTGTATGTGATGGTGATGTCGGCGTAGATCGGTCCAATCCAGCGACCCTTTGAGATCGGCTGAACGGTCACGGTCTTCTTGCCCTTATCGACCTTTACAACGAACTTGTTGCCGCCCTTTTCAGCGGTGGTTCCGCCGCTAGCAGGCAGTGCAGCAAGCTGCTCTGGCTCTTTGGTCACTCCACCGTCAGGCGGAAGCGGTTCGACGTGCGTCGCGGTAAGCGTGATTACCTTCGGCGCCGCCGCCTTATAGCCCACGTTGCCCGGGTGTGACACTTGGATGCGGCACTTGAAGTCAGACGCCACCTTAGGCACTGCAGTCAAGTCCGCGTCCCAGACAACCACGCCGCCAGCATCCACTGAACACACGTTTGGATCTAGCGAGACGTAAACCGGCGGCAGACCCGAGGTCACCGACGCGTAAAGCTGGAATCCGAGTGGATCATCGGTTGCCAAAGGTGCCTTTTCAATTCCACCCGGAATCACCGAGCCAGGCTCGATGATGGTCGTGGTTTGTGGCAGCTTGGTGACCTTGAAGCTCTTGGTGTCTTTAGAGAGCAGAGCGCCGGTGCCACTGGCAGCGGTGACGGTACACGTGCCTTCATTTAGCAGTTTGAGCTTTTTGGTAGCCGTGTCGATTACACAGACCTTAGGAGTGCTAGTCGTGTAGCTCAGGGCCAGCTTCTTACTGCTCGTTCCAGATAGCGCGAATAGGTCATTTGTCATCAACATTCCATCGACAATCGTTTCTGGAAGTATCAATGTCGTCACATTGGTCGCGCCATTGGTGATGTTGATGGTGAACGTTGCAATATCGAAGGCGCCGTTTGCGTCGACTATGACGGTCTTCAGCTCATATGCTCCGACACCCTTACCCAGTGACATGGCCAGTGAAGGAAGAACCTGAATTTCACCATTTACGATGCTCACGGATGTCACGACGGCGGGTTTCTCGCCCTGAACTAGATGAGGCACTGGTCGCCCATTCGAGTTCAATTGGGCAGAGCCTAGAGTCCAGGTTTGAGTAATCGTTACAGGTGTGGTTCCAAGCTTTTTCGGAATGTCCACTTCGTAGTTGTACACCTTAGGAGTCGTGTTTTTAGGGCCTTGCACAATCTCGATTGTGAGCACCTTAGAGCCTCTGAGGCCAGCTAGGTCAGTGACGGTGATGGTTGGCGTGTAAACACCGACAGTGGTCGCTGAGCCGCCAATCTTTCCTGTATCGGGGTTGATGGTTAGACCAGGTGGAAGACCGATTGCACTCCACGCACCTGTGGTGCCGATGTTGGCAGTGCCCTTGTTTGCTGTGTTGACGATCTCTCTAGAGGCCGCGAACTTGGTTCCAGTGGCAAAGAAGTCATCCAAAATCAAATTAAGTGGGTTGTTTACACCGAACTTATATGAGACCGGGGTGGTGGTGACCACCGGTGGGGCTTCGATGGTGATGGTTAGAGTCTCTTCATCGAACAAACCGTTCAGGTCGGTTACCTTCAGCGCAACTGTAAAGGTTCCGTTTGTGGTGGGTGTACCTGTAATCGCTCCGGTGCTCGGGTTCAGAGACAAGCCCGCCGGCAATCCGGTTGCGGTCCATCCATTATTGGCGACTGCGCTGGTACCAATTGTGACCGAGTTTGCGATAGTCGCAGCGACGCCATTGTTCAGGGTTCGAGCCAGCGGCGTCGTCGTAATGGTAGGACCAGAATTCACCACGAGGGTTTCTTCTTTTGTCGCGATTTCGCCATCAACATCGACCAACTTCACGGTGAAGGTGAAGGTTCCGGTGGCAGTTGGCTTACCAGTGATTTCACCGGTGTTTGGGTTCAGAGCAAGGCCAGCTGGTAGCGAACCGGACTCAAGAGACCAAGCTCCCGTTGCTGCAACCGCCGCGCTTCCGTTGGTTTTCGTTTGCGCGATTGGCGTGATGGTAACTCCTGAAACCACAGGGGTTAGAGGCGTCACAGTGGTGATCGTAGGCTTCGTGACCACCTTGATCACGATTGTTTCCTCGTCGGCCAAGCCGTTCACATCGACTACACGTTCAACAACGTTGTAGCTGCCGGCGACAGTCGGTGTGCCCGAGATAACACCAGTGTTTGCGTTCAGGCTCAAGCCAGCCGGCAATCCAGTTGCACTCCAGCCACCGGTTGACAGAATTGCGCCGGTTCCGATGGTAACCGTGTTAGCCACGGTTGCCGCAGTGCCTGTGTAAACCTTGCGAGTAAGCGGCGTGGTCGTGATGGTTGGCCCAGAGTTCACGGTTATGGTTTCAACCTTGGTTGCAACTTCTCCCGCTGCGTCGGTCAACTTGAGAGTAAACGTGAATGTGCCGGTAAGAGCGGTGGTTCCCGAGATAGCTCCGGTGTCGGCATTGAGTGTCAAGCCGAAGGGAAGAGCCCCAGACTCGATACTCCAAGCGCCGGTCGCTGGAATCAAAGCGGTTCCTGCAGTTTTGGACTGCTCAATCGGCGTGATTGTCTTTCCAGCAACGATTGAAGCGAGGGGTAGCACTGTATCGATGGTCGGCTTCGCGACTACGTTGATGGTCAAATCTTGAGTATCGACAAGACCGTTCAGGTCGACAACCTTCTGCGTAACGGTGAATGACCCGGTTGCAGTCGGAGTGCCTGTGATGGCACCGGTGTTCGGGTTGATTGACAACCCAGCAGGTAGTCCGGTCGCGCTCCAAGCCGCTGTTGGCTTTAGGTCAACTGTTCCCTTATCGGCTGTGCTGCTGATGTTCGAAAGTGCACCGGCATAAACCTTGTAGGTCAGGGGAGTGGTGGTAATCGTCGGTGGAACGGCAACCACGATGGTTTCAACCTTTGTCGCGGTGAGCCCATTTGCATCTGTCACCTGAACTGTGAACGTATAGTTTCCGACCGTAGTTGGGGTGCCCGTAATGGCTCCAGTGTTGACGTCAAAGGCCATGCCAGGAGGAACTTGACCGGCAACCAAGCTCCAAGCGCTAACCGCTGGGATGCTCGCTGAGCCCGCAGTACTCGCCTGAGTGAACGGCTCGGCTGCTACGCCGAGCGCAGCTGGGCCAAACGTAGCTGTCGTGACCTGAGGCGGCGTTGGGTTCACGGTGACGCCAACGGTGTTTGTAGAGGTGTTGCCAACCGCGTCATTGATCGAGTAGGTGAGCGGTGCGACAGCGCCGACAAAACCAGCATCTGGAGTGAATGTGATCACTCCGGTGTTGCTGACCGCATAGGTTCCCTTGCCAGTTACGTAAACCGAAGTTTGAGCACACCCAGTGGTGGTTCCAACCGCACAGAGTTTCACCGAAGCCTTGTCGAGCGTGGTGCCCGTTGCAGGTGAGTCGTTGGCTGTGACATCCACTGTGATTGGAGCAAGCGTGTTACCCGAGGTGGTGTCTGCCGCGGTGGTCGGAGCCGGAACGGCAGTCACCGACAGCAATGCAGTAACGGTCTGAGGGGTGTTTGAGTAGCTGTCAGACACTTGATAAGTGATTGGCTTTGCTGCGCCAGTGAACCCTACAGCCGGGGTAAAGACAATCTTTCCGGACGAAACCGTATAGGTACCTTCGCCCGAAACGGTGACGGTTGAAAGGGTGCAAGAGCTAGTTGTGTTGACCGCACAGAGCTTGAGGCTGGTGGTTGTGAAGCTATCGTCAGTTGTCGGTGAATCGTTAGCGAGCACATCGATCGTCGAAGCCGCGCCTGCCTTGATCGAGACTGTGTCGGCATTTGCCACCGCACGCATCGTGTAGGTGGCCTTGACAACCATGTCGCCACCGCCGGCCGAACCCGTAACCGCCAGTGAGGTCAAAGGCGACTGAATGGTGGTGAAGTTCATCGGGTTTTGTGCAGTCATTACATAGCTGCCGCCCTGGTACTTGAACGGTGAAATGTAGACCATGGCCACATCGCCAGCGCCCACTCCGTTGACCAGCGGGAAGTCAGCGAAGCGCACCTTGTATGTGCCTGCCTTTAGGTAGCCAAAGGTGTAATTTCCACTGGCATCAGTGACCGCAGTGATGTCTTGACCCTCAGCGTCTTTGAGCACGTTTCCTGCCGAGTCGGTCAAGGTTGCAGTGACCCCAGAAATAGGTTTAATGGTTGTCGGATATGACTTAGCAAATTCACCTTCAGCGACCTGACCAGTCATGGCAAAACCGCAAGCGGCGGCGCTTGGAGCCGAAATGGCTAGAGTCTCAGAAGTCGAGCTGTAGTTGGTGCGAACACCTGAAACAATCTGTGCACCGGTTGCTGTGAACAAGGTCGACTGACCAACGGGGGTGCCCACTTGGGTAGTGGTTGGGCAAATGGTGTTTGCCGTCACTGTAGTACACAGTTGGGCTGCGTCGGTTTCTAAGGTCATCTTCGCTGTCGTTGCAGCAGTGGAGGTGCGGTTGGCGTAGTTCACCTTAAACGATGCACCGGTACCCAGATCAGACATCAAAATGGACGCCACGTTCACGGAGCCGGCATTATCAAAGGCCACGTTCTCCCACTTGGTACCGCCAGATACAAGAACTTCACCAGAAGCCTTGGTAATGGTTAGGGTCGCGCTCGAGTAGTCAACGCCTTTGGTAAGGCCGCCGATCGTGAAACGCTTGTACGCGAGGTTGGCATCAGCCGAACATCCGAGTCGCGTTTGAAACGAACTTTGCCCATAGGTTGGGTTCGCCACTTGGATGTTGCATCCGAAGGTTGCGGTTGAAAGGGTTACTTGCCCGATTGTTGCAATCGGAGCGTCACCGTTTGTCCAGAGGCAGTCGCTTGCGCGTGGGTCACTCTTGATCGTGTACACACGCCATGAGTTATCTCCTTGTGGCTGCATGAGCATTTGACCTACGCCCGCAACGCCAAAGGCAGATGAAGGTGTCCAGTTTGCGCAAGGGCCATTGAGTGCAAAGTCGTAGCAGAAGAGGTATGAAGGCTTGTCCCAGATGCTTACGAATAGCAATCTGCTGCCGATAGCCTCGACTGCGCCCTTCCATTTGGCAAGGTTCCAGTTGGTTAGAGCAGCCTGGATGGTGGTGTTTGCCGCAAAACGGGTACCATCTGCCGCGAAGCACTTCGCGTCATTCGTAACACAAACACCGGCAATTGCGCCGGCGCTGTTTGGCTGAAGATACATAGCCGAGACACCGGTGGTCGATGGAATATTGAAGTCATAGTCAGCCCAGCCAGCACACTTCGCGTAGGTGGTTGGGTTGAAACAAACCATCACACCGTTGAGTTGACCGTATAGATTGCCAAAGGCAAGTTTCAAGTTGGTGTGGCCGGCAGGGATGTTGTTCACACCGTTAACGCTTCCCGCAACCAGCTTCGGGAACGTCGGCACTCCGGTGCACGAAGCGCCTAGACCGTTGTTTGCTAGGTAGTCATAGCAGAGCAAAGCGGGGCTCAGAACATCCCAGGCGTATATTTTGCCGTTTGCAGCAATGATGTCGTAAACGCTGAGTTCGTTTGCGTTCGCTCGAGCTTTGACCATCTTCCATGCGGTCTCTTTTGAGCCTCCGCAGAGACCCGGCGTCTCGACGACCGAGACGTCAACACAGAGGAATCCGGTTCCGGTTAGGCGGTCGGCCGTCGGAATCCAGATGTGTTGGTTCACTTCGTCAAAAAACTGGGTAGGTGCAAAGTTCGTATTAAAGCCATGGTTGTTTAGTCTGAATGGCCAGTTTGGGCTGCAGAAAGAACCGTCGCTAACTTTTCGACAGTCGAGTGCGCCATTTACTAGGTTGCGGTGGTAGACGTTGTAGACGTAGCCGCGGCTGTCGAAGTCAAGGTCCCAGCCGTCTCCGCCGCTTCGGATTGCACCCTTCGTGGTGGCGACAGTGCCAGAAGCGGATGCGGTAGTTGAAACCAGTTGTCGGCCACCTGCGGTCGCTCCTGCCGAGTCGACTGGACCGGTTGCTTTCACCTTGACGACAGCCGCCCAGCTGCTCGGGGTGGCAGAGAAAGTTGTTCCGTCAGTTGAGAATGTAACCGTCCAGCCCTGGGGCGCGACCACATCGGCTGCAGAGGTCAGTTTCACCTTCACAGGGTCTATGTCTTGGATGATCTCTTGGTCGATCAGTTGCGTCGCGTTAGACGCTGGCAACTCGGTGGTTAGAACCACCTTTGCGCCCGCACTCACCGATGTATTGGTGAGTGTCGAAGTCATACTGTTGGCCGCATTAGCCTGACCAGATAGCAGCAAGAGACCCGTAGTAACGATCGCGGCAAAAGCTAGCGCTGCCCGGCGTGATGCACTCTTAACCCCAAGAATATTCATGTCGTCAGGCTATTTGCCGCACATTTTCGTGCCTTGTTAACGTGCCACTTTAGATACATTTGTTCGAAAAACAAGCACAAGTGGCGGTCAAAGTTACCAACTAGTTATCTCCACAAGTCAACGGATCTGCCTTGACGCACTATGTTGGCATCTAGTAACTAGAAATTAAAGTAATCGAAGGGGCTTTTTTATGTTTTGCAGTTCATGTGGTGCACAGACCAACGGGGCAAGTTTTTGCCCAAACTGTGGCAGCCCGACAAACGCCGCCGGCGCTCAGTCATCTAGCGCGCAGGTTCCACCAGTTCAGCCAACGGCCGCACAGGGTCAGCCAATGTATGGCCAACCACCAGTCGCTGGTCAGTCGACTAACGGCTTGGCAATCGCTGCCCTAGTAACCTCGTTGGTGTGCTGTGGCCCAATTGGTCTTGTGCTCGGCCTTGTGTCGCTAAACCAGATCAACGCCTCTGAGGGTCGCCAGGGTGGCAAAGGAATGGCAATCGCCGGTATCGCAATCGGTGCCGTCACCACTTTGTTCGGTGTCTTCCTGCTACTGAGCCCAGACTTCTGGTACGGCTTCAACGAAGCGTATTACGGCTACTAAATCAGCCTGAAAAAAAAGAAGCCCCTGCGTTCATTCGCGGGGGCTTCTTTTCTGGCCTAGGGGTCGCTACTTAAGCAGCGACTTCATCTGGTTGTAGATCAGCTTTGCGGCGAAAACCGGGTTGAGCCGCGAAAGTTTGTCCATCAGCTTCGCATCAGAGCCGATGCACAAACGGGCGGTGTTGTTCTCGATAGCGTCAACCATCAGCTTGGCAGCTAGGGGAGCGGGCGTGGTCTTGAACTTGCTCGAATCTGCATCCCCAGCATCCATGATCATGCCGGAGTTAGCGGCAATGTTGGTCGCAATAGCGCCAGGGAAAACGATGGTCACACCAACCTGCGTGTCCATCAACTCGCTGTGCAGACCTTCGGTAAGAAGCTTGATGGCAGCCTTTGATGCGCCATAAACACTTTGGCCGGGTACCGGAGCATATGCACCCATGGACGAAACATTGAGAATGTGGGCCTCAGGGCGCTTGAGGAGCCCAGGTAAGAAGGACTTCACGAGAGCCAGAGGGCCGTAGAAGTTGACATCCATGACCTTCTTGGCTTGTTCCATGGTCAGTTCGTTCACTTTGACGAACGGCTGAATGATTCCAGCATTGTTGATCAGGGCATCGGCTTCACCGAGTTCTTTATGCACGGATGCGCTCAGCGCAGCTACCGCAGCAAGATCACTCACGTCCAGAACGTGCGTCGAAACCTTACCGCCGATTGTCTCGGCCAGTTTCTTGGTTTCTGCAAGAGTCTCTGCACGCATGTCGACTGCGGCCACCTTCGCCCCGCGTCGAGTAAGTTCAAGAGTTAGTTCACGTCCCATTCCGCTGCCTGCGCCTGTGACTACTATTACTTTGCCTCGAACCTTCATGGTTTCTCCTTGTGATTGGCGACACTTACAACTCTAGTCGTTTGTGTCCGAACGAAAATGTTTCTGCCGTGCCGAGATTTGAGGGAACATCTTGGAACTTTTGATGTTGTTCTAACCATGACACTAAAAGACATCGAACTAAAAATGATCGACGGCGCAAAAAAGACGTTTGCAGATTTCTCGAACGGCCCGGTACTAGTAGTCAACGTGGCGTCGCGCTGCGGACTCACTCCTCAGTATGAAGCGCTTGAAGACCTTCAGAAGAAGTACGCGAGCCAAGGCTTTACCGTGCTTGGCGTGCCTAGCGGACAGTTCTTTCAAGAACTGTCAGATGAGAAGGCCATCAGTGAGTACTGCTCGACAACCTGGGGGGTCACTTTTCCAATGACCGAAAAGTCAAAAGTCAACGGTCGTGCACGCCACGCGCTTTACAAAGAATTGGTGAAAGCCAAAGATTCCACCGGCAAAGCCGGCCCAGTTATGTGGAACTTTGAGAAGTTTTTGGTGCTACCTACCGGTGAAATCAAGCGATTCAGACCAACCACCAAGCCAGACGACGCAGTGATCATCGACGCAATCGAACAAGCGCTTCAGCCAGCTATTTCTTAGTCACGTGGCCGAATCGGGCTAGAACCGATTCTTCGATGAGAGCCACAACGTTGTAGAGCACGATTGAAACCAGCGTGATCACGACGACATAAGCCCAAACTTCACTCGCCTTAGCTCGGCCAACGGCCGAAACAATGCCGTAGCCGATTCCACTACCCGTGGCCAGCCATTCAACGAGCAATGCACCGGTAATTGCCCCAGGAACAGAAATCTTCAGTGCCGCGAAAAACGCTGGCAATGAAGACGGGAACGCGACCGTGCGAAGCGCCGTGAGCTTGCCTGCACCATAGACATTAACAAGGTCATACATCGCTGGTGATGCCGAGCGAAGCCCAAAGACTATGTTCACTAGCGCCGGAAACAGCACAACGATTGCGCCCATCACTGCCACTGTCACCTCTGCTCGACCAAAAATCAGAATGATGATCGGAGCCATTGCGATAAGCGGAACCGAACGAAGCAACATCGCGATCGGCATCAAAGCCTGCTCAATTCCTTTCGAAAGCGTGAACAGCACGGCGATAAGCGTCGCAAAAAAGATGCCAAAGGCGAAACCGATGGATGCATCAAGCATGGTTTGACCAAGTGCACCGAATACCAACGCTTGGTTCTCGGCAGCTTTTTCGACGGTGAACATGTAGTTGAAGACATCCACTGGATTTTTACCGATGTATGGCGTCACATCGAGCGCCCAGAGAGAAACCACCCAAAGTGCCGTGACGACCACGAGCGAGATTAGCGTGTTGTAGCTGGTTTTGGTGATGCGCTTACCAAGTGTGGTCATTGTGAGCCCCCTGAGCCAGCTTTAGCCCAAGGGCTGGCCACCCGAGCGATTAGACCAAACAGAGCGTAGGCAAGGCCAGCGATGGCTCCCGAGACAAGTGCAAGGCCCCACACTCTTGCCACTTCAAGGCTTTGTTGGGCGTTGACCATTGCTGGGCCGAAACCTAGGTCGGGGCCTCCGACATATTCACCCAGGATTGCGCCGAGAAACGCGGCCGGGGCGGCGATGCGCAGCGCAGCGAAAATGGACGGAAGTGATGCTAGCAGCTGCACCTTGATCAGGCGGTGCCAGCTGTTGCCTCCGTACACCGTGACGACATCGAGACTTGCGCGGTCGGCAGACTTTACGCCGGTTAGGGCACCCACCATAGTTGTGAAGAACACGCTCAGAGCGGCCAGCGCAACGGCAGCACCAGCTGGTTCACCTTCGCCAGGAGCCCCAAGCACCAAGCGAATAATCGGGCCGATAGCAACAATCGGAATGCAATAGGTGATTACGGCAATCTGGGTTGCGAGATTCTCGATCTTCGGAATCATCAAGGCCAAGCCGGCAAGTACAAGCGCGCTCACATTTCCGAAAAAAAATCCGAGACCGGCCTCAGCGAGAGTTAGCGAGGCGTTTTTCCAGTAAAAATCAAAACCATCTTCGCCAAGTTGTTGAATCACTTCCAGGGGAGTCGGGATAGCGCCGACCATTGCCTCGCCAGAAGGGTTGGTGCGTGCAAAAATTGTGACCGCGCTTACCCACCAGAGGGCCACAACCGTAACCGACCCAATGGTTCCACCAATCCACTTGGGGCGATTGTTAGTCATCGGTAGCGTTCTCACCGTGAACACCGAACAATAGCTCGGATGCCCTGTCGTGCAGTGCGTGGAACTCGGGGGTGCGCATCATTTCGATAGTTCTTGGTCTCGGCAGGTCGATGTCGATGATCTCTTTGATTCGACCTGGTCGTGCGCTCATCACGGCAACCTGGTCGCTCAAGAAAATGGCTTCAGAGATGCCGTGAGTGACCATCAAAGTGGTCGCCGGCTTCTCGGTCCAGATGCGAAGTAGTTCAAGGTTTAAACGCTGACGAGTCATGTCGTCAAGAGCGCCGAAAGGTTCGTCGAGAAGAAGAACAGAAGGCTGAACGATTAAAGCGCGGGCGATGGATACTCGCTGACGCATGCCACCTGACAGTTGAGCGGGCTTTGCGTTTTCGAAACCTTCGAGACCAACCAGTTTGATCAGGTCTTTCAGTGCCTGCTCATCTATTTTCTCGCCAGAGATTTCGAGAGGCAGTTTGATGTTTGAGACAACGCTGCGCCAAGGCATGAGAGCCGAGTCTTGAAAAGCGATGCCGAGTTCGTGATTGCTTCTAAGTTCTTGCGGGTCTTTGCCGTCAACCGTGACATAACCCGAAGTTGGGGTCTCAAGGCCGGCGAGGATGCGCAGAATCGTGGATTTTCCGCAGCCAGACGGGCCGAGTAGCGACAAGAAGCTGCCTTTGTCGCTGTGAAGAGTGGCATCTTCTAGAGCGACAAGAGTTTCTTTGCCGATCTTGAAGGTCTTGTTTAATCCAGAAATGGTAATGCCGCTGCCCAGGGCGTTAGACCCCTGAGCAGCGACATCAACCGAGTTTGACAATTACGACTAGCCCTTTAGTTCAGGGTGCTCGTCGTAAACCTCTTTTAGAAGGCTCATGTCGAATAGCTGGTCAGCGGTGATCTCGTAACCTGCAGAACGCAGGGTCGCGAGGTTTAGCTCGATCATTGCTTCGCTGATGGTGAATAGACCGTTAGCGGCAGTCTCGTCGGTCTGCACGAGAATGTCGTTCTGGGTCTTTGACTGGTAGTACTCCTTGTCAGCGTTCAGACCGAGGTCGGCACCGAACTTGGTTAGAGCAAGGTCTGCTCCGCCGTTCGGGTCAGCAATCGCGTCTTTCCAACCAAGGATGGTTGCGTAAAGGAAAGCCTTTAGAGCTTCGCGGTTGTTGTCGATCGAGTCTTGGGTAACCACAAAGCTCTCGGTAACAAACGGTAGGCCGTTGTCTGCGAATAGCAGGTTGGTTACTTCGTAACCCTGGCTCTCGACAACGAATGACTCGTTGGTTACGTAAGCAAGGAATCCGTCAACTTCGCCGTTTACCAGTGGGGCTGGGTCGTACTGAACTGGAACCTTGGTTACCTGAGACTGCTCGATGCCGTTGGCCTTTAGCAGCGCGTCAAATAGGGTTTCGTTCGGTCCGGCCTGAACACCAATCTTCTTACCGATTAGGTCCTGAACGGTCGCAATGTTGCCGCCATCCTTCAGCGAAAGAATGGTGAACGGGTTCTTCTGGTAGGTGGTGCCGATGATCTTCAGTGGCGCATTCTCTTCGAGAATGATTGGTGCTACTGAGATTGGGTTAGCAATACCAACCAGCGCGTTACCCGAAAGCACTTCTGCTTCGGTTGCGGCCGGGCCGGCGATTAGGTTAACCGAGTCGAAACCGGCGTCGGCGTAGTAACCGTTTTCAACGGCGAAGAACTCTCCAGCGAACTCTGAGTTCTTGATCCACGAGAGCTGAACATTCAACTCACCGTAGTTGGCTGGTTCTGCAGCAGGTGCACAACCGGTTAGTGCGATTGCAGCTACCGCTAGGGTGGCCGCAAAAGCCTTGATTCTGCCCTTAAGGGCGGTTTTTAGTGAAGTCACTTAAGTAACCTTTCAAATGGAATTTGCAGGTGAAATTAGAGCATTTTAAATTCGCCATTTATCTGTGGGCTTTTTAATCCCGTTATCCAGCGTTGGCGTATGAAGAGTCTGGCATATGATTCAGCGGCGACACGCCGATTTAGCCCTTTTTGAGACGAAAAATATTAGTTTTTCGGCTGGTCCGAAAGAAGCTCGCTGTCCATAGGCAAAGTTGCTGGAAGTTCGCGATTTATTCGCTCCAGGTAACCTGCTTCAAGCTCCAACTTTGACCCAACAATTGAGTCAACAACCGAGTCAGTGCGAGTCACTCCAGGAATCGGAACGATCGACGAACTTAGGCTGCGCAACCAAGCCACACCGACGGCGTATGGGCTCAGCCCAAGTTCACCCGCTACCTCGTGAATGACCGTGCGAGGGTTACCCGTGTGCAGACCCTTTGATGGAGACCACGGAAGGTATGCGATGCCATTGCGCTCACAAACTTCGAAGACATCCGCTTCATTTCGGTAAACGGGCGAGAACTGGTTTTGAACCGACACAATCGGTCCGACGACTTCTAGCGCTCGACGAAGTTGCTTGGCTGAGTAGTTGCTCACACCGATGTGTTCGATGATGCCGCGCTGACGAAGGCCCGCGAGGTTTTCAATTTGCTGCTCAAATGGCATGTTCGGGTCTAGACGGTGGTGTTGCCAAATCGAAATCTTAGAAACTCCAAGGCGACCGGCCGACGCTTCAGCGGCTCTCAACAGGTAATCGAGGCTCGCGTTGCGACCCCATACCTCTCCCGGCTTGCGGGTGATTCCACCCTTGGTTGCGATGATGGCTTGCGCGCCGAGCGGGTGGGTTCGCATGGCCTCCGCAACGAGTAGCTCGTTGTGGCCGAAGGTATCCCAGCTTGGAGCATAAATGTCGGCGGTATCGAAAAGGCGAACGCCCAAATCAAGCGCCGTGTGCAGGGCTTCGATGGTGCTCTCACGATTTTGCTCGGATGCAGAGAACGAAGCCTTCATGCAGCCGAAGCCGATAGCGCCGAGGTTTAGCATCAGGTGAGCTCGAACTGTCCGCCCTCGATCTGGCCCTGCTTGCGGTACAGATCGAGTTTGGTGCGGGTGTCTTGAATGTCGAGGTTGCGCATGGTGAGCTGGCCGATTCGGTCAGCCGGCCCAAACGCGGCATCTTCGGTGCGCTCCATCGAGAGTTTTTCAGGGTGATATGAAAAGCCTTCGCCCTGAGTGTCGACGATGGTGTAGTCATCTCCACGACGAAGACGCAGGGTTACCGAGCCGTTGACAGCCGACGCGACCCACTTGGTCAGTGCTTCACGCAGCATGAGAGTCTGTGGGTCTAGCCAGCGACCTTCATAAAGTAGCCGACCCATTCGACGACCTTCACTGTGATACTGCGCAATGGTGTCTTCGTTGTGAATTGCCGAGAGCAGTCGTTCGTATGTGATGTGAATCAGAGCCATACCAGGGGCTTCGTAGATTCCGCGGCTCTTAGCCTCGATGATGCGGTTCTCGATTTGGTCTGACATGCCAAGCCCGTGGCGGCCACCAATTTCGTTGGCAGCATACATCAGGTCGACAGCCGAGTCGTAGCGCTTGCCGTTGATAGCAACCGGGCGACCCTGAACGAAGGTCACGGTGACGTCTTCGGTCTCGATTTCAACCGTTGGATCCCAGAATTTCACGCCCATGATTGGTTCGACGATTTCGAACGAGGTGCTGAGTTCTTCGAGTGACTTGGCCTCGTGAGTTGCGCCGAGCATGTTGGCATCGGTTGAGTAGGCCTTTTCAGTGGATGCACGGTAAGGCAGGTCGCGCGCCTGCAACCACTCTGACATCTCGTGACGGCCACCGAGTTCGTTGACAAAGTCGGTGTCGAGCCAAGGCTTGTAGACGCGAAGGTTTGGGTTGGCGAGCAGGCCGTAACGGTAGAAACGCTCGATGTCGTTGCCTTTGTAGGTTGAACCGTCACCCCAGATTTCGACTCCGTCGTCGCGCATCGCGCGAACCAAAAGCGTTCCGGTAACAACTCGACCTAGGGGAGTGGTGTTGAAGTAAACCTTGCCACCGGTGCGAATGTGAAAGGCACCACAGGCGATTGCGGCTAGCCCCTCCTCGACTAGAGATTGACGGCAGTCGACCAGGCGTCCGGCTTCGGCGCCGTAAATGGTTGCGCGAGAAGGAATCGAGTCGATATCGTCTTCGTCATATTGACCAAGGTTGGCAGTGTAGGCGAACGGGATTGCACCCTTTTCGCGCATCCATGCGACGGCTACCGAGGTATCGAGGCCACCAGAAAAGGCAATGCCGACTTTTTCGCCGACCGGAAGAGACGCTAGAACTTTAGACACGCCTCCAAGGTTAGCGTGCCTTGGCAACTCAGGCGGGCTGTTGCTGGGTGATGCAGTGAATGCCGCCACCTCGCGCGAACAGCGGTCGAGCATCCACTAAGACAATTTCGCGACCCGGATAGACGCCTTCGAGAATGCCTTTAGCCACCTGATCGTTTTCGTCATCGAACGCGCAGAGAATCACAGCCCCGTTGCAGATGTAGTGATTGATGTAGCTGTAGTCGACAAAACCGTGGTCATCACGTAGTGTTTTAGGCGCTGGAACGCCGACCAGTTTGAAGTTAGTGGTCTCTTCGAGAGTGCGCTTTACCTCGTGGCTAACCGCGAAATCAGGGTGGCTCTCGTCTTTTTGGTCGTGAAAGAGAATCATGTTCTCGTCGGCGAAACAAGCCACGATGTCAACGTGCCCCTTCGTGCCGAAGTCTTCGTAGTCTCGAGTAAGCCCGCGGCGAATCCAAATGACCTGGTTAGTGCCGAGCCTAGAGTTCAGTTCGGCTTCAACCTCGGCACGAGTCCAACCCGGATTGCGCTCTGAACCGAGTTGAACTGTTTCGGTCACCAACAGCGCGCCGGCGCCATTCACGTGTATACCGCCACCTTCGTTGACCAGCTTCGAGCGAAAGCTAGGAACCCCCGCTTTGTCGGCGATGAATGATGCAACGGCGTCATCGTGCTCCCAATTGGCCCAGCCACCTTGATTACCCCAGCCGTTGAAAACCCAGTCGATCGCGGCTAGCGATTCACCGTTTTTCACGAAGGTCGGGCCGCTGTCGCGCATCCACCCGTCATCGATTTTGGCAATTACGATTTCAACCCGTGGGTCAAGGTAACGCCTTGCCTCTGCCTCGTGCTCAAGGCTGACCAGCATGCTCACCGGTTCAAAATTCACGATGGTGTTAGCGACTCTTGCCCATGCTTGATGCATTTCGTCGGCGGATTCAGGGCTACTTTCCTTCGAGTAGTCCTCTTCCATCCACGCCATCCAAGTGCGTTCGTGAGGTTGCCACTCGGCGGGCATCACCCAGGTCATTTGGCAACCCCAGCAATACCGCCTTCGATACCGTCACCGTTATCGGCACGTGGGTTTGCCACCGGCTCTGTCAGTTTCGAGTAAGTGTCAGGTCGGCGGGTCGCCAAGAACGGAAATAGGTCGAGCCAGTCTCGACGCTGGTCGAGATCTAGGTCGGCGACGAGCACCTCATCGCCAGCACGTTCGGCGCGAACGAGGATGCGGCCGTAAGGGTCACTGATAAAACTCGAGCCATAGAAGTTCAATGCGCCTTCGTTGCCCCAACGATTTGGAACGACCATGAACGTGCCGTTAGCAATACCGTTTGCGACAATCACAGACCGCCAAAGTGGCTCGGTGTCGAAATCGGGGTGATCTGGCTCTGAACCGATGGCGGTTGGGTAGGCAAGAATCTCAGCGCCGCGAAGCGAGTAGTTTCGGGCTACTTCCGGAAACCATTCATCCCAGCAGGTAGGCAGGCCGATCATCGCCGTGGTGCCACCTAAGTCGGTTGCATAAACCGGGTATGGCTCACCGTCGGCCGGTCCAGGTTCAAAGTATTTGTCTTCGTAGTAGCCAGCGGTGACGGGAATGTGAAGCTTCGGGGTTCTGGCCAGAAGGGTTCCGTTCGGGTGGACCATGATTGCGCTGTTCAGTGCACGCCCGTCTGCGGTTGATTTATATTCGTAGAGTGACGCGTGAACAATCACACCGTGTTCGGCGGCAGCCTTTGCTGCAAATGTTCTGGTTGCACCATCTTCGAGCGATTCGGCCGAGTAATTCGGAACCGTGGTGGGCTTAGCGTCGGCGGGGTAGCGGCTGAGCGTCAACTCTGGCAAGAAAACGATGGATGCTCCAGCCGAAGCAGCGAGCTCAATGCCTTCGTTCAACTTCTCAAGGTGTTCGTCTTGCGACTCGTGCCATCTCGTTTGCACGAGGGCAACGCGAACCGGTGAACGATCGGCGGCTTTGACTCTTGAAAGTGGGGCGGCTGCAGGCGCGAGGGTTAGCTTCACATTTGCTCCATGGTGTCGAGAATTTGGGTTAGCAGTTCGGTTGTGGTTTGAGGGTTCACGATGGCAAATCGGGTATTTGGCTTTCCGAGGTGCGAGCTGGGAACAACCAAACCAATGCCTTCTTTCAAGAGGTAATCGCTCCAGCGCTCGTAATCGGCGAGAGACCAACCTTCTCGCTCAAAAACAACGACGCTGAGTTCAGGCTCACGCACCAGTTTCAACTTCGGGTTGCGTCGAATGACCTCGGCGATTTCAAACGCAACTTCGATGTTGTCGCTAACCGCCTCGCGGTATGCGCCGACGCCATGCGTAGCAAGCGAGAACCAAAGCGGTAGGCCGCGAACGCGGCGAGTCAGGTTGTAGGCGTAATCGCTCGGGTTCCAGTCGCCAGAGTCAGTCAACGTGTCTAGGTATTCACCGTGTTGGGTGTGAGCCGCTTTTGCAAGCTCAGGGTTTCGATACACGAGAGCGCATGCGTCAAATGGGGCGAATAACCACTTGTGTGGGTCAACGATGAACGAGTCGGCAAGTTCGGTTCCGTCAAAAAGGTGTTTGGTTTTTTCGCTGAGAATTCCGGCTAGGCCGTAGGCGCCATCGACGTGGTACCAAATGCCTGCAGCGTTCGCTACTTCTCCGACCTCACGCAATCTGTCGACGATGCCAAAGTTGGTTGTTCCGGCGGTTGAGACGATTGCGAAGACGCCGTCTCCAGCAGATGCAAGCGCGTCGGCTGTAGCTTGCCCTCTAAGCCTTCCTTCGGCGTCAACTTCTGCCAGAACAACATCAACGTCCATGACTCGGGCCGCGGCCTTTAGCGAAGAGTGAGCTTCTTTTGAGCAGATTAATTTCCATCGAGTTGGACGGGGCTTACCGGCAGCTGCGAGTTTGACCTCGGCAGTGTGTCTCGCCGCAACCAGCGCAGATAGATTGCCAAGCGTGCCGCCTTGAACGAATACTCCGCCGGCTTTTTCGTCGAGCCCGACCTCGCGAGCAAGCCAGGAGAGCACCTCGTTTTCTGCATAAACGGCTCCTGCACCCTCCATCCATGAACCGCCATAAATCGACGAGGCCGAAACAACTAGATCGAACAGGGTGGCGGCTTCGGTTGGCGCGGTGGGAATGAAACTTACATAACCCGGATGATCGGTGCTAAGGCAAGCGGGGGCAAGCACGTCGGCAAACAGCGCAAGTGCCTCCTGCCCTCCAAGTCCTTTTTCGTTCACAGTGTTTGGAGCAAGCCTTTGCAGGTTTTCAAAGGTATCCGGCGCATCTAGGGGCGCGGGGTCATACTCCATGCGCGTCCTGGCGTAGTCCAGCACAGCCTCCCGAAGGGCAAGCGTTTCGGGTGAGGTGGCATGCATCTTTGGCCTACCGATGGGCATTGTTCTCCCTTGAACGTGCTTCGAATAGTGCCAGCCTAACCCAAGGCTTTGAGCATTTTCTCAGTTGGATCGTACGATTTTCGTAACCTGAGCAGGTAGCCTAAAGGCGTCATGGGTAAAACACGAAACCGCATTTTGGCAGCTCTGGGAGTTGCGGCATTTGTCGCAACTTCAGCGGTGTCGAATGCAGCTCAAGCGTCATCCCAGCCCTGCATCGCAGCCCCGAATCTACGTGACGGCAGTACATCCACTCAAGTTCTTGCAAACGTGGTCACCCTGACCCAAACAACCTTTGAGCCCGGAGAGGCCAACAGTGGCCCATACACCTCAAAGTTCACCATCGCTGCGTCTACTCTCGCCAAGGTCGATTTCAAGGCGACGACTTCGCGAGTTGGGGAGTATTCTCCCCAAGCCACGCTGGCCGAAAACGTAAATGCCCTCGCCTATGTGAACACCGATTACTACAACGAGGGCACTCGCGTTCCATACTCGGCCATGATCGTGAACGGCAAGCTCGTCTACGCGCCGCGCGAACCTACCAACGTGGTCGGAGTAGGCACTTCACCTTTCGACCCAAAGAATCCTTATTCCGGAGTTTCGAACTTCAAGAGCGGAACAATCTCGTTCAATGTTTCGGGTGTAAACCAGCCATCAATTGGTGGTTCGTCTGCGGCAACTGCATACACCCCAGCCTCTTTGGTCAGTGCACTGCCAACCAACACGGCAGCCGTTCTTCTGCTCAACAACGTCGTTTCGAAGATCTACATTGATGGCACCAAGATCAAGCCGAAATCAGGTGTATTGCTGATCGCCAAGGGAACCCCTGCCGCCCGCATTAAGAAACTAAAACTGGGTCAACGAGTTAGTTTCAAGTTGCCGGCAGCTCCCGCATTGGTTACCGAGATGGTTGCAGATCGCGTTTGGGCATATGGCAAGGCCCGTTCAAAGACCAAGGTGTTGACCATTCGCGCCGTCAATCACGAAGCCACCGGTGCGGGCATCACACTATTTGATTCAAACTTCACGAAATCCCGCGCAACTACCCGCGGCAGTTTCACCATCGTTCTAGATTCGAAAAACAAAATTATCAAGAAGTATTGGGGCGGAAGCGCTGTCCCGGTACCATCCGGCGGCGCTGTACTGCAGCTGGGCAGCGATGGCGAGGCCTTCTACCGTGATGCTGCGACCTGGTCGACATTGGTTATCGAAAATGACTTTAGATCGGTCAGCGGAAAGAAGATTATTTCTGCCTCGGGAAGAGGCAACAAAATTCTCGATCTTGGCGTGAACATCGAAGTTTGTGATGACCGAAGTGAGCAGATTCGCCCACGCACGAGCATCGCCTGGAATAACGCCACAGGGAAAATCTGGTTGGCAACCACGAGCAGTGGTGTCAACTTGAACGACTGGGGCTTCCGCCAGGGCGGCTCGACAATTCATCAGCTTGGGGAAGTTCTCAAGAGCCTTGGAGCAACCGATGCGGTGACGGTCGACGGCGGCGGGTCAACCACTTTCTTAGCCAAGCTACTTGGCCGCTACAAGAGGCTCGATGTTCCAGATGAAGCTTGGATACGCGAGATTCCTATTGGCGCTGCTTTAGTGCCTAAGTCTTAGTTCTCCGTTTGAGCACTGCGCTCTGCATCTTGTTTTGCGATGTCAGCGCGCACAGCATCCATGTCAACAGCCCTGAGCGCTGCAATCAGTTGCTCGAGAGCTGCTCCGGGAAGCGCCCCGGCCTGATTGAACAAAAGCACTCCATCGCGAAACGCCATTAGTGTAGGAATCGAGGTGATTTGCGCCTCGGCTGAAAGTTGGCGCTCGGCCTCGGTGTCGATCTTGCCGAAAACAATGTCGGCATGTTTGGTCGAAGCCTCTTCAAAAATCGGAGCAAACTGTCGGCAAGGTCCGCACCACTCGGCCCAGAAATCAATAATCTTGATGCCTTCGGCGGTGACCGTCTCGCCGAAGTTGATAGCGGTGAGTTCTACTGTTGCCATTGGTGCCTAACTTTTCTTTGTTTGTGCTAAAACGATTCCGCCGATAACCAGTACTCCGCCGACTAGTTGAAGGGCCGAGAACGATTCTCCCAGCCACAAAAGCCCGAAACCAAATGCGAACACTGTCTCGGCGGTGGAGGCGATTCCAACCCCGGTTGGGTTCAGGTGGTGCAGCGCTCGGTACGAAAGCCACATCGGCAGGAACGAGCCAAAAACCCCAAGCCATATAAGCAGCATCCAAGTTGGCATAGTCATGGCGTCGAGGTTGCCGCCAAGGTTGATGCCGGCGGTTAGATCAACCGGATTTTGCCACCAGGGTGATGCGACCAGCCAAAAAAACGTCGAGATGAGCATGCTGTAGAACAGTGCCGACATGGTGTCTCGCGTCTTCTGAACTCGCTTGCCGGCGATGAAGTAGAACGTGAGAAAAGCAGCAGCCAACGCTGCAAACATGAGGCCAGTCGGGCTCAGTTGAACGCTCCCGCCAAAGGTGTCTGCAACGACCGCGAGACCGCCAAGCACCAGCGTCACGGCGACCCATACTCTTGGCTGCACTTTCTCTCTGAATAGCACGAGCGAAACAAGTGGCACCCAAATGATTGCCGTGTATTCAATCAGCAGAGCGATGCCAACTTGAAGACCAGCAACGGCCTGTGAGTAGGCCCACTGCATGAGGCCCACGCCGACTATTCCAAAAGTGACCAGCAATGGAAGCTCACGGAGTCGTAGCTTGAACCCTGCTCTGAAGGTGAACACGAGCACTAGACCGGCGAGCAGTGCGGTGGCTGCAGAGCGGTAAAGAACTACCTGCTCGGCCGTAATTCCGCTCGAGATGATGACCTTCGAGGTGCTGGCGTTGAGCCCAAACAAGAATGCTCCGGTCAGCGCATACAGCACACCGAGTTTTGGGTTTCGCGTTTTCGTGTTCAAGTTCACCTTGTTGTGTCTGTGGTCGGCCTCTGAAAAAGCCTAGGCTAGGTGGCATGACAAGTTTCGTATTAGGTGGCGGTTGCTTCTGGTGTCTCGACAGCAGCTACATGCAGTTCAAGGGAATCATCGATGTTGAGGTTGGCTACATGGGTGGCCACATCGACAACCCCGGCTACGAGGCTGTTTGTAATGGCACTACGGGCCATGCCGAAGTCGCCCGCGTCAACTTCGATGAGGCTGTAATTCCTGCAGACGTGGTGCTCGACATTTTCTTTACCATTCACGATCCACGGCAGCTAAACCGCCAGGGCAATGACATTGGCACGCAATACCGTTCCTCGATGTTCTACACGGATGCTGCACAGAAGCAACTCTTCGAAGCTGCCCTAGAGCGTTCCAAGGCCATCTGGGACGGCGAGCTGGTCACCGAAATCGTGCCTGCAGAAACCTTCTGGATGGGGGAGGAGTACCACCAGGACTTCTTCGCCAAGAACCCAAACCAGGGTTATTGCAATGCCGTGGTTGCCCCAAAAATGGGCAAGGCTCGTTCGGCATTCACCGCGTACTTGAAGTAAGTCTTTCTGCGCCCTTTCGGCCCTTGAAAGTTATGCACACCTTTGCAGGTGTTTAACCGAGCGGATGTTTCGCACCGCACAATCTTCGTTACGAGTAGTTGAGCGCTCGCTAACGAAAGGTATGACGTGACCGAACTTGTCACCATTTCTGGCCTTGTGGCCACCACCCCGAGGCACCTGATCACACAGGACGGCCTTCCAATCACCTCGTTTCGCCTAGCGTCTTCGCAGCGTCGTTTCGATCGTGAGCAAAACAAGTGGATTGACGGTGAGACCAACTGGTTCACCATCACCGGCTTCAGGCAGCTGGCCATCAATCTCTCAACCTCGGTTCAGAAGGGTGAGCGAATCATCGTGACCGGGCGACTAAAGATTCGCGACTGGGACAACGGCGAACGCGCAGGCACATCGGTTGAGGTCGAGGCAGAGCACGTTGGGCACGATCTCTTCTGGGGTACGAGTGTCTTCACTCGAACCGTTCTTGTTGCAGACTCACAGCCCGAAGCCGATGAGGAGTTCGAACCCGAGCTCGAGTTAGCCGGTCAAAAAACCAAGAAGTAGATGGCTCTGGATGCCCGAGATATCAGAGCGGCCCTCGGCTAAACTTAGAGCCGACTGGTCTCTCGGGTTTTCCAAGCGAGGCCTCGCATCAACCCCTTATCTAGAGAGTTCTTGGCATGGCCGAATTTATTTATCAGATGATCAAAGCCCGAAAAGCACACGGCGACAAGGTCATTCTCGATGACGTGACGTTGGCGTTCTATCCGGGTGCCAAGATCGGTGTCGTCGGCCCAAATGGTGCGGGTAAGTCTTCGGTTCTAAAGATCATGGCCGGTCTAGACCAGACCACCAACGGCGAGGCTCGACTAAGCCCAGGCTTTACCGTAGGCATGCTTATGCAAGAGCCTCCGCTAGACGAAACCAAGACGGTTCTCGGCAACGTTGAACTCGCAGTGGCCGGTACCAAGGCGAAACTCGATCGCTTCAACCAAATTTCTGAAGAGATGGCAAGCCCAGACGCCGATTTCGACACGCTTCTAGCCGAAATGGGCCAACTCCAAGAAGAAATCGACCACCTAGACGCCTGGGATCTCGACAGCCAACTAGAACAGGCCATGGATGCACTTCGCTGCCCTCCTGGTGACACCGCAGTTACTCACCTCTCCGGCGGTGAGCGCCGCCGCGTCGCACTTTGCAAGCTCCTTCTTGAAAAGCCAGACCTACTTCTTCTCGATGAGCCAACAAACCACCTTGACGCCGAGTCGGTTCTTTGGCTTGAGCAGCACCTCGCCAAGTATCCAGGCGCTGTTTTAGCGGTTACCCACGATAGGTACTTCCTCGACAACGTTGCCGAATGGATCCTTGAGCTCGACCGCGGTCGCGCTTATCCATACGAAGGCAACTATTCGACCTACCTTGAGAAAAAGCGTGAACGTCTCGAAGTTCAAGGCAAGAAAGACGCCAAACTTTCGAAGCGCTTAAGTGACGAACTCGAGTGGGTTCGCTCAAGCCCGAAGGCTCGTCAGACCAAGTCGAAGGCGCGTCTTGCCAAGTACGAAGAGATGGCAGCTGAGGCAGACAAGACTAGAAAGTTGGACTTTGAAGAAATTCAAATTCCAGCCGGGCCACGTCTCGGAAACGTAGTGCTTGAAGCCAAGAACCTTCAAAAAGGTTTCGAAGGCCGCTCGCTTATTGACGGGCTGTCTTTCTCACTTCCTCGAAACGGAATCGTAGGAGTCATCGGTCCGAACGGTGTCGGTAAGTCGACCCTATTCAAAACCATCGTTGGCCTCGAGCCGCTTGATGGCGGAGAGCTCAAAATCGGTGAAACCGTCAAGATTTCATACGTTGACCAGAGCCGTGCCGGTATCGATCCAAACAAAACCCTTTGGGAAGTAGTTTCAGATGGCCTCGATTACATGCAGGTCGGCCAGGTCGAAATGCCTTCGCGCGCCTACGTTGCGGCATTCGGTTTCAAGGGCCCAGACCAGCAGAAGCCAGCAGGTGTGCTCTCTGGTGGTGAGCGCAACCGTTTGAACCTAGCTCTAACCCTCAAGCAGGGTGGCAACCTGTTGCTACTCGATGAGCCAACAAACGACCTTGACGTTGAAACCCTCTCAAGCCTTGAGAATGCACTTCTCGAGTTTCCGGGCTGCGCAGTTGTGATCACACACGATCGCTGGTTCCTAGACAGAGTTGCAACGCACATCCTTGCCTATGAAGGCAGTGATGACAATCCTGACCAGTGGTACTGGTTCGAAGGAAACTTCGATTCTTATGAAGAGAACAAGATTGAGCGCCTAGGAGCAGAAGCTGCAAAGCCTCACCGCTCGACCTACCGTCGACTAACTCGCGACTAGGCGAGTTCGGGAACTCGAACCATGCCCTCTTGGGCTACCGTGGCGACGAGAACCCCTTCACGCGTGTAGATGTGCCCCATGGCGAGGCCACGCCCGCCCTGAGCGCTCGGCGAGTTTTGCACGTAAAGCAACCACTCATCAACCTTGACCGGTCGGTGAAACCACATGGCATGGTCGAGGCTGGCTGACTTGAGTCCAGGGTGAGACCAGGCAATTCCGTGGCGACGGTAAATGGATTCCAAAATCGTGTAGTCACTCAGGTATGCCAATGCCGCTTGGTGAAGGTTGGCGTCGTCGGGTAGGTCACCCAGTGCCTTTAGCCACACTGCCTGCTTGGCGACTTTCTCGCCATCAACGCTGAAGTAAATCGGTTTCTCAACATGTCTCAGATCAAACGGGCGAGCCTTTGACCAATACTGTGCAACCGGATGAGGGTTATCTCCCATGAGCTCTGCAGCGCTTGGCAGTTGCTCTGGGGGAGTGATGTCGCTCGGCATCGACTCGAAATGCTCAAGACCTGGGTCGACATCTTGAAAAGATGCAATCATCGAGAAAATTGGTTCGCCGTTCTGGTAGGCCTGAACCCGACGCGTGCTGAACGAGCGACCGTCACGAAGACGGTCGACCGAGAAGGTGATTGGCAAAGTGATGTCGCCGGCTCGCAGAAAATAGCCGTGCAGAGAGTGCGCGACTCGAGTTGGGTCAACGGTACGGGTGGCTGCCACGAGGCTTTGAGCCAGCACTTGTCCGCCGTAGACACGGCCGTGCGGCATCCACTGCGATGGGCCGATAAAGATGTCTTCGCGGGTTCTTGCCCCCGAAGCATCCGAGAGATTCAGCGTGGTCAGCAACTCGGATAATGGATCGGTAGGGATCGGAATCGACGTTGACATCTGTGCCTCATTTCGCGTGTGCGGGCTGCACACAGGCTAGTTTAGATAACTACTATGAAAAACGAATTTCTTCTCGCTGATCGCGAAACCGCTGAAGACCTGCAGGCATTTTTGCTACGAGCAAAGCGCATGGATGCAGATGGGCTGGTTCGCTTCAGGGCCTACGGCCAGGTTTTGGCGGCTTACGTTGCTCCCATTTTTGCCGGTAGCCTGATGGATTCTGGGCCTACGGTTATCGGCCTTCGCACCTGTGAATTGGCCAACGACACCGAGGTAGAGGCCCTGGTGCCGATTGCTGCCGTACTCGACAGACTCGCTCGCGTTCTTGAAACCGACCTGTGGCACGCCAAAGATTCGAAGATAGTTTTGCCAGACAATTCAAGAGCTGCCTGGGCTGGAATCACACCGCCAAGAGCAGGTTGGCAGCAAGTTGACACCCTCAACGAGACGTTATTAACCGAGATTGCCAAGGCTGGCATCACCGAAGTTGCTCAGACTTTACCCGAGGCTGTTGGTGGTCCAATCGCGGCACGTATTCGTGGCAGCATTTGGGGTCGAGCCATCGAAATGGGCTCGAAAGTGCCGACTGGAGCTGCCTTTGTGGCTGCAGGCCTTGGCTTTTTGACCGAAAAAGAAGACATTGCGGTTTACGAAGTCGATAACTGGGTGAGACTCAGCTCGATGCATGGGCACGTGATCGCTCGCGTGGCAAACGATTCTATTTAGTCCTCGAATGTGTTGAGCATGGCCGTTGCCGCTCGATCGAGATAAGCCCAAAGCTCCGCCCGCTTAATCGGCGGCAGTTCAAGGGAGTCGACTGCCTTTTCCATATGGTGCAACCATCGCTCTCGAGCCTCAGGATTGATCTTGAATGGCTGGTGACGCTGGCGAAGACGCGGATGCCCGCGGAGCTCTTGGTATGTGCTGGGCCCGCCCCAGTACTGCTCTAAGAACATTCGCAGTCGCTCTTCGGCTGGTCCTAAGTCTTCTTCGGGGTACATGTCGCGAAGCAGGTCGTCGGTGGCGACTCCTTCGTAGAAAACCTTGGCCAGTTTCGCAAACGTTGCAGTGCCGCCAACCTGTTCAAAGAAATTGCCACCGGCGCGTTCACCAGAAGGCATGGTGATGCGGATGGTTTCTACGCGGTCTTTGTCTTCGAATTCGTGTGACATGCAGTTATTTACCGAGCTTTACGAACACCGATTGGGAGTTCGAAGCAAGGCTGATCTTAGATTTTGCCAACGCTGCGATCAGCGCAGCTCGAAGCTCTCGCGCTAGTTCGTCTTGGGCCTTCGGGTCAACCTGCTGAACCAGGCGAATTACGACTTCATCCCCGCTGAAGGTTTGTACGCCCCAAACCTCAGGCGCACCAATAACTGCTTTTGCGTGCTTGCTGGTCTTAGCCACGGCAACCGCGGTTTCGCCGATTACCTTCTGGGCCTTGGCCAGATCGGTCGCCGAGGCCAGAGCTACGTCAAGCAGAATGCGCGACCATCCTTGAGACTTATTGCCGACACGCTGAATCTCACCGTTGCGCACGTACCATAGGGTGCCTTCGAGGTCTCTGACCTGAGTCACGCGAAGACCTACGGCCTCAACGATGCCGTTGACTTCGCCTACATCAACCGCGTCTCCGACACCGAGTTGGTCCTCGAAAACCAAGAACAGACCGCTGATCAAATCACGCACCAAACTTTGAGCGCCAAAACCGATGGCCGCGCCGATAATTCCGGCACCAGCAATCAGACCGCCGACCGCAACTCCAAGCTCACCAAGGCACATGATGATTGCCACCACCGTGATACCCCAGGTGATGAAGTTGCTGAGCACCGACCCAATGGTTCGCGCGCGCTGAACCACACGGGCTTTGGCGAGCGGCGAATCATCGGCCTCTGGCTTAGTTTTGGCATCGACTCCACTGGTTACGCTCACCACAACGCGTTTGACCGAGTGCAGCAAGATGGCTCGAAGAACCAAGGCACCAACCAAAACAAACACAACATTGAACACCGGGCGGTAGTCGACCCAAACTCTCGCGAGCCAATCAAAGAAGTCTGAATTGGTGTTCATCTGAGTCCTTAGTTGTCTTTGGTTTGCGCGTGCAGTGCTCGCTCAAGAGCATCCAAGTTTTCTAGGATGATGCGAGCAAGTGCTGGCTTCTGCTTGACCTCGTCTAGCTCAAGGAACGCACGGGTCTTCTTGGCCAGCTCTTCGTTCGCGAGATAGATCGGGTAGGCGTTTTCGAGAATGTACTCGGCGATCTTGAATGTTCGAGAGTTCCAAACATCGAGTACGGCGTCGAAATACCAGTTGACTAGTGGCTCGAGAAGCGAGGTGTCGTGAGCACGCACCAAACCTAGCGAACCAAAGCTGATGTCGGTGTTCGACAGCTCGGTGTTGGTCAAGATGTCGTTCCAACCAGCCTTTTTCGCCTCTGCGGTGGGAATCGACTTCTGGGCCAGAATTGCCTGCTTAGCACCATTGGCAGTGTTGTCTTTTGCCAATTCAGCATCGATCTGAGAGCTCGTGAATCGACCTGACATGACCAAACCGTTGATGAGATCCCAACGCATGTCTTGGTCGAGCTTCAGCCCATCAAACTTCACCGTGCCGTTGAAGAGGCCTTCGATGATGTCGGCGCTCTCTTCGGTTTCGGCGTAGAAGGTTGCAAAGCGAGTGAAGAGCAACTGGTTGTCGCTACCCGGAGCTGCCGCCTTAGCCATTTCGAGCAAAGTCGCGCCAACCTGAGCGATCGACTTGTGGCGGTTTGCCTCTGAGGTGTAAAGCTTCGTGGTGGTCAACAGCTGGCGCAACAGGGTGAGCAACATGGTGCCCTGGGTCTCGCCGGCGAGGTTAGACAACACCAATTTGATGAAGTCAGACGCTGGGGCTTCGCCATCGCGGGTTGCGTCCCATGCCGAGCCCCAAACTTGGGCGCGGGCGAGTGGGTCACTCAACTTTGAAAGGTTTTCGAGCGCGAAGTTCCAAGACTGCTGGTCTAGGCGAATCTTGGCGTAGGTAAGGTCACCGTCGTTGAGCAGCACTAGGCTCGGGCGGTCCATGCCAACTAGTTCGGGCACTTCGGTGAGTGCGCCGTCGACGTCTAGCTCTAGCGAATGGGTGCAGACGAGTTCGCTGCCGACCATGTTGTAGAAACCAATCGCCATGCGGTGTGGGCGAATGGTCGGGTAGCCAGCGGCTGCGGTTTGCTCAACTGCGAACGAAGTGATCTTGCCGTCTACAGACTCAATCTTGCTGCGCAAAGTGTTGACTCCGGCCGTCTCGAGCCAAAGCTTGCTCCACTTGTTTAGGTCGCGGCCGCTGGTTACTTCTAGTTCGGCGAGTAGGTCGGCTAGAGTCGCGTTTTTGAACTCGTACTTCTTGAAGTAGGTCGACACACCCTTCACGAAAGCCTCGCGGCCAACGGTTGCACCAAGCTGGCGCAGAACAGCGGCACCCTTTGCATAAGTGATTCCGTCGAAGTTCACCTGAACATCCTCTAGGTCACGAATTTCGGCGACGATCGGGTGGGTGCTCGGCAACTGGTCTTGGGTGTAAGCCCAGGCCTTCTCACTGAATGCAAATGTGGTCCAGGCGTCGGTCCACTCGGTTGCTTCAGCAACGGCGAGGTGCGAGGTGTATTCAGCGAACGATTCGTTCAACCAGAGGTCGTTCCACCAGGTCATGGTGACCAGGTCGCCGAACCACATGTGCGCAAGTTCGTGCAAGATGGTCACAACGCGACGCTCTTTGAGAGCTTCTGCAACCGCACCTCTGAACACGTAAGTTTCGGTGAAAGTAACCGCACCGGCGTTTTCCATCGCACCGGCGTTGAAATCAGGCACGAAGAGCTGGTCGTATTTCGCAAACGGGTATGGGTAGTCGAACGTCTTCTCGAAGAACTCGAAACCTTCGCGGGTCTTTTCGAACATGTAGTCGGCCTCGAGGTACTGCTCTAGCGAAGCGCGGCAGTAGACGCCTAGCGGAATCACTCGGCCGTCTGATGAGGTCAGTTCGCTGTGGCGCGATACATAAGGGCCGGCGATAAGCGCGGTGATGTAAGAAGAGATTCGCGGGGTTGCTTCAAAGTTCCAGGTCGACTTACCTTCGCCGGCTGCAATTGCTGCCGGGGTCGGCTGGTTTGAGACAACTTGCCAGTGGGCCGGAGCCGTGACACGGAATTCGAAGGTTGCCTTCAGGTCAGGCTGCTCAAAGACGGCAAACATGCGCCGGCTGTCAGGCACTTCAAACTGGGTGTAAACATAAACTTCACCGTCGACCGGGTCAACGAATCGGTGCAAGCCTTCGCCGGTGTGCATGAAGTGAGCATCGGCGTCGATCACGAGGGTGTTCTCGGCTGCGAGGTTTGGCAACTCGATTCGAATGCCATCAGAAACTGCCGCAACATCGAGCTCAGCGCCGTTTAGTGTCACCGAGCGAACCGACGCTGTGATGGCGTCGATGAAAGTGGATGCACCGGCCGTGGCAGCAAACTTCACCGTAGTTTTTGACGCAAAAGTCTCGTCAGATGTCGTGAGATCTAGGTCGACCTCATAGGAGTGAACGCTGACGATTTTCGAACGTTGCGCTGCTTCAACTTGGGTTAGGTTTTCTCCGGGCACTTTGACTCCTGTGTCAGTTGGTCTCAATCTTGCTCTAGCCTAATAGCAAGAGACATACCCAGAGGGAGCATGCAAATTGCGCTTTAAGCCCAGCCCGCTAGTTGAAGCCAGCGCTTCATTTGCCATCGCATTCTTGCTCGTCATTGCCTGGCTCTTTTTCGACCGAAGCATCGCCGCAGACGTAATCGTTGGCGCATCGAACATTGCCTTCATTTTCATGTTTCCGATCTTCACCGGTTGGGCTCTAGTCGGCCTTCTGGTCAGAGACCGCGCTCACTGGTTCAGAGCGGTTGCAAACCTCGCTGTAACCCTCGTGATGTCTTTCGGAATATCGTTCTTGGTGATTCCACCTGACGCCCAGCTGAGTGACCCTAAGGTTGCCGCACTCACCGAGCAGAACATCCGTGCACTAATCGTGGCGCTACTGGCAAACCTAATCGCCGGCGCACTGACCTACCTGTTCTTTATCGAGCAAGCCAAAGACAAGAAAAACAGCACGGCATATCGGGTGATTAACACCGCCGCGAGCGCCCCGAAAAAGCGAAAGAAGAAATAGATGCGTATCCACATCGCTACTGACCACGCTGGCCTGGACTTAAGTCACTTTCTAATCGATTCGCTTCGGGCCGAAGGCCACGAGGTTTTTGATCACGGGCCGCAGAGCTATGACCCGCTCGACGATTACCCGAGCTTTTGCATCAATGCCGCTCTCGCTGTTATCGCCGACCAGCAGGCTGGCACCGAGGCCCTAGGAATCGTGTTGGGCGGCTCGGGTAACGGCGAGCAGATTGCCGCAAACAAGGTCGAAGGAATTCGCGCGGCTCTGGCCTGGAACCTCGACACGGCGAAGCTCGCACGTTCACACAACGACGCTAACGTCATCGCGGTCGGCGCAAGGCAGCACGAGCAGGGCGAAGTGCTTGAGCTCATCAAGGCGTTCATCGCCGAACCGTTCTCTAACGATGAGCGTCACTCGAGGCGCATTGGCAAAATTGCCACCTACGAACAAACCGGCGACATCGTCGAATAGCCTCAGATGCCCGAGGGTCATACCGTTCATCGAATCGCGAATGCCTTTCAGGCCGATTTCGCAGGCCGAGCTCTAACCGTCACTTCACCCCAGGGTCGATTTAACTCGGATGCTGCACTGATCTCTGGGCGCGTGCTCAACCGTGCGCGAGCCATCGGCAAGCAAATGTTTCTCGAGTTCGATGGGGGAGCAGTACTTCGCATTCACCTAGGCATCTACGGAAAGTGGCAGTTTCACGATTCGGCATACGCAGCAATCACAGGCCAGGTGCGAGCTCGCTTCACCGCAGGGGAAATCACTGCCGATTTGCGCGGGCCAACTATCTGCGCAGTGATCTCAAAAGCCGAAGCACAGGGCGTTTTCAACAGACTCGGCCCAGACCCACTAAACGCAAACCCGAATAATCGAGAGGCCCAGCGTTTTATTAGCCGGGTGCAAGCATCTAAGTCACCAATTGGTCTGCTGCTGATGAACCAAGAGGTGATAGCTGGAATCGGCAACGTTTATCGAGCCGAACTGCTGTTTCGAGCCCAAATCACGCCTCACCGCCCCGGCGACCTCTGCACCACCGAAGAGCTGCAGGCAATTTGGGATGACTCGGTGAAACTGCTCCGAATCGGCGTGAAAACCGGCTTCATGATCACTAAAGAGAAACTTTTTCGCAAGAATCCGACTAAAGCCGAACGCAACTGGGTGTACAAACGCGAGGGCAATCCGTGTGAGCGCTGCGGAGCATCCGTGCAAATCGAACTAATGGCCACTCGCAAGCTCTATTGGTGCCCAGGTTGCCAGAAATGAAAAAAGACCCCGGTTTACGAGGTCTTTTTTTAGCGAGAGAGCGGATGACGGGAATCGAACCCGCACCATCAGTTTGGAAGACTGAGGCTCTACCATTGAGCTACATCCGCGGAGTTTTGAGAATTTCGCCAAGAAATCGTCGCAACAAGAACATTCTATGGGGTAGACTCACTTAGGTTGTTCTGGTTTGAACAAAAAATTCCGGTAACAACACCGGGGTGTAGCGTAGTGGCTAGCGCGCCTGCTTTGGGAGCAGGATATCGCAGGTTCGAGTCCTGTCACCCCGACCAGTATTGGCCTTCAACCACCTTAAAGACCCACCTTTGGGTCGCTATTGGAGATGAATCCGTGAAGTCAACCATCGAGCGCATTAAGCCGACCCGAGTCAAGATCAACATTGTTGCTTCTCCAGACGACCTTCGTCCAAGCATCGACCACGCCTATGAGCACATCGGCGAGGATGTCTCGATTCCGGGTTTCCGCAAGGGCAAGGTTCCACCAGCCCTTCTAGAAAAGCGTGTCGGTCGCGGTGCGATTCTTGCCCACGCAATCAACGACGCACTAGACGTTCTTTACCGTCAGGCGATCGAAGAGCACAAGATTCGCCCACTAAGCCAGCCAAGCGCCGATGTTAAAGAGGCACCGAGTGATGTTGACTTCAGCGGCGACCTAGTTGTCGAGATCGAAGTTGAGGCTCGCCCAGAGATCAAGCTTCCGAAGTACCAGGGTCTGAAGGTCACCGTTTCAGAGATCAAGGTGGCACCAATCGAAGTTGACGCTGAGGTTGATGCACTTCGAGGTCGCTTTGGTTCGCTAAAGA
>JBIKSH010000035.1:0-2537 GCA_044348705.1 Rhodoluna sp. | reverse complement strand
GAGTTGGCGATGGCCGAGCCAACCTGCTTGATGATTCGGTAATACAAGATGTAGGCAACACCCGAGCCAACCGCACCGAGGGTAATCACCGATGCAACCGCCGGCAATGTAACCTCGCCGATTAGCGCCGGCCCAGCTAGGTAGAACGGCAGCACGATGAGGCTCGCCGAACCAACCTGGCCAATTGACATGATTTCGTTCGGCATTTTCAGTGGAGTCAAGAAGCGCACGATGAACGGGCCACCGAAGCCGTAACAGGTAACCGCCGCGATCATTGCGAGCACCGCGGTCGGGTCGTTCTCGCCGAAGCCCTGCCAAACCGCGAGCACAATCATCACGCCGCCCATGCCGATGAGCAGCCCGAGAATCACATTGAGCTTGAGCTTCTCGCCGCGAAAAACCGTGAGCAGCGCGAGCAACGTCATGATCGGGGTCGCGCCATTGATGATGCTGGCGAGGATGCTCGTTACATGTTGCTGCGCGTAGGCGAAAAGTGTGAACGGCAGGGCGTTCATGAACGCGCCGCCGCCGGCCATGAGTAGCCAGTGTCGCCAGTTGCGGGTGATTTCAACGCGTCTAATCGCAATCACTGCGGCCAGTGCCAGAGCACCAAGAAATAGTCGCCAGAACACCACGCCAACCGGCGGAAGCATGTCGAGAGCGACGTGGGTGAACAAGAAGCTCGAACCCCAGATGATGCCGAGAACGATGTAGATGAAGACCCAGTCGGTTGGTTTTGCCTGAGTCATCGGTTGAGCTTTCTGCTTCGTCGCCAGCCTTTAGCCTAACGCTCGCGAGTGCCTCAACGGTGCGCCATTCGCCCAGTCATCCGCCCAGTCATCCGCCTGAAAGTTTGCCACTTTCCGTTATCAAAACGAGAGCATTTCAAAGCGGAAAATCGGCCCAAACGAGAGTGAAAATAGCCCCTATGAGCGCACTTGAAATCAATTACTGGGTTCTTGCAGTCACCTGTTTTCTAACCTGGGCCCTAAGCATTCCAACCAAAGACACCTCGTGGGTCGACCGCATCTGGTCGGTCGTGCCAATCGTCTATGCCTGGGTTTTCGCCTCGGGTGCCGGCTTCGCCGACATGCGCCTCAACGTAGTCGCCGCGCTCATCACGCTTTGGGGCGCACGCCTCACCTTCAACTTCGCCCGCAAGGGTGGTTATGCCCCTGGCGGTGAAGACTACCGTTGGGAGATTTTGCGCGCACGCATGAAGCCTTGGCAGTACCAAGTCTTCAACATCCTCTTTATTGTCATCGCGCAAAACGTCATTCTGTTCTTGATCACCCTGCCGATGAACGAGCTTCTGGCTAACCCCGCGCCGTTTAGTGGCGTGGATGCTGCGCTAGCGCTGCTGTTTCTCGCACTGCTCACGCTCGAGACCGTTGCCGACCAACAGCAGTGGAACTTTCATCAATTCAAGCGTGCCGAACGTGCGGCCGGTCGCGAGGTTCGCCCAGGGTTCTTGACCACCGGGCTATTCTCAATCAGCCGTCACCCGAACTTCTTCGCCGAACAGGCTCAGTGGTGGGTTGTCTATCTATTCGTCTTTGCAAACCACGGCTTCGGTGGCTGGAGCTGGCTCGGTGCGTTTATTCTCACCGGCTTGTTCATTGGCTCGACTCGCTTCACCGAAGAAATCACGCTGTCGAAGTACCCCGACTATGCGCAGTATCAAAAGCGCGTGAGCATGTTGGTGCCGATGCCGGCTCGCCACAGCGAAGAAGACGACCGCGCAACTGCCTAGCGGTGGCTGACCAACGCGCAGCCTGAAGCCTCGAGGTTAGCGGTGGTGTAGCTCGTCTTCGTCGGCGTCATCTTCGGGCGACTGCGACCAAGTTGTTGTCGGTCGCGCGTTTTTAGAGCCCCAGAACAGTGGCCCGATGATCGAGAACGCGAGCACGAAAACGCTCACCACGATCGAACCAAACAGAAACAGCAGCGCAGCGCCAGCAATAAAGTCACCGAAGTTCATCTAAGCCCCAATCTCTTGCAGCTGCGCTTGGGCTTGTAGCGGTGCGAACCGACTGTTACTTGACCCAGGCTGTGCTGTTGGGTGCCAGTTTGCCATCGACCAACGACATGGTGCTAACCAAAAGTTCGCCCTTCGGCAACTTGATTGGCTTCGAGCCAAAGTTGGTGATCGACTGCCAGCCGTTTGGTCGCTTGAAGTGCAGAACGTTGCGGTTGAACAGGTGCTTGACCCAGGTGAATTCTTCGGTGGTCTGCAACGCACGGCGAAGCTTGTTCAACTTTCGATAAAGCTCGAGCGTTGAGCCTGCCTTCGACTCCTGAGCCTCAACCGAGTAGTCGACATACCAAGCCGGCTGTGGCAGGTGTGAGCCGCCGGGGCCAAAGCCGAGCGACGCTCCAGAGCGCGCCCAAGGTAGCGGCACGCGACATCCGTCACGACTAAAACCAACCTCTGGGTTTCTGAAAAACTGCGGGTCTTGCATCTGCTCACCGGGAATGGTCAAGTGTTCCTGAAGCCCAAGTTCTTCGCCCTGGTAGAGATAGGTCGAACCCGGAAG
>JBIKSH010000034.1:0-2651 GCA_044348705.1 Rhodoluna sp. | reverse complement strand
GGTCATGAGCTTGTGCAGGTCTGCCTTGAGGGCATCCACGTCTAGTTTTTTGAGCTCTTCGCGGTAGTCGAAGTCGGCGCCGAGCGGGTTCGTCTTGGTGTCGTGCTGGTGCAGAATGTCGAGGTTTAGGGCGTTTGGCCACCAGGTTTTGGCGGCAGATTCGGCGGTGGTGTTGGCACCATGTGGCACTGGGCATTTGGCGTCGTTCGACATCTTTACTCCTTGAAATTTGGGCATTTGGGCCCCCATGTTTAAAGGCTATGCGCCAATCGGGTATTCCCCTAACCGGCAGTGCAGTGCAGCTGTGAACGAGCGCGGATGCTCACCTAAACTTGAACTAAACCCAACCCTCGGAGGACCCATGGCGAGCGAATCAACCGCAAAGTTCAGCGCTGCAGAGCGCGCAGCCATGAAAGAACGTGCCCGCGAGCTAAAGGGTGAGAAGACTCGCGCCGCCAACGAGGCAATCGTTCTCGAAAAGATCGCCGCCATGAACCCAGACGACCGCAAGCTGGCCGAACGAGTTCACGCGATTGTCAAAGACGTCGCACCGCAGCTCGAGGCTAAGACCTGGTACGGCATGCAGGCTTACTTCAAAGACGGCAAAGTCGTAGTTTTCTTTCAAGATGCCGGCAAGTTTCAAACCCGCTTTTGCACCCTTGGTTTTCAAGACGCTGCCAACTTAGATGACGGCAAGATGTGGCCTACTTCGTTCGCCGTGATTGGTCTCGACAAGGCAACCGAGAAGCGCATCGCCGACCTAGTGCTACAGGCTGCTAGCTAGCCTTCAGCATCAGCATGTACTGCCCGCCGCCGGGGTTGATCTGAGTTTCGAAGCGCACACCAGGTGCGAATCGCGAGAGCCTATCGAGTAGCCACTCGGATGCTTCGGCCGCGTCATCCTCGCTCATGCAACGTGCCACAAGCTCACGGCCACCCTTGCGGCTGAGGCGCTCGACGGTTTCAACAATTGGAGCTGGTTCGGCAACCAGAAGATGCTCGGCCCACGGCACGACAGGGGTGATTTTGCCCTTCATGGTGTTGCAGGCACGATGAGCCAAGCGCTCAGCACTCGCCCCACCCTTTTTGCCCTTGGCAATGCCAAAGCTGTCGACGCTCGGGCCGAGGTCAGCATTCACCGAGGCATCAGGGTCAACCGGCGCATCGCAAAGCCAGCAGCGCCAACCGTCTGCCTCGCCCACGCGATCTAAATCACTCATTTGAGCAACTCGAAATACATCGTGACGACTTTGGAATCTGGTCGAACGGCAAAACCGCAATCGCTCCAGAACTTGCCGTGGCTCTCTCTAAAGTCATCGCCGGTTAGGTCGCCTTCGGCCTCGGCTAGGGCAAATTCATCCGAGACATTTTGAAACTCGACAATCTCAACACGGGTCGCTCGAATGCGCCCAAGCTCTTCGCCTTCGTTGCCAACCACCACGAGAATCTCACCGACGTGTTCAACCTCTTCACCCTCGGCCTCGTAGTCAAATTCGAGCAGACCTGCAGTGGCCCGCTTGTTTCCGTTAAACAAAAAATCGAGAATTGTGTCTCTTGATTTGCCAGGGTTGCCGAACTCAATCGTTCGCAACCCATCAATTCGTTCGAATGCCATGTCTCTATCTTCTCAGCCAAAAAAGTTGTGGCGCAGACCCGAAGACCTGCGCCACAAAGTTTGAAGCGAAATTACATCATCGACATGGCAAGGGCTGCGCCAAGCACCATTCCGACGATTGGAAGCACGATGCTGAGAATCAGCGCCAAAACGCCGTTCTTTTCTTTCTTGACCACCGCGATGACACCGAGCACGAATGCTGCTGGACCAAACAGGATTGGCAAGAACAGCACCGATACGCCAGCGAAAATCATGGCGAGTAGTGACAATGTGTTTTTCTGTTGCATTTAATTCCCCTTAATCTGCTGAGTTACCTTGCGGCTAAACCCGAGTTTAGGGTTCGTCACTGCAACTAGCGAGGCAATTTGCCTTCTTTTTAAGCAACGATTTGTATAACGAAATGGTCGCGATATTCGACTAAATCATGACTTCGAGGTGGCCAACATCGTTGCCGCCGCCGAGCACGCGCGGCGAAACCTTTGCGCTGAGTTCTGCGGCAGCATCCGCGCTAATCAACTCGTGCTTGGCCAAAATCGAAACGGCAACCGCAGCCATGGCCCGCATCGACCCGTCGGCGACCTTGATGGCTAGCCCGTGACCGTCGGCAGTGCCAACCACATAAACGCCCTCAGCCCCGACCTTGGCAATCAAGCCGGCGTCAAGCATGAGCGAATCGGCAGCCTCGCGGTCGCCAATCGCCCAACCATTGGCCTTGAGCGCGTCGGCAATCTCGGTTTCTTCGAGCGCAAACTTGCCAATAGCCCTGGCCAAACCCTCGACCGAGAGCGTGTGCAGCGGCGCGCCACAACCATCAACGGTGGTGTGCAAAACCTTTTCGTCGGCAAACTCCTCGAGAACATCCACGATTAGCTTTTGAAGCGGATGCTCAGGCGAAAGATAATCGTGCGTCGACCAACCCGCACTCACGCAGGCGGCCAAGAATGCGGCGTGCTTGCCCGAGCAATTGAAGTATTCGCGACGTTGCTCGGTGGCCGCAGTTCGAGCGGCGGAGTTAGCTGGCCAGGCGAGCGGGCAC
>JBIKSH010000021.1:0-9815 GCA_044348705.1 Rhodoluna sp. | reverse complement strand
CTCAAGATGAACGCCGAAAAGGTATTGGCTCAGCTTGGCATTGAGGCAACCGTGACCGCCGCCGACATGAGCACCGCTCGCCAGCTGGGCTTCGAGGCCAACATCGTTCTGACCACCCCAGAGTTGGTGGCATCGCTTCAGGGCCTGCCAGCCGAGATTATTTCGATCGACCACTTTTTCGACCTCGCCGAGCTCAACCGCAAACTAAGCGCAGCCCTGCTCTAGCATTGGTTCACCATGAGTGAAAAACCGCTTGGCAACACCGACCGAACCCAACCCGGTCGCATGCGCGATCGCGCCGTCACCGATAGAGCCGCCATGTACGAGGTGCTCGACTCGAACATTCTCTGTCATCTCGGTTTGATCTTCGACGGTCAACCCTTTGTGCTTCCATACGGCTATGCCCGCGACGGCGACCGCATTTTGCTGCACGGTTCGAGTGGTGCTCGTTTCATGCGTGCCCTCGCCGATGGTGCTCCGGTTTGCGTGACCGTCACCGAGTTGACCGGCATGGTGGTGGCTCGCAGCACTTTCAACTCGAGTATGAATTACCGCTCGGTTGTTGTGCTCGGATGCGCCACCGAAGTCACCGGCGACGAAAAGGCTCGCCTGCTCGAGGTCATCTCTGACGGCTTCTTGCCTGGGCGATCTGCCGAGGTTCGCGCATCGACGAAGAAAGAGATCGCCGCAACGACCCTGCTGTCGATTTCGCTCGAAGAGGCTTCGCTCAAGGTTCGCGCTCACGGCGTTGAAGACGAGGATGCTGACCTGAACACCGGCGTTTGGGCTGGAGTTGTTCCACTCAAGTTGGTGGCCGGTGAACCAGAGCCAGACGGTGAAGAGGCCGCTTCGTTGCCTGTGCCTGCAAGCGTTCTTGCCTACGTGGCAAACCCGAAGGGGTAGTGCGAAGAGCTAGATTGCGGCGAGAATCTCGCGCATGGCAGCATCCACGCTTGAAAGTAGTTCGTCGGCCTTTTGTTTAGATGAGCCGACCGCCTGCAGATAGCACTTGAGTTTCGGCTCGGTTCCACTCGGGCGAACAATCACTCGGCGAGAGTCGGCCAGGTCGAAGCGCAGGCCGTCGGTTGGCGGCAGGTCTGCCGAGCCTTGGCTTAGGTCTGTGAGCTTTGCGGTGACTCCGTCGATTTCGGTCGGAGCGTTTTCGCGCAAGCCCTTCATGAGGCGAGCGATTTCGCTCAAGTCGGTGAATCGAAGCGAAACCTGTCCGTTGGCAAAGTAACCGAACTCGGCGCGTAGCGCGTCAAGGTGCTCTTCGAGCGTGGTGCCTTGGGCGGCCAGTTCGGCGGTGAGCATGGCAATCGCAAGGGCTGCCGAAATGCCGTCTTTGTCTGCGGTGTGCCCCGGGTCGATGGCATAGCCGAGGGCTTCTTCGTAACCGAAAATCAGGTTCGGCACCTTGGCGATCCACTTGAAACCGGTGAGGGTTTGCTTGAAATCGAGGTCGAACTTGGTGGCTACGGCTGCCAACGCCGAGCTCGAAACGATCGAGCAGGCGATTGCACCTTTTCGACCGGTTCGGTTGGCGGCAGCTGCGGCGGCGTGACCCAAAATGAGCCCAACCTCATCGCCGGTTAGTCGGCGATAACCATCTGGGCTGGTTGCATCGGGTATGCCGATGGCCAGTCGGTCGGCATCGGGGTCGTTGGCGATGATCAGGTGAGCGTTGGTTTCGCGTGCCTTGGCAAAAGCCAGGTTCATTGCGCCTGGTTCTTCAGGGTTCGGAAACGCAACGGTGGCGAAGCTCGCGTCAGGCTCGATTTGCTCGGCGACCACGTCGAGCTTGAATCCTGCCGCGCTAAACAGTGGTTCGACGGTGTCCCAACCCACGCCGTGCATCGCCGTATAGGTGATGCGAAGGGGAGCGGGTGCGGGTGCCGAGGCGTTGCTTCCGGCAAGGTTTGCGGCAGCATCCGTGGCGTGTTTGGCATAGGCGACACGAACTTTGTCGGCCACAAACTCGATGTCGGTTTCACGGGGCATGTCGCCAAACTCTAGGTCGCGGGCCACCTGGTCGATGTGGGCGGCAATCTGCTTGTCGGCCGGTGAAACGATTTGAGAACCGCCGTTGGCACCGCCGAGGTAAACCTTGTAGCCGTTGTCGTTCGGCGGGTTGTGAGATGCGGTGACCATCACGCCGGCGCTGAGCCCAAGGTGCTTGACGGCGAATGCAACCAAGGGTGTCGGTGCGTGAGTTTCAAAAAGCAGAACGCGGATGCCGCATCCGGCCATAATCTCAGCGCTGTCTTGGGCAAAAATGTCGCTGTTCTTGCGGCCGTCGAAGCCGATCACAACCGAAGGCTGTTCATCGGTGGCGTGCTCGAGCAGGTATTGCGCGAGGCCCAGTGCTGCCTGGGCCACGAGCACGCGGTTCATGCGGTTCGGGCCGGCTCCCAGTTCGCCGCGAAGGCCGGCGGTGCCGAACGCTAGGCGAGCGCTAAAGCGACTCTGCAGCTCAGGCTCGTTTTCGGCGGCGATGAGCGCGGCCAGCTCTGCGCGTGTCTCGGGGTCTGGGTCTTGGGCGTGCCAGGCCTTGGCCTGGGCCAGCAGTTCAGCGTTCACGTTCGGCCGGCTTAGAGCTTGGTGATGATTTCGGCGAGCAGCGCGCTAATGCGGCCCTCGGCTTCGCGACCGGCCTCGAGCACCTCGGCGTGGCTCAGCGGGGTGTCTTGAATGCCGGCGGCGAGGTTGGTCATCAGTGAGAAGCCGAGAACCTCCATGCCGGCTTCACGCGCGGCAATGGCCTCGAGTGCGGTCGACATTCCAACGAGGTGGCCGCCGACGTGCTTGACCATCTGAACTTCGGCCGGGGTCTCGTAGTGCGGGCCGCGAAACTGCACATAAACGCCTTCGTCTAGCCCAGCATCCACGCTTCTAGCCACGTCGCGCAGACGCTTCGAGTAGAGGTCGGTCAGGTCGATAAAGGTTGCGCCTTCGAGCGGGCTCGATGCGGTTAGGTTGATGTGGTCGCTAATCAAAACCGGGGTGCCAGGCGTCCAGCTGGTCTTGAGGCCACCTGCGCCGTTGGTCAAAATCATCGTGGATGCTCCCGCTGCAGCCGCGGTGCGAACACCGTGCACCACGCGCCGAACTCCGTGGCCCTCGTAAAAGTGGGTGCGTGCGCCGAGAACCAGAGCGTGCTTGCCGTTTGGCAGAGCGATTGAGCGAATCGTGGCAACGTGACCTTCGACCACCGGTGCCGAGAAGCCTGGAATGTCGGCGGCGTTGATGCTTGCCACGGTCTCGCCGATTAGGTCGGCAGCCTTGGCCCAACCCGAGCCCAAAGTCAGTGCGATGTCGTGTTTTGCGACTCCGGTTCGCTGCGCAATCAGCTCGGCAGCCTCGCGGGCAATCTCAAAAGGGTTCGCAGTTGGGTTTTCGAGTGGGTTAGTCATGTTTTTCAGTCTATTCACCCACCACAATAGAGAGGTGAGTTCGAATAAGAAAAAACACCACATCGTCATCATCGGCGGCGGCCCAGGCGGCTACGAAGCTGCCCTAGCCGGTATTCAACTAGGCGCACAGGTAACCCTGATCGAGCGCCAAGGAGTTGGCGGTAGCGCGGTGCTCACCGACGTTGTTCCGTCTAAGGCACTGATTGCAACCGCCGAGGCGGCTTCGGCAGTGCGCCAGGCCACCGAACTCGGTATTCGTTTTAAGTCGGGTGGAAAATCGGTCACCCCTGAGATCGACATCGACTTTGGCGCGATCAACCAACGCCTTCTCGACATCGCCCGCGAGCAGTCGCGTGAACTCACCGCTAACCTCACCTCGCAGGGCGTGCGAATCATTCAGGGTTCGGGTCGCCTAGACGGCAACCACCACGTGATTGCCACCCACGCGAACGGCGAAGACGAGCGCATCGAGGCCAAGACCATCATCGTCGCGGTCGGTGCGCACCCTCGCACATTGCCAAACGCTGTGCCAGACGGTGAGCGCATTCTCACCTGGCTTGACCTCTACGGCCTCACCGAATTGCCAGAGCACATGATCGTGGTTGGTTCTGGTGTTACCGGTGCCGAATTTGCCTCGGCTTTCAGCGGGCTCGGATGCCAGGTGACCCTAGTTTCTTCTCGCGAAACCGTGCTACCGAGCGAAGACCAAGACGCCGCCGCCCTCATCGAGAGCGTGTTCAAAAAGAACGGGATGCAGGTGCTGAGCAAAGCTCGTGCCGAGTCTGCCGTGAACACCGGCAAGGGCGTCGAGGTTCACCTAGCCGATGGTCGGGTTATCGAGGGCTCACACGTTCTCATCGCGGTCGGTGCTATTCCGAACACCGCAGGTCTTGGTCTCGAAGAGGCTGGGGTCGAACTAACCGAATCTGGTCACATCGCGGTGAACCGAGTTGCTCGAACCAGCCGCGCCAATGTTTATGCGGTTGGCGACTGCACCAACTTCTTGCCTCTTGCATCGGTTAGCGCCATGCAGGGCCGTACCGCTGTGTTTCACACCATGGGCGATGTCGCTGCCCCAACTCAGCTGCGCAACGTGGCAGCCAACGTTTTCACGTCACCAGAGATTGCCTCAGTTGGTTGGTCGCAGGCCGCCATCGAATCGGGCGAGGTTCTAGGTTCGATTCACAAGATCATGCTCGATGCCAACCCGCGCGCCAAAATGTCGAACATCGAAGATGGCTTCATCAAGGTTTTCGCTTCAACCTCGGGCACCGTCATCGGCGGCGTCGTGGTTGGGCCGAAGGCATCCGAGTTGATTTACCCAATCGCATTGGCGGTCGAAAACCGTCTGACGGTAGACCAGGTTGCCAAGACGTTTGCGGTTTACCCTTCGCTCAGCGGTTCAATTACCGAAGCCGCCAGAGCTCTGCACATTCCAAACGTCTAGCCCAAGAAAAAAGCCAAAGACAAAAAGCAAAACCGACTAGTTGGTCGAGCTCTTCTTCTTTACGCCGTCTGGCTTCTGGCTAACGGTCATGGCCTGAAGTCGACGCATCGCGTCATCGCCGGTGGCGATGTTTCCGTCAATGAAAATCGTGTTGCCAGCGCCTTCTTTGGCAGCGTCGCGAATGGTTTCTGTCCACATCGAGAAAGCCAGCAGCGCTGGGTCTAGGCCGTGCTTTTCGAGTAGCTCGGCAGATTCGCCGAAGCCCTCGGCAAGCGCCTTGCGGAACATCGCCAAGCCTTCACCGCGCAGACGAGCAGCGGTTGCCTCGTTCTCGGCAGCAATGCGAATAGCGGCACCCTCGGCCTCGGCGGCCTTGGTGCGGGTGATGAGAAGAGCCTGACCTTCGGCCTCGGCAGCGATCTTCTGGTTGGTGGCTGCCACGATGCGCGCCATCGAGTCGGTGACTTCTTTGTCGAATGAAAGCTCGGTGATTTGAAGGTCGATAACGGTGTAACCCCAGCCCGATAGCTGCTCGTCGAGAGTCGACTTGGCGTGGTTCACGATTTCGCCGCGAAGGCCCAAAACCTCAGACTGCAGACGGGTTGCTACGAACTCGCGAACCGAAGCCTCGACCGCACTCAGCAGGGCGATGTCGAAAGACTTTTCGTCGATGAACTTGAAGGCGACGGTCTTGACGGTTTCTGGCTCGTGGTCGCTAACCGAGAAGATGACGGTGGCGGTGAAGTAAACCACGGCCTGGTCGTTGGTGATGGTTTTGAACTGAAGCTGCTCGGTGCGGTTTTGAATTGGCACGGTGCGGTTGATTCGCTCGATGAACGGAATCAGCATGTTTAGACCCGGGCGAAGCACGCGACGGTACTTGCCGAACAGGGTGACCACGGCGACGGTGGCCTGATTTACAACCTTGAACGATGAGGCAAGCAGAATGATGCCTACGGCGATGAGAACGAGGTTGACCACAATCGAGGTGAGGTCGGCAAGTGTGAATGAGTCCATATACCAACGCTACCTGCTGGTAGCGACATGCGAAAGGGGGCTTATGCCTCGAACTCGAGAAGCACGGTTCCGGCCGGCACAGTTTCGCCAACCTTGCCCGCAATCGCCTTGATCTTGCCAGCACGGTGAGCGGTAAGCGGCTGCTCCATCTTCATTGCTTCGAGCACTACAACCAGTTCACCTTCGGCGACCTCTTGACCAACCTCCACGGCGATCTTCACAACGGTCGACTGCATCGGTGCCTTGATGGCGTTGCCACTCTGCCCGCCGCCGCTGACGGCGCCGGTGCCCTTGCGCTTAGGTGCCTTTGTGGTCTTGGATGCTGCGCCAGAGACGCCCAGGTGCGACGGCAACGAGACTTCGATACGCTTGCCACCGATCTCGACGGTAACGCTCGAGCGTTCGGCCGGCTCGGCACCATCTTCGGCTACGCCGTTCCACGCTGGAATGTCGTTGACCCACTCGGTTTCGATCCAGCGGGTGTAGATGCCGAACTTACCGGCTGCATCGTCACCGATGAATGCCGGGTCGTTGACAATCTTGCGGTGGAACGGAAGCACGGTTGGCAAACCTTCGACGGCCATCTCGGCGAGTGCGCGACGGCTGCGCTCGAGTGCCTGCTGGCGGGTGGCGCCGGTCACGATCAGCTTCGCGACCATCGAGTCGAACGAACCCGAGATGACGTCGCCCGATTCGATTCCGGTGTCGACGCGCACGCCAGGGCCGCTTGGCGCTTTGAACGTGTGAACCGGGCCAGGGGCCGGCATAAAGTTGCGGCCAGCATCCTCGCCATTAATGCGGAACTCGAACGAGTGACCGCGCACCTCAGGGTCTCCGTATTCGAGCTTGCCACCCTCGGCTAGGCGGAACTGCTCGCGAACTAGGTCGAGGCCGGTGACTTCTTCTGAAACCGGGTGCTCAACCTGAAGGCGAGTGTTGACCTCGAGGAACGAGATGGTGCCATCTTGGGCGACCAAGAATTCACAGGTGCCCGCACCTTGGTAACCGACCTCTTTCAGAATCTCTTTTGATGAGTCGTACAGACGCTTGATCTGGTCAGCGGTCAAGAACGGGGCCGGGGCTTCTTCGACAAGCTTCTGGTGGCGACGCTGCAGCGAGCAGTCGCGGGTTGAAACGACCACCACGTTGCCGTAGGCGTCGGCTAGACACTGGGTTTCTACGTGGCGTGGCTTCTCAAGGTATTTCTCGACGAAGCATTCGCCGCGACCGAAGGCTGCGATGGCCTCACGTGTTGCCGATTCGAAAAGTTCTTGAACTTCTTCTTGCTTGTAGGCCACCTTGATGCCGCGACCGCCACCGCCGAAAGCTGCCTTGATGGCAACCGGTAGACCGTGAATCTTGACGAAGTCGAGAACCTCTTCGGCACCCGAAACCGGGTTGATGGTGCCCGGGGCCAGCGGTGCGCCAACCTTCTCGGCAACATGACGGGCAGAAACCTTGTCGCCCAGGCGTTCGATCGCCTCAGGGCTTGGGCCGATCCAGATCAAGCCGCCGGCGATAACTGCGCGGGCAAAGTCGGCGTTTTCGGCCAAAAAGCCATAGCCGGGGTGAACCGCGTCAGCACCTGAGCGCTTCGCGACATCCATGATTTTCTCGATGACGAGATAGGTTTCTGGACCGGTGGTGCCGTTTAGGGCATAGGCCTCATCGGCAAGTTTGACGTGCATGGCATCGCGGTCTTGGTCTGCGTATACGGCAACAGATGCGATGCCGCTGTCGCGGGCTGCACGAGCGATGCGAACGGCGATTTCACCGCGGTTAGCGATTAGGACCTTGGTGATTTTCTTTTGTGCAACAGTCATAATCGTCAAGCCTATTGGCAAAATCGCCCCAAGCGACTACTAAATGCGGTTCCAAAGCGAGGTGTACTCGACACCCAGGCGCAGGCTCAGTTCTCGCAGGCCCGAGAGCGAGATTCCGATCACGGTGTGGGCGTCACCTTCGATGCTGGTGAGAAACGCACCACCCAAACCGTCGATGGTGAAAGCTCCGGCAACTTTGAGCGGTTCGCCGGTGGCCACATAGGCCTCTATCTCGGCGTCAGAAATGTTTGCAAAGTGCACCTTGGTGCCAGAAACCAAGCCGGATGCCGGTGGCAAAACCCCTGGGCGAGGGTCACGGTTATCGATCAGCCAGTGACCCGAGTAAAGCGTTCCGGTGTTTCCACGCAGGCGCTTCCAGCGCTCGATGGCGACCGCAGGCTCATGAGGTTTGCCGAGCGACTCGCCATCTAGGTCGAGTTGAGAGTCGCATCCGAGAATTAGCGCACCGGCTGCTTCTGGCCTGGCAGCTACCGCCTCGGCCTTAGCTTTGGCCAAAACCTCGACCACCTGCTTGGTGTTGGAGATCAAACCCATGGCGATGGCGTGCTCTTCAACGGCGTCTTCGTCAACCTCGGGGGCGATGGTGATGGGCTCGATTCCGGCGTCGCGCAGCACCTTTAGCCGGGCCGGTGAAGTCGAGGCAAGAATGAGTCTGGTCACGACAATGAGTCTGGCACACTTGACAGGTGAACAAAGTAGCGAACTGGCTTGGCAAAGAACTTACCCTCGACATCGAAAAGGTGGCCCACGGTGGCATCTTCGTGGCGCGCCACGAGGGGCGAGTGATCTTCGTTTCGCACACCCTGCCTGGCGAAAAAGTTCGCGCGAGAGTGTTTGAAGACAAGGGCGGTTCGTTCGCCCGTGCCGAAACCGTTGAGGTGCTCGAGGCTAGCCCGCACCGCGTCAAGCACGTATGGAAGGCTGCCGCCGACGGCGCAGTTGGTGGTGCCGAGTTTGGTCACATCGACCTGAACTACCAACTTGAACTCAAAGCAGACGTTCTAGAAGAAGCCCTTTCGCGGATGGCCGGCATAGCCATGCGCCCGGTTGTCGAACAGGCACCCGGCGATGATCTGGCCAATGGCCTGGGCTATCGCACCCGCGTGCAGTTGCACGTAGACGAGCTCGGCAACGTTGGCCCATACCGCGAGCGCACCCACCAGGTGGTTGAGGTTCGTGACCTACCTTTGGCGGTCGAAGACATTCGCGAGCTTGGCCTGCACCTCAAAAACTGGAGCGGCGTTCGCAAGATCGAAATCGCCTCCTCGAACACCGGCAACATTCAGTACTCGGTAGACAAAAAGGTGAAGGGTGACGAGCGCTTGGTTGAGCGCGCCGGCGGCCGCACCTTCAGAATCACCGGCGGTGGCTTTTGGCAGGTTCACCGCAAGGCTGCCGACATGCTCACCAGCGCGGTAAACGAGGCCATCGCCAAGGCCGGCTTCGATAAGACCGCAGACAACCTCGACCTCTACGGCGGTGTCGGTCTGTTCGCCGGCACCATCGCCGCCAAGTTCGGCGTTGACAGCGTGATCACAACGGTCGAGGCTTTCAAGACCGCAACAGAGGATGCAAAGCTGAACCTTGCCGACCTTCCAAACGTTCGCGCCATCTTGGCCCCGACCGAACGTTTTCTCGATGAGCGGGTCTCGAGCCACGTCAAGAACGGCTCACCCGAAACCACCGCAACCGTCATTCTCGACCCGCCGCGAGCCGGCGCTGGTGCCAAGGTGGTCGGTCAGGTGCTTGCCCTCAAGCCAAAGCACATCGTCTATGTAGCCTGCGACCCGATCGCACTCGCGCGCGACCTAAAGCCGCTCACCGAGGGTGGTTACGAATTGGCATCACTTCGTGCCTTTGACCTGTTTCCGCACACTCATCACGTCGAAGCGGTTGCTAGCCTTATTCGCAAGTAACTCGGCGTCGAAGGGGGAGCAGTGAATCAGAGCGAAGACTCGGCAGAGAAAGTCGTCGCGCTAGGGTCGACCGACCTGTCTGATGAGCTCGTGACCGTTGCCATTGTTGATGATCACGACGCGATTCGTCTGGGTTTCAAGGGCGCGTGCGACGGGTACAACTTCGAGCTGCAAGCCA
>JBIKSH010000013.1:0-32560 GCA_044348705.1 Rhodoluna sp. | reverse complement strand
GATGTAGTAGCCGAACACGTCGGTCGCAACGTAGAGCTGCGGGGTCGCGTCGAACGCAAGGCTTGGTAGAACACCGGTCACCCGAATGGTGCAGGCTGCGTCGTTGTAGCTTTCGCTCTGAAGGCTCGGGGTCGAGTAGCTGGCGGTCGGAGTCAAGCCGATTAGTTCAACCGATCCTTCTTGAGCGCCGAAGTTCTGGTAGCCGACTCTGATGTTTATTTCTTCACCACAGTCGATGTCGATTGGCCCGGCGGCAGACATTGAGGCCACCATCCAGTGGGAACTTAGATCGCCGAGCTTGCCGCCGCGAACTGGCAACTGATAGACGGTCAATGGGGTCAAGTTGATCAAAGTGGCCGTCACTGACGTGTTGGCAGTCGTGAAGGTCACCTTCACGGTTCCGGCATCTGGAACGGTCGGAAGCATGATGTTCACGTCATAGCGGCAGTCTGCGCTATTGATTAGCGTGGTTGAAACATCTGGGTTCGGGGTCATCGGCAAACCGACAACGATTGTTCCAACTACGAAACCTTCGTTAAAGCCAGGGCGCTCGCAGAGAATCCATGGCAACTTGTAGCTGCCAATTTGGGTTGGGGTTCCTTTGATGTGGCCGTCGGTAAGGTCGAGGCTCAACCCCGGTGGCATCTCCATGTCAGGGTCGTTTGCCAAGGTGCCAACGGTAGAAGTTGGTGGGCCGTTCGGGTCATCTTGCGCGCAAGAGTAGTCGACATCGAAGGGCACGTTGATGGTGGCCTTGGTAACGGCGTTGAAGGCAACTACCGGTCTAACAGCTGCCGATGCTGGCGAGGCGCCAAGAGCAGTTATGCCGCCGAGTGCCAACGCGATGGTCGCGGCGACTGCAGAAATTCTGCGCATGATTTTTTTCATCAAAGGTCTCTCTCTGAACAAATGTGCCTATTTTGTGCACATTTCTCTTGTTCAGCCTAGAGGTAAACGCTTGCCGGGCATAGACCCAGGGCAAATTCACTTGCCGAAGGCATCCGTCAGCGTCACGGTTTTGAGCCCACGGGCCTTCAACAGCGCACGGATGCTCGCAAAATTCGTGACGGTGGCATGGGTTAGGTCGTAGTGGGTCATGGTGTGGTTGGCCAGTTGCAGGCGGCCGGTGTCGGTGAGCGCACGAATCGGTTTGGCTAGCGCCTTCCAACTCTTGGCTCGCGGCAGCACGAACATGGTCATGCGCAGGTCTTCGTGGTCTTCGAGCAGGTCGATGTAGGCGCGCAGGGCCGAGGCGGACCATCCGTCGTCAACTGTCCAGGCAAGACGCTTGGTGTTCGAGGTGGGCAGGCGCTCGATGCAGCCCTTGGGCCATGCCATCGCGGGCTCGATGGGCAAGAACGGGTTCACGCTCGACCCCAAAGCGAAGGTGGATGCCGCCACCGCCCCAACGGTCAGAAAAGTGCGACGATCCATCGTTAGAGCATAGTGCCCGGCGGTCTACTTTAGAGGGGTAGAACGGTGCTTAGTCGCTGCCGGCCATTTGGCCGGGGGAGTTCCAAGAGCCTTCTTCACGGCTATCTCTGCAATCTTGGTCACGCTCTTGCGGCCAACGTTCTCGACACCAACGAGTTTTGCTAGCAGAAACCGCACCACAGGGCCAATCAAGACATTTTTCTTAACGCCAACAGGCTTTCTTGGAGCGGGTTTACCCTTTTTGCGAAGAATGGCAACGGCGAGCTCAACGGCCATGGGGCCATACTTTGCGGTCAACTTAGCCGCTTGGCTCGAGAACATGAGGGTGGCATTAATCAGTTTCTTCGTGGCTGGCTTTGCGCGAACTGAAGTTCCATAAACCTCAACAGAAGTCAGAACGTAAGTTGAAATTGCGTCGATCAGCGTGCTTGGGTCAGAGCCACTGTCTTGTTCTACTTTGTGCAAGTCTTCGTTTAGTAGTTCGAGAACTCGACTTGGTGACGCCGACGGATGGGCCTTGCGCAGTTGCTTGAGGTTTTCAACGGCTAAAGGCTTCTTGGCCGCGTATGCATTGTGTAGCCCGGCTCTGGTTTTTGAATCGATAACGTTTTTGGCCTTACCGGCACCAGTTCTTACTGCCGCAGCGCCAGATACAACTGCCTTCGCACCCTTTTTTGCTACTACAGCAACACCAGTTTGAGCCTTAGCCAGCCCTGACTTGGCATGGTCGATCAGGCTTTTCTTATCTTCGTTCCCCATGGTGGAAGCCTACTTAAGAAAGCTCTTGAGAGACATGCTCGCCGGCAAAACGTCGTCTTGCACGAGCAGCACCACGTGCTGGGTGCTACGTGTCGCTCCTACGAAGATCTGGTCTTTGAGCCGTCGGCCTCCTTGCGCCAACTTGTCTGCGGCGGCCTGGCTGATGTCAGTAATCACGATGATTTGATCTTCGAGGCCCTTGAACTTAGAAATCGAACGCCATCGAATCTCACCTTCTGGGTTTGAGTCGTGCTTGGCATTCTTTTTCAGCCAACGCTCATCGCTCGAGTGAGTGTCGCTCTGTGTGAACGCCTCACCGAGTGCCGACTTCGCGCGAAACGGGCTCAGCACTCGAGGTTTGACTTCTGGGTAGAGTTCGGCCAACTTCTGCAGCACCTGCGAAAGGTCGCGCAACTTGCTCTCTTCTTTGGTTGCAAGCACCGTGAGCGACCAAGGGTTGCCGGTCTCGATTCGGTGGCTTAGGTGAAGGTATGGCATCTGAAGCAGCTGGTGAATGGCGATCGACAGTTCGGGCGGCTGGCGAACGTTCGTGCTTAGTGTCACGTGCGCAAGGTTCGGCAGAGCATCCTTGGCAACCTTCCAAGATTCTTGCAAATCACCCTTCGTGAAAATCTGCTGTCCATCATCGGCGGCCAGATAAACGTGCGCCGGTCTCGGCTGGTTTCTGCGCAGTGCAAGCAGCGCCTCGAGAATCTTCGGCCGGCTTACTAAGTCTTGAAACTCGTCGATGCAAATGGTGTCGTATTCGGCAAGGTGCGGGCTCTTTGCCAGTTTCTCTAGAGCCTTCTCTGGCAACTCAGCGTCAAACCAGTTCTCATCCTCTTTATTGGCCTTTACTCCGGCGACTCTCAGTAGAAGCGAATTAAAGCTCGTGACCTCGATCTGCGGGTGAGCGCCATACTTTGCGTGGATGTCGGCGGCAAGTAGTTCGTTGTAGCAGCAGTAGAGAACATTTCTACCCAACTTCGCATCACGCACAGCCAGCTTGGTGAGCAGGTGTGTCTTGCCCGTGCCGGCCTCACCCTCGAAGAAAATTGCGTCGTTCTTTGCGAGCATGCTGAGCAACACTTCTTGCTCTGCAGTGGCTCGTTCGCGCTGGTCGGCAAGCATTCGGGCTGCACGCTCTGGAGAAACCCCAGCCTGCATGTGCGCAGAGAGCGATGCGCTGATCTGCTTGACCATCTCTTCGGTGAAACTCTTTGGGTCACTGTTGAGGTTTCGATCGGTGCGGTCAAGTTGGTAACGCTCGTTGACAGCCTTCTCGACGACTTTGATGATCGAGCCGAGTTGGTCAGCCCAAGCTAGCTCGTGCGGGCGAAACTGCGCACCTGTTGAATCGATGGATGCTTCGCTCTCAAGAATCTTCGTGAACCAGACGACTCGCGCGAACGGAATCTTGTGTAGTTCGAACTTGTCGCGACGCAGGTGGGTGCGAATGCCTCCGGCCGCTCCATCCAGTTGCAGGAACGGGTCTTTGTTTTTCGCGCTATCAGCGACGCCCTCCATGTGCCATTCGCCATTGGCTAGCTTTACAGAAGTGGCGCCTTTGGCCTCGATGAGCACGATCCCTTTGCCAGGAATCAGAACCATGAAGTCGACTTCGGCTCTAAGCGAGCCTTTGCCAGACGCGGTTTTGAGGGAGTGGAAAACAACCCAATCCTCGCGAGCAGTGATACCTCTGAAGGCCTCAAAGACAGACTGCTCAGATTGCGGCGCAGTCTTCTTGAGCTTGTCAGGAATGATGGTGAGCATTGGTTACCCCGGTTCTCTGCTGTTACGCATTTGCTTAGTCAAAAACTAGTCACCCATAGGCGGCGGCGGAGCGCTCAGCGAGTAGAGATTCGCCGGCTTACCTGGGCGCTTCGAGTCGGTGCGGCCGGTTGAACTTAGGTAAGACGAGTCGGCCAGCATCATGCGCCTGAACGCATCACGTTGCACGCGCTCGCCGCGGCACACCTCGGTGAACTCCTGCAGATCGCTCAGGCGAAACTCTTCGCCAAGCGGGTTGATGCCAAGGTAGCGAAACGGGTCGAGGCGACCGTCAAACGCGTGGCGCAACTGCCTCCAGGCATAGAAAACCATGTCGTCGTGGTCTAAACCTAGGATGCGCCCGTTCTTGGTTTGGCTCGTGAGAGTTTTGTCGTGGCCAACCTTGCGCTTAGCATCCGGCATTTTTCGATTACCGAAGCGGGAGACGCCGTCGAACTTGTCTAGCGTGCCGTTTTCGCGCTCGAACTTGTCCATGAAAAGTTGTGAACAAACGAGTTCGAGGCCGACGCGCTCTTTGCCGCCCAAGAATTTGCGGATGTCTTCGAAGTTGACCATGCCCCAGTAGGCGAACGAGAGCACGCGGTCGTTGGGGTCGCGCTTAGGGTCGTCGAAGATGCCCAGTTGCCGAATCTTCGTTTTGAGCGAAAGGCCGAGGCGATCTTGGGCGATGCGGTGGCTGGCTTGTTCGAGCGATTCGCTCTTGCCGAGGTAGCCGCCGGGCAGCACGCGCTGCCCTCTGGCGAGCGGGTATAAAGCGGAGTCGGCCGGCACGGTGACGGCAAACAGTGAAAGACCGTAGGTGCCCTTTTGCCCTGCGTAGTCGGGAGAGATCAGCTCGTCATCCCAGACCTTTGATCGAATGGTGGACTCGTCGACAACGGTGAAAATTACTAGGTCGAGGGCCTTGTCAGAATAAATGTCGGTGGTCATGTTCATAATCTACATTAGAAACACCAGAAACACAGCGACACGCCATTTGTCGGGAATAGTTTGCTCACAAAAACTATTTGTGTTATGGTACTTCTCCAACCGAAGGATGTGATCGTATGAACCAAGAGTTCAACAACTGGGCAGACAGCCTGCGAGGCCAGAAGCCGCTCTCCGATGTCATTGCCGACGCCAAGACCGGCGGTGCCGCACGCACTGCCAAACCAGCCGCCACTGTGCGCACGCTAAAGCAACTGCCAACCATGCACGTTGGCCGTGCAGCTCGCTACGGCAACATCACCTGGTTTCCGATCTTCACCGACGCACCTGTCGTCGAGCGCGACTACGTAACCGAGGCATTCGGCAAGGTGGCCGTCGTCGAAGGCGATGTTCCGAGCGTCGCAACCCTAAACATCAAGAACGACTGCGACAAGCCTGTTCTACTGCTCGAAGGCACTCTGCTTGAAGGCGGATGGCAGCACCGCGCACTCACCCGCACCGTCGTGATCAACGCCGGCGAAACCACAGCACTACCTGTAGTTTGCGTTGAGGCCGGTCGCTGGGGTGGCCAGGCAACACAGAAGCTGGGCATCCGTCGTGCACCTGCCGGTGTTCGCTCGGCCCTTCGCGGAATGCAGAAAGCTACAGACGGCAAGGTTTACCAGGCTTCGGCCGACCAAGGCGAAGTTTGGAACAAGGTTCGCGAGTTCGGTGTGCGCAACAACAAGGTGCGCCCAACCGAGTCGCTCGTTGAAATGCGCGAAGAGATCGAAGCCGAGATTGCCGCTCTCAAGCTAGAGAAGCCGCAGCCGGTCTATGGTCAGCGCGGTGTGCTCATCGCCATCGCCGGCCAGCCACTGGCCATCGAAGTGTTCGATCACCCAGACACCCTGGCCGAGCGCCTCGAGAGCATTCTCGACGCCTACCTGCCAGAGTCGCTCACCAAGCGCTTCGTAGCCTGCCGTTCACAGATGGCCCGAGACTTTGTTGAGCGCATCGAGCGCCTCGGCCTCGACCAGCTCCAGAACGATGGAGTCTTGCGCAACCGAGCCGACAAGTACGTAGCCGCCGAAGGCGTGCTTCGCAATGGTTCGCTACTGCACATGTCGGCGCTCAACGCCGCTCACGAGTTGGTGTTAGCCGCATAACACCGGGGCCGACGAGGCAACCCGAGTTTTGCAGACAAGGGCGCACCGCAGAGGCAGCGCCAGCATCCCCCAGATTTCAAAACCAACCAGAGTCTTTGAAAGGACGTGATATTCATGATTGAAATCAAAATTGAACACAACCTAGTTAAGAGCCGCGAGGGCGCTGAGCCGACCTCGATCGGCCTCATGGTCGAGGCAACCGCCCCAACCGCCCCTGAGCGCTTGCAAGAGATCGTTCGCAAAGACAAGGCGATCGTTTTTGTCGTCGACCGTTCGGGTTCGATGGGCGGGGGTCGACTCGAGCTCGTCAAGGGCACCATTCTTGACATTCTCGGCCGCCTAAACCCAGCCGACTACATCTCGGTGGTTACGTTTGACGACGTTGCCATCACCGACCAGCCGCTGGTTCGCATTGGCGACACCGACATGGCAGCGCTTCGCCGCCTTGTGTCGAACCTGCAGCCTGGTGGCTCGACCAACCTCGAGGCCGGTTACCGCTTTGGTCTAGCAGAGGCCGCTTCGGCACCTGCTGGCATCGATGCAACGGTCATCCTGCTCTCAGACGGTCAGGCCAACTCGGGAAACCAAGACCCTGAGTCGCTTGGTCGGCTAGCGGCTGCCGCAACCGAGCACTTCATCACCACAACCACCATCGGAATCGGTGAGGGTTACGACGAGCGCATCCTCGATGCGGTCGCTGGCTCTGGTGCCGGAAACCACGTTGCTGCCATTCGCATCGACGAGGCCGTTGACGCACTCAACGCCGAGATCGAAGACATGCTGCAGAAGACCGTTTCGGGTCTGCGCGTAGAGATCGAGCTCGACCGCGAGGTTGCCGGCCCTGGCGCACGTGTTCGCAAGGGTGGCTGGGTTCGCAAATTCAACTGGGATGCTCCGCTCGCAGTTGCCGAACTGGGCGACCTTTCGACCGCCGAAGAAAAGAACTGGGTGTTCGACGTAACGCTTGCGCTGCGCGACGCCGAGATCGAACTTCGCGAGCTAGAGGGCATCGTGGTTCGCTGGCAGTACACCGACCTCGTCATTGGCGAGCTCGTCACCGGTGAAAAGCGAATCACCCTCGAACTGGTCGACAAAGAGAACTGGGTTGAACCGGCTCGCGACGAAGACATCGTGGCCGAGCTCAAGGCACTGCGTCTCGAAGACGTTCGCCGAGCAGCTCAAGACCTCTACGACCGTGGAGACTACGCCCAGGCCGACGCGATGTTGACCGAGGCCGGTGTTGAGCTCGAAGATTGGGCTCGCAACGCAAACCTGTCGGCTCGCCAGCAGGCTCGTCTCTACCGTCACACCAGTGAGATGACCTCGTTCGCCATGATGGATGACAACGTCAAGTCAAAGCGCATGCGTGAAACCAGCAACCGCGTGATGCGCGACAAGGTCAACTTTCGCGAGAAGTTGTCTACCAAGCCTGAAGACGAAGCGATCTAACGGGTAGAGGTTTCGGCGGCCGCTGTTTTTTCACCCCTTTCACCGGCGGCCGCCGAGCACCATCCCCTTACTTTGCCTGTGCACTTAGCCAGGCCTAACTCTGCCTCCGCAGACCCAAGCCTGCTTTGCCGCTCCCTAAAGAAACTCGCATTGCCACAAACACTTACGTCTAGAAAGGACACCTGCCCTATGTGGATTTTTACTGATACCGGATTCATCTCGGCCGTTCGCAAGCCCGAACGACCAGACTCACTGACCGTTCGTGCCCGTGATCGCAAATCACTCGAAGCTCTAGCCACCTTGGCTGGCGCAGAGATCAAGCGTTCACCGCACGGCGACTACCCCTACCGCGTTTTCGTTGCCGACAGCCTGTTCAACCAGTGGCTACTAGAGCGCACCGCCGAGCTCGACTACTCGAACTTCAAGAACCAGGTCGCTAAAACCCGCGGCTCGAAGTTCGTTCACCTGCTTCACGACGTTTGGGCAGCCATGCTAGGTGCTGAAGACGACGAATCGCGCACCCCGGTGCTCGACGCCAACGGCAACGAACTGGCTCACACTGACGGCGAACCACTGCCTACAGGCAAGACTCGCGTCACCAACTTTGGCGAAACCGTCGAAGACATTGCCGAAGACGACCCGCGCATCGTGGCCTACTACTGGGAGGGCTACGAGGTCGGCACCGAGAACCCTTCTTGGGGTTACATCGAGGCTGCCGACAAAGACGACATGCGTTTCGGTCTAATCGGCCAGCTCGAAGAGATCACTTTCTACGGTCTGCGCACCATGCCGGCCGAGCTACTAAAGGAGGCTGAATAGATGACCTACAACGCACTGCCACTACACGTGGTCTACGGCGACGTTTACCTCGACTGGTTGTTGGGTGCGGGCGATGGCTCTCACCCAACCAACCCGGTTCGGGCAAAGTTGGCAACCGAGCTCTTGGTCGAAAGGCTGGGCGCGGCCGTCAAGCTGCTGCCTCCGGTTGACAAGGCCAAGGTTGAAGCCGATCTTGCGGCGCTCAAGTCACTGCACGACGTGGGCTACGTAACCCGCACGCTTAACGGCGACAACGGCGAGTGGTCTGGCAACAAACCGCACGTGGCCGCTGCAGGTTTCGCAATGTTCCAGGGCACCATCCGTGCGCTTGAATCGATTCTTGACGGCAAGGCACTGGTTGCCTTCAACCCTCAGGGCGCGAAGCACCATGCCAAGTTCGGCGGCGCGAGCGGTTTTTGCGTGTTCAACGACATGGCTTATGCGGCGAAGGCTCTGCTCGAGGCAGGTTTGCGACCTCTTTATATCGACTGGGATGTTCATGCTGGCGATGGCGTAATGCACATGCTCAAAGGCACCGGAGTTGCAACCATCAGCATTCACAATGCCAACGGGTATCCGAGTGACGGCCAGATGCAGAGCTTCGGAGTTCGGGGCGAGCTGCACGACGCGCAGGCTCACAACTACAACTTCAACGTGCTTTCGGGCGACGGCGACGATGTGTTCAAAGAGTGCATCGATGCTGCGGCCGACATCATCGACCAGTACAAACCAGACGTCATTTTGCTGGCTGCTGGAGCTGATGGTCACACCGGGTTTGGAAACCTCGGGTCGATCACCAACTACACGGCCGATGGCTTCAGGTATGCATCCGAGATGATCGCCGAAAAGGCGGTTGCCTATGCGGGCGGCCGAGTGCTCATCGGAGGCGCGGGCGGATACCAACCGTTGGTAGAAACCCCGCAAACCTGGGCGCTCGTCGTCGAGACGATTTACAACAAAGTCAACTCCGCGCTCGCAGAGCTGGCAAACCAACCGGCCGAATTGGCCAACGAATCAGCCGAACTGGCTGTGAAAGGTAAGGGTGCATAAAGATGAGTGCACAACATTTTCCGAACGCTCTGTGGAGCGAAGTTCTACCAGGCCTATGGCAGGGTGGCACCGACGACTACGACGTAGTTGGGGCTGGCATGGCACCAGCACACCGCATCACTCGCACGCACTTCGACTCGGTGTGCACGCTCTATGCGCGTGCTAACGCCGCCAGCTGGAACGTAAAAGAGGTTCGCTACGGCTTTGCCGACGGCGACATGACCGACTTCTCGCCAGAAGACGACCTCGCCTTTGCGGTGCGTGAAATGCACGCCGACTGGAAGGCCGGCAAGCGCGTGCTCGTTCGTTGCCAGGCCGGGCTAAACCGGTCGGGCCTCATCACCGCGCTCATTCTCATTCGAGATGGATACTCGCCGACCGACGCCGTGCGTCTGATTCGCGCAGGCCGCGGTGAGGTTGCGCTGTGCAACGACACCTTTGTTCGCTGGCTTGAAAACCACGCGGATGTCTCGTTCTGGAGGGCTGGCGTTCTAAGCGACGCCGCCTAAACAGAACGATTTAGGCAATACTTCTAACAAAAGGAGAAAGCATGTACGTCGATAAAGTAATCACTGGTCTTCGAATCTTCGATCCGGTCGCTCAGACAGAGATCATCAAGCCTGAGGCCTACTTCGTCTTCGAGGGTGTAGCCCAGGAAGCAGCAGAGTTCCTAGGCGTTCTTCAAGCACCACCCCACCTGATGGGTAACCTCGTCGAGTGGCTGATGCCCGAATACGCCAACGGCTACGTACTGCTGGTTTCGCTCGATGGCAAGCGGGGCTTCCCGTTCGCACGCAAAGCGGTGGAAAATCCGGGTGAGAGCGAACGAGTCGTTCACCTCGGCACAGAGGATGACTATTCGGCTCACGACCTTAAGCGACTGGTTCGGGATTTCAAGCTGCACATGCGCGCAAACCCAGACCTCGCTGATGAAATCGGCTATCAACCGACGCGCAAGGTACTGCAGCCTCGAATCGCGGCCAAACCTTTTGACCAGCGGGCAAGCGTCGAGAACCTAGACAGCTCTATTCGTGACGCCTACCTTGACCCACGCAAGGCCGAGGCTGATGACCTGATTCTGGCGTTTCTTGCGAGAGAGAACGCTTGGGTCGGGGTTCCACAAGAACAGCATCTGGCTGTCGAGGCAGAGCTTCAGCGACTTCTGCGTGATGGCGAGCTTTGGAGCGGAGGCCGACTACACCTCTATGATACCGAAGGCCTAACCCTCACCGAGTTGACGGCTAGACGTAAGCGTGCGTTGAAGAATTGCGAAAAGCTTTGGAGCAAGTTTCCTGAGGCTTTTCTTGAGCACGGAGAAACCGAAGCTTTAGAGCGTTGGCTGCAACAGTTTGACCGAGACGAAATGCTCGAGCTCGCTGTGGTCGCCTGGTACAAGTGCCCATCGCCTGCTGGTCGTGAAAAAGTATTGGCTGGTTCGGCAGATCAGGCGCTTCGAAGCTAATGATTGCAACCAACCCTCTGCTGGGCCCTCAGTGGGAGCCGATTGGTCACGTGTTGATTCGCCTACTCGAAGACGTGAAACGGGGGCAGATGTTTAGCGTTCAAACGTACATCCGCCGCTTTTCACTAAGCCCCTACACTTCGCCGTTCTTGCAGGCCATAAAGGTCGAGGGTGGCAAGGTGCAGATGGAGCTTTCGGGCAACCTGCAGCTTGAACCGAAGTTGAGTGAGGCCGAGTATGCCGAACTTGAGTTCTATGGCTGGAGCCGCCCCGAGGTGACCGAGGCTGAGTATCGCGAGCAGGGTGGTGGCACCAACCCCAACTTCGTGCGTTTCTATGAACCGAATGATGACCCGGTCGACATCGCTGAGTTTCTGCTGGTGACGCTGGTTGGCGTATTCGACATGGTCGAGGATGACTTCTGGGGGTTCTCAACCCGCGCGAAGGCCGACTACGTCGAGGGGCTTAAGAAGCTCTCACGCTTGAAGTGGTCAGATGGCAATCCCGACCGCGTGATTTTTGCTTTGCCTGGCAGGCATGAAGAGATGTGTGAGCCGAGGCAGTCGGCTGAGTCTTCTATATAGAAGTAAATAAATGTCGGTGGTCACACCTAACCTAAAAATGTAAGGAGATGGCATGAAGATCGATCAGAAGTTAGAAATCGAGATGCTACTCCAACTACCGGTAGTCGATAGACCTCGGCGAATCGCTGAGCTCGTGCACCGCATCCAAGTTGATAAAGCTGGGCGTGCTTACATCGACCACCCCCGTCGTGTGGCCGAGAACGTGCAGCAGTTGCCCGGTTTCGATCACCTTCCCTCACAAGAACAGGCCGATGCGGTTGCCGCCGCTTGGCTGCACGACGTTATCGAAGATTCTGGCGATGAAGCTTGGCCGAAAGTGACCCAGGCCGATCTGGCTGGCTGGGGTATCAGCGAGCGGGCAGCCGAGATTGCCGAACTGCTCACCCGCAAAGACGACGTGACCGACGACATCTATTACGCCCGCATCAAGGCCGACCCATTAGCCCGCTTTGTGAAAATCGCCGACATCACCGATAACTGCAACAGGCAGCGCATAATCTGGCTGCTTGCGGCGGGAGGTTCAGATCGGTCCGCCAAGTATGAGTTAGCTCTCGCAGCGCTCGGAATTGATGACTCAGAAGAGAACGTCTTTTGGTATCGCACCAACCAAGCCTGTGAAGTGGGCGGCTTCACCGAGGTCTCGCAATACACGTTTGGTGCGCGTTACGACGAGAGCAATAAGCCATTTGCTCTGTACTGCATGAATAAGGGTAATGAGCAGTGGCTATTCGATCAGGAATGTGGAGGTTGGATTTCTGACGACAGCATGTTTGAGCTGATTATCGCCGGGCTGGAAGATTTCGAAATCGTAACCCTTGGGCACGCGATGGACTCATTCCCAACCGCTTTCCCAATGTCCAAAGTAGAAGAGGAGAATCATGACAGACCAAGCTAGAAAAACCATTTACATTGACATGGACGGGGTTCTAGTCAGTTTCAAATCTGGAATCGAGGCCATCAAGCACAGGTACCCAGAGAAAGACCCCGAAAGTCACGACGCTAATTGGGATGACGTCCCAGGTATCTTCGGGCTAATGAAACCTCAACCCGGGGCGGTTGAAGCGTACAAACGTCTTTCTGCTGAACACGACGTGTTCATCCTCAGCACTGCGCCATGGGCAAATGCAACGGCGTGGCACGACAAACTTGAATGGGTTAAAGAGCACCTACCTGCGTCCAAGGGGGAGGCAGCGCACAAGAGACTTATCCTCAGTCACCGCAAAGACCTAAACAGAGGTGACTTCCTCATCGACGACCGAACTGCAAACGGAGCTGCCGAATTCGACGGAGTGCACATCCACTTCGGACCAGCGCCAAACGAGCACAGTTGTAAGGCCCATGCTCTCGACTGGGATGCAGTGCTCCACTTCTTCGAAAAAGAAGGATTAATCGAAAAGCAGGGGGAGTAGTTGCACAAACACCACGACCTTGTAGGCAATGAGTGGAACCCGCTCAAACGGGTAATCATTCACCTGATCCACCGAGTGATAGTGCTCCACTCAGCGGAGTTCTACACCTATCGACAGGTCAGCAACCGCAAGGCAACGCGCTCGCCTGGAGTCTTCTTCGACGCTTCCGGCGATCTGATTCACGTCGAGATTTCCGGAAACGTGGTTTGTGACCCGCGGCTCACTCAAGATGACTTCATCAAGCTTCAAATACTCGGATGGTCGACCCCAACAGTCACTGCCGAAGAGTTTCTCGACGAGAACGGTTTCGGCGGCCTGCCCAATGTCTCGCGCGACTTTTCGCCGCTGACCGACTTTGCCCAAATCGCAGATGAAGTCGTGGCCGCATTGGTTATGGCGTACCAGCTAGACATTGCCGACAACTTTTTCTTCGGCCCGACAAAAGGAATTGAAGATGAAATCGACGGCCTAGGCCTGCTCGATCGCCACGCTGCCACCGAAAAGAACGCTAAACGGCGCGTGTTCAGCATCCCGGTTGGCAGCCTCGTGAAACCAGACGATGAGAGCCACGCGTGAACGAAGTAGACCTTGATCAAGAGCTGTTCACGATTCTCGAGCAAGAGAATGAAGAGCGATGCGAATATGACAGCTGTGAGTTACCACGAACACACCTGCTGGTCTGCTCGCGGTGCCGGGCATCTGAGAACATCTGCGAGATTCACGCGGCCAAGGCAAAAGCCGCACCCCGCAATGAACTCGTCATTTTCAACCGCTCTTGCCAGCACACGGTTTTGATGTTCACGTGTGGCAAGGTGCGGGTGAAGTAATGTACAAACTAAACAAATCGCAAGAGTTAGAAGAAAGTCGGGGACATGGAATCTTTTGAAGCAGTAGTTGCTGCGGCGCTTGAGGCTGAAAACTATGTGGTGAGCGGACCAATCACCATAAAGTGGTTCAGCCCGGGTCAACCGAAAACCAAGGGTCAGCAACCCAACAGGCTTGAGATCGACCTCGTCGCAGCTCGCGGAGACCGCCTAGTCTTAGCTACGGTTAAGTCGTTTTTTGGTTCAGGTGGCGTAAGTTCAAAGGACGTCATTGGCACAGGGCGAAACGCGTCTGGATACACGATGATCAACGACAAAAAGAAGCGCACAGAGTTGATTGCTCTAGCAGCTGAGAAGTTTGGTTATCAAGTCAAAGACGTCGAAGTTCGTCTCTATGCGGGCAAGTATGCCGGCCTCTCAGGCGAACAAGAAATTCGTGAATGGGCTAGCAAACAACTTCTTGGCGGTGGCCCACTACAGGTAGTGAACGCATTGCAGTTGAGCCAGGTCATTAATGCCTTAGCTCAAGAATCTCATTATCAGAACAACGTCGCCATTGCCTTCGCTAAAACTCAGATAGAGGCCGAGCTGATAAAGACCCGAGAGCAGAAAGCCTTGCAGAAGGAAGCCAAGGCTGTCACCCCAAAGGTGAACTCAAAAGGGAACAAGTACATGACGATGCGAGAGGCGGAGCAGCTATTGCCAATCGGTTCAATCGTGAAATCTACCAACGATGGGTTCCAAGGGATTGTCATTGGATATACGCAGCAACAATCTGCCCACCCATACGTCACGGTTCATAATCGTGAGACCGGTGTAGCAAAACGCCGAGTTGTGCACTCGCTTCGGCAGATCTAGTTTTCTGGCACCAAGCCCGCTAAAGCGAATTGTCTGTCGGGGCAAGTAAAGTTGGCATTGTCAAGGGGATTTTTTGGAAAATCTACACAGATAGAAGATAGGTGAGTAAGTGGTGAGTACCCTGTCTTTTTTCCAAGGTTCAGATACTACTGAGCACGATGTGATCTCATTTTTCAATGAGCTAAATAGAAATCCCGATCATTTCACGTCTAGCGATGATATTTGCACCCCGATGGAGTGTGTGAAGTTAATGATCGACTACCTTCCAGAAGATCTCTGGGGAAAGAAGGATCTGCGGATTTTGGATCCGTGTTCGGGTAACGGTAACTTCGGAGCATACTGCAGGCTAAAGACCGCCGATGAGAACATTTACTACAACGAACTCAATCCAATTCGGTACCAAAACTGTATTCAGTTCTTAAATCCCATCAACATTACAAACTCAGATTTTTTCGATGTCGAGGGGCAATGGGATCTGATCATGGCGAACCCACCTTATTCTGGCGGAGGAAACAAAAATCGGGGGCTTTCGAACCAGTTCATTGAAAAATCGATTGATTTGTTAAGCGATGAAGGTTACCTGTGCTTTGTTACTCCAAATAACTGGATGACTTTCAATAACAACAACACCACGCTCGCAAAGCTGCTCTCTTCGGGGAGTTTCCTAGTGATTGACAACGATGTAAAGAAGTATTTTCCGGGTGTGGGTTCGTCGTTCACGGTTTTTGTCTGGCAAAAAGGGAACTTGACCAACAAGACTCTCGTTATCAATAGTTTCTTGAAGAAAGACGTACAACAAGAAGTCATCATTCCTCGTGAGCTACCTTTTATCCCTCTTTACATCTCGCAGGCGGTCATTGACATCATTCCAAAATGTTTGGGCCCAGACAGAAACTCATTCGACTACAGGTGCGATCTTCACAATTTCACTCAAAAAGCCCAACTGAGCGATGAGCCGGATCAGGTATTCCGGTACAGAACAATCCACACCATGAGAAAAACTCGTTACGCTACAAAAAAGCAAGACATATACGAGAAGTGGAATATCATTGTCCCACTCTCGACCTACTATGTGCCCGTGCTTATGACGAACGTGAATACTACCCAGTCAGTTGGATATGTTTCTTTTGATGATAGGGACTCTGCGTCTCGTTTCATGGAAAGAATGACAGCGCCTCATTTCAAGCTGCTAGTTCACTTGACTCGGTATGGAAACTTCAACAATCTAAAAGTACTTAAGCATCTTCGCTTTGGGGAAGACATCACTTTCACCAAACAGGAATTGGTTGAAATCGAAGACCTGGTTTCTAGAGTCGGCTATTAGACTTCTGTAGCGCTCGTTTGAACATTTGCGAGCGGTTTCTGGTCAAAAGCTTCAAAAAATTTCTTCACCAGGATATCTTCAACGGCGTAGATTTTTTGTGACGAGAAAGGTACGGATTCTACGCCGTGCCAAACAATTTTCTCAGGCGTTCCACAGTCGTACAGGTAGAGCTTGAAAGTGGCTCTCGTGGTCACGAAGGATTGCAGAATCTTGATGTTGGTTGTTGATGCAGTTCTCCAGTTGGTTACTGTTCCGCAGTTGTAAGAGCCCAATCGAGATTTAAAAGTCGTCCTACTGCAACCAATTTTCACAATGTGTTCCTTGTCCCCGGTTACACAGGTCAAGATGTAAACGACACCCATAGATCTTTCAAAAAGAGATTTTGTGGTTTGGCCCTGAAAGTCGATAGCGATTATCTTTTCATTGAAACGACGGCCGTCTTCAATCACCAGGGGGATGGCGGTTAGATTGCAGACGTACTGGAACTCGGTTACACCTGAAAAGCTAGCCTTAAATCTGTCAAAAGTCGGCTGCCTCTTGATGTCCTCAATCGTGAAAGGCCTGTCGTTCGCATTCTTAGGTGCGTGAAGTGCTGCAAGCGCTTGGATGTATTCATCGCCAGATTTGGAAATGAACTTTGTGCCATCAACATCGCACAAGGTTTTGAGTCGCTCTATTCGCTCGTTCTCAGCATTCAATGCCATTTCCCCAATCCCTACTCAAGGTACGAGTCCCAAGTCTATGCACGGTCGTTTGCATTCTCAAGTCATCAGTAAATGAGTTGAAGTTTCCTGGTTTCCACAATTAGACCAGTCACAGATACGAGTTGAGTCAACAGGCTGAAATGCCGAACCGAAACTTTCGTCGCGTGTTGTCCGACCCATGCACTAGGTTGTAATCAACTTCGAACAAGGGGGCATTATGCAAGACTTTGGCGGCGGCAAACTAGTGTTTTCGGCGAGTGATTTGGCCGTGGCATCCGAGTGTATGTGGGCTCAGGTTCGCAGGGTAGATAAGGCGCTTGGTCACGACATCTCGGTGCCAAAAGATGACGACGCGATGTTGGTGCGAGCCGGCTCGTTGGGCGACCGTCACGAGGCCGAGAAGCTCAAAGAGTTCAAGATCAAGTTCGGCGATGGCGTGGCAGAGATTGCGCGCCCAGATTACAACGACAAGACGAAGAGCATTGAAGAGCAGATGCTTGAGCTGTCTGCACAGACGCTGCAGGCCCTAGCCGTCAAGAAGAAGGTTGTTTTTCAAGCTACGTTCTTCGACGGGGAGTTTCAGGGGTTTGCCGACTTTTTGGTGCTGACAGACGAGGGCGAATACGCCGTCTATGACACCAAGCTTGCCCGCAAGGCCAAGATCACAGCGCTGATTCAACTTGCGGCCTATGCCGACCAGTTGCAGAAGAACGGTGTGCCGACCTCGAAGCAGGTTCACCTGATTCTTGGAGACCAGAGCGTCAGCACCCACCAGCTCGAAGATATTCTTCCTACCTATCTCAAGCGTCGCACCGACATGCAAAAGCTCGTGGAGTCTCGCCGCGCGAACAAACTTGCTGGCAGCGCTGCTGTTGCCTGGAATGACGAAACCTATTCGGCTTGCGGCCGTTGCGTGGTTTGTGAGCCACACGTTGAAGCAACCAACGACCTTCTTCTTGTCGCCGGCATGCGTCTCGAGCAGCGCGCGAAGCTGCGTGCCGCCGGTATCGAAACCGTGAAACAACTTGCCGAGTCAACTCTCGCCAAGGTAAAGAACATGAGCGACCAGACGTTCATCAACCTGCGCAGTCAGGCAGGGATTCAGGTTCAGACAACGCACAAACCAGCTGGCTCACCACCTGTCTTTGATGTAGTGGATGCTCCTGCCCTCGCAGCCCTTCCGAAACCTAACCCCGGCGACATCTTCTTCGACTTCGAGGGCGACCCTCTTTACCAAGAGGGCGAAAAGTGGAACCTGGACTACCTCTTTGGATACGTAGACGACGAGGCTAAGTTCGAACCCATCTGGGCTCACAACCTTGCCGGCGAAAAAGCTGCACTGATCAAGTTCACTGACATGCTCAAGGCGCGACTTGCCGCCAACCCAGGCATGCACGTCTATCACTACGCTGCCTATGAGAAGACCCACTTGCTATCTCTCGCAGCGCGTCACGGTGTTGCCGAAGACTTCATCGATGATTTGCTTCGTAAGAACATCCTCGTCGACCTATACCCAATCGTTCGCCGTGCCGTGTTAGTCGGTAGCCACAGCTACTCGCTCAAGAAACTCGAGCCGATCTTCGTTACAGAGGCTGAGCGCAAGGGTGTTGCAAACGCTGCCGATTCGGTGGTTGAGTATGCGAACTACTGCGAGCTCGTTGCCGCGCACAAGCTGGATGACGCAAAGAAGAAGCTTGCCGACATCGAGCAGTACAACGCCTATGACTGCCGCTCGACGCTTGCCCTTCGAAACTGGCTCATGGGTCTGGCCAAAGAAAACGGCATTGAACTCACGGGTTCACCCGAAATGGATGTGCCTGAAGACAGCGACGACCCAACCGACCCACTTTTCATTCAGCTGATGGCATTGATCGAAGGCGTGGATGCTGCGGCCCGCACCCCAGACCAAACCGCAGTTGCTCTTGCCGCCGCAGCTATCGATTTTCACCGACGTGAGAAGAAGAGCTTCTGGTGGGCGCACTTTGAGCGCCTAGATGCACCGGTTGAAGATTGGCAAGACACTCGCGATGTGTTCATTGTTGACCACGCCGAGGTCGTCGAAGGCTGGCACAAGACCGGGCGCCAGAAGAATGAACGACGCCACCTCAAGTTGTTCACCACACCAGCACCTGGTAGCAAGTTGACCCTCAACTCGCAGGTTTATCTGGTTTACCCGAACGGTTGTGAATCGTTGCCTGAGCCATCGAGCCCAGGCGCTCGCCGAGTAGTCGGTGCGAAAGTCATAGATATCGACAGCGATTCCGTGTTCTACATAGAAGAGGTATTGCCAGCGGGCGCAGTTGAGCACGAATACACCCCGATTGCAGTCACCCCTGGTGCTCCACCGAAGACAACCAACATTGAAACTGCAATCAAGGCATGGGGCGAAAACGTGCTTGCAACCTACCCTGCTCTTGAACGACAGCCGGCCCTCGACGTTTTGCGACGCCAGGCCCCCTTAGGCCGTGAACTCGATCAAATCGAGGGCGAAAAATCTGTCGAGCGAATCACAAAAGCGTTGCTCGAAATGGCTACGGGCACACTTGCGGTTCAGGGGCCTCCGGGTGCAGGCAAGTCATACAACGGCGGCCATGTCATTGCCGAACTTGTTCAAAAACACAAGTGGAAGATCGGTGTTGTATCGCAAGGCCACGCGACGATCGAAAACCTGTTGCGTGCTGTGAAGAAGGCTGGTCTAGCACCTGACCTCATGGGCAAGGCCGTTCGAACGGGTGCGACAGTAGAAGAGGTTGCCGGGCTACCGACCACGACCTGGACTCCAATCGTCAACACCGATTACGGCTCGTTCATGGCTCAGCGCCCTGAAGGTTTCGTGGTGGGCGGCACCGTCTTTGAGTTCGTGAAAACAGCCAACTTCACGCTTGGTGACCTCGACCTGCTTGTCATCGATGAAGCTGGCCAGTTCTCGCTTGCCAACACAATCGCGGCATCTACAGCAGCCAAGCGCATGCTCTTGCTTGGAGACCCACAGCAGTTGCCACAGGTCACCCAAGGTACCCACCCAGAACCTATCGACGGTTCAGCACTTGGTTGGCTCGCCGATGGCCACGAGGTCTTGCCATCAGAGTTTGGCTTCTTCTTGCCTTCGTCTTGGCGCATGGGCCAAGAGGTGTGTTCGGTCGTGTCAGACAACTTCTATGACTCGAAGCTTGGGTCGGCAGCACCTCAAAGAAACTTGGATGCCGTTGCCCCAGGTTTCTTCGCCCTACCTGTGCCGCACCACTCAAACTCGACCGAATCTGTTGAAGAAGCCGAGCGCGTTGTGCAGTTGGTTCGTGACTTAGTCTCGAAAACCTGGACCGACGAAGACGGATCAGGTCCACTCGGCGAGGCAAAAGAAAGCATCATCGTAGTTGCGCCATACAACGCGCAGGTGCAGTTGATTCGAACCAAGCTCGACGCAGCCGGATTTAAGCAGATTCCAGTGGGAACAGTCGATAAGTTCCAGGGCCAAGAGGCTGCCATCGCCATTCTTTCGATGACTGCATCCTCAGCGCTAGATGTGCCTCGTGGAATCGAGTTCTTGTTCATGCCTAACCGCATTAACGTGGCTATCTCGCGAGCCAAGTGGGCTGCCTACATGCTGTATTCGCCGGACCTGCTCGACTATCGCCCAACCAGCGTTGAGAACCTTCGTTTGTTGAGTAAGTTCTTGAACCTCGTTAACCCAACAAGCTAAAGCCGACTCAATAACTCAATACAATCAAGACAAAGAGGGGATTCGACCATGTCATGGGATTCAGTTCTACCAAAGCTATTCCGATGCCCAGAATGCGCCACCGAACTTCACGAAATCGTCTACGGAATGCTCGCAGGGCCCCCAAAAGCAAACCAGGTTGCCGGGGGTTGCGAATGGTCTGACGAAGCGCCAACCAAAGTATGCCCTAAGTGCAAGTGGGAGGGCGCTTTCGGCGGCCGCACCTGGCCAATCGAGTTCACCCGTCGCACCCAGGTCTTCGACGAATCCGCGCCCGAAAACGTTCGAAACGAGCAGCGTGACTACAACCTAAGCACGATGACTATCGAGGAGCTATTCGAGCTCGGTCGAGGAGTTATCACCGCAAGATTCGAGCTCGTTCACCGCGGGCTAGATGCCGAAGACATCGATGATTTTTACGATCGCTCGGATGCTGGCGAGGCGCGTTCTTGGCCGCTGCTCCGCAAGGATGCCTGCTTCATCTTCTACGACTCCGAAACGCAGCTCGTTGACCAGGTCTGCACCTACTCAGCGCAGAGAACCATGCACGAGTTTCAATACTTGCGTGCAGGCTTTGAAGAGTGGGAGTTCGCCGAAACAATTAGCGACTTCCGCGATGTCGTGTTCGGCATGAAAAGCCCCACGTTGCAGGTGTGGATAATCGACCTAGATCACAATCACGAAGCTGAGGATGACGAATCTGAGGCCTTTCACTATGGCAGCGAAGCAATCAAGGCGATGCTTGCAAAGCAGCGCATTACAGAAAACGAATTGGCTAGAGAAGGCGACCAATACGAACGCCCTATCTATTGGCCGCACTGGTTTGATGCTGGCATGATGATCAATTTCGTGGCTAATCCGTTTTCGCCTAGGTAAGGATTGCCGGGTCTGCCCTAACCAAACAACTCAGGCAAAGTACCCTCGTGCACACCCGCAAGTTCGTCCAAGCTCCAAGATGCCACGCCCTGAATCTCGAGGCGAGCATCCGAGTCGGTGGCAGAAGCAGCGCCAGAACCTGAAGCACCAAACACCGTACGCCCATCGGTCACACCGATGCGCAGCACCGGAATTCCGCGAGCCTCGCACAGCCCAACAAACTTCACGTCGTCTTCGCGACCGACCGACACAAGCACGCGGCCGGTTGATTCGCTGAACAGTGCGGCCGTGTCATCCACGTTGCCAACCTGCTTGATCTCATCGAGCCAGACGCGAGCGCCAACACCGAAACGCAGCACGCCTTCAACGAGCGCCTGAGCCAGACCGCCCTCAGACAGGTCGTGGGCCGAAGCCAGCAACCCCTGCTCAGAGGCAGCATTCAGCGCCGCGGCCAACTTAGCCTCGAACGCCAAATCGACAACCGGCGGCTTGCCACCGAGGTGGTCGTGAATCACGCCAGCCCACACCGAACCGTCGAGCTCATCGCGCGTGGTGCCGAGCAGGTAAAGGTTGTGGCCCTCATCTTGCCAACCAGCGGGGATGCGCCTCGCAACATCATCGATAACGCCGAGCACACCGACCACTGGGGTTGGGTGAATCGCGACGTCGCCGGTTTGGTTGTAGAACGAAACGTTTCCGCCGGTGACCGGAATGCCAAGCGCCAGGCAGCCATCGGCCAAACCAGCGGTGGCCTGCTTGAACTGCCACATGACCTCGGGGTTTTCTGGCGAACCGAAGTTGAGGCAGTTGGTGACGGCCATCGGGGTAGCGCCAGTGACGGCAACGTTGCGGTAGGCCTCGGCCAGTGCCAGCTGCGCGCCGGCATAAGGGTCAAGTTGACCGTAGCGACCATTGGCGTCGGTGGCAATCGCAATGCCGAGACCGGTTTCTTCGCTCACGCGCACCATTCCGCCGTCGTCTGGCATGGCCAGCGCGGTGTTTCCGCCCACGTAGTGGTCGTATTGGTTGGTGATCCAGTTCTTCGAAGCCTGGTTCGGCGACGAAACAACTTCGACAAGCTGCTCGGCTAGAGCGGCAGCATCCGTCGCGCGAGGCAGACGCGACGAAGAGTCGGCATTCAACGCGTCGATCCAGGCCGGGTAGGCAACCGGGCGCTCATAGACCGGGCCGTCGTGGGCAACCGTGCGAGGTGGCACGTTGACGATTTCTTCGTCGCCCCAGTTGATATAGAGGCGTGGCTCGCGAATCACTTCGCCGAGCACCGAATACTCGACTTCCCACTTCTCCACAATTTTCTTGAACGCGGCCAGATCGCGCTTTGGCACGATAGCCATCATGCGCTCCTGTGACTCCGACATCAGAATCTCTTCGGGGGTCAGCGACTCGTCACGCAACAGCACGTTGCGAAGCTGAACGCGCATACCGGCCTGACCATTCGAAGCCAACTCGCTGGTGGCACAAGACAGACCGGCACCACCCAAATCTTGGATGCCCGCCACAACGCCAGCTGCATAAAGCTCCAGGCAGCACTCGATGAGCACCTTCTCGGCGAACGGGTCGCCAACCTGAACTGCCGGGCGTCGGCTCGGTCCATCAGCGTCGAAGGTCTCGCTCGCGAGAACCGAAACACCACCGATGCCGTCGGCACCGGTTCGCGCACCGAACAAAATCACCTGGTCGCCAGGGTTCGACGCCTTGGCGAGCTTCAAATCTTCGTGACGCAGCGCGCCAACCGACAGCGCGTTCACCAGCGGGTTGCCCTGGTAAACCTTGTCGAACACGGTCTCGCCACCGATGTTTGGCAGGCCGAGGCAGTTGCCATAAAAACTGATGCCGCTAACCACACCGTGCACAACGCGCGCGGTGTCTGGGTGCGAAACGTCGCCAAAGCGAAGCTGATCCATCACGGCAATCGGGCGTGCACCCATGGTCAAAATGTCGCGAACGATGCCGCCAACGCCGGTTGCAGCGCCCTGAAAAGGCTCGATGTAGCTCGGGTGGTTGTGGCTCTCGACCTTGAACGTAACAGCCCAGCCCTCACCAATATCGACCACACCGGCGTTCTCGCCCATGCCCACCATGAGGTGCTCGCGCATCTCGTCGGTAACCTTCTCACCAAACTGGCGAAGGTAAATCTTGCTCGACTTATAGCTGCAGTGCTCAGACCACATCACCGAATACATCGCGAGTTCGGCGCTGGTCGGGCGGCGACCCAAAATCTCGCGGATGCGCGCGTACTCATCTTCTTTAAGCCCAAGTTCTTTCCACGGCTGTGCCTTCTCGGGAGTAGCCTTGGCGTTTTTGGTGGTGTCGACCGCGATAACGTTGCTCATCTTTAGGCCTCCACTAGTGACTTGAGTACCGAGGTGAAGAACTTGAGGCCATCGACACCCGAGCGCATGGCCACCGAGGTGTCTGGGCCAAAGCCCGCCTCAACTGCGTGCTCAGGGTGCGGCATCAAACCAACCACGTTGCCGCGCTCGTTGCGCAAGCCCGCGATGTCGTTCATCGAACCGTTCGGGTTGAAATCTTTGTATCTAAAGGCCACCAGACCTTCGCCTTCGAGGCGCTTGAGAGTCTCAGCATCCGCTATGTAACCACCCTCGCCGTTTTTGAGCGGGATGGTGATTTCTTGACCGAGGGTGAACTCGTTGGTCCACGGGGTGTCAACGTTTTCGACCACGAGCTTCTGGTCGCGGCACACGAACGTCTGAACGTCGTTGCGAATCAGACCGCCAGGCAGCAGGTGGCTCTCGACGAGCACCTGAAAACCGTTGCAAATGCCGAGCACCGGCAAGCCGCCGGCCGCCGCCTTGATGATGCTCTCCATCACCGGAGCCTGCGCGGCAATCGCGCCGCAGCGAAGGTAGTCGCCAAACGAGAATCCGCCAGGGAGCACCACGGCATCAACGGTGTGTAGGTTGGTGTCGGCGTGCCATAGGGCAACTGGCTCGCCGCCGGCTAGTCGAACCGCGCGCTGTGCGTCACGGTCGTCGAGGGTTCCCGGAAAAGTTACAACGCCAATGCGCATCGCCGCCGGCCCCTTAGTTCTCGATGGTGACCGAGACCACGTCTTCGATCACTGCGTTCGACAAAAACTCTTCGCCAATCTTCTGGGCGGCAGCCACGTCGGCTTCGGTAACGGCGCGGTCGAAGTGAAGTTCGATTCGCTTGCCGATGCGCACGTTGGCGATTTCGTTGTGGCCGTTGCGGTGAAGCGCGTTGCTCACAGCTTTGCCGGCTGGGTCTAGCAGGTCGGCTTTTGGCATAACTTCGACGATGATTTTTGGCACGGATGGCTCCCAAAATGGTGTGGCACGTGGCTTGTTTTTGCGCCCGACAACTGCGGCGAACACCTCTAGTTTAGTGGGGCTCGGATGCCCGTGGCTGATGCTCGCCGCACCTGCGACTAGGCCGCGCCGGCGGCGTTCTGCTCAAGTAGTTCAAACCGAATAGGCTCTTCGGCCGCAGCCCTAATCGCCCGCAAGATTGTTTCAGAGCCAGTAACGGCGGCGCGGCTAAAGTCGCTGCTCTGGGCGGCTACTTGAATCCACACTTTTCCGGTGGCAACTTCGCTCTGCAAACCAGCATTTGTGATGGCTGGGTCGACGGCTTCTACGTTCAAAAGTTGTTCAAAAACCTGGTTGGTCAAAGCGTCTAGATCTTCTGCACCAGTGACCATGAAATGCATGTCAACGTTTACGGTTTGCATTAGCTCACTCCCTTTAGATAGCCAGGTTTGTAGCAGGTTCGGTTTCTCGCGAATTGCCTCAGATGACTTAAATAATAGGCATCGCTCGGCGTTAAGTGCACGATTATTTTGTGTTTCAGCGGGCATGGGCACAGGCATTGGTAATACTTCGGCGGGTCGACTATTCTCCAGCCTGAATTGGCTAGTTCGACCAAAAATACTTGGATGTGCTTATCGGAGTGCGTTAACCAGTAACCCCGTTTTCGATACATGCCGAAAACGTAGCCGACGCCTCTTCAGAGCGCCGAAGTTACTCACGGGCTAGTGAACGGTGACTTGCCCGACCCCGTCGATCGAATAAACGCGCACGTGGTCGATCGCCATCTCGGCGAGGGTTAGCGCAGGGTCGATCTCGCCCGTGAATCCGCCGCCCATCGCGAGGTTCATGATGATGTAGTGCGGGTGCTCGAAAACCCAGTCGCTTGGCGCGACATCCGCTGGGGTTTTGGTTTGATAGTGGCGGTCGTCGATGTACCACGAAATCGAGCCGGGCAACCATTCGACCGCAAAGGTGTGAAAACCTTCGCTCATGTCGGCCTCAACCGAAATCTCGGTGCCAGAACCGTGTTCGCCCGAATAGCCAGGCCCGTGGATGGTGCCCACCAAAGTGTGCGGATCGCGGCCGCGCACCTCAAGAATGTCGATTTCGCCGCAAGTCGGCCAGGTGACTTGCGTCAGGTCGGTGCCGAGCATCCAGAATGCTGGCCAGGTGCCAGCTCCCTTTGGCACACGAACTCGCGCCTCGATTCGCCCGTGCAGCACCGAAACCTTGCCCGCGGTGTGCAGCTTGGCGCTCGCCCATTCGGCAGGTGCGCCGTAGTACGCCATATAAGAGTTGTCGGTCGGAAGCTTGGTGGCCGTGATTACCAGCGATCCTGCGCCGTCTGTGGCCGCCTGCTCGGGCAGATACCACTCGCGCTCTTGGTTGCCCCAACCCGGAATGCCCACCTCTGAGCCGTCGCCGATGTCGAAACTCCAGAATTTGCCGTCTACACCAGCACCCGCAGGCTCGTTGAATTCTTGCGACCAGAGCAGTTCGAGCCTGGCGCCGCTAGGTGACGTGTGTGCCTCAGGTGCGCCGGTGTCGGTTGGTGAAAAGTCGTTCATGCTGAGGCCCTTTGAAATAGTGGATGCTCGCCTGGCAGCCAAGCGAGTGGCGGGCTCGAACGCACACTCGAGATGAGCCAAATTTACCAAGAAACTCTCAGGCTATCTGTGCACAAGAGGGGTATAAATAGTCGGCTCTAGAACTTAGGCTAGAGGCATGTCGAAATCAAGCACGCGTCTGTCACGTGCGTTAGCCGCGCTCATCGCAACCATTGCCTTGCTCGCGACATTGCTTGTGGTTTCGCCAAGTGCTTCGGCCGCGACTATCGACGAGGTCAAGCCAGATAACAACCAGTCGAAGTATGTCGAGGGCACCGACCCTGCGGCTTGGCTGTTCGACCCACTTCGAGTGCACCGCATCGACATTCAAATTTCGCAGAATAGCTGGAACGTTCTCAACCAGAGCTCTTATAACAACAAAGCCGAGTATCAGGCCGGCAGCATGAAGTTCACCACCGACACCGGTGTAATTGTCACGCAAAACAACTCGGTCGGAGTACGCCTCAAGGGCGGTTGGGGTTCGTTCAGAAACCTAGACCAAAAAGCTGCGTTCAAGATCAAGACAAACTTCGTCAAGGGTCAAAACTTCTTCGGCCTCAAAAAGATCACCTTGAACAACATGGTTCAAGACCCGAGCATGCTGCACGAGGCAACCGTTTACCGCCTTTATCGCGCCATGGGTGTGGCGGCACCTCGAGTGGGCTATGCAAATGTCTATGTAAACGGAATCAACTACGGCCTGCACGCCAACATCGAAACCTACGACGATGTGAGCCTTGAGCGCTGGATGCCCTCGACCAAGAACCTCTATGAAGGTGCCTATTTTCAAGACGTAATCGGCAGCCAGTATCAGCAGATTGAGGCCGACGAGGGTGACGAGTTTGACCGAACAGACTTGGCTGCGCTGGCCAATGCGAACGACAACCTAGATGGCGCTCAGTGGTACAACGCCTGGTCAAAACTTGTCGATGTCGAGCAATTCATCAACGAATGGGCTGTCGAGCGTTATGCCGCTCACTGGGATGGCTACTCGTGGACCATCAAAAACAACTACTACCTGCACACCACCGATGAGGGCGTTTTCACTCTGCACCCGTGGGGCAGCGACCAAACCCTGCTGGGTCACCTGCCGTTCTTAGAAACCAACAGCGTTGGCATTATGTTCGTCAAGTGCATCCAATATTCACCGTGCCAGCAGCTCTATAAGGGTGCGCTTCGATCGGTGCACCTAAAGGCCGGGGAATTGCAACTGCCTTCGACCATTGATGACATTTGGGCCGAAATCGAAGGTGACATTCGCAATGACCCTCGCAAAGAGCGCGGTTATGACGAAGCCCTCGGCACAGCAAATGCATCGAAAGATTTCTTTGGGCAACGCGAATGGAACCTCAACAACGAAATCGGTTCTGATCAAGCAACCAATCTCGAGGTAACTTACAACTTCACCGGGTTCGGTGTAGGAGATACAGCCACACCAACCGTAACCAGGCGCGGTGGCACTGGGCAGATTGTCTATAAAGTGGTCGGCGGAGAAACAAACTGCTCGGTCAACTTCACCACCGGACTCTTGCGAATCAACAAGCTTGGCTACTGCCGTGTCATGGCGCGCTCTTCGGTGTCACCGGGCTGGACGGCGAGCGTTGATGTTGACGTTTTTGACAACTCCTCTAAGCAGGGCAAAGTCGAGATAACCCCGATTGCAGGCATCGTTTATGACACCGAGGCCGAGGTGAGTTTCACGTCACTTTCAACCGCAACCCCGACTGTTTCAGTAACCGGGCCTTGCACCTATTCGGGCACGAAGATTTTGGCTACTAGTGGCGAAGGCATCTGCGTTCTAAAGGTTGAAGTTCCGACCGACGGCGAATTCGCGGCAGCGAGCGCGACCCTGCAGATTCCTCTGCTTAGGGTTCAAGAGGCCGAAACACCGCTCACCGACACTCTCGAATACAAGGGAGACCTACCAAAAGGTGGCTCAATCAACCTGCTGAAAACGCCAGACAAGGTTGTGGGCGCTTGCGCCGTTAGCCAGTCACAGTTGACGGCGAATTCGTCGCAGGGTTCTTGCATCGTCACCTTCAACGCATACACGACACCAACTCAATCGTTCCCACTCACTGTGCACGTCGTGAAGCTGGTGAATGGAGCCCAGTCGTTCCCATCGACGGTCACCAAGGCTGCTTCGTTCAGCAAAAAGCGAAACACCAAGGTTCTGCTGTCGAAAACTCGCACCATCAAAACCAACCTGGGAGCATCCACCACTTGGGTCACCAATGGCCAGTGCAAGATCACGACCTCGGGCAACAACGTCTACGTCGCGGTGAAGGCTAAAACCACCTGCCGTGTGAGCTTGAAGTCAAAGAGCATCTTCGGCTTGCCCGTGGTGACCAGAAGCTGGGTCATCGGCTATTAGACTGCGAGCATGAGCAAGCAGGTTCGCGCAGCATCCCTCGTCGCAATGGCGGCACTCCTTCTAAGCGGATGCACCACCGGTACCACACCGCAACCGACCAACAGTTACACGCCCAAGGTCTACGTGAACGCCCCGCTGACGGGCATACCTTTCGAACAGGGCACCCGGCCATCGCTCGACGGCCCGTCGGTCGCCTGCAAGATCGACAACGTGGGCACCGAAACTCTCAAAGCCAATATCAACCGAACCGACCTGGTCTTTGTCGAAATGGTCGAAGGTGGCCTAACCCGTCTTGTTGCCGTTTGGCACTCAGACATGCCAACTGCAGTCGGCCCAGTACGTTCGATTCGCCCAATGGACCCAGACATCATCAGCCCGCTCGGCGGCATCGTCTGCTACTCGGGTGGGCAGTTGAAGTTCGTCACAATGATGCGCAACACCAACGTTTACAACGCGACCGAAACCAGCGAGCAGGCCAACGGCACTTTCACTCGCGACAAGAACCGCGTTGGCCCTAAGAATGTGATCGTGGATGCCGCGAAGCTAGCTGCCGCCCACTCCGAACTCACCCCGCCGGCAGCTCAGTTCGAGTTCACCGCCATCACTGAAGAAGCATCGGCAGTAGCCGCCGGCAAACTCGTGGCCAACTTCTCGGTTTACTACCCGAGCGCTTTGAGCGAATGGATTTTTGACGGTCGTTCATTCACTAGAGTCCAAGACGGAATTCCACACCTAGACAGCGAAACCAAGCAGCCGACCAAGGCAACCAACGTGGTCGTGCTGAACGTTCAGATCGACCGCCAGTATGGCAAGGTGCCTAAGACCACCCTCGTTGGTTCTGGCACAGGTTGGGTTTTCTCACAAGGTATGCAGCTGGCCGTCAAGTGGTCGAAGGCTTCGCAAAATGCGCCGATCTTGCTGACCGATGCCGCTGGCGCACCAATCAAACTGATTCGCGGAAACACCTGGGTTGAGCTTCTGCCACAGAACGAAAACGGTCGCCTCGAGGTTGTTCTGCCTCTCGAAGACGCTACTGAGTAGATCTTTTCTCTAACGCCTTAGAGAAGGTCGCGAGCATCGGACTGCAAAATCGCAAGAATCCGATCAGCCGACTGACCCGCAAAAGGAACCGCAGCGCTAAACAGCGCTTCGATCTCGCTCGCGCGGCTCGGCAGCCCCCATTCGATTGCTTTGTTGAGGGTGCTCTCAAAATCGCTGAAGTTTTCAACTCGGATGCTCGCCGCAGCCGCCTTCTCACCCAGCGGGTTGAACGCCCAGTGGTTCGGTTTCTCGAAGAACACGGGTGAGCGCCCGGTAACCAGCGGATACTCAACCAAAAACGAGATTCCGTCGGTGAACATGAGGTCTGTTGCGAGCATTAGCGATGCATAAGAACTAGTCGCGTCGATCGCGGCGTTGGGCAGCGCGCTCCACTCGCCCTTCCACTCGCTTAGTTGGGCCTCGGTCATGTAGCCCTGGCTGGTGAGTGTTCCAAACATATACGGATGCGGGCGAAGCACGAAGTCGATGTCGGGCCGACGTTTCGCAAGCTCAAGCATTTGCTCACAGATTTCATTGAACACACCAAAGTTCAGCCAGCCTTCGCTAAAAGTGTGGTGTGGACCCCAAAGCACACGGAACGCGCGCCCCTCCGAGGAGTCAGCGCGCTTGTGGCCGACTGGCCAGAATGGTTTTTCTGATTTTGCCTTAGCAATCAGAGCGTCAACCTTGGGCGTACCGGTGAAGTGAACGTGTGAGCCCCCGCGTTCAGTATTTTCGAATGCTTCTTTGGCGTCGCGATCTTGCAAGAAGATGAGGTGGGCAAGGCGGTGGGTGCTCTGCCTGAACAGGTGAGGTGCAACCCCTTGGATGCCCGGCTCGTTCACCAGCGGAAGCGAAAAGTATGGCACGTAGCAAACCCGAGCGATCGAGATAAGTTTTTCGATGCGGTAGGCCGGCTGGTAATTCTTCTGCCACGGGTAGTTGAGAAAAATGTAGTCGGGGTTGATGTCGTGAAGACGCTCGAAGCCGTCGTAAGGGTCGGCATAGTCGAATCGAAGGTGCTCGACACCTTGGCTAGTGAGGTATTCGCTGACCTTCGACTCATTGCCAAACTCGTCGTCGCCGGTGAGCTTGCGAGGAATGCTTACGACTATCGGCTCAAAGTCGGGTGACGCGAGCATTTTGCGATAGAGCTCGTCTAGGGCATCCCAGGCTTCGAAGTAGAACGTTAGAAAGACAACGCGAATGCGTCGACCCACTACTTGATTCCGTTCTTCTTCAGAAGCGCAGCCACATTGCTCTGCTGCTTTTTCATCCAGTTGATTGAGCGAGTCTGTTCGGCGCGCACATCAGCGTTTGAAAACTCGGTGATTAGCCCGGCCGTGTTGAGCATGAAGGTCGATAGCTTGCTTGCGGTTGCTTTTGCTGAAACCGCTTTGAGCTCGTTCAGATAAAGGGTCTTACACGGCTTGTAGTCGAGACACTTTTGAAAGAGCATGCCGCGCGGAATGGCCTTCTTCTTGTGGCTCTGCATTACCCACGGGTAGCCGACTTCTTTGGCATCCATCGCGAAGTAATAAGAGTCACCCTTAACCGGGGTCTGGCGGTTTTCGCCGAAGGTTTGGTCGACACCCCACGGAATCATCGTGAACTTGCCGCGGTCGTTGCTGCGCCAGAAGTGGTTGTTGATGATCGGGCCCGAGTAGCCGTCCCAGTGTCCCAAGAAATTTTCCACCGCAAACTGGCGAATCAACTTAGCGCGATCGGTGTAGGTGTCCATCGCCTTCCACCAAGCTGCTCCGGTGGTCATGTTGGCCACTTCGATGAGCTTGCCGAGGTCTTTTTTGTCTGGAGTGGTCTTCCAACCCTCGTCTACTAGGTAAGGCCCGGTGAGTTCACCACCGCGGTCATTGCCATACATGAGGTCTTTGAAAGCCTGGGCCTCATAAAGGTGCTGGGTTGGGTCACCGAACCGCTTGCTCAAGAAAATGTCATCAATGGTTTCGACATTCAGGTAGAGACCCTTGAGGGTGCCGTTCACATAAACCTTGGCGTAGCCGGTTTTTGGTGCCGGAATGCCCATCGAGTTGAACAGGCGGTATGCCGAAGCCTCGTGAATCAGCGACCCATCTTGAGTCATCGCATTGAGAGTCATAACCTTGAGCCCCAAGAATCGCTGACCCTTCAGGTTGCTCCAGTTGAACTTGAGTTTGAACGAAGGCCGACCGCTCAACTTTTCGAGCGAGGTCGAACCCTTTAGTCGAACACCGGTAGAAAACTTACCGCTGGTTCCACCAACCGACCGAAGCTCAACTTGAGCCATCGTGTAGTCCTTTGGGGCTTTATTTAAGTTCGAGATGCTCGCCGAATCGAGCGTGATGTAAACCTCGTGAATGAGGTTGCCGTTATAGAAGTCACCCAGAGACTGCGCAGCATGCGCCGGCGGCACGGCAATGGCTGCCGCGATGAGCCCGAGGCTTAGAAAGAATGACCATACTGCTCTGGATAGTTTTCTCATGATTGGCTACTAGTCTAACTTTGTGAACAATTTTGAACAGTACATACCTTTTATTCTCAGCCTTCTCTTAGACCTAGTTTCGGTCTTTCTTTTGGCATACGTTTTCTACTACCGTCGCCACCACAACCGCGACATGCTCGTGGCCATCGCCATGATCAACGTCACGCTTTTCTCGCTGGCCGGTGCACTGGCCTCGTTCACACTTTCGCTCGGCGTGGGCTTTGCCCTGTTCGCCGTTATCTCGATCATTCGCCTTCGCTCAGACGAAGCCGGCTGGATCGAAATGACCTATCTTTTGGTTAGCCTTGCGACCGGGCTGATTCTCGGCCTTCCAGGCTTCTCACTCTTTCAGCAGGCTATCTACGCCTCGGTTCTGGTTACCGCGATGTTCGCCCTCGATCACCCAAGACTGCTCGGTAATTCGAAGGTGCGAAAAATAAATATCACGCTCGATGGCACCAACCTCGGCGACGACCTCAAGACTCGCGTCGAAGCAATGCTCGGTCGCGGAGTAGACGAAGTCACCATCAAGTCGGTTACCGCAACCCCACCGGCAACCAAGGTTGAAATTCGCTTCAAAGAGGCTCTCTAAAACAAGTCGCGAAGCCGCAA
>JBIKSH010000033.1:0-3108 GCA_044348705.1 Rhodoluna sp. | reverse complement strand
ACCCCGCACGGCCACGAGGCTGGAACCGCGGCATCGCTGTTGGGCGTTTCGAACTTCTTGGTCACCAGCTTGTTCTCGCCGGTTTACACACTTGTGCCGCTCGACAGCGCAGCGCCACTCGGCATGCTCATGGGTGGCGCCTACCTGATCGGTTTGCTCAGCCTGATTTTCATCGTGCGGCCAAAGACCGTGCCAGATTTGGCTAACTAGCAAAACTGCCTACGGGCGCTAACTAGAGCGCAGCATCCAAGGCGGTTAGCGCCTGTTCAACAACGTCGACTTCAACGATCTGATCGTGGTCGCGGTTTGGCAGTTCGGTGAGCTTGGCACCAGCAATCTTGCTCGCCAACCAGCGGCTTGAGACTGGGTTCACGTTTGGATCGCTGTCGCCAGTGAAAAGCAGCACCGGCTTGTTGATGGTGCGAACATCGAAGCCCCACGGCACCATCATCGAATGTTCGTCTAGCGCCCAGCCCATTGCCCCGTGAGTGAACGCGACCGGGTTCTCGAAAGACGGCGCCCACTTCTCAAACTGCGCGATTACCTCGGGAGCTAGGTCGCGGGTTGCCTCGAGCATTTCGAGTTCTTCTGGGTCGATGCCCTCGTGCGGGTTCAAATCACTTTCGCCAACCGGGCCGACGGTGGCAAAGGTCACGGCGGCAAGGGCCTGGTCTAGGGCGGCAACGTCGCCCAGCGCGCGGGCTCCACCGCTCGAGTGGCCAAAGCTAACAAACTTGTCGAAACCTAGGTGCGCAACGATGGCGGCAGTAATCGGGGCCATCTCACTCATGTTTTGACCGTCGGTGCGAGTGAGGGTTGTTTCGCCATAGCCTGGGCGAATCGGGCAAACCACCGAATAGCCGTGGCGGGCGAACGCAGCCAAGACCTCCGCGCTCAACTCGCGCGGGTTCGGAGTGCCGTGGTGCCACACCGCAAGCTTGTCTCCGCTGGCTTCATAAAACGCTTGGATGCTGTGCCCCGAGGCACTTTGAATGGTTAGGTTTTGCATGGCCAAAGCCTAGCAAGACGCATGCTAACGATTGCGTTACGGTCGTGAAATCGCTTTCACGAAACCGCTTTCATGCCCTACCTTGAGACCTAGGAGCGAGAGTCGCTTTCAGTTTTGAAAGGGACATTCATGTTTCGCTTATCTGCACGCAAACTGCTAGCCGCGGCATCCGCGTTGATTTTGGCAGCCACAATCAACCCGATTTCTTCGGCCACTGCAGCCGGTGGTTTGGTTGTCACATTCGAGCAGAACGACACCTCTGGATACGTGAACATCGACTTCGATGACGAGCCAAGACAGCAGGCCTCTTCGGTTGTAGCGGATGCACCAGACAACGCAGGCCGTGCACTCAAGGTAATTCGTGGCAAGGCCTCTTGGGCTGGCACCACGATTATCAAAGATGCCTCGAAGGTGCTACTGAAAACCGGCGAGCTGTTTGTAAGCGCGCGCGTGCACTCGCCAAAGGCCAACATCGTGATTCGCATGAAGATCGAGAACCGTGCAGACGTAACCCAGTCGGTCGAGACCAACGCCACCGAAAAATCTGTGCTCGGATGGCACACCTACACCTTCGACTTTTCGAAGCAGGCCACCGGAACCGAGGCATTCAGCGTAAACAAGACCTACAACATGGCCTCGATGTTCTTTGACTTCGTTTCACTTGGCCCACAGGTAACCACCGGCAATCAGGTGTTCTATGTTGACGACCTAACCTTCGCCGCAGCATCTGGCGGCGGCGGGGGAGTCGAGCCGGTTGGCAAGTCGGCCACTCCAACATTGCTCACCTTTGAGTCGGGCGACGCAGATGGTGCCCTGGTTGCCGCAATCGCAACGCCTGAGCATCCGCACGGTATTTTCGGTGGCGGAACCGCTGCGATTGTGCCAGCTCCAGTTGACGGAAACGGCACCAACGCGTTGGCCATCACCAAGACCGGCCAGCCTTGGACGGGCGCAAACGCGATAGTCGACATCAGCGGAACCAAGCGCTACACCAGCAGCGCGTTTCCGAGTGTGACATTCAACTACTACTCACCGAAGGCCGGCCCAGTTGTGGTCGAGTTGAACCCCGGCGCAGTTCAGGGTGGCGCAACCGCAGTTGTCGGTTGGCAGACCATCACCGTGAACTTCTCAACCGTTGCCGGATGGTCGGCAGCAACCGAGTACGACAAGGTGGTCATTTTCCCCGACTTCCAGGTTGCTCCTTCGACTCCACCGCTGGTCTACTACGTAGACAACGTGGCGGTAAACGGCGCAGTTACCCCGGCTATCGTGCCAAAGACCAAGCCGACCAACAGCAAGTTGGCGACCCTGTCGACCACGAGCCCGACCGTTGGCAAGACCCTGACCTTGTCAAAGGGAACCTGGACTGGCACCGCTCCGGTGACTTACACCTATAAGTGGTACCGCTGCACGGTGAAGGGTTTCAATGCGATCAAGACTGCGCCAGCATCCGCTAATAAGTGCTCAGCGATTACGGGCAAGACCGCGGCGAGCTACAAACTCACCAAGAGCGACATTGGCAAGTACGTGCGCGCATCGGTAACCGCCAGCAACTCGGTGGGCAAGACCGTGACCACCACAAAGACCACCGCTAGCAAGGTGAAGTAACGCTCTTTCGGTAGGTTGTAGTTATGACTGCTGACATGCTTCACACTCTTGCGCTTTCGGCAGGCGATCACATGTTGCTCGCCCAGCTGACCAGAGGTGGCCTGGTTGAGTCGTGGCATCGAGGGGTTGCCACGCTCACCGGCCCCGACGGCAAGGTGATCGAGCACTGGGGGCCGTCAAAGCGAATCATTTATCCGCGCAGTGCGGTCAAGCCGCTTCAGGCGGTTGCCGTTCGTCGTGCCGGTTTGTCGCTGGCCGGGGCGCAACTCGCAGTGTCCTCTGGCAGTCACTCGGGTTCTGCCGAGCACGTGGCTCTAGTTGAGCAGATTTTGGCGCACGCTGGCTTGGGTGTCGAGGCGCTTCAGTGCCCGCTCGCCTGGCCAGCTAACTCCGCCGCTCGAACTGCGGCCACCGAGCAACGTCGCGAATACTTCAATTGCTCGGGCAAGCACGCCGCATTCTTGGCCGCCTGCGTGAGTGCGGGTTGGTCG
>JBIKSH010000012.1:0-33903 GCA_044348705.1 Rhodoluna sp. | reverse complement strand
TCTAACTCTGTTTCCCATTAGGACTTTTGCACTTGCTGTCGTTGTACTTTTAGGTTTCGCCATCTTGATTTCAAGAATGATGGCGTTGGCTCCACTTAGTTCGTTCCCAAGAAGCCGAATACTTGAGTTGCCAGAGACGGTGGGTAGGGATTTGTTCTTCTGGAAAGAGGATGCGCGCTGTATTGCCAACGTTTTGTATACATAGAGATTGATTAGGTTAGTTTTCACATGCTGGCCGTTTGAAGAGGTCACCACCACGAATGCCGAGTTTAGCCCCGGTTTCAAGATGCCCATCTTCTTGATAACAGCAATAGCGGACGATTGACTTGTGGTCACTTGAAGTCTTACCGTCTTTGTCCCGGCTTTCAGCATCGCGGTTTGCCCAGGTGTGTAGAGGGTGCCATTTACCTTGAAGTTTTTCAAAGTGGTATCAAATGGTCTGATTATTGAATCTAGGTCGGTTTGTTGTTCCTTAAGTCTCAAAACAGTGAAGTCCTGCTCCACCTTAGCCGTGCTCCAGCCATAGCCCCAAGGGTCTGTTTCGATGCTAGCTCTAAGTGCAGTGGACACATTAGTTACCATTGAAGGGAGATCCAAGTCTGCAGCTGTTTGCGATACTTTGACTAACGCCTGTCTGTAAAGTTCAAGACAAGGGTCGTATTCCCAGCACTTATTGGGCATGACTGCTCTGGATTCGAAGTAATCCCAAGGGCTGCCCCAGGTTGAGTCCACTCCCCAAGGCAGCAGCATGGCTTTACCCTGATTATCGAAGTTGATGTAGTAGTTGTTCAAGTGGCGCATGTAGCCATCCCAGTGCCCAGAGTAGAGCTCAGCCGCCCAACTCACGGTCAGCAGCTTCATGTCCATGCGTGCAGACATTGCATCAAACCAGGCTTTGCCACTTAGTTCATTTATCGCCATGAAGTTAGACAACTCTGATGTGTCACTCTCGTCCCCGGAATCCAAAACAAACATCGATTCATTACCCCGCATAAGGTCAGGGAACCAAGGCACTCCACCTTTGTAAAGGTGAGAGCTGGAGTGCCCCCATCGCTCCAACATTTGACTATTCAAGGTTTCAACGTTTAGGTGCAGACCATAGTTGATTCCATTGAGTGATACGTTTGCATACCCTGTTCGGGGTGATGGAATCCCTAGTTTTCTGTATAGCTGGTAGGTGATCACTTCACGCACAGAACTTCTGTCTTGGACCATGTTGTTGAGGGTGAATCTCTTGATTCCAAACAATGTCTGACCCTTGACAAACTCATTCATCTTGATTTTGAAGGCTGGCTTTCCGCCGACAGCGATTCCGTCTCTATTTCGACCGTCAACATCATGCCAAGATCCATGGGCGCCCTTTAGGTGAACGCCAACCTTATATGGACCATAGGCCTTGCCGGCCATCGTGAAACTCATTTGAGTCTCACGCCAAGGGCCCTCATTGTCCCAAGTTACGTTGGGATAGCGGAGAGAATCAAAGTCCGAAGCAGACATCTGCAAAGAGAAGTTGTTTACCTTCATTGGGTCAAACATTGCCGCGGCAGCATCCGTGCCCTCGATGAAGGATGCGGAGGCAGTGGACGATGCAGGAGAAGCAAAACTCCCCAACAAGGACGCGACGATAAGAAGTACTAGCAACCTTGAATTGGGTTTTGTTCGCACACAAACGAGATTACAGATTAGCTGTCGTCTTTTCGGAGACGTTTTCTGACTCACAGAGAAATTTCAGTTTGGACGTAACCCTTTGGCCCAGGGTGTTTAAAGCAAAAACCCGGCTCTCGTGAGAAGAAACCGGGTTTTTGTGCGCTTGGAGGGACTCGAACCCCCAACCTTCTGATCCGTAGTCAGATGCTCTATCCGTTGAGCTACAAACGCTGGGTGCCTAAAAGCTAAGGCAACCTGAACATTCTAGCGAACATCCGCGTGCCTTGCCAAGTGGGGCTGCCGCAGAGCGCCCGTGTGCGGTTACGCTTTAGATATAAGGGCGAGGAGGTGCACCGTGGGTCGACTATCGCGTGCGCTTCGAACGGGGATGCTCTCGCTCGCCGTCATCGCGTCGTCGCTGGCCATCGTGCCGTTCGCCGCCGCCCCCGCATCTGCTCTTTCTCCCGTGTTTGTGTCGCCTCGCTCACCAAGCGGCTGGGCCTATGACATGGTGCGTGCCGACGAGGCTCAGGCGCTCGGGGTTACCGGTCGCGGCATCCGTGTGGCGATTTTGGACAACGGCATCGACCCGCGCGCCACCGGCATCACGGGCAGGGTCGTGGCAAGTTTTGACGCCGTCAACGCGGCCAATGGCCAGCAAGAGCACGGCACGGCGACCGCAGGCATTGTTGCCGCCGCGACCAACCTAGAGGCTGGCATTGGTGGCATTGCGCCTGACGTTGAGATTTTGAATGTCAAGGTTTGCACGCTAGGCAACTGCCGCACCGAGGCAATGATTCCGGGGCTAAAGTGGGCGATTGACAACGGCGCCGACATCATCAGCATGAGCATCGGTGGGGCTAGCCCCGACGCAGCGGTTGCGGCGCTGATTCAAGATGCGGTTGATGCGGGAATCGTTGTGGTTGCTGCTGCCGGCAACACCGCCTGCTTTGCCATTTGGGAATCTTGGGATGGCAAGAAAGACCGCAACTGCACGCAGACTTCGATTTCGCGAAACTTTCCGGGTTCTTACCCGACAGATGGTTTGATCACCGTTGGCGCTGTTGACCGCGAGCGCAAACGAGCAAACTACTCGAGCTACAACGCGCAAGTGGATGTCGCAGCCCCTGGCACCGGAGTGGCAACCACCTTCCCGTGGGGCCCGAACGCCGACTTCGGTGGCACCTCGGCGGCTACCCCGGTAGTTGCCGGCGTCGCAGCACTCGTGATGGAGGCGGCCCCGAGTCTAACCCCGGCTCAGGTGCAGTCGGTGATTCAACTCAGCGCTGCTGCGGCAGATAACACGCCACCCAATGTCTGGGATTCATGCGTGTGGAATGCCGCTGCGGTGAAGTGGGATTGTGTGAACCTGAGCCCAGCCAAGTGGCCAGCTCGCTTTTACACCGGCGCTGGTGTGGTGGATGCTGTTGCTGCGGTAACCCTGGCTCGCGAGCTCGAGGCGCAGGTTCAAGCTGCAACGGTTGGCGAAGTCGCGATAACCGAAACCGATTCCACTCTCGCTATTGATTGGTCGACTTCGGGTCTTGGCGTCGGCCCATACAAAGTGAGCCTCGACGGTGAAGACGTGGCTCAAACAAACGGAACGTCGATTCTTCTTAGTGATTTGATCAATGAAGCCACCTACTCGGTAAGAGTTAGTGACGCATCAGGCAAACTCACCTTGCCGGTCCTTGGGCGGCCAAGCGACGCAGTGCAGGCGGCCGCTGTTCAAATTCTCAACGTGCGGACCTACGTCGACGGAATGTACCCGACCTTTAGTGACGGAACGCAGGGCAATGGTTATGGTGCGCTGCTGCTATCGAACGGCATCCGCGTTTCTTGTAACTACGGTTCATGTGATTACAGCATGCCCGCTGGAACCGTGACAGCACGATATGTTGCGATCGACAGCCTCGGTCGGCTGAGTGCGCCTTCGCAAGAGGTGACGGTGACATCAACCACCGAGTTCGCTGCCCCCCAAAATATTGTGTTCAGTGACATCACTGCCACAAGCATTAATGTGCGCTGGGATGCCGTGCCCGGGGCAACCCACTACTACTATTACGACGCTGGAGCTGGGGAGTGGAAGACCACTACCGAAACCTCGGCGAGCATGGTCGGCTTGAAAACCGGGCTGACCAACTCATTTAGGGTTGGGGTTTCCAACGCTAATGGAAACTTGCTTGGGGTCTGGAGTCCGTTCCATTGGTACTATGCCTTTCCACCTGAGCTGCCCGCAGTTACCGGCCTGTCGGTCAACTACATCACTCCAAACGAGGTCGCCATCGGCTACACCAAAAACGCTGACGCCGAGCGCATCGTGTTTTTCAGGTCTGACGGCAAAGTGCTGTACATGCCGGCAACATCGCCAGAAATCATGGATCGTTTTAGCGATTACGACGCCGGCAAAACCTACAGCTACTTCATTGTTCTGATTGATGACCTGCAATATGGCACACAGTTTGGTCAGATTTCGGCGGCATTCACCATCACGGTTCCACTGCCAAAGAAAGAAAATGCTCTAACCACGAACTTGAGTAACGAACCCTTGCAATATGAGACAGAACGCGAGTTCACTGGCTCTAGTGCAAGTGGAGCCCCACTCGGATGGTGGGTCGAGGGCCCTTGCCAGCTGGTGAGGCAGGATGGGCCAAAGTTCTGGCTTCGCGCTAACGCAGTTGATTCTGATTGTGTCGTGAAAGCCAATACCGAAGAAGACGCAACCTGGGAGCGAGGCTACCTTGAGGTTCGCATCCGCATGATTAAGAAAGTTGAGACGGTGTCGCTCACTGGCACGGTGTCGCAGGGCCTCGAATACAAAAAGGAAATGGTTTTAACTGCCGAAGGTAACTCGAACCGACCGGTGAGTTGGTTTCTAGACGGCAACTGCGTTCTTGTCGAGGCTAGGGATCGCTGGGCTCGAGTTCGCGCGAATGACGGGCAGGGAAACTGCAAGGTTGAGGCGCGGCTATACGAAAACGAATGGTTCACTGGAGCAAGCGCTGCGGTAGACCAGGGGATGGTGATTCAGAAAGAAGCTGTGACCATCGTCGGCAAGGCGCAAATATGGCACGGGCGAACCATCTCATTGCGATACGAAACCTTGAGCGGTCGCATCCCAGTATTCAAAACCACGGGGATGTGCCGAGTGGTGAAGGTGACTGGAACGCATCTGCATGTTGCCTCCAGGTTTACGTTTGGCAAGTGCGTGATCAGCACGACTCTGGCAGCAACTCGGGCCGAAGGCGGCGCATCGGGCACAACGCGAGTCAATGTGCTGACTTTGCGACAACAGCGCCAAGCTGAGATGTTCGAGGATTAGCAAACCCCAGAAACAGAAAAACCCACCGCGCAATGTGGTGGGTTTTGTGTTTTCTGCGGAGACGAGAGGATTTGAACCTCCGAGGGACTTTAAGATCCCTACCTCATTAGCAGTGAGGCGCACTCGACCGGGCTATGCGACGTCTCCAATAACCCGTTTAGTTTAGCCGATGGGCAAGCGCGAGTGAAACCCGAGTTTGAGCATCCGTGTGATTGAAGTGGTTAGCACTCAACGACGTTGACGGCGAGGCCACCCATCGAGGTTTCTTTGTATTTGCTCGACATGTCGAGGCCGGTTTGGCGCATGGTTTCGATCACGGTGTCGAGCGAGATTTTGTGACTGCCGTCGCCGATTAGTGCGAGACGGGATGCTGCCACCGCGGTTCCGGCCGCGATGGCGTTTCTCTCGATACAGGGCATCTGCACGAAACCGCCAACTGGGTCGCAGGTGAGGCCAAGGTTGTGTTCCATGGCAATCTCGGCCGCGTTTTCGACCTGTGCGGGGGTTCCGCCTAGAACTGCGGTAAGCGCACCAGCAGCCATCGAGCAGGCCGAGCCAACTTCGCCTTGGCAACCAGCCTCGGCACCTGAGATCGACGCGTTGCGCTTGTAGAGCGAACCGATGGCCGCGGCGGTGAGCAGATAGTCGCGGGCTAGCGCTTCGTCGCTGACCCCCTTGAACTCGCGTGCGTAGTAACCGACCGCAGGAATGATGCCGGCAGCACCGTTGGTAGGAGCGGTCACAACGCGATTGCCCGCGGCGTTTTCTTCGTTCACGGCGATTGCGTAAGCCTGTAGCCACTCCATCGATTGGTCACCGGCGGCCGATTCCGAAGCCGCGGCGATGTCCCAGAGCCCGCGTGCGATTTTCGAAGCACGACGGTCGACCTTGAGGTAACCGGGCAGAACGCCCTCGGTGTTCAAACCGGCTTGGATGCTCGATCGCATGGCATCCCAAATCGCACTCAACCGGCCATCGACTTCGGCCTCGCTTCGAGCGGTGATTTCGTTTCGCCACGCAAGTTCGGCGATGGTTATCCCCAGATTTTCGGCGGTGGCGATAAGTTCGACCGCGTTCTTGTAGTTATGAGGAATGTCTACATCGGCTCGCTCGCCACCGAGTGGCCCCTGCTCGTCTTCAACGAAGCCTCCGCCGACCGAATAGTAAACGCGTTCGCAAATGGTGTTGCCCGCACTATCTTGAGCGATGAATCTCATGGCGTTTGAGTGTTTCGGTAGGCGAGCTCTCGATTGAAGCTCAAAGTCGGCAAGTTCGAAATCTAGGATGCTCGGCGTAGCCGCGCGCACAAACTCGGGGTCGCACTGCTCGGGTGTTTGGTTTGCGAGTCCGGCGATAATCGCATGGGTCGTGCCGTGGCCTGGGCCTGTGGCAGCTAGCGATCCGTAGAGTGTGACGAGTACTTTGGCCGCGCTTTGGCGCAGGCCACTGCCCTGGAGTTCATCGTTGAACGCTTTCGCCGCCCGCATCGGACCAACCGTGTGTGAACTCGATGGGCCAATGCCGATGGTGAATAAATCCAGAGCCGAAATGAATTCGGTCATGTCTTCAGACTAATCGCAGATTAGCCAGAACAGGTGGTCGTACCCGCGTTAGTTCCGCGCCATTCTGGCTCTTTAGGGTCGGTGCTCGGTGCAGGGCTTGATCCTGGCGAGGCGGTAGTCGAAGGCTTGGGGCTAGCTGAACTGTCTGGGTCAACGACCGCACCCGAACCGGTGTTGGCTTCTTTGATGATGATTGGCTCGTCTTTTTGCAGCTTCGCAAAAAGAATGTCGGCCTGCTCATAAATCGGAGCAACTCGACCCGAGTATGGAGCCGGTAGCCCGCCACGCGACGGCACCTGCAAGAAAGTCATTTTCTCAAGCTCGACGTCTTTGAGCGCCGTGGCGATTGCCACCATGGTGTTCAGATCGGTGAGGCTGCTCGACAGTGTCATGTTGCGTGCCGCGGCGTTTGCCAACGAGTAAAGGTAAACCGGGTTGGTCAAAACTCCAGCGCTTCGAACCTTGCGAACCAACGAGGTCAAGAACACCTGCTGGTTGCTGATGCGGCTCAGGTCAGAGCCGTCGCCGACACCGTGTCTGGTGCGCAAGAACTGCAGTGCCGAGCGCCCTTGAAGCACGTGCTTGCCTGGCTTGAGATAAGTAGATGTGTAAGGGTCGTTGATCTCTTTCGCAACGCAAACCTCGACACCACCGATGGCGTTCGACATTTCGATGACGCCCTTGAAGTCGATCATGGCGAGGTAGGGAATGGTGAGACCAGTCAGTTTCTGAACGGTGAGGAGCGTGCATCCGGGCCCGCCGTTAGCAATGGTCGCGTTGATTTGACCGAGGCTTTGAGGAAGATAACCCGGGCCGCCGGTGGTGCTTGGGCAAGCAGGCCAGGGAACGAGTAAGTCTCGTGGGAACGAAACGGCCGAAGCGTTTTTGCGGTCGGCCGAGATGTGCAAAAGAATGATTACGTCGGCGAGTACAGAGGTGTCGTTACCGAAACCTTCACCCTGGCCAGCTCTGGTGTCAGAACCGATGACCAAGATGTTGATTGGGCCCTTGAGGTCTTCGCCGGTTGGAGCCTGAAAGGCGTTGCCATCGGCGTCAACCAGCTGAATGCCGTTGGCGTTGAATTGGTTTGAGACATCCCAGGCAACAATGCCGACGACGGCAATCGATGCGCCGAGCACGGCCGCTACACCCTTGAAAAATAGGCCCCAGATTGCCGAACCAAAGCTCTGAACGGGTACTTTGCCATGGCGCGCATAAGCACGGCGACGGTCAACGCGTCTAGCGCGACCTACCTTTTGCTTTTCTTGCTTCTCGGCCATTTGATCCTAAAAACCTCACCTAGTAAAGAGAATGCCCTCAAAACCTGAGAGAACTCTGGCAACTCCGTCGTCTTCGACCGAAGAAGTGATGATCGCCGCCGCAGCCTTGACCTCTTCTGGCCCTTGGCCCATGGCGAAACCGATGCCGCCACCGGCCTGAGCCCACTCGAACATATTGATGTCGTTGCGACCGTCACCAATGGCAATGACCTGATCGGCCTTGATGCCGTGCTGCAGTCGAATCTTTTCGAGAGCGCTCGACTTGGTTACGCCGAGCGGAGAAATGTCGAGCCAAGCGGTGTAGCCAATGGCATAAGAAACGGTGTGCAGACCAATTCGAGCAACAACGTCGAGAAACTCTTCTACCTCTTGCTCAGGGCTAAGCACAACCACGCGGCTCACCTGGTGACGCACCAGTTCGTCGAGCGGGGTTTCGATGTTGTTGTCGCCAAGGGCGTAGGCCGGAAAGTGGCGGTGGAACAGATAAGAGCCGTCGGCCTTTTCAACCGCGAAGTGCGCATTTGGCAGCGACTCAATCAACTGACCAAGCACCGCTGCCGGGTCAAAGGTGATTACCTCAACAGGGTTGAAACCTCGATCGTGGTGGTCGCCGAGCTCGATTGTCACAGCACCGTTTGAGGCGACCGCGAGACCTTCGCCGATGCCGACATCTTTGATTACCGGAAAGGCATTAGAAGCCGAGCGGCCGGTGGCAACGACAACCAAGTGACCAAGGGCACGAACGCGCTGTACCTGCTCGACGACCGCCGGCGAGAGATAGCCATTGTCGTGAACCAGCGTGCCATCAATGTCGATGGCAATTAGCCAGCGTTCGTCAGGGTGTTTTACCGCCATGGTCTTAGGCGCGAACCTTCGGGGTGATGAACTCGGTTCCGCCTAGGTAAGGGCGAAGTGCAACTGGGATGCGCACCGAACCATCGGCCTGCTGGTGGTTCTCGAGAATGGCCACGAGCCAGCGGGTGGTAGCCAGGGTTCCGTTGAGGGTAGCCAGGGTTGCGGTCTTGCCCTCGTCGCGACGGTAGCGCACGTTCAGGCGGCGAGCCTGAAAAGTGGTGCAGTTCGAGGTCGAAGTGAGTTCGCGGTAGGTGCCTTGAGTTGGCACCCATGCCTCGGCGTCGAACTTGCGAGCGGCGCTCGAGCCCAAGTCACCAGCAGCGGTGTCGATAACTCGGTAAGGCAGTTCGCACTTCTGCAACATTTCTTCTTGCCAAGCCAGAAGGCGAGCGTGCTCGGCCTCGGCGTCGGCAGGGTCGCAGTAAGAGAACATTTCAAGCTTGTTGAACTGGTGCACGCGCAAGATACCGCGGGTGTCGCGACCGTGGCTGCCGGCTTCGCGACGGTAGCAAGTGCTCCAGCCCGCGTAGCGAACCGGACCTTCGCTTAAGTCAACGATTTCGTCGCGGTGGTAACCCGCGAGAGCAACCTCGCTGGTGCCGGTTAGGTAAAGCTCGTCGGCTGGAAGGTAGTAAATCTCATCGGCGTGCGAACCCAAGAAGCCGGTGCCGGCCATGATTTCTGGGCGAACCAGAGTCGGGGTGATTAGCGCGGTGAAACCTGCGTTGGCCGCCTGGTCGAGGGCCATGTTCATCAGTGCCAACTCGAGGCGAGCGCCCCAGCCCTTTAGAAAGTAGAAACGGCTGCCCGAAATCTTGGCACCGCGCTCGATGTCGATGACATCTAGCAACTCACCTAGAGCAACATGGTCACGTGCCTCAAAGTCGAATGCCGGCTTGGTACCCACTTCGCGAAGAACCACGTAGTCGTCTTCGCCACCGGTTGGCACACCCTCGATTACAACGTTCTCGATCTTCCAGAGCACTTCATCAAGCGCAGTCTGAGCCTCGGCAGCTGCTGCATCGGCGGCCTTCACGCGAGCCGAAAGATCTTGCATGCTGGCAACTAGTGCAGCCTTCTCTTCTTTAGGCGCAGCGGCAACCAACTTGCTGGCAGCGTTTTGTTCGGCACGTAGGTTCTCGAATTCGAGCAGGGCCTTGCGCCACGCGACATCCGCGTTCGCTGCGTCGTCAACGAGCGACTCATCGGCCCCGCGAGCGCGCTGCGAAGCCTTGATGGCTTCTGGGTTTTCTCTAAGAAGAGCTGGGTCAATCACAAAACAAGCCTAACTTTTATTCGGCAATTATTTGCCGGCCCGCAAATTCTTGAGCCAACCTTCGGCAGAGTCGAAGGCCATGTTCTCGTTGTTGCCCTCGTGCTGCGACTTCTGCTTGTCGGCGCGAGCGTAAGAGCCTAGGTAGGTAACCTTTGGGCTGAATCGGTGCAGACCCATGAGCGCTTCGGCCACGGCCGAGTCGTCGATGTGGCCCTGAACGTCAATGTTGAAGCGGTAGCGGCCGAGGCGGTCACCGATCGGGCGCGATTCGATGCGGCTCAGGTTCACACCGCGCGCAGCGAACTGCTCAAGCATTTCGAGCAGCGCACCAGGGCGGTCGCTCGGCAACTCGACAATCACCGAAGTCTTGTCGCGGCCGGTTCGAGCCGGGGCCTTCGACGCCTGACCGATTTCGATGAAACGAGTCTGCGCGTTCTTGTTGTCGCCGATCGAGCGAGCCAGGGTCACCAGCTTGTAGTGGTTTCCGATGGTCGGCGCGGCAATCGCGGCATCGGCGTAGTCAGAGGTCAACAGAGCGGATGCTGCCGCCGCAGTCGAGGTGGCGGGCAAGTGTGAGTGCTGCGGTAGGTTGGCCGCGAGCCAACCTCGGCACTGTGCATAGGCAACCGGGTGGGTGGCTATGGTGCGAACATCCGCTAGTTTCGTGCCAGGGCGAGCAACCAGGTTGAACGTGACCGGCACTAGGTATTCGCCGAAGATTCGAATGTTCTCAGAGTTGGCGAGCGCGTCGAGGGTTGCCGAAACACCGCCCTCAATCGAGTTTTCAACCGGAATGATGGCTCGGGTCGCGGCACCAGAGAGCACGTCATCGATTGCCTCGGTGACCGAAGAAACCGGCTTGTGAACCGCACCCTTGGCGGCCTTCACCTGGGCGAGGGCGAGCTCGGTAAACGTACCTACGGGACCTAAGAATGAGTAGACCTTTTTTGAACCATTACGCGAAGAAGAAGCCATAGATAAAGGGTAGCGACCAAAATGGTTCTATGAGTGAACGAGCTGGCCAACTAGCAGGCCCCCAAGATCTAGTCGACGTCGAGAAGTTGCTGGCCGCCTACGCCGACATTCACCCAGATGTAAGCAACCCAGAGCAGAAGGTTGTCTTTGGCACCAGCGGCCACCGCGGTGCAGCCCTGGCCGCCTCGTTCAACGAAGACCACATCGCAGCGATCACCCAAGCGATCGTCGAATACCGCGCCTCGGTTGGCATTCGCGGCCCGATCTATGTAGGCAAAGATACCCACGCGCTCAGTGGCCCGGCCGAAATCACCTGCCTCGAGGTGCTAGCCGGCAACGGCATCGTGGCACTCACTGATGCCGCTGGCGGATACACGCCAACCCCTGCCGTTTCGGTTGCGATCATCAATCACAACGCCGACCTCGCAGCCGGCGATTCGGCCCGCGCAGATGGAATCGTGATCACCCCGAGCCACAACCCACCTGCCGAGGGTGGAATCAAATACAACCCGCCGCACGGTGGCCCGGCTGACTCTGACGCGACCAACGTAATTGCCGCTCGAGCCAACGAAATCATCGCAGCCGGCCTGCGCGAGGTAAAGCGCGCCAAGCCAGCACCACAGCCGTTCGACTACCGCGAGAACTACATTTCTCAGCTCGAGGCGGTTCTCAACCTCGAGGCCATCGCCGGTTCGAGTGTGAGCATCGGGGCCGATCCGATGGGCGGAGCATCCGTGCATTATTGGGGCGAGATCGGCGAACGCTTCGGCTTGAACCTCACCGTCATCAACCCGAACGTCGACTTTCAATTCGGCTTCATGACCCTCGACTGGGACGCCAAGATTCGCATGGACTGCTCGAGCCCATTTGCGATGGCTTCGCTGATTGCCGACCGTGACCGCTTCGACATTTCGACCGGTAACGACGCCGACGCCGACCGCCACGGAATCGTGACCCGCGACCACGGGCTGATGAACCCGAACCACTTCTTGGCCGCATCGATCGACTACCTCTATCGCAACCGCCCGCAGTGGCGAGCCGACGCAGCCGTGGGCAAGACCATGGTTTCATCGTCGATCATCAACCGCGTGGTTGCCGACCTCGGCCGCAAGCTCATCGAGGTGCCGGTTGGCTTCAAGTGGTTTGTGCCTGGGCTGATCGACGGTTCGGTTGCCTTCGGTGGCGAAGAGTCTGCTGGCGCATCGTTCTTGCGCAAAGACGGCACCGCCTGGTCGACCGACAAAGACGGCCTCATTCTGGCTCTGCTCGCCGCCGAAATCACCGCGGTCACCGGCCTCACCCCGAGCCAGCAATACGCCAAGCTCGAAGACCGGTTCGGTTCGTCAGTCTACGAGCGCATCGACGCACCGGCCACGGTCGAGCAAAAGTCGCGACTCGGCAAATTGAGCGCGGATGCTGTGACCGCGAGTTCGCTCGCCGGTGAACCGATCTCGGCCATCCTCACGCACGCACCCGGAAACGGGGCAGCCCTCGGCGGCCTCAAAGTTGAGACCGAGAACGCGTGGTTCGCGGCTCGCCCTTCGGGCACCGAGAACGTCTACAAGATCTACGGCGAATCTTTCAAAGGCATCGACCACCTGCGCCAAGTACAGCAGGAGGCCAAGGCCTTGGTTGACTCGGTGCTCGGTTAGAGCATCCGCTTAGCAACTAGCGAGTTGTGACTCTCAGCTCGTTTGAGAAGCCTGAGGTTCCAACATCGTTGGTTGCTCGCACTCTGATTCGGTAGCTGCTCTTCGAGGTGAAACCACTGATGGTTGCCGAAAGCGCGGTCGAGTTCGGTCGCTTCACGGCCAACCAGGTGTAACCGCCATTTTTCGAATACTCGATCACAAAGTTTCGAATCGGGCTGCCGCCAAGAGCCTGCTGTTGGTTCCACGCGATTGACACGGATGTCGCGCCGCGCGAGGTCACTCGCAAGCTAGTTGGGGCTGACGGGCGGTAGCCGAGCGTGGTTGCAGAAATTTGCGTTGAATACGCACCGACGCCTGCCGCGTTGACCGCTGCCACTCTGAATAGTCGGTTTGTTCCAGATGGCAGTCCGGTCACCTGAATGCTCAGGTTGTTGGCAGCCTCGTGTGGAACAACCTTCCAGGTTGAACCGCCATTGGCAGAAACCTCAACTTGGTAGTCGGTGATTGGAGCTCCGCCGTTTAGGGCCGGCAAACTCCAAGCGAGGGTCAGGCTGGTCTGGCTAATTTCGAGAGCGCGCAATTGACCCGGGGCCGAGGCCACAGTCGTTGCCGTGGTAATCGAACCAGTCAGGAATGCTCCTGTGCCGGCGCGGGTGATTGCCGCTACTCGAACTTGGTAGGTTGTGCCAGGGGTCAAACCCGAGAGTTTGAACGAGGCTGAGGTCGAGTTGCCAGCGAGCGTGACCCAGGCCAGGCCATCCTTGGAATATTCGACTCGATACGACGTGACACTAGCGCCACCGGTATCAGCAGGCGACTGCCAAGAGAACTGCGCAGCGTTTGTGCTGGTGGTCGATGTGAGCGACTGAGGAGCAGTGGCTAGCGCGAGCAATGTGGTTGCAGAAACGGCAGCGGTTGAAGCGCCTGCGCCGATCTCGTTGATTGCGGCGACTCTGAACAGGTAGGTCTTGCCCCGAAGAAGACCCGTGACGTTGAACGATCTTGAGGCAGAAGCCACGTGGGTGATCTCGTTCCAGGTGCTTCCGGCGTTGCTCGAGAACTCAATTTTGTAGTCGAGAATTGGTGAGCCTCCATTGCTAGCCGGCAGAGACCAACCGAGACTGAGCGAACGTAGACCTAGGTTTGTGACGGTTAGGTTTGTCGGTGCCTTGGCCACTGTGGCAAGCGTGGTGATTGATGTTGTCGCGTATTCGCCAGTGCCGATCTTGTTCGTGGCGGCAACTCTAACCAGGTAGGTCGTGCCGGGCGCGGCACCGCCAACTCGGTAGCTGAGCGAGGTTGACTCGGTTGCCTTGGCAGAGCGCCAAGTTAAACCGTTGTCGGTCGAAACTTCGACGACGAAATTGTTGATTTGCTCGCCGCCATTGAACTCAGGTTCGGCCCAGGTGACCTTGAATCCGTCTCTAGTGCGCTCGGATGCTGTGAGGCTCTGCACCGCGAACGGCGCAGTTGCGCCCATGGTGCGCACCTGCAAGTTTGACCATGCCAGCGTCATAAAAGCGGTGTTTTGGCCAGCAGCGCCGCCGTTCTCACCGCGCACTCTGAACCAATAATCTGTTCCATTTTTCAGGTTCGAAACCGGCAGATTGGTGGTTGTGGAGTAACCGTCTTCGATTGTCTTCCAGTTGGTGCCGTCTTCAGACACTTGGATGACGTAATCGCGCAGATTCGGTGAGCCGAGAGTGCCAGGTGCATCCCAGCTCAGTACTCCACGACCAGAACGGTCTTGAGTGAGTTGAAGGTTAGCTGGGGCCGATGGCATGCCTGCAGGGGTTCTAAAGACATCTAGGTTGGCGATCTGAACCCAACGGTTAGCAACGCGGCTGGCTATGTCGTGGCCGTAGTAGTTGCAGTCGTAGCGGCCAGGTTTCGCGCCAAATGGAATCTTGGTCTTAGCCACAACATGCAGGTTCTTCGAATCGCCCGAATATTCAAAGCTTGTCTCAGAGTTTTGGTTGCCCCAAATGTTGTAACGCTCATCTTGGCGATTGATAGCTATCGAAATCGGATACGAAGCGGTGTCATTACCCCAACAGACAATGCTCATGTAATCCAAGCCCGTCGCATCAGTGATATCGAAAGTCATCACCACCTCGGCGGCTGAAACACCAACCTCATAGTTGGAGCGATCAAAACTGAAATTCGATACAACCGGAGCATCATCGTCGAAAACGCCTGCCTGACGAGTGACATCTAGATTGGCGATCTGAACCCAACGGTTGGCGACTTGACTTGCCATATCGCGGCCGTAGTAGTTGCAGTCGTAGCGACCGGGTTTAGCTCCGAACGGAATCTTGGTCTTTGCGACAAAGTGCAAATTCTTCGAATCTCCCGAATACTCAAATGTCGTTTGAGAGTAAATGGTTCCACCAATGAAGTAGCTCGCATCCGCTTGTCGATTAATCGAGATCGAAATCGGATACGAAGCGGTGTCGTTACCCCAACAGACAATGCTCATGTAATCCAAGCCTGAAGCGTCGGTGATGTCGAAAGTCATCACAACTTCGGCAGCCGCAACACCAACTTCATAGCTCGAGCGATCAAAACTAAAATTCGACACAACCGGAGCATCATCGTCATAGCTTCCGCTTTGACGAGTCACATCTAGGTTGGCGATCTGAACCCAACGGCTTGCCGGGTGATTTGCCATGTCGCGCCCATAGTAGTTGCAGTCATAACGGCCAGGCTTAGCACCAAAAGGAATCTTGGTCTTGGCAACAACGTTCAGATTCTTCGAATCACCCGAATACTCAAAAGTGGTCCCAGAATATTGGTCACCCCAAATGTTGTAGCGCCCATCCTCTTGACGATTTATAGAAATCGAAACCGGATAATTCGCGGTGTCATTACCCCAACAAACAATGCTCATGCCCTCAAGGCCAGAAGGATCGGTGATGTCGAAAGTCATCACAACTTCGGCAGCCGCAACACCAACTTCATAGCTCGGCTTATCAAAACTGAAGTTCGAAATCACCGGCGCATCATCGTCATAGGTGCAGGTGCTTGTGAGTGGTTCGGTAGCGGTGTGGTCACATGCATTCAAGCCCCAGCCGCCGTCTAGCACGTCAACGCCGTCGCCGCCGGCAACTACATCGTCACCATCTCCACCGCTAAGGCTGTCGGTGCCCGACTCTCCAAACAAATCATCGTTTCCGGCGTCACCGACCAAGTTGTCGTTGCCATCGCCGCCGTGAATGGTGTCGCCCTCAGAGCCACCAACTAAAAAGTCGTTTTCTGCTCCACCGTAAATGTCATCGGTTCCCGAGCCACCATCGATGGTGTCATCGCCAGCTTCACCCAAAATGTAGTCGTCGCCGGCCTGACCCTTGAGATCGTCAGCGCCCGCACCGCCGTTGAGGCGATCGTTAGATGCACCGGCGAGCAACGAGTCGTCACCCTCTTGGCCGTTCAACTCGTCGGCACCAGGGGTTCCGATCAGTTCGTCGGCACCATCGCCACCGTTCACCACGGCGTCAGAGCCATCGGTGCCGTCAAAAATGTCATTTCCAGTACCTAGATCAACAACCACGCTGCCGCCGTTTTCAGCAATAACGATGTCGTCGCCAGCCCCCGCGTTCACAATGTCGTTGCCACCACCGGTGCAAATCACATCGTTGCCGTAGGTTCCGTTTAGCGTTTCGTCAGCCTCGGTACCTTGAATCGTGCAGGCCGGGTAGTAGGGGTAGGTGTTCGCGCTTGCCGGTGAACCCGCCAAACCGGCAGCAAGCAGAGCTGCTGACGCCACGACCGATGCAAGCCTCTTCAGGCCTAATGTTTTTACCCCTGTTTTCATACTTCAAACGCTACCCCCGTTGCCCCCTGAAGAGTAGTTAATACTTTGGTCAGTAATTGGGCGCGGGCTCTAGGCCCCAGAAGTTCTCGAGCACGGTCTCGCCGCTATTGCGCATCTCGGTGGCAAGGCCTGGGCCGACGTAGCGCAGGTGCCACGGCTCATATTGATAGCCGGTGATGGCGGTTTTGCCTTGTGGGTATCGAATGATGAAACCGTATTTATAGGCATACTTCGCGAGGTATCGGCCGGCTTTGGTTTTTCCGAAGCAGGTGTAGATCAGACATCCCTGCCCAACCGCGCCAACGTCAATGGCAAGCCCGGTCTGGTGCTCGCTGTGACCCGGCCTTGCCGCGAGCGCTTCACCGGCTCGCAGACCCAGACGTGAAACCACTCCTGCGTGCACGCTGCGCTGGTAGTCATAGCTGCGGTAAGCGCTTTGAATAAAGAGATCACCAAAGCCCGCTTTACGCATCGCAGCGGTCATCTTTACGAGCGCATCCGCCGCTGGTTTGGCCACGCGTAGTCGATAGGGGTTGCTGCGACCCGGATTTGCGAACGCTGGCTGCACCAAATTTTTCGGCACAAACTTGATCGGGTCGAGTGGGCGCTGCTTGTTGGCCACCACCCAGAGAGACGAGGCCTCGTCGATCGAATGGTCGTCGGCCTCGAAACATGGCTCGAACAGGCAGAGGGTTTCGGCTCTTGCGGGCACGGATGCTGCACTTCCCAGCAGCGGGGCTACAATCGTAAAGGCTGCCGCGAGTGCGATAAACCGCCTGAACCTCAGCCCAAATCGAACCCCTCGCCCCGATCGGGCGTTGCGTTCGGAAATATTAGTAGGCATCACCAAAAGCCTACGCAAACGAGAGAAGAAGCCATGGCTAAACAATCTGGCAAAGTCGCAGCAGCTGCGAGCGAAACAAAGAAAAGTTCAGGAAAGGCCGCCGCTGAGCGTGTGGCCAGCGGGGGTGGGTCCCTCTCTCACAAAGAAATCGTGTTGATTCTCATCGGATTGATGGCCGGTATGTTTCTATCGGCCCTAGACCAGAGCGTGGTCGGCTCGGCAATGCGAACGATTGCCGACGACCTGAAGGGTCTCGAGCTTCAGGCCTGGACCACCACCGCCTACCTAATCACCTCAACGGTTGCCACCCCGATCTATGGCAAGCTCGGCGACATTTTCGGCCGTCGCCGCATGTTTTTGATTGCCATCTCGATTTTCATCATCGGCTCGGTGGCCTGTGGCTTTGCCGGTGACATGCTTCAGCTTGCCGGAGCCCGCGCATTTCAGGGCATCGGTGCCGGTGGGCTGTTCGCACTCGCCATCACCGTGTTGAGCGACATCGTTTCGCCTCGCGAACGCGCTCGCTACCAGGGCTACATCCTCGCTGTTTTTGCATCTTCGAGCGTGCTCGGACCAGTTGTTGGCGGCCTATTCGCCGGCACCAGCGAAATTCTCTGGATCACCGGCTGGCGCTGGGTGTTTTTGATCAACATTCCGGTTGGTGCAATCGCCCTCTACCTGGTTTGGCGCTTTTTGCACGTGCCGCACACCCCGGTAAACCACCGCATCGACTGGTGGGGCGCGACCACAATCGTGCTCGCCGTTGTGCCACTTCTTTTGGTCGCCGAGAACGGCCGCGAGTGGGGCTGGGATAGCCCGCTTTCGATCGGCATGTATCTAACCGGTGCTATCGGTATCGTGTGGTTCATTCTTGCCGAGCGCAAAGCCGGCGACGAAGCCATCTTGCCGCTCAAACTGTTCAAGTCGAGCACCTTCACCATGGTCACCATCGTTGGCGTAATCGTTGGTGCCGGCATGTTCGGTGGAATGATGACCATGCCGTTGGTGCTTCAGATCGTGAACGGTGCAAATCCGACCGAAGCCGGCCTATTGATGCTTCCGATGGTGGCCGGAATGATGATCGCCTCGATCGTCAGTGGTCAGGTAACCTCGCGTACCGGCAAGTACAAGGTGTTCTTGGTTTCGGGAACCGCATTCTTGACCGCCGGTTACTTCGGCGCATTTACCTACACCTACGACCAGCCGCTCTGGCAGGTGTCGCTGGTGATGGTGGTTATCGGTATGGGAATCGGGCAGCTGATGCAAACCCTCACCCTGGTCGCTCAAAACGCGGTCTCGGCAAGCGACATTGGTGTGGCCACCTCGTCTTCGACCTTCTTCAGACAAATGGGTGGAACCCTTGGTGTTGCCATCTTCATCTCGATTTTGTTCAACAGCCTGCCGAGCAAGATTGCCGAAGCTTTCACGGCCAATAAGGCCGAGTTCGAGGCTGCGGTTGCGCGAGTTCAGGGTGACCTGATGAGCGGCAAAATCGGCGCGGATGACCCGAACGTCAAGTTCCTCGAATCGATGAAAGACGCTGGCGGCACCGACGCGCTAGGCGAAAAGCTCAACACCGACTCGTCGTTCTTGACCGGTCTAGACCCAGCACTGGCCAAGCCGTTCTTGGTTGGCTTCTCTAACTCGGCGCTTCAGGTGTTCTATGCCGCAGCGGCCGTGGTTGCCGTTGCCTTCTTGCTGTCGTGGTTCGTCAAGGCGATTCCACTTCGCACCAAGTCAGCCTCAGAAGAGAAGGCCGAAGAGCAAGCAGCGCTAGCGGCCGCAGGCCACTAGTCGCAGCTCGCCCGCAGTTTGCGGGTTGTTCGCTAGGTGCATCCGCGTTCTTGGGTTAGCCTAGAAATACACGGGAGTTTGGTTTCACCTTACTGAGAGGAAGACTTCGTAGTCTTCGACCGTCAAACCTGATCTGGGTAATGCCAGCGCAGGGAGGACCTCAACCCGTGCCCATTTTCACTAGAGAAAGGGCACGCAAGTGCAGATTAAATACACACGGATGCTTCGCGGATTCGCCGCGCTAGTTACCCTCGCCTTGGCGGCTGGCGCTTTGGGCGGATGCGCCACTCCGGCTACGAAAGCCGTGGCCCTGGCGAGCCACGACTCGTTCATCATTCCTGACGAGTTGATCAACAAGTTCAAAACCGACACCGGCTTTTACCTAGAGGGTGGAGCCAAGCTCGGCGATACCGGCGAACTTACTAACAAGTTGGTGCTCACCAAAGATTCACCGGTTGCCGACGTGGTATTCGGAATCGACAACACCTTTGCAGGTGTTGCAATCGCCAACGGAATCATCGACGGCGAACTGGTTGCCATCGACTACGCCGACGTTTGCTTCAACTACGACAAGCGTTGGTTTGCCAAGGCTGGGTTGACCCCGCCGACCACCTGGCGAGAACTCACCGACAAGAAGTATGAAGGTCTAACCGTGGTGCAGAACCCGACTACCTCATCGACCGGTCTTGCCTTCTTGTTCGCAACCATCGGTGCGCTGGGCGAAGACAACTGGCCGCTCTGGTGGTCGAAGATGCGCGACAACGGCCTCAAGGTAACTGCCGGCTGGGAAGACGCCTACTACATCGAGTTCACCGCAGGCGGTGGCGAGGGCAAGTACCCGATCGTGCTGTCATATTCTTCGAGCCCGGCCTTCACCATTGACGAGGCCGATGGCGACAGCACCACCGCCTCGATCAACAGCGAATGCTTCAGACAAATCGAATATGCGGGCGTGCTGAAAAATGCCAAGAACCCAGAGGGCGCTCGCGCACTCCTCGCATTCATGCAGACCAAAGAATTTCAGGCTGCCATGCCCGGTGCTAACTACGTCTACCCAATCGACGAGTCGGTCGAGCTACCCGAAGCTTGGGCAAAGTTCGCGCCAGCATCCGCTTCGTTTGTTGATGTTAGCGGCCTCGACTTTGATGCCAACCGAAAAACGTGGCAAAAGCAGTGGCTCGAAATAGTGCAGGGCTAGCTCGGCAATCGGGCGACTGACACTATGAAACGGCTGGGGCTTTGGGCGGTTGCGATCATCGTGATTGCCGTGCTGTTTTATCTGCCGATGGTGCGGGTGCTGGCCCAAGGTTTGGTTGGCGACTGGCACACGACTCTTGCCGAACCGCGAGTGCTCGATGCGATTTGGTTCACGCTCTGGCAGGCAACGTTGTCGACGCTAATTTGTCTAGTGATGGGTTTGCCGGCCGCCTACGTGCTCTATCGCCGACGCAGCCCGGGTGCTCGCGTGCTGCGCGCGCTGCTCACCGTGCCGTTCGCACTGCCAACAATCGTCACGGCCATCGGTTTCACGGTGTTTCGAACGCAGGATGTCTGGCACGCAGGCACGCCGGTCGAATCGTTCTTCGATAGCCCAATCACCTGGATCATCGCTGCACACATTTTTGTGAACTTCAGCGTGATCACCCGCGTGGTTGGGTCGACTTGGGTTTCGCAGTCGCCAGACATCGAAGAGGCGGCGGCGTTGGCCGGGGCCGGCCGCTTTCGCATCTTTTGGTCGATCAGCCTGCCGCAGCTTAGACCCGCCCTGATCTCGGCAGCCTTTACCGTATTTCTCTATTGCACAGCGAGCTATGGCCTCGTGCTCGTGCTCGGTGGGGGCTTGGTCAACTCGATCGAGACCGAAATCGCCATCGCTGCCAACCAGTTTCTCGACCTGCAAGAGGCCGGCACACTCGCGCTGTTTCAAACCCTGCTCAGCATCGCGGTCTTCGCCATTAGCACCACCGGTTCGCGTTCGCGCATCGGCTTCGATGTTCAAGACATCGATGATGGCAAAAAGTCGATAGACCGCCGCGACCTTCCTGTGGTGCTAATCACCTGGGTCTCGATTCTGCTCACCCTCGCCCCACTAACCCTCATCGTGCACCGCGCGTTCACCGACAAAGCCGGCGCGCCCACGCTCGAATACTTCGCCGCACTCGGCACCAACGGCGCACGCGACCTGCTCGACATCACGCTCGGTCAAGCGGCCCTCAACTCGCTTCGCAACGTGGTCGTGGCAACACTATTGGCCGGCATAGTCGGCACCCTGGTTGCCTACCTACTGTCGCGGCCGGCTAAGACCCGCGGCCTTCGTTTGGCCAACCGGATGCTCGACATCGTGTTCTTGCTTCCACTCGGTGTTTCAACCATCGTGTTGGGTTTCGGCTACCTGATCACTTTCGGTAGCGGGTGGTTTCCGCTGCGCTCAAGTTGGTTGGTGGTTCCGCTCGTTCAGGGATTGATGGCTTTGCCTCTGGTGGTGCGCATCGTGCTGCCGGCCTTGCACGCGATAAGCGATGAGCTAAAAGAACAAGCGGCGACCGATGGTGCGAGCGACCTGGCGGCGTTTTTCAGAATCGAGTTGCCGATGGCCCGTGAGGCCGTGACAGCGGCGTTCGGCTACGCGGCCGTAGTTTCGATCGGTGAGTTTGGTGCCGCGAGCCTGCTGGCCTATGGCGACCAAGCCACATTGCCAACCGTGCTCTACCAACTCATCAGCCGCCCGGGTGGCGACAACTACGGAATGGCAATGGCGATGAGCGCGATCGTGATCGCCCTAACCTATGCGGTGGTGTTCGCCTCTAGCCTGCCGGCGCAAAATCGTACTCGACCCCGGCACCTGCGAGCCGCGACTTAATAACGGCGATCGACTCGGGGTTTTGGTCGACCATAACGAACTTGCGACCGAGCGAGGCAGCGACCGCACCCGTCGTGCCAGAGCCGGCAAAAAAGTCGACCACCAAATCACCAGGTGCGCTCGAAGCCTGAATCACGCGGCGCAAAATGCCCTCGGGCTTTTGGGTTGGGTAACCGGTCTTCTCTTTGCCGGTTGGTGAAACGATGGTGTGCCACCAAACATCGGTTGGCAGCTTGCCACGAGCGACCTTCTCGGGAGTAACCAAACCCGGGGCCATGTAGGGCTCGCGGTCAACAGCACCCGAGTCGAAGTAATAATTCTTCGGATTCTTCACATAAACCAAAATGGTGTCGTGCTTGGCCGGCCATCGATTCTTTGGCTTGCCGCCGTAGTCGTAGGCCCAGATGATTTCGTTCAAGAAGCACTCTCGACCGAATAGCGCGTCGAGCAACACCTTGGCATAGTGAGCCTCGCGGTAGTCGAGGTGCAGATAGAGGGTGCCGGTTTCGCTAAGCACGCGCCAGGCCTGCTCGAGCCTCGGCTCTAGAAAACCCCAGTAGTCCGCGAACTCGTCGTCATAGCTGAGCACCGTTGAGCGAATGGTTTCGTAGCGCTGACCCTTGAAGCCAACTCGGTCGCCGGTCTCGCTTCGCTTGGTGATTGCGCCACCGCGTTCTTGCTTGCGACCGGTGTTAAACGGCGGGTCAACATATATCAACTGCACCGATTCGTCGGGCATAGACTTCAGAACAGCGAGGTTATCGCCCTCATAAAGTTTGTTCGTCAGCACAGAGAAGAGATTAACAGCATGAGCACCGAAGTCATTCACAACACCGACCAAAACCGCTACGAGATCTGGCTCGATGGCGAAAAGGTTGGTCACGCAGATTATTCACGGATGCCCGGCCAAATGCACCTAGTGCACACCGAAGTCGACCCAGCTCACCAGGGCAAGCAGCTCGCCGGCATCTTGATGCAAGGTTTGGTTGACGACGTTCGCGCCACTGGCGGCATCAAGTTGGTTCCGGTTTGCAGCTACACCGTCATGTGGCTAAAGCGCCACGAAGAGCAGCACGACCTGCTCGGAGTAGACATCGACGAAGCCGTTGCCGCCTGCCGCCTGCCTAAGAGCGGCCACTAGCAAAGTCCTATCGCCGGCACTGCTAGCGGTAATCGCCCTCGTCACCGCCGCCGTCAAACGGCGATTCATAGGCGCCCGGTTGGTACCCGTCTAGTCCACTGCGCTGGTTCGACTCCTGGTTGGGGTCAACCTCGGGCGCTGCCACACCGGTCGGCGGCGTGTAGGTCGCGGGGCTAAATAGAAACGCCCAGAGTGCCGCGAGGCATCCCCTTTTTTCAGAGTTTGGCATCTAACCAAGCCAGCAGGTCGGCGAAAACCTCATCTTTATTGGTCTCGTTATAAACCTCGTGGCGAGCGTCGTCATAGATGAACATGGTCACGTCGTCGACGCCGGCGCGCAGGTAGGCGTTGACCAGCTTCTCGTTCGATGGCGCGGCACCGATTGGGTCGTCAGACCCGGCGAGCACCAAAATCGGCAAATCAGAGCGGATGCTCGAACTCGGCTTCTGGAATAACTTGAGCGCATTCGGCACACCGAAAACCTTTGCGGCGTCGGCATAGAAGCACTTTGGATCGGCGGCGAAACGGGCACCAACGGCAGGGTCGCGGCTGAGCCACTCATAACCGGTTGCACCGGCATCTTTGGCCCACTTTTTGTTGAACGCCCCCATGCCCATGCTGCCCGGCCAAACCAAGGCCGAGCCCGAGAGCACGCAGGCGGCGTATTCGTCTGAATATTTCTTGATCAAAACCTGCGAGATGAACGAGCCATACGAGTGTCCGGCCAAAACGACTGGTTTGCCGGGGTTTTCGGCGGCGATGAGCTTGGTGAATTCGTGAACCTGCTCATAGGCAGCATCCATGCCACCTGGGCCTAGGTTGCCGAGAACCTTGATTTGACCAGAGGCTAGCTGAGCAAGGCCGGTTTCGCCGTGACCGCGGTGGTCGTCGGCATAAACGCTGAAACCGGCGCGGTTCATTCGTGCTGCGAAGTCGTCATAGCGACGGGCGTGCTCGCCAAGGCCGTGGGCTACCTGAACCACACCGCGTGCGTTTGCGGCGGGCCATTCATAGAAAGTGATTTCAACGCCGTGTGAGTCGAGGTAGGTGCGTGCGATTGGTAGCTCTGTCATGGGCTAAACCTACCCCAGCGGTACTTCAAAAGTGTTGCCGTAGCGGTGCGTGGTGATTGAGGTTGATCGCTCGCGAAGCAGCATCAACCCCGTTACCAAACCGTCAACTACAACCGAGTTGTCGAAGATGGTCACGTCTGGGTTAGAGCGAAGTTTCGTCACCTGTTCGTCAGGCTCGCCAAGCATGATTACGCGCAAGCCGGCCATTGGGTTCACAAGTTTTCGAGAGGCACGATCGTTGCCGCTCGACACCTGAACGTCTAGCTGAACACCCGAAATCTCTTTCACGAGCTCAACAAAACCCATCAAGCGCTTCACTCGACGATCTTCTTTGTCGACGCCTACACCTAGGCGAATAACCACTGGTGTTGGGTGATAGCTCTTGTAGTTCGCCTCGCTTCGCAGTTTGCCAGGGTCAGCGGCGGGGTCAAGTTTCGCGAACCGCTCGGTGATCCATCGCACATCGCTCAGCCTGGCCATTTCGAGCCATTCGACTTCGCTCAGGTGCGCGCCCTCGTCTTTGAAACCGCCGAAGCCGAGAAGGTAGTTCTTGCCGCCGGCTTTCAAGCCCCAGCCAACCGACGAGCGCTTCATGCCTCCGAACGGTTGACGCTCAACAATCGCCCCGGTGGTGGTGCGGTTCACATAGAGATTGCCCGCTTGAATGTTGTTGCGCCAATAGCCGACCTCGGCAAAATCAAGCGAGTGGATGCCCGCCGTGAGGCCATACTCAACCGAGTTTGCAATCTTGACCGCCGCGCGCAAATTCTTTGCGCGCACAATGGCGAGCACCGGTCCAAACACTTCGGTTTGTTGCAAGAACGAGCCGGGTTTCACTCCGGCGCGAATGCCTGGGCTCCAGAGATGGCCGGTGCTGTCGAGCGGCTTCGGTTCGAGCATCCAGCGTTCACCTGCATCGAGTTGAGTTAGTGCGCGCAGAAGTTTGTCTGTGGGCGGCTGAACCAACGGGCCAATTAAAGAGGATGCATCGCGGCCGACCTTCATCGATGCAACCGCATCTAGCAGCTGGCGCTCAAACGCCTTCGACTTGGCCACCGAGCCAACCAAAATTGCAACGCTGGCGGCAGAACACTTTTGACCAGCGTGGCCGAAGGCGCTCTTGGCCAAGTCGCCAGCGGCAAGATCGAGGTCTGCGCTCGGAGTGATGATCATCGAGTTTTTACCGCTGGTTTCGGCGGCGAGCTTCAAACCAGGTCGATGCGTGACAAAGAGTTTTGCGGTGTCGAACGACCCGGTTAGAACGACGCTGTCGACCAGTTCGTGACCAACGAGCGCTAGGCCGAGGGGTCCGTCTTCAACCAATACAAATTGCAGGACGTCTCTCGGCACGCCGGCATCCCAGAGAGCTTTGACCATCTCTAGTGAGCAGGCCGGAACCTGCGGTGCAGGCTTGATGACTACGCTCGAACCCGCAGCAAGAGCGCCAAGAACTCCTCCTGCCGGAATCGCCACTGGAAAGTTCCACGGCGGAACCACCAGAGTGACTCGATTCGGTTCGAATGCCGTCGAGTCAAGTCGCTCTAGTTGCTCGATCTGGTGAGCATAGAAACGAGCGAAGTCGACGGCCTCGCTGAGCTCTGGGTCAGCCTCGGTTGGTGTCTTGCCCGCCTCGGCAACCATTACCGAAACCAACTCTGGTCGACGGGCAGATAGCAACCTGGCGGCCTCGAGCAGAATGGCTTTTCGCATCGAAGCATCCGAGCGCCACTGCTCAGACGCAGCTGAAGCGGTTTTCAAGACCTGGTCGATTTGCTCGAGCGAACTCAGCGGTTCGACACCTGTCGGCATAGGGCGAGGATGCGTGGTCATCGAAAGGCCGCGGGCTATTCCGCTGACAATTTCTGAACGAGTGAACTGGTAAGAAGGGTCGACATCGGGTTCATTTTCGAAGCTCGAAGACTTGGCCAGTCGCGCAGCGGTTTCGGAGTTTGGTTTGCGCCTAGAACGCTGAGGTTCACCATCGACTAGCTCGACCGAGCTTCTAAACCGGTTTGCTTCTCGCTCAAAAATCTCTTGCTTCGTGGCAATGTCGAAAACTCCAGACATGAAGTTTTCAGAGGCGGCGTTTTCTTCGAGGCGGCGAATGAGATAGGCGATGGCGACCTTGAACTCGCTCGGTTGCACCACCGGGGTGTAGAGCAGTGGTGCGCCAATGTCTGGTCGAATCGCCTCGGCGATCTCGCTGGCCATGCCCTTGAGCATCTCAAACTCGACGCCCTTAGTAATCGCGCGCTTCTTTGCCAGCAAGTGAGCCAGAGCAATGTCGAAAAGGTTGTGGCCGGCGATTCCAACGCGAAGCGCCTTAAGTCGCTCGGCATCTAGCAACCACTCGATGACTCTCTTGTAGTTTGCATCGGTTTCTTCTTTGGTCGAGTAGGTCGCCAACGGCCATCCGTGCCATTCTGCGTCAACTCGTTCCATGGCAAGGTTCGCGCCTTTGACCACACGAACTTTGATCGGCGCGCCACCCTCGCTCACACGGCGCGAGGCTAACGCCCAGAGCTCAGATACTGCTTGAAATGAATCTGGCAAGTAGCACTGAATCACGATGCCGGCCGAGAGTGCCTTTAGTTCTTTCTCACTCAACAGACGTTTGAATACATCGAGGGTCAGCGCAAGATCGCGATACTCCTCCATATCTAGGTTGATGAACTTTTGCGGTGTCGATTGCGCGGCGAACTGGTACATGGGGCGGAGTCGCTCGACCAAACGGTCTACTGTCTGTTGATACCCCCAGAGCGACAGTTGGCTCGCGATGGCCGACACCTTGACCGAAACGTAGTTCACCTCGGGTCGTCTAAGCAGTTCAAAAGTCTTATCGAATCGATCGAGTGCCTCGCGTTCACCCAACACAGCCTCGCCCAAGAGGTTAAGGTTCAGAGTATGCCCCTCAGCGCGAGCCGAGGCAATGTGCTTTTTGAGTTGCGCCGGGCGAGCGTCAGCCACAAGATGCCCCACCAATTGACGCATTCTCGCCCTGGCAATCGGAATGACAATAAAACTAAAGGCTGGCGCAAGCAAGCCACCGAGTCGAATGGTTAGTCGATCAAGTGCGTTGAGTGTGGTGGGTACTTTTTTTGAGAGTTTGAATAGCTCGCGCGCGGCGACCCGCTGGTCTTCTGATTTGACTACTCGATCAACAAAGCGCACGGCGAAATCGAGGCCGATTGGCGACGCCAGTAAAGCGGCAAGACGGCGTTCGCCTGCTGACCGTTTTGTTTTTGATTGTTTCGAAGTCGCGTCAAGCCACTGCCTAACCTGCTCAATAGAAGGTTCGACTAGTGACTGCAACGCTGCATTTTTCATCGCCACTATTCTTACATCTCGCGAGAAAATTGATTAAGCGCAAGCCCCCAGCCGGCTCCCAGCAATCTCTAAACTCTCTTAGGTGAACCAAATCGAGCAGCGCACCTTCGACCACCACGAGTCGTGCATGGGCACCGTCTTTCGCTTCGCCGGCCGCACACCGCTCAACGAACAAGACCACTCGGATGCTCTGGCTGGGGCATGCGCCTTTCTGCACGCTGCCGACGAAATGTTCAGCCTCTACAAACCAGAGTCGCCGCTCAGTCGCCTAGCTCGTGGCGAGACCAAGGTTGCCGACCTCAACCCGATTGTCGACGAAATCTGGAATGCGTGCGAGGCATGGTCTGCCGAAACCGACGGCTGGTTCAACGCATTCACCCCCGACCGCACCTTCGACCCGAGCGGTTTGGTCAAAACCTGGGCCGCGACCGAAGCCGCCCGCCAGCTGTTAGCAGCCGGGGTCACCGACTTCGCCGTCAACGCCGGTGGCGACGTGTGGCTGTCTGACGGAGTAACCGGCGAACGCAGCTGGAAGGTCGGTATTTCGAAACCGGTCACCATCGCGAGCCCCGAGGCGGGCATCCTCACCGTTTTCGATCTTTTCAATTCACCGATGCGCGCCGTGGCCACCTCTGGCACCGCCGAGCGTGGCCTGCACATTTGGAACCCGCGCAGTTACGAGTTCGCCGAAAACGAGCTGATTCAGGTGACCGTTATTGCCGACGATTTGATCAAGGCAGATGTCTGGGCGACCGCTGCATTCGCAGAAGGCGTGGATGCTGTGGCCAGACTAAATCGCGTACCCAACCTCGAGGCGCTGTTCGTGCTTCGCGACGGAGGGCTCGCCGGCACCGACGGCCTGGTCAACTACTTCGCCAAGGTCGAGGGCGAGTAATTCTTGTAATTCGAGGCGGATGCGCGTTCGAAGTTTTGTTATTCGCGCCCTGGCCACAGGCTAGGTGCAGCCTCGCGTCCCTTTGGTAGCGCCACGGCGGCATCCCAGTCAGTAACCCACTCTGGCAATACAGGTGTCGGAGCGTTCCAGCCACCTAGTGCCTCGATGACCTCTTCAGAAGTCGGAATGCCTCGCGGAGATTTCAAGAAACGAATCTTCACCACGGCCTCGGCGTGAATCTCGCCGGCCACCACAAAGCGTTGCTGAATGAAAAACGCCATGTCGTTCCATCCGAGCAGGGCGGTCTCGATCGAAAAAGCCTGCCACGGGGCTAGCGATTTTCTAAACGTGATGGTTTCGCCAACAACAACCGGATGCAGCTTGGCACTCTTGGCTTTCGCCCACGATCCCGAACGCTTGAGGGTGTCGAAGCGGCCGAGGTCGAGCAGCGTCAAATAGATGCCGTTGTTCATGTGGTTGAAAATGTCGAGGTCGCTCGGCCAAACCCTAAAGTTTCGCTTGCCAACCTGGTGCAGTTCTAGCGGCCCGCGCGAGCGCCACGAAAGTAGCGCCCACACGAGGCGAAGCCAAAGTTTCATTTACCAGATGCTTACGCGCTGCTCGGGCTCTAGCCACATCGCGTCGCCAGGCTTGGTTTCGTAGGTGTCGTGGAACACGTCGAAGTTCTTGGCGATTTGGTTGCAGCGGAACTCGCTCGGCGAGTGTGGGTCGGTGGCTAGGCGCTGAATCGCGATTGCCTCGCGGCTCTTGCCTCGCCAGATCTGACCCCATGAGAGCAAGAAGCGCTCGGCAGCGGTGCGGCCATCGATAACCGGTGCATCGGCACCTTCGAGGCTTAGCAGATATGCCTTCCAAGCGATCATGATTCCACCGAGGTCACCAATGTTCTCACCGATGGTTAGCTCGCCGTTGACCTTGTACTCGTCGCCCAAACCGGCTGGGGTTAGTTCGTTGTACTGGTCGATTAGAGCCTTGGTTAGCTTCTCGAAGGCGGCGCGGTCTGCGTCGGTCCACCAAGAGATTAGTGCGCCGTCGCCGTCGTACTTCGAGCCCTGGTCGTCAAAACCGTGACCGATTTCGTGACCGATAACGCCACCGATGGCACCGAAGTTAACGGCGTCGTCGGTCTCGAGGCTAAAGAACGGTGGCTGCAAGATGGCGGCCGGGAACACGATCTCGTTGAAGCCTGGGTTGTAGTAGGCGTTCACGGTCTGAGGGGTCATGAACCACTCGTCGCGGTCTAGTGGCGAACCAATCTTGGCGGCCTCTTTATCGGTCTGCCAAGCGTTCGAGCGGCGAACGTTGCCGACTAGGTCATCGCGCTTGATGGTCAGGCTCGAGTAGTCCTTCCACTTGTTCGGGTAACCGATCTTCGGGTTGAAATTAGACAACTTGACCAATGCCTTGGCCTTGGTTTCGGCGGTCATCCACTCTAGGTTTTCGATGCTTACGCGGTAAGCCTCGATGAGCCACTTGACCAGGTCATCCATGCGGCCCTTGGCTGCAGGAGGGAAGTGCTTCTCAACGTAGATTTCACCAACGGCCTCGCCGAGCGAACCTTCGACCAGCTGAACGCCGCGCTTCCAGCGGGCACGCATCTCTGGCTGACCGGTGAGCTTGGTGCCGTAGAAGTCGAAGCGGGTCTGCACGAAGTCGCTGCTTAGGTATGGAGCCATCGAGTTAATGACCTGCCATGCCGTCCAGAGCTTGAGGTTCGCGAGGTTGGCTTCGTTGAACACCGATGCGATGCCCTCGAAAAACGATGGGGTCATGACAACCGACTCAAACAGGGTCTCGGCCGAGATCTGTGAGCCCTTCTGCCAGAGGTCCCAGTTGAAGGTCGGGGTGAGAGCCTTCAGTGCCTCGTACTTATAGAGGTTGTAGGTTTTCTCTGCGTCGCGGGTCTGCACAACATCCCAGTGGTGTTTAGCAAGCTCGGTTTCGAACGCCATGATCGCGCGGGCGTCGGTGTCTGCCTTGTCGGCCGACCAACCGGCGTGCTGCAGCATCTGAGCAACGAATGGCACATAGGCGTCGCGGAAGTCTGCGTATTTCTCTTCGCGGTAGTAAGACTCGTCTGGCAGACCGAGGCCGCCCTGGTACATGTTGACCAGGTAACGCTCTGGGTTACCCGGGTCGTTGTTGACATACATGCCAAAGATGCCGCTGATGCCATCGCGTGAGAATTCACCGAGCAGGTGGCAAAGTTCGTTGAGGTCGGCGTCGCTGATGCGCTTGAGGTCTGCCTCGATCGGTGCCGAGCCGAGCTCGTTGACTCGGGCTTCGTCTAGGAACGAGCCATACATGTCACCGATTTGCTGGCTGACGCCCGCCTTTGGGTTTGCCTGAGCATCCTCGAGAATTTGCTTCACGGCTTCTTCAGAAGCATCGCGCAGCATGTAGAACGAGCCGTGAACGGCCTGGTCTGCGGGAATCTCGTAGGTGTCGAGCCAATGTCCGTTGGTGTGACGGAAAAGGTCGTCTTGTGGGCGGGTGTTTAGGTCGAAGTTTTCGACGTCTAGGCCTGGCTTCATTGTCATGGGTTTATCCTATGCAAAAAGCGGATGGGGTCTAGCCCCACCCGCTCTTGCGACTTGTAATTCGGCTCTCGCCGACCGGTTATTCGTTGGGTTCGTTTTTGCTGCGGAACGGTTCGCCCTTAAAGCCCCACGCAAAGTAGGGCATGAGTGAAAACAGACCCATCAAAAAGACCAAGATGACTGCAACTTGATAAGGGCCAATATTCCAGTCGATGAATGCCGGGGGAATCAATGGGATGTATCCGTCGGTGAAATAGACGTTCACGTAGGCATAGAAAAGCACCGTCATCACCAGACCCGTCACGATTCCAGTAACCCAGCCATAAGCTCGCCGGTATGCACGATTGCGGCGAGCTTCCTGGTATTCGTCGACAATCGGCTTGCCAGCGGAGTTGAACACGAAACGCACCGAAATCTGCTGCGCAACAACACTCACAGCTACTCCAACGGCGTAGTTAACAAATCCTGAACTGGTGTTGTAGGTAAACAGCAACCCACCCAGAAGCCAGCCAGCAGCGAGCAGCACTAGGAGCACTCGGGCATAGGTGTTTCTGAATCCGTCGAAGAATCGATCGTTCTTCACCCAGTTGATGAGTCCGCGTTCAAAGCGCTCGGCAGCCTCTTCGGCCGACTCTTCAAACTTCTTAGCGCCGTCGTCGATGCGCTTTTCTAGCTTGCTTTTCATTAGTTTTCCTCCTCAAGGCTGAAGATGTTTTCGACCGTGGTGCCGAGCACCTTGGCGACCTGCAGGGCCAGCACCAGGCTCGGCGAGTATTCGCCACGCTCGATGTAACCCACGGTTTGATAGTGAACTCCGACCGCGTCGGCCAGCTGCTGTCGCGAGATGCCGGCCGCGAGGCGAAGTTCTTCGATGCGGTTGATTACCCGCTCTTCTTGATCTTTAGGTTTACGTCCCATGGTTCATAGCATAAATGCTATGTAGTAATAATGCAACTATTTTGACGAAAGTTTTTTCGCACCTCTTTTATAGGTGGCTAATATCGTCAGAGTGGAACTACAAAAAATCATCCTGTACTACGGGTTCGCGCCAGTGGCCGACCCCGAGGCGCTAAAGCTTTGGCAGAAGACACTCTGCGAGTCGCTCGGCCTCAAAGGCCGCATCATCATCTCTAAGCACGGCATCAACGGCACCCTCGGTGGCGACATGTCGGCACTAAAGAAGTACGTGCGCCAAACCAAGGAGTACGCGGGCTTCAAAAAGATCGACTTCAAGTGGTCTGACGGCACTGGCAATGATTTTCCGCGCCTACGTGTGCGCGTGCGTTCTGAACTGGTTGCGTTCAACGCACCAGACGAAGTACTGGTGGATGCAAATGGGGTAGTCGGCGGAGGCAAGCACCTAAAGCCTGCTCAGGTCGATGCACTGGTAGCCGAGCGTGGCGACGAGGTTGTGTTCTTCGATGGCCGCAATGCTTTCGAGGCAAAGATTGGCAAGTTTAAGAACGCCATCATTCCCGACGTGCAAACCTCACACGACTTCATTCGCGACATCGAGAGCGGCAAGTACGACGACATCAAAGACAAGCCGATTGTCACCTATTGCACCGGCGGCATTCGCTGCGAGATTCTCAGCTCGATCATGATCAAGCGCGGCTTCAAAGAGGTTTACCAAATCGACGGTGGCATTGTTCGCTATGGCGAATCGCAGGGTGACAAGTCGCTTTGGGAGGGTTCGCTCTATGTGTTCGACGACCGCCTGAACATTAACTTCACGCCAGATGCCGTGACCATCGGTGAATGCGAAGCCTGTAGCGGCCCGACCAGCAGTTTCAGAAACTGCACCAACCTTGGCTGCAAAGACCTAGTGCTGCTGTGCGACCACTGTTTCGAAGACCCTGCCAACGTGCAGTGCAACGAAACCCACACCCGCGGCCGCCGCAAAGAGGCCGTTGGCTAAAGACGCCTGTAAGTTTTGCGGCTACTTGACGTCGCCGACGCGTTCCCACATTTTGGCCATGACCCACCACTGGCCATCTAAGTAGACGATGTTTAGGTAGTCCTGCATAACGCCACCAAACATCTGCAACTGTGGCTTGACCCAGGCGAGGGTGTCTGAAATTTGGTCGAAGTCGAGAACTTGGTCATTTCGAGCCTCTCCTTTTGACGCCGGAGATTCGCGGTTTAGAACCGCTTCTCGGTAAACGTCGTATGGCCGAAGCGAGAGGGTGCCACCCTGAGTCGAATACAGCGCGCAGTTCTTGTGAAAAACCTTGTCGAACAAGGTCATGTCTTGTTCGTGCATGACGTCAAAGTAGTTGGCGATCAGCAACTTGATGGCTGGGTCGGCTTGCTCGAAGTTCATAGCCAAAACTTAGCAAGGTTTTGCGGTTTCAGTCGCTGGCATGCACCCCGAGCATCCCTGCGGTTTCAAGGGGTGGCGGTTAAACTGAAAGCCCCGCGAGTGAGGACAATCTTGGGCTTTCTAGACGGCTTCGAAAAGGGTTTGGAGCGCATCGTTACCGGCGCGTTCAGCAAAACCTTTAAGAGCGAGCTGCAGCCTATCGAGATTAGCTCGGCAATCAAGGGCGAGATGGATGCCAAGGCGAGCATCGTGGCACGCGACCGCATTCTGGCCCCAAACACTTTCACCGTCTATTTGTCGAGCGCCGATTTCAAGCGGATGCAGGAGCTGGGTGAAGCGCTGCTCATCGAGTTGAACGACCAGGCCACTCGCCACGCGACCCGCCAGAAGTTTCAGTTCGGTGCCGCCCTCATGATCAAGATTGTCGAAGACGGTTCGCTGAACATGGGGCAGGTTCGCATCACGTCGGCGACCGCCAAGGTAGATGTCGAATGGACCCCGACCCTCGAGGTGGCCGGTCAGCGCTACGTTATTTCGGCCTCTCGAACCGTGGTTGGCCGCGACGCCAGCGCCGACATTCAAGTGGCAGACAACGGGCTGAGCCGCAAGCACTTTGAAATTCTCTGGGATGGTGCGAAGGCCGGAGTTCGCGACCTGCAATCGACCAACGGCACCAAAGTAAATGGTCGCCCGATTACCGAA
>JBIKSH010000011.1:0-38283 GCA_044348705.1 Rhodoluna sp. | reverse complement strand
GAAAAGTTTGAATGCGCTCAGTGAAAGGGTCCATCGCATCGGTGGCTTCATAGCCAAGTGCGGCCAATTTGCGGGCCAGTGCGCGGTACTGCTCAAACGACTTGGATGCCGCTTCAGACAGCTCGGCCTTGTACGCGGTGTTCGGCGAAACCTTGAGTTGTGCGGTGAGAATCTCGAAGTAACTTAGGTGCAAATAGGCCACTTGACCCAAAAACACCTTAGGCTCGGGGGTGTACGGTTTCAGATTTACTTTGGCCGTATTTCGAGCACTGCGCTCTTCACGCTCAGGTAGAACAAAGTCACGCGCTTTTTGGCGCAGTTTCTTCAGCCACTCGAACATCCCTTAAGAATAGAGCACCTGTTGTTCATCCGAGGTTCTTCAAACAGAGCGCGGATGCTCAAAAAGAGCGACAACTAGACTTAAGACAACTAATAGGAGTCTTTTTTGACATTTCAAGATTTAGGCATCGACCAAGATATCGTCGAAGCCCTCGAAGCGAAGGGCATCACCAGTCCCTTCCCGATCCAAGAGCAGGCCATCCCGCTCGCACTAACTGGCCAAGACATCATCGGCCAGGCCAAGACTGGTACCGGTAAAACTCTCGGATTCGGCCTTCCGCTAATTCAGTCTCTCGGTTTTGATCCAGAGCTTGGCGCTAAGGCGCTGGTTGTTGTACCTACCCGAGAGCTCGCCATTCAGGTTGCCGAAGACCTAACGCTTGCCACGGCTAACCGCCCGACCAAGGTTGCGACCATCGTTGGTGGCCGTGCGTTCGAAGGTCAGATCGCTGACATAGAAGCCGGTGCTCAGATCATCGTGGGAACCCCGGGTCGAATCATTGACCTCAGCAAGCAGAAGAAACTCGACCTGTCGAACATCCGCTTCATGGTTCTCGACGAGGCCGACGAAATGCTCGACCTCGGCTTTTTGCCAGATGTTGAGCGCTTGTTCGCGCTAACCCCAGACGGTCGCCAAACCATGCTGTTCTCGGCAACCATGCCGGGCGCTATCGTCTCGCTCGCGCGCAAGTATCAGAACCGCCCGATTCACATTCGCGTGAACGACCCAGACGAAGGCCACACCAAGGCCGACATCAAGCAATTCATTTATCGCGCGCACTCGCTCGATAAAGACGAAGTTGTTGGCCGCATCTTGCAGGCCGAGGGTCGCGGTAAGACCGTGATTTTCTGTCGCACCAAGCGTCAGGCCGGCAAGGTTGCCGAAGAATTGATCGACCGAGGCTTCAACGCTTCGGCTCTGCACGGTGACATGTCGCAGGAGGCGCGCGAGAAGTCGATGGCGGCCTTCCGCTCGGGAAAGAAAGACATTCTGGTTGCCACCGAAGTTGCCGCCCGAGGCATCGACGTTGACGACGTGACTCACGTGATCAACTACACGGTTCCCGAAGACGAGAAGAACTACTTGCACCGCACCGGTCGCACCGGTCGTGCCGGTCGCACCGGTATCGCAGTGACTTTCGTTGACTGGGAAGACCTGACTCGCTGGAAGCACATCAACGAAGCCCTCGAACTTGGCGTGCCAGAGCCGGTCGAAACGTACTCATCTTCACCGCACCTGTTCGAAGACCTAAACATTGTCGCCGGTACCAAGGGTCGCATCAAAGCAACCGACCCGAACCGCGTCAAGCCGTCGAACGACCGTGGGCCTGCTGGCCGCGGTGGTTCGGGTGGACGCGGTGGTTCGTCGAATTCTGGTCGTGACGGAGGTCGCCGTGAAGGCGGTCAAAACCGCGGTCAAGGTCGAAACGACAAGCCACGCAGCGAAGGTTCGAAGAACTCGGATGCTGCGCCTAAGGTCGAACGCACCCCTCGCCCAGACGGCGAGCGCAACCGTCAGCGTCGCCGCACTCGCGGTGGCACGGGCGAATAGCCCAGCTAGGTAGATTCGCTAAAGCTCTAGATTTACCGGCTTCGCGCCGGTGGCTCGGTCGATGATTCGCTCGAGCATCTCGGGCGCTGTGGTGCACTGACCCAACTCATTCGGCTTGCCGGTGACACCGTGGTAATCGCTCGACCCCGTAACGATCAGATCGTGGCGGGTTGTCAGGTCGAGCAGCCAGGGTTGAACATCCGCGCCAATTTCTGGGTGGTAAACCTCAAAGCCCGCCAAGCCAGCCTCGATTAGCGATTCGAAGTGCTCTTGCGGAAAGTCGTTTTCGTGAGCGGGCTTGTAACCACGAGCCAGTGGGTGCGCTAGCACCGCAACTCCCCCAGCCGCATTGATCAGCTCGATGGCTTCGCGCGGGTCTGGCACCTCGCGGTTCGGCACGTAGTAGGGGCTGCCCTTGAACCAAAGCTTTTCAAACACCTCGCCGCGCTCGACGAAGTGGCCGTTGGCAACCAGCGCGTCGGCAACCGATGGACGACCGAGAGTTGCCCCGACCTGCACCTGGTCGAGCACGTCTTGCCAGGTCAGCGCGTAATCTTTGGCGATTCGGTCGGTAATTTCTCGTAGGCGAATGATGCGCGAATTGACGGTTTCGTCGAGCCTCTTGATCAGCGCTTCGTTGTTCGGGTCTGGCAGATAAGCCAGCATGTGCATGCCGACCTTGTGCGTGTGGCCATCTTCACCAGTGAACACAGCGCGGGTGGTGATTTCGATACCGGGCACAAAACCAAGACCAGTGCGCACGGATGCTTCGGCAGAAGCTGCCCAGTGCGAAACGGTGTCGTGGTCGGTGATTGCCAGCACATCGAGCCCGAGGTCTTTGGCTCGATCGAAGACCACCGAAACCGGCTCGGTTCCGTCGGAGGCATCGGTGTGCACGTGCAGGTCGATTTTCATGCAACTTCTCTCTAAAACTTGATGCCTCTTACATTCGAAGAATACCCGCTTCTAGGGCTCACAGAGTTTGATGAAAAGTGGCAGTATGTAACCCATGAGCGAGAAGTCAGAACAAAAGATTGCCGACCGCGTGAACAACCGGTCGCACCGCCCGAACAGCGAAGAATTCATGAGATTCATCGGTTCGAACTGGGCTGACCACGGCGATGACCTTCCCCAGGTGCATCCGGGTGCTGTTTATGCCGCCGCACGTCGTCGCGAGGTAGCCGAAGGCTTCGCCGGCAAACTGATCATCATTGAGGCCGGTCCGCTCAAGACCAGATCGAATGACTCTGACTACCGCTACCACCCGCACGCCGCTTTTTCTCATTTGACGGCTTGGGGTTCGGCAACCGTTCCTGACTCGGTGCTGGTTATCGACGCCCGAGACCGCGCCGGTGTGAGCACTCTGTTCTTCAGAGAAACCGCTGGGCGTGAGAGCGAAGAGTTCTTTGCCAACCCAACCATCGGTGAATTCTGGGTTGGCGCTCGACCAACTCTGGCGCAGGTGGCAGCACTATTGCACCTGAGCACCAAGAACCTACCTGAGCTCGACGAATTCTTGTCTGAAAACTCGGGCGCAGATATCGTGCGCATCAGCGAAGAGGCTGGCAGCGACGAAAAGCTTCTCGAGTTCGCCAGCGAGATTCGATTTGTCAAAGACGAGTGGGAAATCGCCGAGATGCGCAAGGCCGTTGCGGCTTCGGTAAGTGGTTTCGAGCAAGTTGCCCGAACCATGAAAGACGCGATCGGTCACGAACGAGGCGAGCGCGTGATTGAGACCGCGTTCTATTCACGAGCCCGCATCGAAGGCAACGACCTTGGATACGACACAATCGCTGCCGCCGGGGCTCACGCTTGCATTTTGCACTGGATCGTCAACGATGGCCCGATTCGCGGCGACGAACTGCTTTTGCTCGATGCCGGCGTTGAGGTTGATAGCCTCTACACCGCCGACGTCACCCGCACTCTGCCAGTGAACGGCAAGTTCAGCCCAGCGCAGCGCAAGGTATATGACGCGGTTCTAGAGGCCGCCGATGCCGTTTTTGCAATCGCGAAGCCGGGAGTGAAGTTTCGCGAGTTGCACGCCACGGCCATGAAGGTGATTGCCGCAAAGGCAGCCGAGTGGGGTCTGATGCAGCTCACCGCCGAAGAATCGCTCAAGCCAGAGAACCAGCACCACCGTCGTTGGATGGTTCACGGCACCAGCCACCACCTCGGTCTCGACGTTCACGACTGTGCTCAGGCTCGTCGCGAACTCTACCTAGAGCAAGAGCTCAAGCCCGGCATGATTTTCACCATCGAACCTGGCCTGTACTTTCAGCCTGATGACCTTTTGGTTCCAGAAGAGCTTCGTGGCATCGGCGTTCGTATCGAAGACGACGTTTTGGTTACCGAAACCGGTGTCGAGAATTTGAGTGCTGCTCTGCCACGCAAGGCAGAAGATGTCGAAGCTTGGATGGCGCGCTTCGCCTAAAGGCTTGGGCGTGCGCCCAGAGTTGTGACGGCCGCAGCACCTGCAGCAACGCCTGCGTCTAACGCACGCTCGATTGCAGCAGGATCGCCTAGCGCTGCACCGGACTCGGCGAATTTTGCCAAGAACGCACCGCAGAACGCGTCACCAGCACCGGTTGGGTCAACCGATGTGACCGTCAAACCGAGAGCCTTGAGTTCGACACCTTCGCCGATGTGGGCGGTTGCACCGCGCTCACCATCGGTGACCACCAACAAAGGCAACTGACCCTCGAGCCGCAGCAGTTCGGCTTCTTCGAGATTCGGAAAGCAAACATCCACGTGCTTTAGCAACTCTCGGTAGCGCTCGACTCCGTAATCTTCGATGTACCCGGTTGAGCCGGGGTCGACGGCCACCAGCGCGCCGTGCTCGTGCGCACGCTCAATTAGCCCGACTACCGATTCAACGCTCTTGCCGAGCAGCGCATAACCACTCAGGTAAACGATTTTGGCCTGGGTCAGTTCAGTATCAATCAGATCAAGGTTCAGGTCTTGATTGGCCCCTCGATCGGTAAGCATCGATCGCGAATCGCCATCGACCAACACCACGATTGAGCCCGTTGCGCGGTCGCTCACCTGAAGATGTGCCGAGACACCGGCCGCGGCAAAGTTTGACTCATTTCGTGCGAGGTCGTCGCGGCCGATGCATCCGATAAATGTCACGGATGCTCCGCTCGAGGCAGCCCAAGCCGCAACGTTCGCGGCCGAACCCCCGAGGGTTTTCTCGATGCGAGCGTTCGTGTCGGTGTTGGGTCGAATCGCGTGCTCTGGAACCACAATGATGTCGTCGATCACGTCGCCGATGACCAGAAGCGAAGCGTTCATGATCTAGGCCTTGAGGGCAGACCAGGCTGTGGCGATTTCGCCCGCCACGCGAACATTGTTGCGTGCGAGGTCTAGGTTGACCTCGAGGCTGCGTCCGCCAGATTCACCAACGATGAAACCGAGCAAGAACGGGGTGACCGCCTTGCCAGTGACGCCGGCAGCGTCAGCCGCCTTGAAGGCAATCTGAATGACGCGATCGTGTTCGGCAGGATCCCACTGCAGTTGCTCTGGAATCGGGTTGGCCACCACCATGCCCTGACCGTGACCGAGTTCATCTTGAGCTTGCATCGCCAGGGCGATTTCGTGTGCAGTGTCTAGCGACCAGTCGAGCGTGTAGCCCGATTTGGTTAGCCAGAAGGCCGGAAAATCGCGAGTCTTGTAGCCGATAACCGGCACACTAAGAGTCTCGAGGCGCTCGAGAGTGGCCGGAATGTCGAGCACAGACTTGACGCCCGCCGAAACCACTGTGATTGGCGTGACCGCCAGAGTGCTCAGGTCGGCCGACTCGTCGAAGGTGTCGATTGCGCCGCGGTGAACTCCACCGAGACCACCGGTGGCAAAGACTCGAACGCCGGCGAGGGCAGCCAGGTGAGCTGTAGCGGCAACCGTGGTTGCGCCGCTGGCACGCTTAGCCGACAAAATCGGAATGTCGCGCACGCTGGCCTTGGCCAGATCTTCGTTTGCGATTCGATCGACGCCCTTGGCATCAAGACCGATCTGCGGCACTCCATCGAGAATCGCGATGGTGGCCGGGGTAACGCCCTGGTCACGCAGAATCTGCTCGAACTCGAGAGCTGCCTCGTGGTTGCGTGGGCGCGGTAGACCGTGCGAAATGATGGTCGACTCTAGAGCTACGACCGGGCGGCCCTCGGCGAGCGCTGAGGCAACTTCGGCTGAAACATTGAATGCGGTCACTTGGTTACACACCCTCAACTGGCTTCGAGGCCGCTTCTCTAGCCTGCGCCAACAGGTTGCTCGGCACCTGCACTTCGTATTCTTTGGCCATCACCATCGATGAACTCATAAAGCTGCGTTTATTGCGAGACATGGCAAATCGGACAATGTTGAAAATCATGCCGATGCCGGCGGCGATGAGAACGGGCTGAATCACATTTGAAACCGCGATGGATGACGCGTCTGCACCTTCTGGCACCGGAGAGAACAGGCTCAGCACGAAGCCGATGAACGCTCCGGTGGTGGCACCACTGAGGGCAACCTTGCCGTAATTCATGCGTCCGCGTATGCGCTCGACGGTCTTGAGGTCTTTGCCAACGATCGCAATCGCGGTCATTGGAAAGTTTGCTTCGACGAGTTTTTCGACCAGGGCAACGGCCTCGGTGTATTCGCCGAAACTAGCCAGCACCTCGCCCTGCTCTTGAACGGCCGGCGTGCGACCGAATTTTCTTTGCCCATTGTTCATGCGCCCATTCTTCCATGCCCGATACCACCAGCGTCTAAGGTTAATCTGTGAGCGCAACCCGAGTTTTTGTTGCCCGTTTGGCGGGCTGTGGCGTCTTTGACCCTGCCGGTGATCGAGTAGGTAAAGTCATCGACGTTCTTGTGGGCTACCGCAAATCTGGCGCACCTAAGGCCACGGGCATCCTGGTAGAAATCACCGGTCGTCGTCGCGTCTTCGTGCCTATCGCCCGCGTCACCTCGATTGCTCCGGGCCAGGTAATCACTAACGGCCTAATCGACTTCAGACGTTTCACCCAGCGCGGCCAAGAAGTGCGTGTGATTGCAGAGATGCTCGGCCGCAAGGTCACCCTGCTCGACGGTTCGGGCCAGGGTCAAATCGAAGACATTTCGGTTGAGCAGGCTAAAAACAAGGACTGGATCGTCAACGAAGTGTTTTTGCGTCGCCCGAAAACCTCGGTGTCGCCATTTGCTCGTGGCGTTACCCTTTTTGCCAACTGGGATCAGATCAGCGAAAACCACGACTCGAGCGAGAGCCAGAGCGCACAGCAGCTGATTGCCACCTATTCAGACATGCGCCCAGCCGACCTTGCCTCAGCGCTGATGGACCTACCCGAAGAGCGCATGGTTGAGGTTGCCGAAGAGCTTGACGACGAGCGCTTGGCCGATGTTCTCGAAGAGTTGCCAGAAGAAGAGCAGATGGAGATCATCCAAGAGCTCGACGACGAGCGTGCCGCCGAGGTTCTAGACCTTATGGAGCCGGATGACGCGGCCGACCTGATGGCCAACCTGCCAGAAGAGCGAACCGAAGCCATTCTTGAGCTGATGGACGAAGAAGAAGCCGAAGACATTCGTCAGCTGATGAAATATGACGAGTTTTCGGCCGGTGGTCTGATGACGACCGAGCCAATCATTTGTTCGGCCGACACCACCGTTGCCGAAGCGATGGCGCTGATTCGTCGCCGCGAGGTCGCACCTGTGCTCGCCGCATCCGTGTTCGTCACCCTGCCACCATATGAAACGGTCACCGGCCGCTATTTGGGTGTAGTTCATTTTCAGCGGATGCTTCGCTACCCTCCGCATGAGAGACTAGGAACGTTGCTCGACACCGAACTCGAACCGGTGAGCGCATCAACCCCAATCTCACAAATTCACCGCACACTGGCGAACTACAACTTGGTAGCTTTGCCGGTAGTCGATGAAGATCATCACCTGATCGGCGTGGTCACCGTTGACGACGTGCTCGATCACCTACTGCCCGAAGACTGGCGTAACGAAGACTAAAAACTAGGAGGTGCCAAATGGCAAAGTCCCGCGACCGACTCGACGCACCAATTGGCACCCGTTCACGCTTTGTGCCGCGTCTGAGCATCGATCCAGAGAAGTTTGGTCGCGCATCCGAGGCTTTCGCTCGCGCGATGGGCACCGGCGGCTTTTTGATTGGTATGACCGTGTTTTGTGCGGTTTGGCTGAGCTGGAACTCGCTCGCCCCGCTAGATTTGCAGTTTGACCCGAAGCTCACCAACTTCACACTGCTCACCCTGATTTTGTCGATGCAGGCGTCTTATGCCGCGCCACTGATTCTTTTGGCTCAGAACCGTCAAGACGACCGCGACCGCGTGAAGTTTGAGCAAGACCGTCAGCGCGCCGAGCGCAACCTGGCCGATACCGAATACCTCGCTCGCGAGGTTGTGGCGTTGCGCTTGGCGATGGAAGAAATGGCAACCAAAGACTTCGTTCGCGATGAACTTCGCGACCTGATGCGCGAACTACTGGCCGAGCTGCGCGAGAGCGACAAGCCTGGCAAGCACGAGAAGGGCACGTCGCCACGCAAATGACGAGTCGCGAGAGTGTTTTCGCGGCGTTAGCCAAGGTTATTGACCCAGAGCTTCGACGCCCAATCACCGAACTGGGCATGGTTGGCAAAATCACGCCCTTCGACGATGAGGTTGCGAACTCGGATGCTGACGCAACGCTCGGCGTCGAAATCAAGTTGACCGTGGTCGGCTGCCCCGCAGCCGAGCGCATTCGCACCGATGTCGAGCAAGCGCTCGCGACGGTTTCGCCGAACTACGAAGTGAACATGACCGTGATGACCGCCGATGAGCGTGCCGAACTCAAGGCCAAGTTGCTCGGGGGCCGCGCGCTGCGCACCAACCCTTTTGGTGCAGATACCCTCACGCGCGTTTTTCTAATTGGATCGGGTAAGGGCGGCGTAGGCAAGAGCAGCCTGACCGCGAACCTTGCGGTGGCGCTTGCGGCGAAGGGTTTGCGTGTGGGGCTTGTCGATGCCGACATCTTCGGCTTCAGCATCCCCGCTCAATTGGGGCTTACCGATAAGCCGACCCGTCTCGACGAAATGATTTTGCCGCCGGTGGCTTTTGGCGTGAAGGTAATTTCGATCGGCATGTTCATCGACGAAAACAAGCCGGTTGCTTGGCGAGGGCCCATGCTGCACCGCGCCGTCGAGCAGTTCTTGGTTGACGTTTACTGGGGCGACCTCGATTTCTTGCTGGTCGACCTGCCGCCTGGCACCGGAGACATTGCGATTAGCCTCGGGCAGTTGCTGCCGACCGCTAAGACCGTTGTGGTGACCACCCCTCAGGTTGCGGCTGCAGATGTTGCCGAGCGTTCGGGTGCGGTTGGGCTTCAGACGGGCCAGAGCGTGTTCGGCGTTATCGAAAACATGGCCTGGCTCGAGCAGAGCGACGGCACTCGTCTTGACCTGTTTGGCGCAGGAGGTGGCGAACTGGTGGCTTCAAGGCTCGCTAAGTTGAGCGGGGTCGAGGTACCGGTTTTGGGCCAGGTACCGATTTCGATGGCGCTTCGTGAGGGCTCGGATGCCGGTTCGCCGGTGGTTCTCGAACACCCGCAAGATTTGGCCGCCCAAGCAATTCTGAGCATTGCCGAAAAGATTGCCGCAGACCAGCTCGGATTGTCTGGTCGCAGACTTAAACTAAGCCTGTGATCGATACCAGCATCCCAGCTCTGCTCTCGCACTTTTCTGAGTTCGAAGCAACTGTTCCACTAATCAACCCAGCCAACGGCAAGCGCATCACCGATGTGCCTCAGCAGTCGGCCGAGACCGTTGTTGCCGCGATCGATCGCCTGCGCGACCAAGCCGCCGAATGGGCAGCCACCGATGTTCGCGAACGCGCCGCCATTATCTCGAGAGTTCACGATGTGATGCTCGAGAACCAAGACAAACTGCTCGACGTGCTTCAGCTCGAGACCGGCAAGTCGCGCGCTCACGCGTTCGAAGAATTCGCCGGAACCACAGCGCCTGCCCGCTACTACGGCAAGCACGCGCCAAAGTTCATGGCTCGCAAAAAGACTGGCGGCGGCGTTCCCGTGGTTACTCGCACCTGGGTCGAACACGACCCGATTGGCGTGGTTGGAATCATCACCCCGTGGAACTACCCGATGGCACTCACCGCACTTGACGTTTTGCCAGCCCTGGCTGCCGGCAATGTTGTGATTCAAAAGGCCGACAACCAAACCCCGCTATCGGTGCTCTTCTGCCGCCTGATTGCCATCGAAGCAGGGCTTCCAGAGGATGTCTGGACCATCGTCATTGGTGACGGCGCGACCGTTGGTAACGCAATCACTGACAATGTCGACTACGTGGCTTTCACCGGCTCAACCAACACCGGTCGTGCCGTGGCCGAGCGTGCTTCGCGCCGCCTCATCGGATATTCGCTCGAACTCGGTGGCAAGAACCCGCTGATCGTGCTCGAGGGCGCAAACCCCGCTACGGCAGCCGAGCTCACCTTGGCCGCGGCTTTCGGTTCGGCTGGCCAACTATGCGTCTCGACCGAGCGCGTCTATGTTCACAACAGCATTCGCGATCGCTACATCGCCGAGGTCGTTGAACGCACCGCCTCGCTCACCCTAGGTAAGACCGGCGAGTTCGACACCGACCTTGGAACACTTACTTCAAAGGCTCAGTTCGACCGTGTCAGCTCGATAATCGAAGACGCCAAAGATCACGGTGCAAAGGTGCTCACCGGAGGAACCGGCGCACCAGAACTCGGCCCGTTCTTCTTTAGACCAACCGTCATCACCGAACTCGATGAATCGGCACGCCTCTTCCGCAACGAGGCATTCGGCCCGGTCATTGCCGTCGAAGGCTTCGACGACATTGAAGATGCCATCGCCAAGGCAAACGACACCGAGTTTGGCCTCAACGCCAGCGTGGTTGGCCCAGAGCGCGAGGCCATCAAGGTTGCCTCACGCCTCAATGCCGGCAGCGTGAACGTGAACGAAGGCTACCGAGCATCGTTCGCATCAATGGGTTCGCCAATGGGTGGCATGAAGTCTTCGGGAATCGGTCGCCGCAACGGCGAATACGGAATGCTTCGCTACACCACGATCAGAACCATCGGTGTTGCCAAGTCTTGGTTCAAACTTCCAACACGTGGCAAGCAATACCGCCGCATGGCTCCGATTATGCGCGTGCTTTCGAAGTTCCTAAAGAACTTCGGCTAAGGTTCTTCGCTCGGTTTAGGTGGCCTCAGAGTCAAAGGGCGCTAGTTCGCCCGGCTCAATGCGCTTGAGCGGGGTTGGCGTGTTTAGTGCGGCGGCCGTTGGCGCAGCATCCTCTTTCAAAGCATCGCGGATGATTCGGCGCGGGTCATACTGACGCGGGTCAAGTTTGCGCCAGTCGACGTCGTCGTAACCCTCGCCAAGTTCGTCTTTTAGCTGAGTCTGTGCACCATCTGCCATGCGTCGCAGGCTCTTGATGAATTGCGCCAACTTGCGGGCATATTCGGGCAGGCGGTCTGGCCCCAGGATGAGCGCAGCGAGCACACCCAGAATGAGGAGCTTTTCGCCAGATAGACCAAACACGTGTCTAGGTTACCTCTTGCGGGGTTCTCGGGTCGCTCTGGTTTAACCTTTTGAATAGGAGCCCGACAGGACATCATGGTAGACAAGATCACTTCATGGAAGTACACCGAAGAATTCGTTGACGAAAACGAGGCGATGCTTCGCGCTCGCGCTCGCGCCGACGAACTTGGGTTGGAGTGCATCACCGCTGCCACCGGCGCTCACCTGGCTCTTTTGGTCTCAGCTCTAGGCGCTAAAGCGATCGTAGAAGCTGGTACCGGTGCTGGGCTCTCGGGCCTTTGGTTGCTCAGCGGCAACACCTCGGCAGTGCTTGCCACCATCGACACCGAGGGTGACAACCAAACGGCTGCCAAGGCTTCGTTCAAAGACGCCAAGATCGCTCCGGCCCGCACTCGCGTGATTCACGGTCGAGCATCTGAGGTCATGTCAAACATGGCGGATGCTGCTTACGACCTAGTATTTCTCGACGCAGATCGCGAAACTCTAGAACTGCAGATTCGTGAAGCTTCTCGCCTACTTCGCCCTGGCGGCGTCATCGCTATTGCTCACGCCCTATGGCGTGACCGTGTGCCAGACCCTGCGATTCGAGACGAAGCAACCGGTGTTTACCGCGACGCCCTGCGCTTTTTCGTGAACAACGACGATTTCATCACCACGCTTTCGCCGGTTGGCGACGGGCTGCTACTGGCTAGCAAGCACACACTCTAGTCTTTGAGTTAAATAAAAAAGCCGGCCACTTACGTGACCGGTTTTCTTATTTAGAAACCCTACTTCTTGACGATTCCCTCGAGAACCTTGTGCAGGCTCTTGGCTTCTTCGTCGTTTACCGAAACTACTAGGCGACCCCCACCCTCGAGTGGAACTCGAAGAATGATTAGACCTCTTGGCTCGCGCTCGGCTTCCATTGGCCCGTCACCGGTGCGTGGCTTCATTGCTGCCATTTGATACTCCTTGATGCTTGGCTTCTCTGCCAGAACTACTAGTTTCTCACACTCGAGAGGCGAAAAAAACGGGCAGCAGCCCAAAAAGGGTTACGACTCGCTAACACTTCGGTAAAGCATCCCGAATTAGCGGATGCGCGAGTGCTTGTAGCTGGTTCTTGCAGGTTTAGGCGGTCAACCACTTTGCCAGCGCGGTTTCGCAGGCATAGATCTGTGAAACTGGCACGTTTTCGTCATCGGCGTGGGCCTTGTTTGGGTCACCAGGGCCAAAGTTCACGGCCGGAATGCCGAGCGCAGAGAAGCGGGCGACATCTGTCCAGCCGTACTTTGGCTTAGGGGTAGAACCAACCGCCGCTACGAAGGCAGCGGCTTCAGGCAGATCGAGACCAGGTCTCGCGCCTTCAGCAACATCAACTACCTCAAGATCGTGGCCCTCAAAGAATGCGCGAAGGTGAGCCTCAGCATCCGCTGCTGATTTTGAAGGAGCGAACCGGTAGTTGACCGTGATTTGGCATTCGTCTGGAATCACGTTGGTGGCAATGCCACCGCTGACGATTACCGCGTTTAGGCTTTCGCGATAAACCAGACCATCGACTTCGACTTCTTCGGGCGTGTGCGCGGCCAGCTTGACCAACACCTCACCCATCTTGTGAACCGCGTTTTCGCCCATCCACGGTCTGGCGCTGTGCGCCTTCACCCCGCGAGTGGTCAATGTCGCGCGCATGGTGCCGTTGCATCCACCCTCAACCTGAGCCGAGCTAGGTTCACACAGCACAGCGAACTGCGCGTTCAAAAGTTCGGGACGGTTGCGGCTGATGCGACCGAGGCCGTTTAGCGCAGCATCCACTTCTTCGTGGTCATAGAAAACCCAGGTGACGTCGACGTTGGGCTCGGTGATAGTGGCGGCGAGCTTGAGCTGCACGGCGACACCCGCCTTCATGTCGACGGTGCCGCGGCCCCAGAGCACCTGCTCGCGCTCGAATTGCAAGAATTTGACCGGAAGATTGTCAGCCACTGGAACGGTGTCGATGTGACCCGCGATTACAACGCGCTTGGCGCGGCCGAGATTGGTGCGGGCGATGATAGCGTCGCCGTCGCGAATAACTTCGAGGTGATCGAAGCCACGCAAGGCCGCCTCAATCGCATCGGCCAGCTCGGTTTCATTGCCCGAAACAGACTCGATGTCGCAGATGGTTCTAGTCAGTTCGACTACATCCGCGTCTTTATTGAGGTTTAGCGAGGTCACGACTACGAGCCTACCCGTAACATTGAGGGGTGAGCACGCAAGAAATGATTACATCAAAGGCCTGGGGCCACGGTTTGGCTACCCTCGCGAGCGACGGCAGCGTGCTCGATGTTTGGTACCCGAACCCTCAACTTGGCGATGCGCCAAAGAGTGACGCCCTCTGGGTAGTGCCCAAAGAACTCGACGCCCTGGTTGGCGACGACGCCAGACGCAACGTGAGCGTGGCCGTGGTTCGCACAGAGATCGACTTGGAGCTGCCGGTTTCGAGCACCGCCGATGCCTACCTGCGCCTCCACCTGCTCTCGCAACTGTTGGTTCAGCCAAACACCATCAACCTCGAGAACCTGTTGCCTTCGCTGCCAATCGTGGCGTTCACCTCGGCCGGCCCGGTTGCCGCCGATGAGCTAGACAGACTTCGCCCAACTCTTCAGCGCGCTGGAATCACCGTGCACGCGATAGACAAGTTCCCTCGCCTGCTCGACTACGTAACCCCAAAGAAGGTTCGAATAGCGGATGCTTCGCGAGTTCGTCTCGGCGCGCACCTAGCCCCTGGAACTACCGTCATGCACGAGGGTTTCGTGAACTTCAATGCCGGCACGCTCGGCGTAGCAATGGTCGAGGGCCGCATCTCGCAGGGTGTTGTGGTTGGCGAAGGTTCTGACATCGGGGGCGGTGCTTCGATCATGGGCACGCTGTCTGGTGGCGGTCGTGAAAAGGTTCGCATCGGTGAGCGAGCGCTGCTTGGCGCTAACGCCGGTATCGGCATTTCGATCGGCGACGACACCGTGGTTGAGGCTGGCCTCTATGTAACCGCCGGCACCAAGGTGACCGTCATCGATGACTCGGGTGAGCGTGCAGTGAAGGCAGTCGAGCTATCTGGCCTGCCGAACCTGCTGTTCCGTCGCAATTCGGTTACCGGCCGCGTCGAGGCAACTCCGCGCAGCGGTGTTGGCGTGACGCTGAACTCTGTTCTGCACAAATAGGTTTTGAGGCGCTTAGGCGCTAGTGATGGAATCCCAGCCGTTTTCTGGCAGGGGCTTGTCGTCTAACCAAACCCCTTCACCTTCGGCTACAACGCCAATTGGCTTGAAAGCTCGCGGCAACTTGGACGAAGGCGAGAAGGTCGCCAGCAGACCGTGATCCTCTCCCCCGAAAAGAACCCAGGTCGAAGCATCCGCGCCCAAAGCCATCGCCGGCTCTTCAACCGTTGCGATGAAGCCGTCGAGGTCGCGTCGATTGAGGCGCATGGAGACGCCGCTGGCACGGGCAATGCGCACGGCATCTTTGGCCAGGCCGTCAGAAACATCAAGCATCGAGGATGCACCTGCCAAGGCTGCCTCGACACCGGCGGCAATCGGCGGCCGTGGTTGTTTTTGCACCAGCACCCAATCGTCATAGGCGTTGATGGCATCGGCTTTATCCGAAGCCAGCAGTGCCAGACCAGCCGCAGCGCGCCCCAGAGTGCCCGCAATGGCGATAACGTCACCAGGCTTAGCGCCAGAGCGCAGAACCGGCTCACGTCCCTGCATGGCTCCGTGAGCGGTGACCGAGATGAAAACTTGCTCTGAGCTAGCCAGATCGCCGCCAACCACGCCACAGCCAGGTGCTAGCTGCTGACAGGCGTCACGCAGGCCGTCGGCAAATGCTTCGAGGTTTTCGATGAGAGTGGTCGGAGGAACAGAAATGGCAACCACTAGGGCGGTCGGCGTGGCACCCATCGCCGCGACATCCGAGAGATTGGTGGCAACAGCCTTAAAGCCGAGGTCATAGAAACTAGACCAATCGAGCCTGAAATCGTGACCCTCAATCATGGTGTCGGTGGTGACCACAAATCGATCGTCGGTGGTGGCAACCACGGCCGCATCATCACCAGAACCCACAATGGCGTGCTCGCTGGTCGACAGGCGTGAGACGGTGCGACGAAGCGATTCGTTCTCGCCCAACTGGCCAACCGTCTGCAAACTCACCATTCAAAGGTAGCCTGTATTTGATGAAGATTTTGCGTTCGTTTCTAGTGCTCGGCCTTGCTGCCGCTTTTGCGATTGGCGCTACGGGTTGTGCCCCAACCCTGAATCTTGAGCCCGGTCCAGATGCCAATAACCCCGGATGCGCCGAGGTAGTTGTTCGCCTACCGACCCAACTCGGCGAGCTGCCGTTGCGCAACACCAACGCTCAGGCCACGGGCGCTTGGGGCGAACCCGCCTCAGTCATTTTGCGTTGTGGAATCGAGCCGGTTGAAGTGAGCGCGCTCCCCTGTGTGACAGTCGCAGACGTTGACTGGTTGGTTGACGACAGCGCTGCACCGAGTTTTAGGTTTGTAACCTTCGGTAGAACTCCGGCAACCGAGGTGATCGTCGATTCAGGTAAGGCTTCGGGAATCACTGCCCTAGAAGAGCTGGCCGATGCGGTAAATCGCGCGGAGCCCGAAAAGGTTTGCCAGGGCTAACTACGCTCTAGCGTTTTGCTTCGAGCGCTAGATCAATCAATTCGGTGATTAGCTCGGCATAGGCAATGCCGCTGGCTTGCCAGAGTGACGGGAACATCGAAAGCTGCGTAAAGCCCGGCATCGTGTTGATTTCGTTCACAAAGAAACCGTCGGCGGTCAAGAAAAAGTCGACGCGAGCGAGTCCGCTGCCGCCAATGGCCTCAAAGGCGCGTCGAGCAATCGACTGCATTTGGCTCAGCTCGTCGGCCGAAAGTTGCGCAGGCACAATCAGGTCAACCGAAGCCTCGTCCCGATACTTTGCGTCGAAGTCATAGAACTCGCGACCCTTCACCACAATCTCGCCGGCCACCGAAACACGAGGCCTAGCACCGTGGCGACCACCCAGAACCGCACACTCAACTTCGCGGCCAACTAGGCCATGCTCAACGACAACCTTGTCGTCATTTTCGAGGGCAAGAGCCACGGCGTCGGCGAAAGCATCCATGTCGGTGACCTTCGAAACGCCAACCGAAGAACCAGCGCGAGCCGGCTTTACAAACAGCGGGGTTCCGCCAAGCCCAGAAACCTGGTCAAGCGTGCTCTCGGGGTCATCGAGCCACTGCTTTTCGCGAATGACCACGTGTGGGGTGACAGGAATGTCGGCGGCTTCGAACAGTGCCTTGGTGAATTCTTTGTCCATGCCGGCGGCCGACGCGAAAACGCCATTGCCCACATAGGGAATGTCCAGTAACTCAAGAAAGCCTTGAATGGTTCCGTCTTCGCCGTAAGGTCCGTGCAGCACAGGAAAAACTACGTCGATCTCACCGAGCGACTGAACCGAACCGTGTTCGTCAACGAAACGAAGTTCGCGGTCGCCCAAATCTGGCCAGATTACTTTGCGACCTTCGAACTCGACCACGGGCAGTTCGCCGCTGGTTAGCGCCCAACGGCGCGGCTCATCGGCAACCGGCACCATTTGGCCCGTTTTGGTTACACCAATCGGCACCAAATCAAATCGGTTGCGGTCGATGGCACCCATCACGCCGGCCGCGGTGGCGCAAGAAATTGAGTGTTCCGAAGACCTGCCTCCGAACAGCAACAGCACGCGAAGTTTTGACATTATTCGCCCTGCGGCTCGTCTGATTCGTGGGTTAGATGTGGCGCAATTTCACGCGGATGCATCTTGCCCTGCATCACCAAATACACCTGTTCAACGATCGGCATCTTGACGCCCTTGGCCTCAGCAAGAGTGAGCACCGGCGCGATCGAAGCCAAACCTTCGGCGGTCTGCGACAGACGCTTGAGCACCTCGTTGAGACGGTAGCCCTTGCCGAGCATTTCGCCAGCTTTGAAGTTTCTTGAAAGCGGCGATTCGGCCGTGGCGATCAAGTCACCAAGACCGGCGAGACCGTTCATGGTCTTCGACTTAGCCCCGTGAGCAACCGCGAAGCGCGAAATCTCGGCCAGACCGCGAGTCATGATCGAGGCTTTGGTGTTTTGGCCATAACCAACACCGTTCACGATACCGATGGCCACGGCGATTAGGTTCTTCAAGATTCCACCGAACTCGGTACCAATCACGTCGGTGTTGGTGAACGTAGTGAAGTAACTGTTTGACGATGCCTTGGCAACCAACTCAGCCGTTTCGAGGCTTGCCGATGCCGCCACCGAAGCGGTTGGCTGTTCAGCCGCGATTTCAAGCGAAAGGTTTGGCCCACTCACCACGGCGATCTGGTCAAGAGAGAATCCGGTGACATCAGCGATTACTTCGCTCATTCGTAGTCCGGTGTCTTTTTCGACACCCTTCATCAGGCTCACCAAAATGGCGTCGGCCGGAAGATGTGGCCCCCACTGCTCAAGGTTCAAGCGAAGCGACTGTGAAGGCACAGCTAGATAAACCTGGGATGCGCCGTCGAGAACTTCTTCAACCGAGGCCGACGCTCGAACGCCTTCGGGTAGCTCGATGCCAGGTAGGTAGTCTCCGTTTCGGTGCTCGGTGTTGATCTCGTCGGCTAAATCTGGGCGACGAGCCCACAACATTACGTCGCAACCGGCATCGGCCAAAACCTTGGCAAAGGTGGTGCCCCAAGCGCCAGCACCCATTACGGCAATCTTGCTCACTTTTCACCTACCTGTGGCTTAGGGCCTGTCTTGAAGTTTCCGTGCTCGGCTAGGCCGGCTTCGCGTGGGTCAAACAAAGTCGCTGGTGCTTTTGCACCACGAAGCTGCTCGGTCAAACGAGTGATGGCCTGCATGGCTAGCTCGTTTGCCTCGGCATATTCGGCATTCGAAAGTTTGCGGCCGCGGTATTTCTTGAGGTCTAGCTCTTCACCAACCACCATGTGAACCGTGTGAAAAGGGTTCGGTCTAAAGCGCTTCGAATAGGTGGGCAGAATCTTTTCGGTGCCCCACTGCGCCATTGGAATGAATGGAACGTCTTTTTCGAGCGCCATCTTGATGGCACCGATCTTGCCGCGCATCGGCCATCCGTTTGGCTCGCGGGTGAGTGTGCCCTCTGGGTAGATGGTGATGACACGGCCCGCGTCGAGAATCGCGTGCGCAGCATCCATGGGTTCACGGTTTGAATGACCACCTCGGTAAACCGGCACCTGCTCGCAAGCAATCAGAATGTCACCGATAATCGGGGCTTTGAACAGGTTTCCCTTAGCCAAAAAGTGCGGGGTGCGACGAGCCTTGAAATAGACCATGTAAGCCACCGCGAGCGCATCTAAGTAGGTGACGTGGTTTGCGGCCAGAACATAAGCGCCCGACTTCGGTAGGTTCTCGAGGCCCTTGACCTCGATGCGAAACATCAGGCGAACAAAGAAACCTAGAGTATTCGCCACAATTCGCGTCACAAAGTTGGGTTCACGTTTGTGAATCTTGGGCATCTTTAGAAAGTCGCCGGATTTGCGTTTCGCCATGGTTCGCCTCATTACTCCGTGTATGTGAAGTCGGCACCCAGGGCTTCGAGCTTTGCCAAGAAGTGCTCGTAACCGCGCGAGATTAGTTGAACGTTGGTGACATTGCTCACACCTTCGGCAGCCAGCGCGGCAACCATGTGGCTGAATCCGCCGCGAAGGTCTGGCACACGGATGTCGGCACCCTTGAGTGGCGTTGGGCCCGAGATCACCGCAGAGTGATTGAAGTTTCGCTGACCGAAGCGGCAAGGGTTGCCACCTAGGCACTCGCGATAAATCTGAATCTGAGCGCCCATCTGAACCAGAGCGTCGGTGAACCCGAAGCGGTTTTCATAGACGGTCTCGTGCACAATCGAAAGACCAGTTGCTTGGGTCAGTGCAACTACAAGTGGCTGCTGCCAGTCGGTCATGAAGCCGGGATGCACGTCGGTCTCGATCACAACCGGCGAAAGTTCACCACCCGGGTGATAAAAGCGGATGCCCTCGTCTTTGATCTCGAATGCGCCGCCCACCTTGCGATAGACGTTCAAGAAAGCCATCATCTCTTGCTGGCGAGCACCGCCGACAAAAATGTCTCCGCCTGTGGCAAGCGCTGCGGCAGCCCAAGAGGCAGCCTCGTTGCGGTCGAATAGAGCGCTGTGGCTGTATCCGGTTAGGGTCTTGACGCCTTCGATACGAATCACACGATCTGTGTCTACCGAGATGATTGCGCCCATCTTCTGCAAGATGGCGATGAGGTCCATGATCTCTGGCTCAACGGCGGCGCCGGTAAGTTCGGTTAGGCCCTCGGCGCGAACCGAAGTAAGCAGAACCTGCTCGGTTGCGCCAACGCTTGGGTAAGGCAGCGAAATCTTGGCACCTTTGAGGCCTTCTGGGGCGCTCAGGCGAATGCCGTTTGGCTGCTTCTCGATTACTGCACCAAAGTTGCGCAGCACCTCTAGGTGGTAGTCAATTGGGCGGTCGCCGATGTGGCAACCACCTAGGTCTGGAATGAACGCTTCGCCGAGCTGGTGCAGTAGCGGGCCACAGAACAAGATTGGAATTCGCGAAGAACCGGCGTGGGCATCAATGTCGACCATGCGGGCCGATTTCACGTTGGTTGGGTCGAGCGTCATCACGCCGTGGTCGTCGTGGGTGATTTTTACACCGTGCAGCTGAAGCAGGCTCGAAACCACCTCAACATCGCTGATGTGCGGCACCTGACGAAGCTCGCTGGCGGTGTCGCCAAGCAGGGCGGCAACCATGGCCTTGGTAACTAGGTTCTTAGCTCCGCGAACATCGACACGTCCAACTAGCGGCTTGCCACCTTTGACGGTGATTTGACTCATCAGGCTCCCTTGGCTGGCAAAGTCTTGGGGCGCCAAGACTCTCGTTTCGCCTCAAAGTCGGTAATCGACTTCTCGTCTCGCAGGGTGAGCCCGATGTCATCGAGCCCTTCAAGTAGACGCCACCTAGTGTATTCGTCAATCTCGAAATCTACGCGGATGTCGCCTACGCTGACGGTCTTCTCGACCAGGTTCACGGTGGCCGAAGTTCCCGGGTTTGCCTCTAGCGCCTGCCAGATGCGCTCGATGTCTTCATCGCTCACGATTCCAGTGACTAGCCCCTGCTTGCCCGAGTTGCCTCTGAAGATGTCGGCAAACTTGCTCGAGAAAACGGCCTGAAAACCATAGTCGCGAAGTGCCCACACGGCGTGCTCACGACTCGAGCCGGTGCCAAAGTCTGGCCCGGCGAAAAGCACCGAACCGCTGGCGTAGGCCGACTGGTTGAGCACGAAGTCGGGGTCGTTGCGCCAGGCTGCGAAAAGAGCATCCTCGAAGCCGGTTTTTGTGATTCGTTTTAGATAAATCGCTGGGATGATCTGGTCGGTGTCAACGTTGCTGCGACGCAGTGGAACGCCAATGCCGGTATAGGTTTCAAACTTTTCCATTAGTTGCCCTCCTCGACGTCGGCAGGGCTAGAAAGTGTGCCGCGAATGGCGGTGGCTGCGGCAACCAGCGGAGAGACAAGGTGGGTGCGCGAGCCCTTGCCCTGGCGGCCTTCGAAGTTGCGGTTTGAAGTCGATGCAGCGCGTACGCCAGGGGCCAGCTGGTCTGGGTTCATGCCGAGGCACATCGAGCAACCGGCGAAGCGCCATTCGGCACCGAAGTCTTTGAACACCTTGTCGAGACCTTCGGCCTCGGCCTGAAGGCGAACACGGGCGGAGCCAGGAACAACCATCATGCGAACGCCATCGGCCTTGATGCGGCCCTTGATGATTTCGGCAGCGGCACGAAGGTCTTCGATGCGGCTGTTGGTGCAAGAGCCCAAGAACACGGTGTCGACGCGAATGTCTTTGAGCTTGGTGCCCGGGGTGAGGGCCATATACTCGAGGGCACGTTCTGCGGCTGCACGCTCGTTCGGGTCGGCGATGTCGGCAGGATTGGGCACGACGTCGAGCAGCGAAACGCCCTGACCAGGGTTGGTGCCCCAGGTCACGAACGGGTCAAGGGTATTGGCGTCGAGGTTGACCTCGGCGTCGAAGGTGGCACCCTCATCGGTTGGCAGAGTCTTCCAGAAAGCCAGGGCGGCATCCCAGTCGGCACCTTCTGGAGCATGCGGGCGGCCCTTGAGGTAGTCGAATGTGATCTGGTCTGGCGCGACCATGCCGGCGCGCGCACCCGCCTCAATCGACATGTTGCAAATGGTCATGCGAGCTTCCATTGAAAGCGCACGGATGGCGCTGCCGCGGTATTCGAGCACATAGCCCTGGCCGCCTCCGGTGCCAATCTTGGCGATTACAGCCAAGATGATGTCTTTGGCTGTGACGCCTGGGCGAAGCGTGCCCTCGACGTTGATGGCCATGGTCTTGAACGGCTTGAGTGGCAGCGTTTGGGTGGCGAGCACGTGCTCAACCTCGCTGGTGCCAATGCCCATCGCCAGCGCTCCAAAAGCGCCGTGGGTAGAAGTGTGTGAGTCGCCGCAAACCACGGTGATGCCCGGCATGGTTAGGCCCAGCTGCGGCCCTACTACGTGAACGATGCCCTGCTCGATGTCGCCAAGCGAGTGGATGCGGATGCCAAACTCTTCAGCATTGCTTCGCAGCGCGTGAATCTGGGTGCGACTGGTGATGTCGGCGATCGGCTTGTCGATGTCCCAGGTTGGAGTGTTGTGGTCTTCGGTGGCGATGGTTAGGTCTGGGCGGCGAACTGGGCGGCCAGCAAGGCGCAAACCGTCAAAAGCCTGCGGGCTGGTGACCTCGTGAACGAGGTGCAGGTCGATGTAGAGCAGGTCTGGCGAACCATTCTCGCCCTTGACCACCAAGTGGTCATTCCAGACCTTCTCGGCCAGCGTTAGCGGTGTAGACATTACCCACCTAAGTAAAAAACGGATGAACCTCAAGTTTACCCGTCAAGGGTTAGGCTGGGGCGGTGAGCCATGAAGGTCTAGAGTTTCTGCAGCGCAGAACCGTGCGGGTACTAACCGCTGGACAGGTGCTATCTGGATTCGGCTTAGGCTCAACTCTCTCTATTGGCGCACTGCTCGCCGAGCAAATTTCTGGAACCGCCGCGTGGAGCGGGGCGGCCGCCACATTTTCAACGCTGGGTGCCGCGGCGTGGGCAATTCCGCTAAGTCGCATCGCCTACTCGCTCGGTCGCCGCAAGGCACTCGCAACAGGTGCGGCATTTGCGATTTCGGGTGCGGGTTTGGTCATTTTGGCGGCCGCCACCATGCAACTGTGGATACTTCTCGTAGCGCTCTTCTTGCTGGGAGCCGGCTCGGCCACTGGTCTGCAGGCCCGTTTCGCGGCTACCGACCTGCCCAGCTCAAGACATAAGGGGCGCGACCTATCAACCGTGGTTTGGGCAACTACCTTTGGTGCCGTAATCGGCCCGAACCTGTTCGGCCCTGGCGAAATTCTGGGCAACGCCCTCGGCCTGCCAGAGATGACTGGGCCCTTCTTAATTACCATCGTGGCCCAGTTGGCAGCGACCCTAACCTTCTGGTTTGGCCTTCGGCCCGACCCACTTCTGGTCGCGATGCAAGCCGATCCTGAGGCCGTGAAACGAGCCGGAAAACGCTCGTTCGGGGCTGCGATCAAGACCTTGCGTGAGCATCCGAAAGCGGCCTATGCGGTTCTCGCCATCTCGCTCAGCCACATGGTGATGGTGTCGGTCATGTCGATGACGCCGGTTCACATGAAAGACCACGGGGCGACCCTGGTGCTGGTTGGTTTCACGATCAGCCTGCACATTGCCGGAATGTATGCCTTCTCGCCAATTTTCGGTTGGCTGAGCGACCGCATCGGCAAGCTGCCAACCATCTTGCTCGGGCAAGCCATCTTGGTGATTGCACTGCTCGTGTCTGGCTTCGGCTCTGAAGATCAAACGCTCATCAGCATCGGCCTGTTTCTAATCGGGCTCGGATGGTCGGCTGCCACGGTCTCTGGCTCGGCAATGCTCGCCGAGACCGTGCCACTAGATCAAAAAACCAACGTTCAGGGCGTCAGCGACATGATGATGATGCTGGCGGGCGCATTTGGTGGCGCAGTGGCCGGCAACATTTTGGCGCTGGTCAAGTTCGTCGGTCTAAACCTTGCGTCGCTGGTGCCGGTTGTGATCGTGGTGCTAGCCACCGCAGTGATCAGCAGCAGAGCATCCAAGCGGGTTTAGTCGGCTTCTAACTCTTTGAGTAGGGTTGGCCCGAGGCCGCCGGAGGTTTCACCTTGCCGGCAAAACCAGCCACCGCAATCAGCGTGACCAGGTAAGGCACCATGGTGATGAAGTCGGTTGGAATGCCGGGGCTAACCTGGTTGGCCCAGATGCGCATGATGATGGCGAAACCGAACAGTAGCGCCGCAGCGGCAACATAGAACGGCTGCCAACGACCGAGAATCACAACCGCGAGAGCGATAAAACCCAGACCGCCAGACATTTCGCGACCAAAAGCGCCCACGTTACCGATTGTTAGCGCTGCTCCACCGATTCCGGCGATTGCACCACCGGCGGTGACCCACCAGAAGCGCGTGCGGGCAACGTTGATGCCAACTGTGTCGGCAGCAAGTGGATGCTCGCCCACAGCTCGAGCGCGCAGACCCAACTTGGTGCGGAACAGCATGAACCACACCAGTGGCACCAAAAGCAGGGTGATATAGACGGTGACTCGGTTGGCAAAAAGTGCCTCACCGATGATCGGAATATCGCTTAGTAGTGGAATCTTGACGATGTCGAAGGTACCCGGGAAGTTTGCGTTCTCTCCGTCGCTAGCGAGCCACTGCGAGTACAAGAAGTTTGTAACACCAATGACCAGCACGTTTATCAGAACACCGATGATGATTTGGTCGACGAGGTATTTGATTGCAAGCGAGGCCAAGCTCATCGACAGCAGCGCCGATGCGATGGCGGCCGCAATCAAACCAATCCACAGGTTATCGGTGAGGCTACCGACAACGGCGGCCACGAAAGCGCCGGTGAGCAGCTGGCCTTCGATGGCGATGTTGACCACACCGACTCGCTCAGACATAACACCACCGAGCGCACCGAGAATGATCGGCACGGCCAGCACCACGGCGTTGGAAAGAATGAAAGGCAACGGCACGGATGCACCGGCGGCCAGCCAGGCCAGCAGCGAGGTTGCTCCGACCAAACCAAAAAACAGCGACAACCACATTGGAGTTGGGCGATTGAGAATGGTTAGCACGGTTGACGCTAGGGTAACGAACCCGAGAATGCCGCCGAGTAGCAGCGAGAACCAGCCGGATGAGACTGTGAAATCTGGAACCGAGAGCCAGGTTCCCGCCTCGTTGAGTTCGAATGTGACGTCTTTGGTGCTTCCGTAAACACCAAATGCGAGCAAAACGAGAACCGTAAAGAAAGCCATCACGATGCCGGCTTTTGGGCTAACTTTCACCGGGGCGGTCGAGAACATTCCGGGGGTTACTTCAAGTTTGTTGCTGGCTGCGGTGCGCGCATCCGAGTTGGTCTTTTTAGACATCACTTATTTCACCTCTGCCTTTGGAAGTCTGAAGAATGCTTTGATCAGCGGAGGTGCAGCAATGAATAGAACGATTAGGGCCTGAACGACGCCGAGAATTTCGGGCGAAACACCAGCTACCTGCATGGCGGGGCTTCCGGCTTTGAACGCGCCAAAGAGCAAACCGGCAGCAAAAATACCCTTAGCGCTATTGCCTCCGAGCAGGGCCACCGTGATTGCGTCGAAGCCGATGTTGGCGTTGATGCTGGTCGTGATGCCACCGGTTTCACTTAAACCCTGGTTGGCCGCTGCCAAACCGGCAAATGCCGCTGAGACTGCCATCGCCCAGATGAAGGTGCTCTCGACTTTGATACCCGCTGCTCTGGCTGCGCTCATGTTGTGGCCTACCATCTTGAAGCGGTAGCCGATTGCCGAGCGGTCCATTAGAAGCCAGTAGATGAAGGCCGCCGCAATTGCGAAGAAAATGCCGATGTGAATCTTGTACATGTCACCAAACAGGGTTGGCAGCATGGCTGTGTCGGCAGGCGGGTCAGACTTTGGTGTGCCGCCACCGTTGGCTTCGAGCAAAAGCTCTGGAGTGCGAAGTAGCCAGGTGAAGAAGTTGAGTGCCACGTAGTTGAGCATGATGGTCACGATCACCTCGTGTGCGCCGGTGCGCGCCTTGAGCAGACCGACTATGGCTCCCCAGAGTGCTGCACAAATAACGGCGACGATAACCGCGACAATCATGTGAATGCCGTATGGAAGGTCGAAGCGTGTTGAGATCCAGGTAGCGCCGGCTAGGCCCATAACAATTTGTCCGGTTGCGCCGATGTTGAACAGACCGACTCTGAAGGTGAGAGCGATGCCCAAGCCTGCCATGATTAGCGGCGCGGCTAGTCGGAACGTTTCGGTAATCGGGCGGAACATGGCAACAAGGTCTCGACCCTCGGGGTTGAAAATCGCTCCCTTGAGCAAACCGCCGTACCCGTCGGCCAGCACCTTTAGGCTCGCCATGAAAGTGTCGCCCGGGTTCGTGAAGAACGTCTCGTAGGTAGCAACAACGTCTTCGTTGAACAAAATCATGAAGATAGCGCCGATGGCAAAGCCCAAAACGATTGACAACATCACGCGGGTGAAGCTGGCAGACATGATTTCGCGAATCACATCGTTCGCCTTGTCACCCTCTTGGTTCACTGGCATTTGCGCTTTTTTCAAAACAGCTTTTTTGCTCATGCGGTGACACCTGCCATCATTTTGCCGAGAGTTTCGCGGCTGGTATCGGCCGGCACGATTCCGACAATCTTGCCTCGGTACATAACCGCGATGCGGTCGGCTAAAGCCAGAACCTCATCGAGCTCAGTTGAGATCAAAAGCACCGCGGTGCTCTGCTCATCGCGTTCTTTCATGATTTGGTCGTGAATGAACTCGATCGAGCCCACGTCTACACCGCGCGTAGGCTGAGCAACCAGCAAAACGTCGTGAGGTCTGCTCATTTCGCGAGCCAAAACCACTTTCTGCTGGTTACCACCAGAGAGTTTGCCAGCTAGAGATTTAGAACCTTGGGTGCGAATGTCGAAACGCTCGATAGCCAGGTCGGCTTCGCTCTTGAGAACCGCCTGGTCTAGAAGACCGCGACGAACGTACTTAGCTCCACGGTCATCTTCGAAGCTTTGGTTCAGCATCAGGTTTTCTTCAATGTTGAACTCAGAAACCAGTCCATCTTTTTTGCGATCTTCGGGAACATAGCTCAAGAAATCTTCAAGACGCTCACGCACCGAGAGTGACTCAACCGACTTGCCCTTGTAGACGATTTTGCCCGAACCTTTTTCAAGCTTGCGCAGGCCTACGATGGCCTCGGCAAGCTCGGTTTGACCGTTACCCTGAACACCTGCGATGGCCAGAACCTCTCCGGCGTGCAGCTCTAGCGAAAGGTTATTTACGGCGAGCTGGCCACGATCGTCGCGAACCGAAATCTGGTCAACCGACAAAACCACGTCACCTTTTTTCAACGGTGCTCGGTCGACGCTCAGGTGAACTTCGCGACCGACCATCATGCTGGCCAACTCGGATGCACTTGATGTCGGCTTGGCTTCACCAACCACCTTGCCGAGGCGAATGACCACGATGCGGTCGGCGACGGCCTGAACCTCGCGCAACTTGTGGGTGATGAAGATGATTGAGGTGCCGTTGGCAGCCAGCTGGCGCATGATGCCCATTAGTTCGTCGGTTTCCTGAGGCGTGAGCACTGCGGTCGGCTCGTCGAGCACCAGCACCCGTGCATCCCTGCTCAGAGCCTTGATGATTTCAACTCGCTGCTGCACACCAACCGGCAGGTCTTGAATCAGTGCATCAGGGTCTACGTTGAAGCCGAAGCGGTCAGATATTTCGCGCACACGCTCACGTGCAGCCGCGACATCCATTAGGCCACCGAGTTTGGTCGGCTCGTTGCCGAGAGCAACATTTTCGGCGACTGTGAAAACTGGAATGAGCATGAAGTGCTGGTGAACCATGCCGATGCCGGCGTTCATCGCGTCGCCAGGGCCTTTGAAGTCGACGGCTTCATCGTCGATCAAAATCTCGCCACCGTCGCTCTTGTAGAGACCGTAGAGCACATTCATGAGGGTAGATTTGCCGGCACCGTTTTCGCCAAGAAGGCTAACAATCTGGCCGGGCTCGACAACAAGGTTGATGTTGTCGTTAGCAATGAGGTCGCCAAAGCGCTTGGTGATGCCCCTGAGTTCTAGCTTCATCGCTGTTTGCCCTTATGTGTTCGTGCGGACCTGCTTTAAATCTACCTCACCAAAAAAGCCAAAACCGCCGAGACCATGACAGTCTCGGCGGTTTTGTTGAGGCTAGTTAGAAACTAGGCCTTAGGGTCGATCGAACCGTCGATGATTCCGGCCTTTAGCTCGTTGAGCTTGGTCCATAGTTCATCGCTGATCAGAGTCGAGTCGCTCAGACCGGTTCCGTCGTTCTCAAGGGTACCGATGTAGTAGTCACCGTTGAAGGCTGCACCACCCGATAGGTCCTTGATGATGTTGAAGGTTGCAGCGGTCATTCGCTTCTCAACCGAGGTCAGAACGATGTCTGCGTACTCAGGTGAGGTAACGGCGATGTTCTTGTCAACACCGATCATGACGCCGTTGCTGCCAGCTTCGCTTAGAGCTTCGCTAACTGCACCGAACTGGTCTCCACCAACTGGGAAGATTACGTCTGCGCCTGCTTCAATCTGAGTTGCAGCAATGGTCTTCGAGACGCCGCTGTTTGGAGCGAAGTCACCCATGAAGTCACCAGTCTTAGCAACTGGGTCCCAACCTAGAACGGTAACTGCGGTTCCGGTCTCAGCCTCGTATGCCTTAGCACCGTAGTAGAAGCCATCCATGAATGCGGTTACAGCGTCAATCTGCATACCGCCGTAGGTACCAATGACCTTGCTGGTCGAGTGTGCAGCTGCAGCGTATCCAGCTAGGTAGCTCGACTGCTCCATTGCGTAGCCAACTGGCTTTAGGTTTGCGTTGCCTTCTGACCAGCCATCGATGGTTACGAAGTTCATCTCTGGGTTAGCCTTAGCAGTTTCGTTTACAGCTGCAACTAGGTTGAAGCCAACTGCGAAGGTTACGTCACAGGCTGCGTCAACCATGGCCTGTAGGTTAGGGCCGAAGTCTTCTGCGCTGTTTGATTCGGCGTCAGCGATCTCAACACCGAGTTCGTCTTTAGCCTGTACCAACGCGTCGTAAACCGACTCGTTGAATGACTTGTCGTTCCAGCTACCCTCGTCAGAGACGGCACAGGCCTTGAAGTCGACCGATGGCGCTGCAGGCGCACAACCGGTGAAAGCAAGAGCTGCAACAGCCGCAATCGACAGGGTCTTTAGTGCGGTGCCAGTAATGGTGCTCACTATAGTTCCTCCTGAAAGTTCAGCCACATGGATTTCATGGGCTGCTTACGGGGTTTAGCCTACGCCCGAGATTCGCCTAGGAAAGCGGTTTCTAAGCGAATAATTGTTTCGTTTTCGTAAACTCTCGACCAACACATAAAGGTTTAAAAAAATCTCGCCTCCGAGAGTAAATCATCGAAGGCGAGATCGTGACCCCAAGGGGATTTGAACCCCTGCTGCCGCCGTGAGAGGGCGGTGTCCTAGGCCGCTAAACGATGGGGCCGTTTAAACAACCTCTTGATTATGCCACAAAAATCTTGACGGCGTTAGGGGCGATTTCTATCTGCAGCGGTCGCTTGCCCACGTATTCGCCATCGGCATAGGTAGGAATATTGCCGGCATCGAGCCTGACGCTCTTCGTGCGAACGATTTCTACTGCCGGGTGAGTCACATGCCCACCGGTGTAAACCTTCGGGAACATTTTCAAAAAGGCGGGTCGAGAAAGCGGATGCACGACAAACAGGTCTAGCTCACCATCTTGCACGCTGGCATCTGGAGCAATGAGCATGCCTCCACCGAACGATCGCGAGTTGGCAACGGCACACAGCATTGCCTCGATCTTGCGCTCAACTCCGTCGATCACCGCGTCGTACTGCAGCGGTTTGAAGGTTGCTAGTTCGCGCAGCATGGCAAGAACATAACGACTCGGGCCTTTTGGCCACTTCCACTTGTTCGCCCTTGCCGCCACTACGGCGTCAAAGCCAGCCGAAAGGCTGCCAAAAAAGTGAAACGATTTTTCATCGCTCTTACCCAGCCCAAGGTCGAAGCTATCTGACTTGCCGTCGAGAACAACCTGGGCGGCAGCTGCACCGTCGACCACTGGCAACCCAAGCGTTCGAGCGGCGTCGTTTCCGGTGCCGCAGGGAATGATTCCAAGCGTGACATCGGTGCCGGCACACAGGTTTACCCCGAGATGGACCATTCCGTCACCCCCGGCAACAACAAGGCCGTCGATTCGACCGTCATCGATTGCCGAGCGTCCGTTTGCAAAAGCCAAGTCATAAGTTTTGGCACTCAGGTCTATGAGGTTTGCGCCTGCTGCACGGAGTGCATCCCATGCCAAATTGCCATGCAGTCGACCATTGCCTTTGCCTGACGTCGGGTTGATGATCAGGCCTAGGCGGGTCATGTTATCTCCTGAGCAGTTGGGCGTTGGCTGCAACGATGATTGTCGAGAGTGACATCAGCACTGCACCAATGGCTGGTGATAACACTAGACCCAAAGGCATCAACGCACCGGCTGCTAGAGGAATTGCGACCAAGTTGTAACCTGCGGCCCAAAAGAGGTTTTGGCGCATTTTGGTCACGCTTCGCTTAGCGAGGCGCAATGCGGCCGGGACAGCGATTGGGTCGCTGGTGACTAGAACCAGGCCAGCGGAGTCGAAAGCCACGTCGGTGCCGCCACCGATAGCGAAGCCGACATCTGCCCCAGCAAGAGCAGGAGCATCGTTGATACCGTCACCAACGAATGCAACTACCGAACCATCGGTCTGAAGCTTCTTGACGATTTCTGACTTGCCTGCGGGCAGCACCTCGGCAAAAACCTCTTCGATACCCACCTCTTTGGCAACCGCGTTTGCCACGCCGGTCGCGTCTCCGGTGACCATCGCAACACGCACTCGCATGCGCTGCAGTTGGAACACCGCCTCGGCAGCACTTTCGCGAATCTGGTCGCCGAACTCGATGAATCCGGCAGGCTTCGAGTCGATCACCACATAGACAACCGTGTTGCCCTTTTCGTTTGCGTCGGCAACCGCAACCAAATCTTGAACGGCGAGTGCAATCTTGTTGGCGGTGAGCATTTGAGGACCACCGATCAGCACATCTGAGCCATCCCATTGGGCACTTACGCCCAGGCCACTCTGCGCTCTAAAATCGCTGATTCCAGGCAGGCGCAGTGCCCGCAGGTTTGCCTCGCGAACAATCGACTCGCCGAGCACGTGCTCTGACTTGGTCTCGACTGCAGCGGCTAGCGCCAGCAGGTCGTCGGTGGTTGCGAGTTCTGACTTTTGCGCCAACTTAACAGCGAGGATGCTGCGCTTACCGGTGGTCAAGGTGCCGGTTTTATCGAACAGAACCACATCGGCACGTCGAGCGCTCTCGAAGTCGATGCGGTTGCGAATCAAAAGACCGCTACGAGCTGCCTTGGCAGTCGTGATCGCGGTGACCAGCGGAATCGCGAGTCCAAGGGCATGCGGGCAGGCGATGACCAACACGGTAACCACTCGCTCGAGAACAAAGTCTGGCGTTTGGGTTCCGAGAATGGTCCAAACGATGGCTGTGATCGCTGCCGATGCGAGAGCCAAGTAGAACAGCCATCCGGCTGCTCTGTCGGCAAGTGCCTGCACCTTCGACTTCGACTCTTGAGCCTCGGCCACCAGTCGCATGATTCCGGCGACCAGGGTGTCTGAGCCGACCGCCGTTACTCGAACGGTCAGCGCGCCTTGGCCAAGCTTTGCGGCCGAAGCATTGATGGTTCCCGCGATTACAACGTCACCCTCGGTTTTCTCAACCTCGGCAGACTCTCCGGTGACCATCGATTCGTTGACACGCGATGAACCCTGAACGATTAGACCGTCGGCCGGCACCGAAGCGCCCGGGCGAACCAGAACGATGTCGCCAACCTCGAGGCTCGCTCTAGGCACGCGGGTAATCTGCTCGCCGTCGATCAGATCGGCGGTGTTAGGCAGCAGAGCCGCCAAGTTTTCCATCGAGTTCTGTGCCTTCATGATCGAAGACATCTCGATCCAGTGACCGAGCAGCATGATGGTGACCAACGAAGCCAGTTCCCACCAGAAATCCATGCCGTCGATTGGAGAGCCAGCGAGTTCGAATGCGGTGAGGGTCGCGCTGTAGCCGAAAGCCACAATCAGGGCCATGGCAATCAGCGCCATCATGCCGGGCTGCTTGGCCTTGATCTCTTGCCAACCGGTGGTCAAGAACACTCGGCCTCCGGTGAAGAACAAAATGGCACCGGCAACGGCAGGAATGAAGTTGCTGAACGGGAACGAAATGGCCTCGTAGCCAAAAATCATCTGGATGGCGTGCGAGAAGTAGATTGCGGGAACGGTGAGCGCAAAGGCGAACCAGAACTGCTTCTTGAAAATGGCAGGGTCGTGGTTAGAGTGGTCGCCGTGGCCGTGGTGTCCGGCGTGACCCGAATGCATGTCGTGACCAGCACCGGCGCTACGGTCATCGTGGTCACGGCCGTGTTCACAGCAGGCGTGGCCAACCTGAACCTCGCCGATTAGGTGATGCTCTTGGTCGCACTTGCACTCGTTGGGTGGGCAGTGACATTCGCCGCCCGGGTTGTGGTCGCACACGCACATTAGCCCGGCATCGCCCTCGTGCGACTTGCAGGCCTTTTCGTGAGCGTACGCGTGGGCGTCGTCGTGCATGTGCTGGTGTTTTTCGTTGCTCACGTTATGCCTCACTTAGTCGCACAAAAATTGCGCCGAATATCAAGCGCCAGTGCCATTCGATATTAACTCTTTCGAAGGCCGCAGTATTCTGGGGCAATGCGAATCACCAAGCACGGTCATGCCTGCCTCGAGCTCGAAAAAGATGGGCAGCGCCTCATCATCGACCCCGGTTCTTATACCGAACCGATGGGCGGCGTGCAAAATGTGGTCGCGATAGTGATCACACATCAGCACGATGACCACTGTTATGCCGAGCAGGTGCAGAGCATCCGCGCCAGCAACCCCGACGTGAAAATCTTTGGCCCTGACGAAGTGCGAACCAAGCTTGCCGACCACCCGGTGACTGCCGTGCACCACGGAGACTGGCACAGCGTTGGCGGTTTTGAACTCGAGTTCTTTGGCGACCTGCACCAAGAGATTCACCGAAGCCTGCCGCTGGTGCAGAACACGGGCGTGATGGTCGACGACCGCCTCTACTACCCCGGCGATTCATACACTCAGCCAGACCGCCCGGTAGAAATGCTGGCCTGCCCCACTTCGGCACCGTGGCTCAAGATTGGCGACGTGATGGATTTTGTCGCAGCCGTGGGGCCGCGCAAGAGTTTTGCCACCCACAACGCCCTGCTAAGTGACCACGGCCACGCGCTGAATAACGGTCGCGTCAAAATGGTGACCGAGGCCGGTGGCGGCGAGTTCACTTACCTACAAGATGGGCAATCTCTCGAGTTTTAGAGAGCGGATGCTGCGCTAACGCAGCCGCGAATGGCAACCTAGCCGATCGCAACCAAAAGGCTCGCGAGCAAAATCACAAACGCCACCGGAGCCCAGATGGTTTTCTCTTTCTGGCTCTGCGTGAGGCTATTGGCCAGCAGGCTGAAGACGTTCAGAGCGACGAGCGCCCAATTGGCGATGCCGTTGAGCCCAGCATCCAAGAATTTTGTGAGCACACCTGCCTGGGCAAGATAGTGCCCGACGATGCCAGCGTAGAGAGCTAGCGTGAAGGCGCTGCCGACCCGAAAACTCACCGGAAGCTTTCCCTTATGCGCTCCCCCGAAGGCGTATTCGCCCCAAGGTGCACCTGCGATTAGAGCGATTTGAAAGAGTGAGATGACCGAGAAGGCGATGATGGCGACCCAAGAGCCGAGCGTTACGAGGTTCATGGCTCAATGATGCCACCGAGCACCAACACCCGAAGCCTGGTTAAACAAAAAACCAGCCGATTTCTCGACTGGTGATTTTGCTGGGGTACCTGGACTCGAACCAAGAACAAAGGATCCAGAGACCTCCGTGTTGCCAATTACACCATACCCCAAGGTATGAAACCGAGCCTGCGCTCGACTGTTCAGTTTAGTCGGTGCAGTGAGTTCGAGCAAACGCCTTCAGGCGCTCAAGAGTTTCGTGCTTGCCAAGAATTTCCATCGACTCGAACAGCGGTGGTGAGATGCGGCGGCCCGAGATTGCGGTGCGCAGAGGGCCAAACGCGATGCGTGGCTTCAGCTCGAGCTTTTCGATTAGCGCGGTGTTTAGCGCCTGCTGAATGTTCTCGGTAGTGAACTCATCAATCGCTTCGAGTGCCTCACCCGCGTGAAACAGCACGGCGTTGGTGTTCTCGGGCATGCCCTCGAGTGCATCCGCGTCGTAGCGAATCTGGTCGGCCTTCACAAACAAGAAACCGAGCATCGGTGCAGCTTCGCTCAACACCACAATTCGCTCTTGGATGAGCGGGGCAGCGCCCTTCAAAATCTCAAGCTGCTCGGCGGTAAGGTCTGCGCCCACGACACCGTCTCTTTGCAGGTAGGGCACCAGGCGCACGGCAAAGTCGTCGGCCCCGAGCAAGCGAATGTGCGCCGCGTTGATCGCGTCGGCCTTTTTCTGATCGAAGCGGGCAGGGTTCGGGTTCACATTTGCGACGTCAAAGTTTTCGGCTAGTTCTTGCAGGCTAAAAATGTCGCGCTCAGCGCTGATGCCCCAACCGAGCAGCGCTAGGTAGTTGAGCAAACCCTCTGGAATGAAGCCGCGGTCGCGGTGGTGAAAAATGTTCGACTCTGGGTCGCGCTTGCTGAGCTTCTTGTTACCCTCACCCATCACATATGGCAGGTGGCCGAACTGAGGAATGAACTTGGTGATGCCAGCGTCGACCATGGCGTTGTAGAGCGCGATCTGGCGCGGCGTCGACGAGAGCAGGTCTTCGCCGCGAAGCACGTGCGTGATGCCCATCAATGCGTCATCCACTGGGTTTACCAGCGTGTAGAGCGGCTGACCGTTCGGGCGAACCACCACGAAGTCAGGAAACGAGCCGGCCGGAAAGGTGATTTCGCCGCGAACTAGGTCAGTGAACGAGATGTCGACGTCTGGCACGCGAAGGCGCAGGGCAGGAGTCGCATCGGCCTTGCGGTAATTGGTGCGCTCGCTCTCGTCGCGCTCCCAGTTGCCATAGCCGAGCTGCTTGGCGCGGCCCTCTGCCTCGTTGCGGGCGTCGATGTCTTCACCGGTCATGTATGACTCATAAAGGTGTCCAGCAGCCTTTAGCTTTTCGATTACCTCGAGGTAAATGTCGGTGCGCTGCGACTGGCGGTAAGGCTCGTTTGGCCCGCCGACGCCCACGCCTTCATCCCAGTTCAGACCTAGCCAGTTCAGGGCCTCGAGAATCATCTCGAATGATTCTTCGCTGTCGCGCTCTGCGTCGGTGTCTTCAATGCGAAAAACGAACTTGCCGCCGGTGTGACGCGCATATGCCCAGTTGAACAAAGCGGTGCGAACCAGGCCAACGTGCGGGGTGCCGGTCGGTGACGGGCAAAAGCGCACCACAACGTCAGAGCCGGTTGCGGTCGAAAAAGGCGCGGTGATTGAAGTCGAAGTCATGATGACCTCAAGTTTAGGCGAGGGGCTATGAAAGTTTCTTGAATCGTTTCTGCGCAAAGCGCCAGCCAGCCAAAGTGAGGCCTGTCAAAAGTGCAATAAGAGGCAGAGCAAAACCAACAGTCGAGGATGGTTCGGTAGAAGTCAAAGTGGATGTCTGGTCAACCGACTCTGGTTTAGTTTCAGTTTTGCTGGAGTCACCGATAACCTGCTCACCGGGAACCTTGACAACTGACGGCGCGGCTGGTGAAAGTTCTGAAACCGGCTCATTGGCGAGGGCAAGCGCAACAGGAGTTTCGTTTGACCGTATCACCGAGGGGTCTACGGTCGACTCCGAAACCACGCCACGTTCATCTAGAGCGGGCCCCCAATCAGCCAGCTCAAAACGAACAAGTTCGAAATCTACATCTTCCCAAAACATTTCGGTGAGAAAAGTTGCCGTTGTCTCGTCGCACGATATAACGATCTGGCGGTTTTGCTGGTCGACATTGAACCCAGCACTGAGTTCGCTCCCGGCAAGGGCCTTAAAGTAGCGTTCCATGGCGGCTTCGAACCGCGCCTCATCGAATGGCGTATCGATGTCGATCACCCGAACGGCAACCCCAAGCGACATGAGGTAATCGAATGTTTCTTGCTCTGGTTTGTCTGCCAGAATCACCACGACACCGGCCTCAAGGTCCCAGGCTATGGAAACGACCCGGATGTTTTCGAATTGGGAGAGGTGTTCCTCGGCGGCGGCAATAACCGCGTCTAGTTCTGTCGGTTCAATAACGGCATCGGGCTCACCCGAAAGCTCCTCGCCTGCCGACTCGTCTAAAGGCTCTTCGGCTATGGCGTCGTCTGAACTCTGGTACACATCGACAACAGAGATGACCTGAACTTCATCGGGTTCTGAACTCTCGTCGCTTGCCTGAGCAGGAACCAACGTGCAGAGAGTAATCGCGAGTGTTGCACCTGCAACGCAAAGAGATTTCATAATGCCCCCAAATCGAATATCTTGCAGTCAGACTACAACGAATTGACTAAGAATTGGGAGAAGGTCAAATACAACGGGATGCCCAACGTCAGATTGAACGGAAAGGTAACTCCGAGCGCCGCGGTGATAGCTAGCCCGTGGTTGGCCTTCGGTAGCGCAACCGACACGGCGGCCGGGGCGGCGATGTAACTAGCGCTGGCAGCCAGCACCGCAAGCACCGTCAAGTCACCGACGCCAAGGCCTGCCATACGGCCGAGGGCCACGGCGAGCATCCCCGCAAATATCGGAAAGACGATGCCGAAGCTAATCAGTTTGAGGCCGACACCTTTGAGTTTTTCGAGCTGCGAACCAGCCACGAAACCGAGATGCATAAGAAAGAGTGCCAGAACGCCCGGCAGCAGGTCTACGAACATCGGCGTGACCTTGGCATAGCCGACCGCGCCGGTCACGTAGCCGATGAGCAGACCGCCCACCAGCAGCACGATTGATTTGCTGAGCAATATTTCGTGCATGGTTTCGGCCCAGTTGAGTTTGGTAGCGACCGCCTTGCTTTCGGGGCGACGCGAACCAAGGTAGATACCGATGATCAGACCCGGAATCTCCATTACAGCGAGCAGCGCCGTGGCATAGCCGCCGTATTCGATCTTGAGGTTCTCGAGAAACACCAGCGCTGCCGAGAAGGTGACCAGCGAGGTTGAGCCATAGTGGGCGGCGATTGCACCGAGGTCGATTCGCCCGAGTTTGGTGGTGTAGCGCAGCGTCAGATAGGCGAGAAAAGGCACGAGGATGCCCAGGCCAACGGTCAGCGCAAGCGGAACCACTGCGGTGCTGAGGTTGATGGTGCTTAGCCCCACGCCACCTTTGAGACCGATGCCGAAGAGCAAGAACATCGAGATGAAGGTGTAGATCTGGTCGGGAACGCGAAGGTCGCTTTTGAGGCGGGCGGCTAGAAAACCGAGAACGAAGACCAGAACTGAGACTGAGGTCAGGCTTGAAATTGCTGCTGATAAGTCGGGCACGACTAAAACAATACCAGAAATCTAAATCAGGTATTAGTTTTCAGTATTTTGGCAACGCGTTTCGTAGACTAGTGAACATGAGCTGGACATTTCTTTCAAACCACGGGCACGTGCTCGTTCAGGTTGCCAAGAATCCAGACATTCGCGTCAAAGAGATCGCTGCCGCCGTTGGAATCACCGAGCGCGCAACGCAGGGCATCATTTCAGATTTGGTGGCGGGCGGTTTTGTCACGGCAACTAAGACCGGTCGCCGCAACACCTATGCAATCAGCGCGGATGCTCACCTGAAGCACCCCGCCGAATCAAAGCTCACGCTCGCAGAGTTTTTGGCCGCGTTTAGCCGTTAGCCGCGGCGACGGGGTTGGTTAGCGTGCCGATGCCCTCGATCGAAATCTCGACCACCTGACCGCTTTCGATGCGCCCGATGCCCGCTGGGGTTCCGGTGAGAATCACGTCGCCCGGCAGCAGGGTCATCGCCTGCGAAACGTGGGCGATGATGCGCGGCACCTTGTGAATCAGAAGATCGACGCTGGCGTGCTGACGAAGTTCTCCATCGACGCGAGTTTCTAGAGTCTGACCATCCACCACAAAATCGGTCTCGATCCACGGCCCAAGCGGGCAGAAGGTGTCGAAGCCCTTTGAGCGAGTCCACTGGCCGTCACGGTCTTGAATGTCGCGGGCGGTCACATCGTTGGCGATTGTGAAACCCCAGACATAGTCGAGCGCATCCGCTTCGGTCACGTTCTTGGCAACATCACCGATCACAATGGCGAGCTCGCCCTCATGGTCAACGCGCTCGGCAATGGCAGGCAGCACGATTGTCTCGCCGTCGCCGATCAACGAAGTGGTTGGCTTTAGAAAAATGAGCGGTTCTTTTGGAGCCTCGCCGCCCATCTCGGCGGCGTGGTCAGCGTAGTTTTTGCCGATGCAAACAATCTTGGATGTTGGCAACGTAGGTGGCAGCAACTGAACGTCTTTGAGTGCCACTCGCTCACCCGTGGTTTCGTAACCAGAGAACAGCGGGTGACCCTTGAACACGACCAACTCAGGGCCGTCGACTAGACCGAAGCGAACTTCGCCGGCAATGGTGAACTTTGCGATGCGCATTAGGCCAGGCGGAGCATCCAGTTGTGGCG
>JBIKSH010000031.1:0-3777 GCA_044348705.1 Rhodoluna sp. | reverse complement strand
GCAACCGAACTTGCGCAAACCGCTCACCCAGTGATCGATGTGCGCACCGCGAGTGAGAACGCAAGCGCGAGCATCCCAGGTTCGACTTTGATTCCGGTTGATGAGGTACGCGATCGCATCGAAGAGGTTCGTGAGCTTGCATCGAAGACCGGCAAAGTTATCGTGCACTGCGCGGTCGGGCAGCGCGGCCACACCGCCAGTCAGATTTTGGCTGGGCTCGGCGTGAGTTCGCTGAACCTTTCGGGCGGATACACCACCTGGGCACTGGCCCAAGCAGCCGCCGCGCGCGGTTAGTGAACGGTTATCTCGATCGCCTTCATGGTGTCGGCTTCAATTGCAACTCGCACACGCTCCAGCACTTCGGCTGGCACAGGTGAGTCGACGGTAATAACCGACAACGCCTTGCCGCCTTTTTGCTGGCGGGCAATCTGCATAGCTGCGATGTTCACGCCGGCTTCGGCAAATGCCTGACCATAGACAGCCACGATGCCCGGGCGGTCGCCATAGACCATGAGCACGAGGTGTTCGGCCATTGCCAACTCAACCTCGTAACCGTTGATGGCAACAATCTTTTGTGCCAGTTTCGGGCCGATAACCGTTCCCGAAACCGAAGCGGTGGTTCCGTCGGCGAGGGTTGCCTTGATGCTGGTGACGTTGCGGTATTCGTCGCTGCGCGAGTCAACCACAAGCTTCACATCGACGCCACGCTGCTCGGCGAGCAGAGGTGCATTCACATAAGAAACCTGGTCGGTCACGGCGTTCTCGAAGAAGCCCTTGAGCCCGGCAAGTTTGAGCACCGAAACATCGTGGGCCGCGATCTCGCCGCGAACCTCAACTTCGATGACCGCAACGTTGCCTCCCGAAAGGCCGAACAAAATCTGTCCCATGTTTTCCATCAGCGAGATGCCCGGTTTGACCGAAGCGTCGATGTTGCCACCGGCTACGTTCACGGCGTCTGGCACTAGGTCGCCGGCAAGAGCCAAACGAACCGACTTGGCCACCGAGATGCCAGCCTTTTCTTGAGCCTCATCAGTGGATGCTCCCAAGTGAGGTGTCACGATGATGTTGTCTAGCTCCAGAAGTGGTGACCCGGTCGGCGGCTCTTGCACGAAAACGTCGAGACCGGCACCCGCGATGCGGCCCGACTTGAGCGCTGCATACAGAGCGTTCTCGTCGATGATGCCACCGCGCGAAGCGTTGACGATGCGCAGCTCTGGCTTGGCGATCGCGAATTGCGCTTCGCCGATCATCCCGGTGGTTTCTGGTGTTTTTGGAATGTGAATGGTGATGAAGTCAGCGCGCTTCATGGCGTCTTCGAGCGAGACGAGCTCAACGCTCATCTGCTCGGCACGGGCAGGGGTCACGTATGGGTCGTAACCGATCAGTGAGGCACCGAAACCGCGCAGGCGCTCGGCGACGAGGCTACCGATTCGACCGAGACCGATGATTGCGATGGTCTTCTCGTAGAGTTCGACGCCGGTGAACTTTGAGCGCTTCCACTCGCCAGCCTTGAGCGAAGCGTTGGCGTCAGGAATGAAGCGGGCTAGGGCAAAGATGTGACCGATAGCAAGCTCTGCCGCCGAGATGACGTTAGAGGTTGGCGCGTTGACCACCATGACACCAGCGGTGGTTGCCGCCTTGATGTCTACGTTGTCGAGACCGACACCGGCGCGAGCGACAACCTTGAGCTTTGGTGCCGCCGCGATGGCTTCTGCATCAACCTGTGTTGCCGAACGAACCAAGATGGCATCTGCGTTGGCAAGCGCCTTGAGCAGAGCTGGGCGGTCGGTGCCGTCGACGTTGATCACATCGAAGTCTGGGCCAAGGGCTTCGAGAGTTGCAGGTGAAAGTTCTTCGGCGATTAGAACGACTGGCTTAGACATGGTTTCCTTTGAAAGTGGATGCTCGAGTGGGGTTCTGCGAGGGAGCAAGTAGCTACGACCTCGGAGCGTATTTTCGAGTGTATGCCACCCAAAACAAACGCCACGCATTGACTTTTTCAATAAACATGCGTTATGTTTCGATAAATGAAACAAGAGAAGCCGGCGTTATCTCCCCTGCTGCGAAGCGACACTCAGGGGCTGATTTTGGCGCAATTGTTTATGAACCCAGACGAGGGGTTCAGCATCTCTGACCTGGCCCGATTCGCCCGCACCAGCGTGCCAACCGCCATGCGCGAGGTTGATCGCCTACTCGACGACCGCATCGTCACCGCCAAGACTTTTGGTCGAGCAAAACTAGTTCAGGTCAACCGAACGCACCTGCTCTTCGACTCCATCAAGCAGATCATCGCTTACTCGTATGGGCCGGCTGCGGTTTTACCGGCTGCTCTCTATGGCGTGGATGGAATCGAACACGCGTATCTCTTTGGAGCTTGGGCTTCACGACTCAAGCGCGAGGTGGGGCCAGACCCGCACGAGGTTGATTTGCTTTTAGTTGGCTACGTCAACCGCATCGAGGCTTCACGCGCCGCCGCCCGCATCGAAAACTACCTGGGACGATCGGTAAACGTTCAGTTCGTCACCGAAAGTGACTGGGCAAAAGAAGAGGCCGACTTCGTCAAGCAGGTCAAAGCTAGACCGCTCGTCGAAATCGACCTCGACTAAAACCTATTTACTCAGCGCAGGTGCAGAGTTGGTCTTGCGAAAAGCCCTCTAGGGCCTCTTCGATGTGCTGGCCGCAACCAGCCCAGGTAACTTTGCCGCAAGTGCCGCAAGAAGTTGGTGCACACATAGATTTCTCCTTACTTGAAACGTATTTTTAGTATACCCCCTAGGGTATACAAAATCTCGCAAAAAAGAAAACCCGCCACCGAAGTGACGGGTTTTCAAAACAGACTTGGGACTAGCGAGCAGCCGAGCCCTCAACGAAGTCACCCTCGTTGTCGCTCTTGCGCAACCAAGAGAACAGCTTGCGCAGTTCGCGGCCAACCTTCTCGATTGGGTGAGCCTCACCCTTGGCACGAAGTGCGTTGAACTCTGGCGCGCCAGCATCCTGGTCAGCAATGAAGCGGTTCGCGAAGGTGCCGTCTTGGATGTCGGCTAGAACTTCCTTCATGCGCTCCTTGACCTCTGGGCCGATAACGCGTGGGCCTGAAACGTAGTCACCGTACTCGGCGGTAGTCGAAACCGACCAACGCTGCTTGGCGATGCCGCCTTCGTACATCAGGTCAACGATGAGCTTAAGCTCGTGCAGAACCTCGAAGTAGGCAACCTCTGGCTGGTAACCAGCCTCGGTTAGAGTCTCGAAGCCATACATGACGAGCTGCGAAGCGCCACCACAAAGAACAGCCTGCTCACCGAACAGGTCGGTCTCGGTCTCTTCGGTGAAGGTGGTCTTGATGGTGCCCGCACGGGTTCCACCGATTGCCTTCGAGTAGCTCAGCGCTAGCTCAAAAGCGTGTCCGCTTGCATCTTGCTCAACGGCGATCAGGTTTGGAACACCCTTGCCACCGATGTACTCGCGGCGAACCAGGTGGCCTGGGCCCTTAGGGGCCACTAGGAACACGTCGACGTCGGCTGGCGGCTTGATGAAGCCGTAGCGAATTGAGAAACCGTGACCGAACACAAGTGCCTTACCGGCGCTTAGGTTCGGAGCGATGTCTGATGCGTAGACGTGACGCTGAACTGGGTCTGGGGTAAGAATCATGATGACATCTGCCCAAGCTGCAGCTTCAGCAGGGGTGAGCACCTTGAGGCCAGCCTCTTCGGCAACTGCCTTGCTCTTTGAACCTGACTGCAGACCAACCACTACATCGACGCCTGAGTCTTTCAGGTT
>JBIKSH010000010.1:0-39420 GCA_044348705.1 Rhodoluna sp. | reverse complement strand
AGTCAAGGCCTGATCTTGATGGGTGCACGACTCTACAACCCAGTAACCAACCAATTCACTAGCCCAGACCCGGTCACTGGCGGAAACGAAACCACCTACACCTACCCAAACGACCCAATCAACAAAAACGACTTCAATGGGCTTTTTCAAATCGATCAAAATGGGATGGATTTAATTGAGTTTGGGCTCGATTCCGTAGCTTGGATTGCTAGTTTTTTGTTTACCAAGGCGAATCCGGCTATGGGGGCAATCGTTTCGATTGTTCTCGGACTACTTGCTAACGTTGTCTCACAGGGAATCAACTTGACTTGGGGTCCTAAATCTAGGACCTCGGGGAGCAAGTTTTCATTTGTAGAGTTAGTAATCTCGGGAGTCGCCGGGGCGCTTGCGGGCTATTTGTCCCCGTCTGCCATAGCCGCACTGAAGGGGATACTCAAGAGTAAACTGCGTGGTAAATCAGTGCCGTTTTTGGTTGAGCAGGGATTCACTGTTGTTATCGGGGCAGTTCTAGAGTTCTTGATTTTGGACCCCGAAAACCCGAGTAGTAAAAATCCCCCACCACCTCGAAAGACATACATAGGTAGGCGCGGCTAGTAACCATGGAAAAAGGTAATTAGTGATGAAATCTCTCCCTAGGTACGTTCAGTTCCTGTTGACAGTGTCAAGCAAAGTAGGTTTCGCAGAGTTACTGCATCCTGCTCCGAATACAGATGACTTAGTAAAAGCTCCGTCAAGGCGCAGTTTTTTTCTCGTCTTTATGTCAGCTTCAGCGACGACATTAAGCATCACCCTACTTTGGGTTTTCGGGGGGCGAGCGAGTTCCGGTAGGCACACGCAATCATTCGAAGCAGTTATATCGCGCCTGGACCAGACTCTTGTGTTTTCTGCTGAGGGAGTGGTTATTCTTTTCGTTTGCAGCATGGTTGCCCAGGTGAGTGCACTTCTCATGGTGGCATCGAGAATCAAGTCCAAACCTCTAATTAGGTTGCTTCCGCTTTTTTGGGCGCTACCCCTTTCTGCCGCAATGCTATTTGTCGGCTACCTAAACTTGGCAGATTGGTCGCTCTACAAACTCTTTTACGGGGCGACTGGGATAGGCGGGGCGATGGGTCTCTTTGTGATCGCGTCGTGGGTTGAGGTTCTGAAACCTAAGGATTAGTGGTGTGCTTCAACGATGAAATCGACATTGGCAACCAATTTGAGGGCACGGTGCTGGACGACGTAATTCATGGGGAAAGGTCACGAATTAGCGAGTATTTGGCACAGTATGAAATTTCTTGGGCGCCTGAAGGAAGCCATCTAGAAAAGGATTGGCTGGGTGCGTTCACAGTTAGTTCACAGGGAAAAATCTTTTGGAGCGAACTTTGCGGCAGTGTTGCGCAAAAGCTCCGTAGTTTTCGCGGGCATATTCACTGACGGTGCAAGGGCGATGAAACTTGCCCGCTACTCTCGGGATGGTGCCGTTGAAACGCAACTTCAGTAACTTACTAGCCCCGCTGAATCACTAGTCGCGCTGATCTAGCGGCTCGATCAACTCACGGGTGCTTTTTGAACATATGCCGTCAGTGGCTTTCTACTCAAACGCCACCCCAAAAATGGGCAAATTACAGTCGCAGCAGCCCAGATGTAGAAATTGGACTGTATGTCTTGCTCTGGAAGCATTTCGGTATAGACCACGTAAACAGCCCAGGGCACGAAACTGGCAAAAAACGCAACCGACTTTCTTAGGTTAGAGACTGCGTACGCAACAAGAACGGCTTGTTGCTCTAGATTCAGAGATTCCTGATTTAGTCGCAGAGCCTTTCGTGCTCTGAGGCCATAGACCAGCCAAGTCGCGAATACTCCAGGGTAGTGACCGCCCGTAATAGTCTTACGAATGCTCTTGGGCACGATTTTCAGTGATTCCATAAAAACCCTTGGTTACGGAGCCTCGATGAAGGCGCCAAATCCGTCGTAGACACCTGAGTGCCTTTCGGCGACACTGACCACGGTGGTGAGAAGCTCGGTGACGGTTTGGTCGCGCAGGTCTGAAAAATGGCTTGCGTAGACGAGGGTTTTGAAGAGGCCGCGTTTTGTGACATCCGCTTCAAAATTCAACGAGCGAAGCTCTGCCACTGCGGCTTCGGCGTCGTTTTTGTTTTTGAAGGTGAAGAAGTGCTCGACCGGTCGCGGTTTGTCGAATTGCTCGCCATCGGCCGCTCGTTGCTCGCGCTGAGCCGGCCAAGCCGAAAGTTGAAAATCGAGTTGGTTTGACACGGCGACCCCCTAGGTTTTGTTTAGTCGATAACGCTTGGGCGCGGGTGCACGCGGGTCAGCAACACGAAGCCAACCGCGATGATGGCGATCAAACCCCAGATGCCATAGACCGTGGTGTTACCCTTCACACCAGCTGCCTCGGCGGCCATGATGCTGAGCGCCCATAACGTTCCAGACAAGAACGAGATGGCGCGACCGGTGAGTTGGTAGAGACCGAAAACCTCGCCCTCGCGACCGGCCGGGGTGAAGCGCGAAACGAAGGTTCGGCTCGAAGCCTGAGCTGGGCCAACGAAGAGGCACAGCGCTAGACCGAAGACCCAGTAGGTGATTGGGCCTTGGTCGGCAAAGACGAACACCGAAGTGCCCGAAATTATCAGACCGACGAGCGAACCAAGAATTACAGTGCGGCTGCCGATGCGGTCATCCAAGATGCCACCGATAACTGCGCCGAGACCCGAAACCACATTCGCTGCGATGCCGAAGAAGATGATCGAGGTTTGGTTGAAACCGAAGGCCAGGGTGCCGAGCACCGCGCCAAAGGTGAAAACGCCGGCAAGTCCGTCGCGGTAGATGGCGCTCGAGATCAAGAATTTGAAGGTCTCTGGTGCCTGGCGACGAAGCACGCTCAGGTCACGCACCGTGTTTGCATAAGACTGCGCGAGGCTTTCTTTCGCAGCGCCCGCACGCTTAGCGGTCTCAGGCACAAACAGCATCAGCGGAATCGAGAACACGAGAGTCCACACCGCGCTGAACAAGAAGATTGAGCGAATGTTTAGCGAGCCATCGGTTGGAATGCCGAACATCGGCACATCTGGCAACACGAATGCCACGAGCGAGAACATCAAGAGGATGATTCCACCGAGGTAACCCAAGCCCCAGGCAAAACCACTGATCTTGCCGATGTTGCTCACGTTCGAAACCTGCTTGAGCATGGCGTAGTAGTTGATGAATGCCGATTCTTGGATGATCGAACCGAGGCCATAGAGCACGAGGCCGAACAAGAAGAACTCTGCCTTGGGCTCGACGAAGAACGAGGCCACCATGATGACAACCAAGATGTAGGTGTTGACCATTAGCCAGAACTTGCGGCGACCGTTGATGTCTGAGCGGCGACCGAGCACCGGGGCGATCAACGCGAGAATTACGCCAGCGATTGCGGTCGTCCATCCGAGCGCCACATCGGCGTCTTGTGCCGCAGTTGCCACCACGCCAGCCAGATAGACCGGAAAGATGAAGGTCTGCATGATGGTGGGGTAGGGCTGTTCGGCCCAGTCCCAAAGAGCCCAAGCCCAGGTGGAGTTTTTCTTTGGCGCAGCAACGGCGGTGTTTGTCATGGCTTCACCCTAGACCCGCGGTGGCGCAGGCGACAGAGCGCTCGCGGGTGTTTGCGAAATCGTTGCCGATTCGTCATTTTGGCAAAGTTGAGTCATTCACACTCAACTCTCAGCAAAGAAACTTGACATTGCGAAAATCTCGTCGCAAACTTGAGTCAATGAGGCTCAACTTTGAGTCGAGTTAGAAGAAAAGAACAGTAAGTGCTGCGGGTTAATAAAGGGCCGGGCATATTAAAGGAGAAACAAACATGGCACGTGCAGTAGGTATTGACCTCGGCACCACCAACAGCGCGGTTAGCGTGCTGGAAGGTGGCGAGCCCACCGTTATCGCTAACGCAGAGGGCTTTCGCACCACCCCATCGGTGGTTGCATTCACTAAAGACGGCGAGGTGCTAGTCGGCGAGACCGCAAAGCGCCAGGCCGTCACCAACGTTGACCGCACCATCGCGTCGGTCAAGCGTCACATGGGCACCGACTGGAAGTTCGCAGTCGACGACAAGAACTACACCCCGCAAGAAATCTCAGCTCGCATTTTGGCCAAGCTAAAGCGCGACGCAGAGACCTACCTTGGCGAAGCAGTTACCGACGCGGTTATCACCGTTCCGGCCTACTTCAACGACGCCGAGCGCCAGGCAACTAAAGACGCCGGTGAGATCGCAGGCCTAAACGTTCTGCGCATCATCAACGAGCCAACCGCTGCGGCACTGGCCTATGGTCTCGACAAGGGTAAAGAAGACGAACTCATCTTGGTGTTCGACCTCGGTGGCGGAACCTTCGACGTTTCGCTTCTCGAAGTGGGTAAAGACGACGACTTCTCGACCATTCAGGTTCGCTCAACCTCGGGCGACAACCGCCTCGGTGGTGACGACTGGGATCAGCGCGTTGTTGACTACCTAGTGAAGAAGTTCAAAGAAACCACCGGCGTAGATGTGTCGAAAGACAAGATCGCGCTACAGCGTTTGAAAGAAGCAGCAGAGCAGGCAAAGAAGGAGCTTTCGCAGTCGACCACCGCGAACATCCAGTTGCCTTATTTGTCGCTCACCGAGAACGGCCCAGCCAACCTAGACGAAACTTTGACTCGTGCTCAGTTCGAGCAGATGACCGAAGACCTACTCGAGCGCACCAAGAAGCCGTTCAACGACGTCATTAAAGAAGCAGGCGTGAAGGTCGCCGACATTGCACACGTTGTGCTCGTCGGTGGTTCAACCCGCATGCCGGCAGTGACCGAATTGGTCAAGAGCCTCACCGGTGGCCGCGAGCCGAACAAGGGTGTAAACCCTGACGAGGTCGTAGCCGTTGGTGCATCGCTTCAGGCCGGTGTTCTAAAGGGTGAGCGCAAAGACGTTCTGCTAATCGACGTGACACCACTTAGCCTCGGTATCGAGACCAAGGGTGGCATCATGACCAAGCTGATCGAGCGCAACACCGCGATTCCGACCAAGCGAAGCGAAACCTTCACCACCGCCGACGACAACCAGCCTTCGGTGAGCATCCAGGTTTACCAGGGTGAGCGTGAATTCACTCGCGACAACAAGCACCTCGGCAACTTCGATCTAGGTGGCATTGCCCCGGCACCTCGCGGCATTCCACAGATCGAGGTCACCTTCGACATCGACGCCAACGGCATCGTGCACGTGTCTGCTAAAGACAAGGGCACCGGCAAAGAGGCTTCGGTCACCATCACCGGTGGCGGCTCACTGCCGAAAGAAGACATCGAGCGCATGGTTCGCGAGGCCGAAGAGCACGCAGCCGAAGACAAGAAGCGCCGCGAAGAGCAAGAAACCCGCAACTCGGGCGAGCAGCTTGTCTACCAAACCGAAAAGCTGATCAAAGACAACGACGAAAAGTTGCCTGAAGACGTGAAGACCGAAGTGCAAGCAGACGTGGATGCTCTAAAGAGCGCCCTCGCCGGCGAAGACTTTGACGCCATCAAGGCAGCATTCGACAAGCTGGTCACTTCGCAGCAGAAGCTTGGCGAGGCAATCTATGCCAACGCATCGGCCGAGGGCGAAGGCGAAGCAGCCGGCGAAGGTGCATCTGAAGAAGATGTAGTCGACGCCGAGGTTGTCGAAGACGAGGACGACAAGAAGTAATGTCTGACGAGTTCAACAAAGACGAGGCAGCGGCCCAGGGTGAAAACCCTGAGGCTGCGGCTTCGGCTGAAGATCTAAACGCGGATGCACCGGCCGACGCCAGCGCGGGTGACGCACCCGTCGACCCGATCGACGCCGAGCTTGCTGACCTAGTCGACGCAACCGGCCCGATTAGCAAAGAGGCCGAGCTTCTTGCCGACCTTCAGCGTTTGCAGGCCGAGTTCGTGAACTACCGCGCACGCGTTGAGCGTGACCGCGATGTTTCGCGCAACGCTGCCATCGCCGAAGTTTTGCGCTCGCTGCTACCTGCACTCGACGACCTATCGCGCGCCGAAGCACACGGCGACCTCGAGGGTTCACCGTTTGCGGCAGTGGTGGCGAAGTTGCGAGCATCCGGTGAAAAATTCGGACTCAAAACTTTTGGCGCTAAGGGCGACAAGTTCGACCCAGAGCTGCACGAGGCGCTGGTGCAAACCCCATCGGCCGGCGTCACCGAAAACACGGTGGCTGACGTGATCGAGTCGGGCTACATGGTGGGCGACCGCTTGTTGCGCGCGGCAAAGGTTGCGGTCTTCATTCCCGCAGAAGGTTAGTCATGGCAAGTCAGGACTGGTTCGAGAAAGACTTTTATAAGACTCTCGGTGTGGCCAAAGACGTTTCTGACGCCGAGCTAAAAAAGGTCTACCGCAAACTCGCTCGCCAATTTCACCCAGACTCAAACCCTGGTGACGCCAAGGCCGAGGCCCGCTTCAAAGAAATCAGCGAAGCGTTCAGCGTTATTGGCGACAAAGAGCAACGCAAAGAATATGACCAGGTGCGAGCCATGGGCGGCGGTGCTCGCTTTACCGGCGGTGCCGGTGGCCAAGGCGGTGCCGGGTTCCCTGGTGGTTTCGGTGGCGGTGCCGGTGGCGCAGGCTTCGAGGATGTCTTTGCCAACCTTTTCGGAGGTGGCGGTGCTCGCGGTGGCTTTGGTGGCTTCGGTCCACAGCGCGGCGCCGACATGACCATGACCACAACGGTCGACTTCATCGATTCGATTCACGGATCCACGCTCAAGTTGCGACTTAGTGACGACGGGGCACCGACCAACGTGAAGGTGCCGGCGGGCATCCAAGATGGTCAAAAGATCAAACTTCGTGGCAAGGGCCAGCAGTCGCCGAACGGCGGCGAGCCGGGCGATCTGCTGATTACCGTCAAGGTCAAGCCGCACCCGGTGTTCGTGCGCGACGGCAACAACCTGCGCGTTAGCGTGCCGGTGACTTTTGCCGAGGCGGTGCTCGGGGCGACGATCTCGGTGCCAACTTTGGGTGGCGAGCCGGTCAAGCTAAAGGTTGCACCTGGCACACCGAACGGTCGCGTGCTGCGAGTGAAGGGCAAGGGCGTTCAGTTGGCCAAGGGCGCTGGCGATTTGCTGGCGGCGGTCGAAGTTGCCGTGCCTTCGCACGTGAGCGAAAAGGCCAAAAAGCTACTCGCCGAATTCGAGGCCGAGTTGCCCGATGAAGACCCGCGCGAAGATCTGCTGAACCGGGCGGGGTTGTTGTAGCCCATGGAACAGCTCGACGAAAACACACCGCTCTTCGTGATTTCGGTTGCGGCCGAACTTGCCGTGATGCACCCCCAAACCCTGCGCCAATATGACCGCATGGGTTTGGTGGTTCCGGTTCGCACCCTCGGTGGCGGCCGTCGTTACACCATGCGCAACGTCGCGCAACTGCGCGAAATCGCGCGCTTGTCGGCAGAGGGCGTGAGCCTCGAAGGCATCAAACGTGTGCTCGAACTAGAGAACCAAAACGCCGAGCTCAAGGCGCGCATCCGCGACCTTGAAGCCACACTTGCCAACGAACTCATGCAACGCCCAGGCGGTCGCGTGTTTGCCGCTGGCGACTCGGGCGTCGAAAGCATCGCCCCGGGGCAGCGCCCAACCAAGCGCACCAGCTTGGTGCTGTGGCGTTCGCGCTAGCCCACATAGGGTAAACCCGCGGTTAAAAAGATATAAAAAGTTCTCAAAAAAGTACAAAATAGCCCTACGCTGGACTAAGAGGTTTTCACAACATCAAATCCAGGGGTTACTCAATGCGCTCGTTCAAAAAAATCGCGGTTGCTGCAGCAGCGACATTCGCACTCATCTTCGGTTCGGCCGCCGTGCCAGCTCAGGCGGTTGACGCACCAGCGTTCAACATCAGCCTCACTGGCGGTAACCTAAGCACCTCGACACTGTCGGGCTTTGCACCAGACCAGCTGATCAGCATGACGTTGACCGTGCCGACCGGTTCGTTATTCTTCAACACCGGTGCATCAACCGCCAGCTTGATCTCGAGCACCAACCCCGGTTCTAGCTTGCTCATTCAGGGAACCCAAGACCAACTGCTGACCGCCTTCGGCGCGGTTTCGCTGACCTCAGGCTGTGGCGGCGGTCTTGATATCTCGGCAACCGTTGAAGCCGGTGGTGGTATTAAGAACGTATTCAACAACCACTACTACCGACTAGTGAAGACGCCGGTCAGCTACGAAGATGCAGTGACTCTGTCTCAGCAGGCAACCTTCGATGGCACCCCGAGCGGTAGCCCAGGCTACCTTGCGACCATAACTAGCCCAGAAGAAAACCAGTTCTTGTTCACAGTCATGGGTGGCGCTGGTAACAACGCTTGGCTTGGCGCCTCTGACCGCGACGTCGAAGGTGACTGGAAGTGGATGACCGGCCCTGAAGCTGGCACCTCGTTCTACAGCGGCACTGCAGACGGCGGCGGTGGAGCCGTAAACAACGAATTCAATGGCTGGGCTTCAGGTGAGCCGAACCAATTTGGCGACGAAGACTACGCCGAGGTTTATGGCGACGGTCGATGGAATGACATTCCTTCATTCGGTGGCCCACAAAACTTCTACCTCATCGAGTGGGGTGGCATGCCCGGTGACAACTTCTCGAGCTCGGTAGCAATCACCGACACCGACACCCTTGCAGCTGTAAACCCGTTCGCAGTTGGTGACGGAAGCGAAGCTACTCCTTATGAGGTAAGCACCCTTGCCGAACTATCGAAGGTCGGCGAGTGCTCTGGTGACAACATCCACTTCAAGCAAACTGCAGACCTCGACCTAACCGGCACTGCGCTTAGCCCACTTGGCACTGGCGACAACTATTTCACCGGTGTTTATGACGGAAACAACCACAAGATCGAGGGCATCACCGTAGACGGTGGCGACGAGTCGCTATTCGGCTACGTTGGCAGCGGCCCACAGAGAACGGTTATCAAGAACCTGGATGTGAGCGGAACCATCAATGTGGTTGATGACTCATACGCGGGTATCGTGGCCACCGAGGCTTATGGCACCGACTTTTTGAATATCGAAGTGCAGGTCGCAGTTGTCACTGAAGAATGGGCTAGTTACATCGGTGGTGTTGCTGGCCGTGCAGGAAACTCGACCTTCACAAACGTGAGCGTCTCAGGAACCATGGATATCTCTGACACAGGGCGAACCGGTGGTCTGATCGGCCAAGGAGACGCTGTTCAGATGACGAACGTCACCTCAAGCGTTGTTTTCACCGGTGATGCCGGAAGCGGTCGAATTGGTGGTATTGCTGGTCGCCTATATGACGGTTCTGAAATCACCGGAGCTGTGTTCACCGGCTCGATGAACCTCACCAACGGTTACGACATTGGTGGTTTGATCGGCTACATGGACACCGGCTCGGTAACCAAGTCTTACTCGACGGCAAACATCGTAGTTCCAACCGGTCAAGGCCGAATCGGTGGTCTTATTGGTCAGACCTACGAAGTAAACCTTTCTGAGGTGTTTGCCGCCGGCAACGTTACCAGCGAAACGGCCTACTCTGTTGGTGGCCTAATCGGTGAGGCTTATTACACGAACGTTCTTGACTCTTATGCAACGGGTGACGTGACGGGCGCGAGCAGCGTCGGTGCGCTAATCGGTTACAACGAAGATGGCACCTCTGAGCGAGTTCACGCAACTGGTTTGGTCACGACCACAGGCAGCACCCAGGGCTTGGTCGGTGGAGGTTACGGTTCGTTCAACAACTCGTTCTGGAGCCCAGAGCTTGTTGGTGTTCAGGGCGGAAACCCGTTCAGCAACGAGCTGGCCATCACCGCTACCGAGGCCCGCACCAAGGCAACCTACGAGAACGCCTCTTGGCTTATTGGCCAAGACGCTGTTGAGGCAGGCAATGTTTGGACCATCTGTGCCGACTTCAACGACGGCACTCCGTTCTTGTCATACGCGTTCCCGAACGCATGTCTCGACCTGCAGGTTCTAAAGCCTGTACCGACCGTAACCGGTTCGGGTGCAGCGCTTAGCGTGCTGACTGCTGTTCCAGGCACCTGGGATGACGGAACCACCCTTACCTACACCTGGTATGCAGACGGCGTTGAGATTGTGGGAGCCACCGCTGGCACCTACACCCCAACCCTTGCCCAGATTGGAACCCAAATCACCGTGAAGGTGACCAGCACCAAGGAAGGCTATGTAACCGAGAACGCAACTTCGAGCCCAGTCGGCCCGATCTCAACTGCGGTCATGGTTTTGAAGCCGGTTCCAACCATCACCGGTTCGGGCACCGTCGGCGATGAGCTAACCGCGAACCCAGGCACCTGGGACGTAGACGTCGTTCTGACCTACAAGTGGTTCTTGAACGGTGTTGAGATTGCTGGAGCAACTATGTCAACCTTGACCCCTGGTGCAGACCAGGTTGGTGGAGTGATCAGCGTTGAAGTGACCGGAACAAAGGCCGGTTATGGCACCGAGGTCAAACTCTCAACCAGCAACAAGACCATCAAGGCAGTAGTTGTAAAGCCTGTAGTCAAGCCCGTAGCCAAGTCGACCTCGTTCGGCGAGATGGCCGGTAACTCATGGTGGATGAGCGACGCAATGAAGTCGGGAATCCGCAAGACGGTTAAGGCAAACAGCAAGGCAACTAGCCTCGTCTGCGTCGGTATCGTCAAGCCAGGTGGCACCAAGGCATGGATGAAGACCCTGGGTCTAAAGCGCGCCGAGACCAGCTGCTGGATCGCCAAAATGGCGAACCCGAAGCTGAAGGTCAGCTACAAGTACGTGATTTCTAAGCCAGCCGACAAGGTTCAGCGCGGATTCACACTTACTTTCAACAAGTAGTAAATGGCTGTAAAAACCCCGAGTCGGTTCGCCGGTTCGGGGTTTTTCTCTTGCACAGGGTGAGTTCGCCGCTAAAATCGCAAGCATGCCTAATAAAGATGCAGAAACACGTTCATACGGCCAGGGCGCTCAGGGTGAGATCACCCCGCAGCAGCGCTCGAAGGTGAGCACCTGGACCAAGATTCGCTACAACTTCGATAACTCGATCGCGCGCAGCGGGGCATTCGTGCTCTACATGTTCATCGCGCTCATCATCTTGTCGATTCTCGTAGTTATCGTCAAATACGCGCTCTACGCGTTGCCGTTCTTGCTGCTGCCAGAAACCGCGCCACTCGCCCCATGGAGTTTCGAAACCTTCTGGTCTTCGTTCGCTGGTCTCACCGGCCGTGGCACCGAGGCCAACTGGGCCGATCGCCTTGTCGGTCTCATCAACTGGGCCATCACCATTACCGTTGCCGGTAGCGTGACAGGTTTCATCGTTGGTGCAATCAACCGCGCGTTCACTCGTCTTCGCAAGGGTAAGAGCCCGGTCATCGACAACGGCCACACCCTAATTCTCGGATGGTCGAACCGCGTGTTCCCGATTCTGAAAGAGCTTGCCGTAGCAAACTCGAATGTTCGTAACGCAAAGGTCGTCATCTTCTCGACCCACGAACGTGAGTTCATGGAAGACGAAATCGAGTCACGCGCAGAGGGCTTGGGCAAGCTCAAGGTAATCACCCGAACCGGTGACCCAACCAACCCGCTAGACCTAAAGCGTGCGAACATCTCGAACGCAAAGTCGGTCATCATTCTCGATGCCGACTCGGCTGGCGATGCAACCGTGGTTTCGACCGTGCTTGCTGTCAAGGCCGTCAACACCAACCCAGACCTAATTATGGTTGCCGAGCTTGACGACCCACACACCGCCGAAGCGTTGCACACCGCAACCAACGGCAAGGTAATCGCGATTCGTTCGCACGACGTCATCGCCCGCGTGACCGCACAGGCCAGCCGCCAGCCAGGTCTCGCCGCCGTGACCCTCGACCTCATCGACTTCGATGGCGACGAAATCTACTTCACCGAGGTTCCTGCCCTCACCGGCAAGACCTACCGCGATGCGCTGCTCGCGTTCAACACCGCATCGGTGATCGGCATCGTGCACCCAGACGGCACCCCTGAGCTAAACCCGGCTGCCAAGACCGTTCTCAAGGCAGGCACCAAGTTCATCGCAGTTGCCGAAGACGATGACAAGGTGGTCTACACCGGCGTTGCCGAAGCAATCGCAAACAAGAAGTACAAGGCTCCGACCGCAGTCAAGCCAAAGGCAGAACACCTGTTGGTGATCGGATGGTCGTCAATGGGTCGCTCGGTGCTAAACGAGCTTTCGGGCTATTTGCCAACCGGTTCGTCGGTGCACATCGTCGCTCAGTCGAAGTTCGTGGCAGCATCCGAGCTTGAATCTCTGAAGTTCGGCAAGCTCAAAGTGAGCTTCTCATCGGTGTCTGGTGACATCGACGAACTAATCTCCGCAGCATCGGGCAAGCGCTACGACGAGGTCATTGTGCTCGGCTACCGCGAGGCGATCAGCGAGTCAGAGGCCGACGCGCAGACCATGCTCACCATGCTTCAGATGAACCAGCTTTTCGAAACCGACGGCAACGGCGTTGAGCCAACCCGCCTGGTCGCCGAGATTCTCGACTCGCGCAAGGCCGAGCTCGCTCGAGTGGCTGCCGTTGATGACCTAGTTGTCAGCGACAACTTGGCTGCACTGCTCATCGCGCAGGTTAGCGAGAACCCGGCACTGGCTCCGGTGTTCGACGACCTATTCGATGCAGATGGTGCGTTCATCAGCGTGCGACCTGCCTCGTTCTACGCCGCCAAAGGCAAGCCGGTTGCCTGGGGTGAGCTTGTAGCCTTGGCCGCAGCCAACGGTGAGTCTGCCTTCGCCTATCGCGTAGCCGCCGAATCGAGCTTGGATGCTTCGACCGGAGTTCGCATGAACCCGTCGAAGACCGACGAGTTCACTCCGGCCTCGGGCGATGGCGTTGTCGTCATCGGCATGAACCGCTAGAGGTATTTGTGAACGAAGTGCCGCAACTTTCGGCTGACGCTGTGGTTGCGGCACTTCGCGCAATTTCACCAGCACGCGATTCAAGGCGCGTCACCGATCTGCAGCGGTTTTTCAAAACCGAGCCGGGCGGCTATGGCGAGGGCGATCGGTTCTTAGGCCCGACCGTGCCTCAGACCCGAACCATCGCCAGGCAGTTTCGCGGCCTACCGATCGACCAGGTCGACCTGCTGCTTGAGTCAGAGTTTCACGAGGTGCGCCTCACGGCCCTGCACATTTTGGTCGACCACTTTAACCGCGCCAAAACCAAGGCCCTGCGCGGCGAACTCTTTGACTTCTACATCGACGCCGTAATGCGCGGCCGCGTGAACAACTGGGACCTCGTCGACACGAGTGCCCCGCACCTGGGCAAGTTCTTGGTCGAGCATCCGCGCAAGACACTCATCATCAACCTTTCGAAGAGCCCCGTGTTGTGGGAGCGCCGAGTAGCCATGTTGCTCAGCTTCGCCCACATTCGCGCTCGCGAGTTTGGGGTGCCGCAGCACATGGCCATGAACCTGCTGCATGACGAGCACGACTTGATTCACAAGGCGGTGGGGTGGATGCTGCGCGAAATCGGCAATCGCGACCTCGAAGTTTTGCGCGCCTTCTTGGCCAAGCACCACAAAACCATGCCGCGAACCATGTTGCGCTATGCGATCGAAAAGCTCGACGCCGATGAGCGCAAGAAGTGGATGTCGCGCTAACCGAAATTGCGCGCAACCGCCCGACCTAGCGCGAGCGGTTAACCCTAAACGTCGAGCGTGACAACCACCGGCACGTGGTCGCTCGGGCCCTCGCCCTTTCGCTCATCGCGCACGATCTCGGCACCGCTCACCAACTCGGCAAACCCTTCGGAGCCAAGAATAAAGTCGATGCGCATGCCTTCGTTGCGAGGAAAGCGAAGTTGTTGATAATCCCAATAGGTATAGCCGGTTGGCACGAGCGGGCGAACCACGTCGACGAGCCCGATTTGTTCGAACGCCTCGAATGCTTGGCGCTCGGCCTGCGACACGTGGGTCGACCCAACGAATTCGTCCATGTCCCAGACATCCGTGTCAAAAGGCGCAATGTTGAAATCGCCCATGAGTGCCAGGGGAGTGTCGGGGTCGGCCTCGAGCCATTCGGCAGTCGAGGCGGCCAGGCGATCGAGCCACTCGAGCTTGTAGCTGTAGTGCGGGTCGTCGAGGGTGCGGCCGTTTGGCACATAGAGGCTCCAAACGCGAACGCCATTGATGGTCGCGCCAATCGCACGTGCCTCGGCAACCTCTTTAAACTCAGGCAGGTCGGCGAAACCAATCTCGACATCTTCGGCAGGCAGCTTCGAGGCAATCGCAACGCCGTTCCACTGGTTCAGCCCGTGCAACACAACCTGGTAACCGGCCGCCTCAAAAGCCGCCATCGGAAACTGCTCAGGCTTGCACTTGATCTCTTGCATCGCAAGCACGTCAATGTCGGCGCGCACCAGGTAGTCGACAACTCTGTCGACTCGAGTGCGAATGGAGTTCACGTTCCAGGTGGCGATGCGCATGCCTTCAAGGTTAGTGAAAAACACTCGGATGCTCGCACAGACCCCTGCCGTGCATCCCCCAACTCCGAGCCGTGCATCCCGCACCGCACCTAATCGTCACCGCATGTTCATTCAGTTACAGACAAAATATTCGTGTCGATATATACAAAATGTTCGTACATACGAATAAGATGGGCTTTGGCTGTATTTGGCGCAACCTTTTGCGCCTGCGCCCAAAAACCTATCGAGCCACCGCTCACAAAAAAATAGAACACAACCAAAGGGGTTTGTTTTGATCAAGTCACTCGCGTCCAAAATGCGCAAGGCTTTAGTTATCGCGACCAGCGCAGCTGTCGCATTCGCCGGCCTAACCGCCATGCCAGCTGCGGCTGCTGACGCTACCTATGCAGCAGACAACGCATACGCTTACCGAAACGCTACCGTTTCCACGGCGGCAACCAACAACGAAGTCGTGTTGCCAGCTGGTGCATCGAGCGTGAATTTTGACTTTCAAGTCAACTTCGGTGCGGACTTCTTCACAAACAATGCTGGAAAGAAAATCACTCTTCAGACCAGCGTCACCGGACCTGACGGAAATGTTCTGGGCGCCGGCTACTTCACGGGTGGCGGTTCGCCTTCATTCCGGTTCTGCGATGCTAACAACCTCTGTGAGTTCAGTACCTGGGACAAGGCAGAGCTAACGGCAAAGGGCACTCACACGAACGGCAGCGTTAGCATCTATACCTACACATCTCGCCAGAGCGATATGTCGAACATGATGGCCATGCCAGCACCGCTAGATGCTGGCAAATACACCATTACGGTAAAGGTTAAGGCCGATGGCGTTGACCTGGTCAATGACGAAAGTGCCGCCAACATCTCCTCAGGAAACAAAAGAGCCAGCTACAGCATCGAGGGCAAGAGCGTTGTTCCGGGCGCGGGGGCATCTGACCTATACGTTTCTACCCAGATGTGTGTTGATTCTGCAAAGATCCAGGTTGGCGACGTAGTCACACCAGAGCTATATGTCAATGACGCAAAGAAAAACCTTAGCGGCGGAATGACTGGTTTCAGCACTCGTGACGGTTCAGCGCCAAACCCACGAATGGGAGTCAGTGCCACTTCTGCCACAATCACTCAGGTCGACATTGACTTCGGTCTAGCAGTCCGCGCGGGTGTATACGAGGGCTCGGTCACCGAAGGTGCAACTTATGTTATCGATGGCAAGGTTCTCGACCAAGACGGTAACGATGTAACAGGCAACTGTGCACCGACTACTCCGGCCAAGCCAACCCTGAGCGCTCAGGGCCAAGACCTAAACGTTGTTCCGGGTGCCACCAAGTTCGCCGAGGCGATCGAGTGTGAGTTCTACGCATCGAACGACTTGACCAAGGTTCTTCGCACTGTCATGGCTATGTCAAACATGCCAAACTCGCCGAAGAGCTGTAACTACTACAACGCTCCTTCAGGCATTACCTATGTTGTAAAGACTGTCGCTTACTACTACGGATTTGCCAGTGCAGAGTCTGAAGTCTCGAATGCCGTTCTTATTGCAGCACCTGGTTACACCGTTAGCCCGGCCGTCAGCGGCGGAGACAACGGTGGCGAAGTTTCTGTAGTTTCTAACGCAGTCAACGCAGTCTCAGGCGCTATGAACGTGAACTTCCTTGCCGACGCGACTAGCGCGCTTCGACTAAGTGTCACTTCGCAGAGCGTCTCGTGCCCACCATGTGGTCCGAGCACTTTCACCGCAACCCTTGAAAAAACCACTTCAACCGGCCTTTCGAGCACTTTTGCAGGAACCGGCTCAGCAACCCTCAGCACTGCTGGAGCGGGCTTCCCACAAGCAGCCTGGTATGGCGCTAGTGACAAGTGGACCATGGCCGGTGTAAACGTCGAATTCGGCGCTCAACCGACTTACAGCTTCAAGGTGCTTCAAGGCACCTACGGTGCAGCCGCCACTACCTCGCTAGAAGTGGCTTCGTCGGTCTTCGAGTCAACCTGTGCGTCTTTGGGCGCTGGCTACACTGCTAAGACTTCGCCTCAAAGCAACACCTTCGTAATCACGCCAATTGCGGCACCGACTGCAAAGCAGCTGTACTCGTTGAACTGCTACAAGCCGACTGTGCTGACCAGCAGCACAATGAACCTTGCAAACCCAGTTCTTGTCACTATTGACAATGCGACTACCGTTACCGTCGTCAAAGCGCTAGGCGAGAACAGCAACGTAGCCAACGCCGCTAACACCGCATTCTCGGCCAGCACTTCTGCTACCGGAACCGCAACCGCGCTAACGATTTTTGTCACCAAGCGTCTGGTCACCGACAGCACTGTCGTCGCTGGCATGACCACCGAGACCGGCAGCATCGCTAGCCGTGAAATCGTTCGCCTAGCTGCCGACCTAACCTCAACCACCACGTTGAATGGATGGGTTACATCAGGTACCAGCCTTGCCACCGAGCCAACCGTCGTCGTGCCTCGCGTAAACGACGGTAGCTTCTACGCAATGCAGCGTCTCGCAACTGACTTCAAGCTAATGAAGGTAAGTGCAACCGGAGCGGCCTCTACCGCTATTGCGATCACCAACGACAAGGCAACCGACATGGCGAACTACAGCCTCGGCTGGCCAACCGGATTGCAGAGCGGTTCACTCGCCAACGTCAGCATTATTGCTGCCACCCCAACTAAGACGACCGTTCTTTCGGTAAACACCACGACTGGTGCGGGTAAGGCTGGCGAAATCGTCAGCTACGTTGTCTCGCAGGGCATGGGGCTTACCAACGGCGCCATCGTTGACCCGGCTACCAAAGACGTTTACTGGTGGTTTAGCAACACTGCTGCAGAGGCCGGAAAGATCGGCATCTACAAGTGGCGCGACCCGCTATACGTAAAGCCTGTTGGCCCAGTGCCAGCGGTTACCTCGAAGAACCTCGAGTACGCAACCAACACCCCGGCTGCCGGAACCAAGGTCACCTTCACCGGTACCAACCTTGACCTAGCTACCGCGGTTAAGTTCGGAACCGTTGCGGCAACCCTCGGCACCAAGACCGCCACCTCGCTTGAGGTGACCGTTCCTGCCGGAACCGGTACCGTCGCGATCACCATCGAGTCGGCTAACGGCAACGGTGCTGGTGGAAACTTCACCTACGTTGGCGCTAACAAGGTTGCTCAGACCGTCACCCTCGATGCTGGTGCAAACACCGCAGCCGTTGGCGACGCAGACCGCACCCTATCGGCAACCGTTGCGATGACCGGATACACCGCCGTCGCAAGCCTCACCTTCAGCTCGACCACCGCTTCGGTATGTACCGTAACCGGCAACAAGCTGAAGTTCGTTGGCAAGGGAACCTGTAGCGTCAAGGCAACTCAGGCTGGCTCATCATGGACTGCCGAAGGTGTGGCTACCAAGGACATCACCGTCACTGGTCCAGACGCTCAGACTGTCACAATTAAGACTCCTGGTAGCGGAATCAAGGCAATTAGCCCAGAGGGTTACTTCGCTTATGTTTCATCGTCATCAGGACTACCAGTGACTCTGACCTTCAACACCCCAAGCACCTGTAAGAAGGGCACATTCGGTGCAAACCATATCATCAACATCAAGGTTGGTACCTGTAAGGTAACAGCAACGCAAGCCGGTTCAGCTGAATGGTCTGCGGCTAGCAAGGTCTACACCTATGTTGTTACCAAAGAAAGCACCACCAAGATCAACGACTTCGGTAACGTCGACGCACCAGTTGCTCTCAGCAACAACGGCGCAAAGACCAACGTGTTGAGCGAAATCGTTTCATGGAAGAAGTCAACCGGAGCGCTAACCATTGCATCACGCGGTGTTTGGGTCGGCCCGATTACGGCTACTGCAACCTTCAAGGTCGGAGCGAAGACTTACAGCTGTAAGGTGAGCTATGGAACTCTGAAGGCTGTGTCGGCGTCGTCAGCCAAGAGCGTCAAGACGTTCAGCAGCTCGGCGGCACTGTGTGCAGGGAAGACCACCGCTGACAAGGCTGCACTTGCGGCTCTAAAGAAGGTGTCGACTCCTACTCAGGTGAAGATCGTTGTTGTTCGCGAACTACGCAACCCAGCCAAGTACACCACGAAGGGTCAGGGAACTACCCGTGCGGTTTATGTAACCATCGGCTAGTACCAAGCCTTAGAAAGAAAGGGGATGGTCCTGTGCGGGACCATCCCCTTTCGCTTTGCCCGAGTAACTTGAGATTTGTCCGAGCGCCGGCCACAGCATCCAAGATTTAGGATTGACCCATGACCTTTTCTTCACCTTCTAAACCACGCCTTGTCGAGCTAGTCAAAGAACTCGCTGTTGTTCATGGTCGAGTGACGCTGTCGAGCGGGCTAGAGGCCGACTACTACGTAGACCTTCGTCGCGCAACTTTGCACCACGAGGCCGCCCCGCTGATTGGTCAGGTGATTCTCGACCTTCTCGATGTCAACGGTGTAACTGACTTCGATGCCATCGGCGGTCTCACCATGGGTGCCGACCCGGTTGCCACCTCGGTACTTCACCAAGGTGCAGCGCGCGGTCGCGCAATCGACGCGTTCGTGGTTCGCAAGGCAGCCAAGGCCCACGGTATGGGCCGTCAAGTTGAAGGCCCAGACGTTGCCGGCCGAAAGGTTGTTGTTGTCGAAGACACCTCGACCACCGGTGGATCACCTCTTACAGCAGCCGAGGCTCTGAAGGCAGCTGGCGCAATCGTTGTCGCCGTCGCTACCGTTGTCGACCGCGACACCGGCGCGCAAAAGGTGATCGAAGACGCAGGCTTCAAATACCTAACCGCCATCACCCTGGATGACCTAGGCCTGCGCTAAATGCGCGCTTTCGTTCTCACCCAGGCCTCTAACTTTGCCGGAGTCATCTCTGGCAGCATAATCTTTATCGCCCTACCTTGGCTCGTGCTCGAAGAAACCGGCTCGTCGGCGCAGGGCGCGCTGGTCATCGCCGCAAGCAGCATTCCGGGGCTTCTGCTCGCACCCATGATGGGGTCATTCATCGACTCGATTGGTCGCCGCCGCGTGGCCTGGGCCGCCGAGGGCGTCACGGTTTTGACCACCATCGCCTTTCCGCTGATGGCCATTTTCGGTGCGATCAACCTGTGGTCGCTGGTTTTGCTCGCCGTGGTGCGTAACATCTTTTCACCGGGTGGCCAGTCTGCCCGAAAATCTTTGGTGCCGGATGTCGCCGCCAAAGCTGGCCTGTCACTCGACCGAGCAAACTCGCTGCACGAGGCGGTATTCGCCGCAGGGTTTGCGGTTGGGCCGGCCATTAGCGCGATTGTGATCGGTTTCTCTGGCCCGCTGATGGCGTTTTGGTGGTCGGCAGGCGCTGGCGCAGCATCCGCGTTGTTTATGTTGGCGGTCAAGGTAATCGAGAAGCAAGAGCCGGCCAGCGCAGACGACGACATCAAACGACCGATTCGCTACGCGCTCGAAGGCGTGCGGGCACTGGGCCGCTACCCAGCTGTCGCGATATTGTTCATCTCGCTGCTAGCTGTGAGCCTCATTTACATTCCGACCGAGATGGTGGTGCTGCCGCGCTACTTCAACGACATCGGTCAGCCAGAGAGTCTAGGTTTCTTGATTGCCACGATGGCTACGGCCAGCGTGTTCGGGTCGCTCGCCTATGAGTGGCTAGCGGCCAGGGTGAGTTACCCAAACTTGCTGCGCATCGTGCTGTTCGGCATCTCGGCGGCCATGCTACCCATGGCATTCCTGCTTCCGCAGTGGGCGATGCTGGTGTTCGGCGCGATTCTGGGCTTCTCGTTCGCACCGGTGATTCCGTTGCTAAACACCGTGGTTCAGCGCCAAGTGCCGGCCAACCTGCGCGGTCGTGTGTTTAGCCTCGAGATGGCCGTTTGGAACGCCAGCCCGATGATTTCGTTCATCGCCGTCGGGTTCGCGGTCGACACCTGGGGCGTTCAACCGATCTATCTGGCCCTCGCCATCGGCGTTGCTCTGGCCGCTTTGGCCATCACTTCGTCACCGCAAATGAAGGCTCTGGCTGCGGCAAAAGAAAACTCCCCCTTAGCCTGAGCCGCGGGGGAGCATCCTCGTAAAAAATTGCTACTTGGTTGGCTTACCAGCCTTGATAGCAGCAGCGGTTCCGGTCATTTTGCCCTGACCGTTGATTGTGTAGTAGCGAATGTAGTCAACATACATGGTTGCCGACTTCAGGTCTGGGTCGAGGTCACCGGTGAAGCGACCGCCCATGGCTAGGTTCAAAATCATGAAGTAAGGCTTGTTGAAGACCCACTTGTTGGTGCCGACGCTCTTCGGGGTAACCGTGTGGAACAACTTGTTGTTGATGTACCAGTTGATCTTGTTCGGGAACCACTCGATTGCATAAACGTTGTAGGTCGAGTGCACCGGCTTGTCTAGAGCAAGGGTGCCGGTGATGCCATCGCCACCGAAGTAGCCAGGGCCGTGAACGGTTCCCCAGATGGTCCAAGGGTTTGCGCCCTTGCCCTCCATGATGTCGATCTCACCGGAGTTTGGCCACTGGTTGGTCGGAAAGTCGTTGCCGAGCATCCAGAATGCTGGCCAAGTGCCGTCACCCTTCGGGTTCTTGATGCGCGCTTCTAAGCGGCCGTACTGAAAGGCGAGCTTGCCCTTGGTGTGAATGCGGCTGCTCAAGAATTCACAGGCAGAACCCATGGTCGCAATTGGGCATTCGTAGTAAATGTCTTCGTCGATGTTCGGTGCGTACTTGGTTGCCTTGAAGACAAGGTTGCCCTGAGCAACGCCATCGGTCTTTACGTTGGTATCAACGTAGGCCTGGTGCTCTAGGTTGCCCCAGCCGCCGCCGCCCACGTCATAGCTAAAGACCGAGCTCGATGGCTTGACGTTAGCTTTGCCCTTGAATTCGAGTGCCCAAACTAGCTTCTTGGATGTCGCGCCCGTAGCCGCAGTTTGTGCGCCCATGCCGAGCGCTAGTGCTGCGATCGCGGCGAAAGCCGCTAGGCGCATGATGTTTTTCTTCATGGTGATACCTCTCTTTAGGCACAACAAAAGGTCGACGCCAGAACGCACACTCTGTCGGTTACACTTTGGTAACAGTTTGTAAATCGATAGTAATTCCACTTGTTCGTGAAATCGCTTTCACGCACAATAGTAAGACGTGAAAGCGATTTCACGCAAGCAATAACCTTTCCGATTAAAAAACAGTCGAAGCGGTAAGGGTGCCGTCGCACAGCGGTGCCCTTACCCCTCGGCCAAAAGGAGAAACAAGATGAAGGTCATGCGAAACCTCAAGCGAATCAGCGCTCTGCTACTCACAGTTTTTGTAACCCTGGGTTTGGTTCAGCCAGCTAAGGCAGCTACCCCGGTTACCATCACCATCTGGTCATTCGGAAACGTTATTGAGCCATGGGCCATCACCGAATACAAGAAGCTTCACCCAGAGGTGACCCTGCAGATCAAGAAAGGTGAGCTTGACGCCCACCACCAGTCATTGATCACCGCCTTCTTGGCGAAGAAGACCCCAGACATCGCAGCCGTTGAGGTTTCATACTCCGGCTACTTCCGTTCTTACCCTTCATACTTCGAAGACCTACGCAAGGCCCCTTACAACGTTGCAAATATCGACCAGGATTACCTCGACTGGCGCTGGCAGCAGGGCGTTGGCTATGACGGCACCGTATTCGGTATGCCGACCGACGTGGGTGGAATGCAGGTTGCCTACCGTGTTGACCTGTTCAAGCAAAAGGGCCTACCAACCGACCGCAAGGCCGTGAGCGCTCTGTGGCCAACCTGGGAGAAATTCATCTCAACCGGCCAGAAGTACAACTCAAAGCTCTCGACTAAAGAGAAGGACTCCTGCAAGAAAAAGAAGATTTGCTACGGCTTCATCGACAACGCCGGAACCATCTATAACGCTGTGCTCAACCAGGCCAGCGCTAAGTACTACGAGAACAACAACACCAAAGATGGCAAGTTGATTTACTCGACCAACCCAGCTGTAAAGAAGGCATTCGACACCACCACCAAGGCGTTGAAGGCCAACATCGGTACCCGCATCAACTCTTTCACCTCTGACTGGAACGTCGGTATGAACAACGGCATCTTCGCGACCATCCTGGCCCCGGCTTGGATGATGGACTACATCAAGCAGCAGGCTCCAAAGACCAAGGGCAAGTGGGACATCGCCGACCTGCCTGGCGGTGGTGGAAACCTCGGTGGTTCACAGCTGACCATTCCAAAGTCAGCAAAGAACAAGACCGCAGCCTGGGAGTTCATGTCTTGGTACTTGGCTCCTGCCCAGCAGTTGACCATCTTCAAGAAGTACGGTCTATTCCCATCGGCTTCATCGCTCTATGACGATGCCGCTCTCAAGAACTACAAAGACCCGTTCTTCAACAACGCTCCAGTTGGTGCCATTTACACCGCAGGTGCGCTCAAGCTAAAGCCGATCTTCGAGGGCAAGAAGCAGCGAGCCATCGACAACATCTTCGGTCAGGCACTGTCTCGCGTAGCCATCGGTAAACAAACTCCGGCGGCCGCCTGGCAACAAGCGTTATCTGAGATCAAGAAATCGGTCGGTTAGCGACGCTCAAGCGCGCGATAAATCTTCTGAATTTTTGAAACAAATCTGATTAGGAATTAGTTGATGAACAACAAGTCTCCCGTTTCTGTCGCGAGTCAGAATTCGGGTAACTCGACCGGTCGGAGGGGCCGCCGCACAGCGGCCCCTTCACCGTGGCGAGCAGAGGCTAATCCCGGCGCACCGAAGAAACGCAAAAAGTTTAGCCGTGACGAGTCGGGTTCAATTCGCGCCCTCAACCCAGGCTGGGGCTACGTTTTCACCGCTCCCTTCTTCATCATGTTTCTCATTTTCGGCCTCGCGCCGGTGGTCTACTCGACCTACATCGCATTCTTCAACTGGGATCCACTAGAGCTCGAGCATCCGTTTGTCGGATTCGACAACTTCGCGATGCTTCTTGACGATGGTCAATTCTGGATGGCCGTCGGAAACACCTTCAGCATCTGGTTCTTCTCAACTATTCCAGCCATGATCATGTCGATTGGTTTGGCCGCCATTTTGCGCAACCCGAACCTTCGCGGGGCAACCTTTTGGCGCACCATTTTGCTGGTCCCAAACATCACCTCGGTGCTAGCGATTGCCATCATCTTCGGTCAGCTTTTCGGCCGTGACTTTGGTCTGATTAACCTGATGCTCGACATCTTCGGTTTCGATCGCCACATCGACTGGATCACCGAGCAGATTCCGAGCCACATCGCCATCGCCACCATGATTACCTGGCGCTGGGTTGGTTACAACTCGCTCATCTTCTTGGCAGCCATGCTCGCGATTCCAAACGAGTTATATGAGTCTGCATCGCTCGATGGCGCATCAAAGTGGCAGACCTTCCGCTACGTCACCTTGCCGCAGCTTCGAAACACCATCACCTTCGTGCTAATCGTTGGAACCATCGGTGGTCTTCAGGTGTTCGCAGAGCCTCTAACCCTTGGCGGTAACTTCAACGGTGGAGACAGCCGCCAGTTCTCGACCTTGACCTTGTTCCTATACGAGCAGGCCTTCGTGAACAACAAGTGGGGTTACGCCGCTGCGGTTGGAATCATGATTACCCTCATCGTTCTGGTGATTTCTGCCATCAACTTCTGGCTCACCCGTCGAATCGCAAGCGAGGACAGCAAGTGAGCGCGAACCTAACCAAAGACACCGATTTCGACCTTGACGAAACCGGCAAGCCGATGAAACTGAAGCGTCGCCGCACACCACGCTGGCGCAAGATGTCGCTGGCTAGCTACATCACGCTGGCGCTGGTGGCTTTGCTGTCGGTCTTTCCTTTCTACTGGATGTTCATTGTCGCGTCTAACGGAAACGAAGAAGTTTCGAAGGTTCCGCCGACATTGACCCCGGGCCCGCGTTTTCCTGAAGTGATCTCAGACGTTTTTATCGCGAACCCGTTCTTCGGTTGGTCGCTGTTCAACACCGTTTTCGTCGGTACCGTTGTGGCCATCGCGCAGGTGTTCTTCTCGTCGATTGCGGGCTTCGCTTTCGCCAAGCTCAACTTCAAGGGCCGCAAGCTCATGGTGGTGTTCGTCATCGGCACCATGATGTTGCCAAGCCAGCTGGGCATCATCCCGCTCTACATGCTGGTTAGCGAACTGGGCTGGATTAACACCCTCACCGCACTTATCGTGCCAGCCTTGGTTACCGCGTTCGGTGTGTTCTGGATGCGCCAAATCATCGATGCGCAGATTCCGAACGAACTTCTAGAAGCTGCCAGCATCGACGGTGCCGGAGTGTTCCGTGTTTACTGGAGCATCGTCTTTCCGATCATCGCCCAGAGCGGTTTCGTTCTAGGCCTGTTCAGCTTCTTGGCCACCTGGAACGATTTCTTGTGGCCGTTGCTCGTGTTGAACGACCCGCAGGTGTTCACCGTGCAGGTTGCCGTGAACCAACTCAAGAGCAGTTACACACTTGACTACGCTCTCAACATGGGTGGTGCCTTCTTGGCCACCTTCCCACTGCTGATCTTGTTCGTAGTTGTCGGCCGACGCCTCGTAAGCGGTGTCATGGATGGAGCAGTGAAGGGATAGTCATGAACTTTCCAGACGATTTCACCTGGGGTGTCGCCACCTCTAGCTACCAGATCGAAGGAGCCGCGCACACCGACGGGCGAGGGCCGAGCATCTGGGACACCTTCTCATACACCCCAGGCAAAGTAGTCGGCGGTGAGCACGGCGACGTCGCATGTGACCACTACAACCGCTATCCGCAAGACGTGGCTCTCATGAAAGACCTCGGCGTTCAGGCATACCGCTTCTCGATCTCCTGGCCGAGACTATACCCTCAGGGCGACAAGCAGCGCGAGCAGCGAGGATTCGACTTTTACAGCCGCCTGATCGACGAATTGCTAAACGCCGGAATCACCCCGGTGCCGACCCTGTACCACTGGGATCTACCGCAGGCAACCCACGACCGCGGCGGTTGGGCTAACCGCGACATCGTCGGTCAGTTTGCCGACTATGCCGGTGCAATTGCCACCGAGTTTGGTGACCGCGCCAAGAAGATCATCACGCTCAACGAGCCTTGGTGCTTCACCTGGCTGGGCCACATGAGCGGTGTGCACGCACCAGGCATGCAAGACCTCGACTTCTCGATTGCCACCGCACACCACAGCGTTCTGGCTCACGCCGAAGCAACCCGCGCTATGCGCGCCGTTCACTCTGACATCGAGTCGGGCATCACCCTAAACATGACCAACTTCAGAGTGGCCGAAGGTAGCAACCCAGAGGTTTATGAGTTGGCCGCGCTGCAAGACGCACACATCAACCGCTGGTGGATCGAATCTCAGCTTCACGGCGTTTATCCACAGATTTTGGTCGACCACTACGGTGACAAGCTTGCCCGTGTTATCAAAGACGGTGACATGGATGTCGCAAAGATCGACAGCGAATTCTTGGGTATCAACTACTACTCTGACTCGTTCTTGTCGAACCCAGCCGAGAGCGACAAGCCTGCCGGCGACGGCGGCCCGTTCCCATTCCCTCAGCGCGCAAGTGGTGAAGTGCCTCAGCCAACAACTGACATGGGTTGGCCGATCACTCCTGAGGGTCTCTACGACCTACTCATGCGCATCGAGCGCGACTGGCCTGAGTTCAAAGAAATCTCAATCACCGAAAACGGTGCCGCCTACCCTGAGGGTGTCGACGCCGACGGCGAAGTTCACGACGAGCGCCGAGTCGAGTACATTCGCGATCACATTGCGTCGGTCATCCGCGCCGCTGAAGATGGCTCAAAGATTCGCTCGTACTTCGGTTGGTCGTTCATGGACAACTTCGAGTGGGCCGAGGGCTATGCCAAGCGTTTTGGTTTAGTTCACGTTGACTTTGAGACCCAGGTGCGCACACCTAAAGACAGTGCCAAGGCATACGCCGCTATTATTGCAAGTAACGGAGCGGTGCTCGCTTCGGTCGGTCGCTAATTCAAGCGCCGTCAGCTGCAACTAATAAGGCAAGGTAACGACGATGGCATCAAAGAGCGCTCCGCGAGCGACTTATGCCGAAATCGCCAAAACCGCGGGCGTTTCTGAAGCTACTGTTTCGCGCGTGCTCAACGGTGACGAAAACGTTCACCCCGACCGCAGCAAAGCCGTAAACGCAGCCGTCAAAAAACTTGGTTACAAAAAACACCGCGCGGCTTCGGCTCTAGCTTCTGGCCGCACCGGCCTCATCGCCGTGGTGATCGACGATGACCTTTCGATCTTTGCCGACCCATTCTGGGCAACCGTCACCTCGGGCATCAGCCGAGTTCTGATGGAGAACGAGCTGCAGACCCTGCTCATGGTTACCCCGCTCGAATCGGTCGACGGCCCGGTTGCCCACTACCTCATGGGCGGCGAGGTTGATGGCGCAATCTTCTTCCAGCTTCACAAAGATGCCTTGATCAAGCGCCTGCGCAAGCAGAACCTGCCAATCGTGATCACCGGCACACCGCACTCGCGCAGCGACTTTCCGTTCGTCGACACCGACTCTTTTGGCGGTGCGCACGCGGCGACCAAGCACCTTTTTTCACGCGGATGCAAGCAAGTGGGAATCATCACCGGTGACATCGACACCACCGCCGGTGCCGCGCGTCTCGACGGCTACAGCCAGGCATACCGCGAATCTGGCCACGTGCCATCGAAAAAGCTCATCGCCGCAGGTGACTGGTCGATGGAAAGCGGCCGCGCCGCCATGGCCCGCCTGCTCGAAAAGGCCGAGGGCATCGACGGCGTTTTCGCCTCGAACGACCTGATGGCTGTTGGCGCGATGGCCGCCATCGAAGAAGCTGGCCTGCGGGTTCCTGAAGATATCAAAATCATCGGCTTCGACGACTCGTTGGTCGCTCAAACCGCGCGACCAGCACTAACCAGCGTGCGCCAAGACATTGTGGCGCTCGGTGAGGCTGCCGCCGAATTGATGATCGCGCAGTTGCGTGGCGAAGAGGTTGAGCCGCGCATCCTGAAGAGCGAACTGGTCATTCGCGAAACTGCCTAATCGGAACCAAAAATCGCTGCCGCGCTCACACAAAACTCGTAATAAATTACCAATAACGATTGCGCGAAACCGCTTTCACGAAAAGGCTAAACAACTTATACTTTCTACAAACGCGTGTGCGCGCGTTGCCGAGATTTTTCTTGTTGGACATTTCCGAAAGGATGCCCGTGCGCACAGTTATTCGCCGCATCGCCGCAGCTATCGCTGCTTCATCTCTCCTGCTCGCTGGTTTGGTTTCGACCACAACCTCGGCCAGCGCTGCCGTCACCTGGGTCAGCGGTCTCAGCTGGACCAACCTGCACGTTCTTCAAGAAGATGGCGTATTCGAGCAGTACCGCCGCGAGTTCGACGTGAACTCTGTGCTGCAGACCCAGAGCGACTCACAGCACAGCACCGCCTGGATTCGCACCGACCGTCAGTCGGTCACCGTGCGTTACATCGGCGGAGTATCCAACGCTAACAAGTCGGTTCAGTTCTTGCCGGGTGGCGACATTGAGTTCACCGACTCGATTGCAGGCGACGACAACATTGCCGTAACCGACGCTCAGGGCAACGCTTCTATCACCCTGACCCTGACCAACCCGGCACAGGCCGAAGACAACCTCTATGTAGGTTTGCGCGCTGGCACCGCCGAAGAAGACCCAACCGTCGGCAACATGGTTCTGCTTTGGCAAGAGCCTGGCTTTTACCCAATCATCAAACTTCGCGGAACCTGGACCGGCCCAGAGTCGGTCTGTGGCATCAACCCTTATGAGTGCGTTGACAGCGACCTAGACGAAAAGACCTGGGAATGGTCGGTGTTCAAGCGCGACTGGCTACCGGAATACGCTCAGGTGTTCGTCAAGTCGTACAAGGCCGGCTCGACCATCTATGTGAAATACAGCGTCACCGACATCTGGGGCACCCCGCTGGTTGGCAAGTCGATTACCCTTCCGGCCGACCCGGGTTGCAAGATTTGCAAGTGGGGCTCTTACAAGGCCACCAAGCTGACTGACGCAAACGGCTTCGTTTCTTACAGTGTTCCAAACAAGAACAACGTCAAAGAAATCGGCGCATTCACCTCGATCAACTCAGACACCAAAGAGAGACAGCGCGGGTTCGTTTCGTTCAACCTTTGGCCAACCTCTAACGAGCTAGACGAGTCAGCCGACATGTTCTGGCCTCAGATCGTCACCGACATCAACATCAAGGCAAGTGCATCCAAGTTGAATGTTGTCAGCCGAGGTGGCCTAACCGCCGACGCCGGCGGAAACGTCGTTGTCGGTGCGGGCACCCCAGAGATGGCCGTCAACCCACCGCTACCGATCGACACCAAGGGCACTGGCCTAGGCGACACCAACGTGGTTAACCTCACCATCACCTACCTAAAGAACTCGGTGCCGAACGTGCTCTACGCACCAGACATCAAGGTGGTTGCATCTAACGGCGGTCGCATCGGTTTGATCACCAACGCCAAGTCGGCGGCAACCTTCGCCGATGTTTCGCAGATGGTTAGCAGCCTCACCTTCGGCTACACCTACCCGCAGCGACTCGTGTTCGCCTGCACCAAACCGGGCAGCACAATTTTCACGATTTACACCGGCACCACCAAGAAGACTCACGAAATGGAATGTGTTGTTGGTGGCAAGGCGGATGCTCGCGCAGTCGTCGCCGTAGCTAACGGGCAAATCGGCGTTCCGTCGACCGCAGCCAACGTTCAGTTCAAGGTAATCGACCGGTTCGGCAACGGCATCGCCGGAGTTGACCTAGACGTTACCTCAACCGGAAACGGCTCGATCGCGACCCCAACCGTGCGCGTCACCTCGAACGCGGCCGGTCTGGTCACCGTTCCGGCAAGCGCAACCGCGGCTGGTGCCCAAACGTTGACCGCCACCGTGGTCGACACCTCTGGCACGCAGTTCGCCGACCCAGCGAACGCAGAGTTCAAGATTGCCGCTGGCGTCGCGACCGCGACATCCGTGCTCAATTGGGGCACCGCGTCGATCGACGTAGTTGCCGCGAAGGGTGCTGCCAAGTTCACCAGCCTCAACCTCAAAGGCAAGACCGTGACCGTGACCGATGGCAAAAAGAAGTACACCTTCAAGCCATCGAGCGCCAAGGCATCGAACACCATCAAGCTAGCCAAGGGTAGCCACAAGTTGGTTATCAAGGGTGGCACGGTGTCGAAGACCGTAACCATCACCGTTCCGTAACCCGAAATCGATTTCAGAACATCAACTGAAGAGGAAACCCAAAATGAAGAAATTCTTCGCAGCACTGGCAGTTTTCGCCACGGCACTCGCAGGCATCGGCATTGCCGTTAGCCCGGCAGCAGCAGCTGAGCCGACCATGGCCACCATTCGCCTAGTCTCTCCGGTGATCACCGCGAGCAACGCTTGGGATGGCGCCAAAGACGCGGCCGAGTGGGTTACCAAGGACTACTACCGCGACGGTCTTCGTTACTACCGCTACCCAGTTGAGGCCGGTTCAACCACCAGCCTCACCTACCTGGCCACAGACCAAGACGGCAACCCGATTGCCAACCACGCCATCAAGTTGGCCGTGAACAAGCAGTGGTCGCTGTCTAACGCAAAGATGCAGGTTGGCGATCTAACAACGATTGCTGACCCTGGCATTGTGGTGAACGGTACGACTAACGGCGAGGGTAAAGTAACCTTCGTTCTCAAGAACAACAACCTCGGCTCTGAGGGCGACGCGATTCCTACCGACCGCAGCAAGATGCCGGCCAACTCGCTCTACTCGCAGGTTGCTCCGAGCATGTTCGACACCGAAACCAAGCAGATCATCGACATCATCGACCTTTCGTTCCACAAGAAGTCCGGTGCGGTTGACACCTCACGCAACATCCGCCTGATTCCAGAGCAAAAAGACCTATCCCTAGACACCTGGGATGCTTCGGCTTGGTACAACATCGCAGGCTCACCTGCCTACCTCAAGTGGTTCACCGCTGGTGCAACGAGCTCGCTGACCTATGTGGTTACCGAGGCGAACGGCACCACGCCGGTTCCTGCCGGAACTACTGTTTGGCTAAACATCAACCAGACGCCTGCCGAAAAGCGCTCAAACTGGCTCAAGGCCGATGGTTCGCCGCTTGATGCTGCCAAGACTGCTGGGCACGAAGGTGGCGTAAGTGGAGTTACCGATGCAGCTGGCAAGGTCACCTTCACATTGAAGAACACCAACACTCAAGAAGAAGCCGAGAACGTTCGCACCGTGAAGAACCAGTGGAGCTGCCCAACTCGCGGTTGCGCCTGGAACTCTGACGTTGCCAACGAGCTAGCCACCGGCTTCTACCCAACCCTCGGTGGTGCCGTTCTCGAGAAGTACGACCGCGTTTGGGGTCACTTGGTTCAGATGGGCGCCCCTGAGGTTTCTGCCGCCAAGCTAACCGACACCGCAACCACCAACGCAGCCAAGACCGTTACCTTCACCATCAAGAACGCAATCGGTGAAGTAGTTCCTGGTGCAGTTGTTCAGTTCAGCACCAACTCGAAGGGAACCCTGGCTTCGACCAGCGGTGTTGCCGACGCAGCGGGCAAGGTTTCGGTAGCGGCATCCGCCACTGCACCTGGTGTGCAGAACGTTGTGGTTGCCTATGTCGACGGTCGCGGCATTGCCGGCACCGCGGTAACGGCGATTACCTGGAGCGAGCCAAAGCCTGTTCTTTCGGTTTCGGTAGCCAAGCGTGTAGTTTCGGTCAAGGCAACCCTTGCCAAGGGCAAGAAGGTAACCGTGACCGTGAACGGCAAGAGCGTTTTGGTGAAGACCCCTACCTCTTACTCGGCAACGACCTACAAGTACACCGCGCCTAAGGCCGGTAAGTACACCGTGAAGGTCACCGTGGTTGGCGGCACTACCGTCACCAAGGTTTACACGATCAAGTAATTAGTCGAGAAGGTCTGCGACCGAGTTCAGAATCTCGGTTGGTCTGAACGGGTATTTCGAAATCTCGTTATCATCGGCGATTCCGGTGAGCACGAGCACGGTGTGCAGGCCAGCTTCGATGCCGGCGACCACGTCGGTATCCATGCGGTCACCAATCATGCCGGTCGACTCTGAGTGTGCCGAAATCTTATTCATCGCCGAGCGGAACATCATCGGGTTTGGCTTGCCAACAATGTATGGCTCACGGCCGGTTGCCTTGGTGATGAGCGCCGCGACCGAACCGGTGGCTGGCAGCACACCCTCGGCCGATGGGCCGGTGGCATCTGGGTTGGTGGCAATGAAGCGAGCGCCATTGTTGATCAGGCGAATCGCCTTGGTTAGGTTGTCAAAGTTGAAGTTTCGTGACTCGCCCAACACCACGTAGTCGGGGTTTTGGTCGGTCTGAACATAGCCAATTTCGTGCAGCGCGGTGGTCATGCCGGCCTCGCCGATGACAAATGCCGAGCCATAAGGCTTCTGCTTGTTTAGGAATGCTGCGGTGGCTAGGGCCGAGGTCCAGATGCGGTCTTCTGGAATGTCTATACCCGTGGCGCGTAGCCGAGCCGATAGGTCGCGCGGGGTATAGATCGAGTTGTTGGTGAGCACCAGAAACGGTGTCTCACTGTCTTGCCACTGCTTGATGAGTTGAGCGGCGCCTGGGAGGGCTTGACCCTCGTGTACCAGCACACCATCCATGTCGGTGAGCCAAGACTTGATTTTGCTGCGATCTGCCATGGGTCAAGGCTACCAAACCACTTTGGCTAGGCTTGAGGGGTGAGTGAAGAACAGCAGGTAAACGACGCGGATGCACAAGTGCAGCCAGGCGAAACCGGCGGCCCTTCATCCACCCCTGAACAAACCACCTGGGGCGTTGGCCCGTGGGAGGGCCCGTGGCCCGAGGGAGCCGGCACCGACCCGAACTCACCGTTCGACGTCGAGCTGCTCGAAAACGGCGACACCCGCAATGTGCTCGACCACTACCGATACTGGCGCATGGATGCGATCGTGGCCGACCTCGATTCGCGCCGCCACAAGTTTCACGTTGCCATCGAGAACTGGCAGCACGACCTAAACATCGGTTCGATCGTGCGCACCGCCAACGCGTTTCTGGCAGCCGAGGTTCACATCATCGGTCACCGTCGCTGGAACCGGCGTGGGGCCATGGTCACCGACCGCTACCAGCACGTGCGTCACCACAACACCGTTGAAGAGTTCGTCGAATGGGCCCGCACTTGTGGCCTGGGTGCCGGCGGCGGCGCACTGCCGATCATCGGAATCGACAACGTCGAAGGCTGCCAAAAGATCGAAACCTTCGACATGCCGGAGGCGTGCGTCTTCTTGTTCGGCCAAGAGGGCCCCGGTTTGAGTGAGGCTGCGCTCGCAGCATCGCAAGTTTTTCTAGAGATCAGCCAGTTCGGCTCAACCCGCTCGATCAACGCCAGCGCCGCCGCCGCTATAACGATGCACTGCTGGGTAGAGCAGCACATTTTTGGTCGGCGTTAACAGCACTTATGAAACTCACAAACTCGACCTAGCCCGTCGAGGTGTATTTTTAAGGTTATAGAAAGTACATTTAGGCGTACATTGCCTTGTACTGAACCAGGTTCTAGAAGTTTGAAAACGAGGGGAGCACATATGGCTATCGAAAACGTGTTTATCGGCGTCGCCTCAATGCCTTCTCGTGTCGAAACGCTTCGTCAGGTTGTCGAGGCATTGTTGCCCCAGTGTGCGCAACTCGGTGTCTACCTAAACAACTACAAATCTGTACCGGACTTTTTGAACGACCCAAGAATATTGGTGGCTCGTTCACAAGATCATGGTGACCTGCGCGACAACGGTAAGTTCTTCTTTCTAGATAAGACCGACCTCAAGTACTACGCGTCGGTAGACGACGACATTCACTACCCAAACGATTACATTGCCAAACTCCTTAAAAACCTAAAGGTGACTGGTGGAACGGGTGTTGTGGCCGTACACGGTTATCTTTTGCCCGAAAAAGTCACCTCGATCACCACTAATCGCTACGTTTTTCACTTTGGCCAGACGGCAACTTTTTTGACCCCGGCCAACGTGGTAGGCACCGGAACAGCTCTTATCAACCAGCACAAGTGGAAGCTGAAGTTCAGCGAATTTGGCGAACCTGGTATGTCAGACATTTGGTTTGCGTTGGCTGCCAAGAAGCGCGACGCGCCGCTTTGGGTGATTCCGCGGGCCATGAAGTGGATGTCGGCCATCGATGCAGACGAAGTTATTCAGCCGACCAAGGGCGCAAGGTCGCTTTATGACGAATTCAAAGATCGCGACACCAGGCAGATTGAACTGCTCAAAGACGCCAAGATTCAAGGCTCTTGGGAGTTCCTCTTCGCGCAACTATTCTCGGTTGACGTGATTAAGAAGTATTTCTCACTCACCCAAGCAATGCAGATTTCTTACATTTTTGATCAGTTGAGATGGAGCCGCCCTTCGACAATCGAAGCAAGCCCCGTCAGAAAAATCGTTGAAGACAAAAACAAGACAATTCTTGAGCAAGCGAACGCTGTGCTCAAGGCAAGGCTTGCTAAACGCTGGGTAGACCGCTACTCGACGCTGTCAGTAGATTTTTCTTTCGGCGACTTAACCGACTCAAAGACCGCCGAGTTTGTGAAGCAGTTGCCGGCGCTGGTTGCAGGTGTTGATGACTCGGCTCTTCCGAACAACTTCAAGTGGGATGCCCGGCCTGACCGTCAGCAGCAACTCAAAACCTTTATATCGAAGAAGTTTCGAGAGAACGCAGAGAAGACTGCAACTCTTGAGACGCTGGATGCCTCAAGCCTGATTTACTCGGATTACTCTTTCGAAGATCTGATTTCGATGGCCGCCGCCGGTTCGAAGTCCGATTTCTTAGGGCATCCCGAGTTGGCCAGGCTGGCATCGGCGAATCCCTCCAGCGCGCTTGAGCTGGTCTACCGATACCTAAACGCCTTGCCTAAGCTCACCGAACAAGACATTCCGACGTTAGAAAAGTGGACCGAGCTCTTCGCAGCGCTAGGTTCCACACCAAAGGCACAGGTTGTCTATGCCTACCTACTCTCTAAGGCAGGCAACTTAGCTGGGGCAAGCCAAGTCGCTAGAAAAATTTCGACTGCTCGAGGTTTCGATTTCGAACTGATGATGCTTGGCACTCGTCTCGCAATGCTGTCTGGCAACCCGGTGACACCGGTGGTGCAGGCCCTGACGAACCTCGAAGAGCAACTCGGCTATGCCCATGCCTTGCCGAACAACAAGAAAGAACCCAAGGTTTCGGTCATTCTGACTTCTTACAACCAGGCTGAGAGCCTGCAGTCGACGATTGACAACGTTCTTGCCTCGAACTATTCGAACCTCGAATTGATTGTGGTTGATGACTGCAGCACGGATGCTTCGCGCGATGTTCTTTCTAAAATCACTGACCCTCGCGTGCGCAAGGTCATTTTGCCTGAAAACGGCGGGCCTTACATGGCTAGAAACGCCGCGCTTAAGGTTGCCAAGGGCGATCTGATCGCTTTTCACGACTGTGGCGATTACGCATCACCTAACCGAATTCGCATACAGGTAGAGGCTTTGCTCGCCGAGCCTGATGTGAAAGCCGTTCGCACCAGACACCTTCGTTTGACTGAAGAGGGCGTTCCGATTCTCGAAAACAACGCACAGTTTGCAGGCGAAGCACCGGTAACCATGCTTGTTCGCCGAGAAGTTTTCAAGCAGGTCGGAGTTTTCTTGCCGACTCGCACCAGAGGCGATGTTGAATTGTTGCGCAGGCTTCAGGCTGTTTTCGGTGACGACTGCACCTCGCTGGTCAACTTTCCTTTTTACACCGCGGCTGCTCCTAACAACTCGGTTAGCTTCGAACATGAGACCGTTCGAAAGTTCGTGCGTCAGTGCCGTGTTTGGCACGCAGCTATCAAAGAAAACCCGAGCATCTTTGACAACTGGAAAATCGACGGCCTGCTGCCCTTTGAAATTCCAGCTGAACTTTCACCCGACTCGGTGACAGCTGCATCAAGGTAAACTTGTAGCGTGCCTGTCGGCACAAAGTCTCCCGTGAAGAAATGAGAGCTCATGCCTGCTGTCGTGATCATCGGAGCCCAGTGGGGCGACGAAGGTAAAGGCAAAGCCACCGACCTGTTGGCCGAACACATCGAGTATGTGGTCAAGTTCAACGGCGGTAACAACGCCGGCCACACCGTTGTCATCGGCAACGAAAAATACGCCCTCCACCTTCTTCCGTCAGGCATTCTGACCCCGGGCGTCATCCCAGTTATTTCTAACGGCGTGGTCATTGACCTCGAGGTTCTGTTTCACGAAATCGACGCACTGAACGCCCGCGGCATCGACACTTCGCGCCTGCGCGTATCGGCAAACGCTCACGTCATCACGCCGTATCACGTGACCATCGACAAGACCACCGAGCGTTTCTTGGGCAAGCGCGCCATCGGCACGACCGGTCGCGGCATTGGCCCGACCTACGCTGACAAGATCAACCGCGTTGGCATTCGCATTCAAGATCTCTTTGACGTATCGATTCTTCGCCAAAAGGTTGAAGGCGCCCTGGTTCAGAAGAATCAGCTCCTCACCAAGGTTTACAACCGCGCGGCAATTCGAGTGGATGAGGTCGTGGCCGAACTGCTTACCTACGCCGAGCGTCTGCGCCCGATGGTTGCCGATACCGCGTTAGAGCTGCACGAAGCGCTTCAGGCCGGCAAGAACGTGCTTTTCGAGGGCGGCCAGGCAACCATGCTCGACGTCGACCACGGAACCTACCCGTTCGTAACTTCGTCGAACGCAACCGCCGGTGGAGCATCCACGGGTTCAGGCATTGGCCCTCGCGAGTTCAAGACCGTGATCGGCATCGTCAAGGCTTACACCACCCGCGTTGGTGCAGGCCCGTTCCCAACCGAACTGTTCGACGCCTGGGGCGAGCAACTGCGCGCAACCGGCCACGAATACGGCACCACCACCGGCCGCCCGCGCCGCTGTGGCTGGTATGACGCCCCGATCGCCCGCTACTCGGCGCGCATCAACGGTCTTACCGACTTTGTGCTCACCAAGCTCGATGTACTCACCGGCATCAAAGAGATTCCGGTTTGCGTGGCATACGAGGTTGACGGCAAGCGCGTCGAAGAAGTGCCTGTTTCGCAGAGCGACTTTCACCACGCCAAGCCGGTCTACGAAATGTTTGCTGGCTGGGAAGAAGACATTTCGACCTGCCGCACCTTCGACGAGCTGCCGAAGAACGCGCAAGACTACGTTGTTGCGCTAGAAAAATTGAGCGGATGCCGCATCTCGGCGATTGGCGTAGGCCCGGCTCGCGACGCAATCATCGTGCGCCACGACATGCTCGAGGCTAGGTAAGTTTCTATTGCCTCAGTCGCTCGGCTTGCGAGCGGCCAGCTCTAGTTAGTCGGCGCTGGGCTCTGGCGCAGCTTTTCGCGGTCTGCAGCTACCAAAATCGGGTAGCAAACATCTTGGGTGCGAACGATTTCACGGTTGAAGCTTTCGAAGCCGAGCACTAGGTCACCGGTTAGAGCAGAGATGCCCGCGTCGCTGAGGCGCAAGAACGATTCATAAACCTTGCCGAAGTTCGGGTCGGCGTCGTTGAACTCTGGGTCATAAAGTTCGATGGCGTCATCGCTCGCGTTGAGCACCTTCTTGAAAGCGTCGTCAACGTCTATCTTTTCGGCACGCAGAGCTTCGTAGAAACCTTCACAGGCGATGATGTCGTTTTTGGCGATCTGTTCAGCTCGCTGATCTGGGTAGATGACCTGGCCATAAAACACGACGCCACCAATAAGTGCGGCGGCAACACCGACGGTTGCATAAATCCAGGCGCGAGAGCCTTTGCGTTCGGTAGCTTTAGGCTTTTCGGCCTTGGTGTTCTTTTCGGTCACGATTCCTCCACTATCAAGGATAAATCGTTATTCGCCCTTGATGATTCCAAACGGTTTGGCGACGTCGATCTCAGACACCGTGCCAACGCAGCGAGCCATGCCGCCGGCCGACATTACTGCCTGATAGAGCTCTTCGAGTTGGTCTGACTTGACCTTGCCGATCACCAGTTGGCCAAGGGCCACGAGAACGGTGTTGGTGCCGGCGTTCGCTGCCGATTGGCACACCAACGTGAGCTCGAGCGGTTCTTCACCGCGGGGAACCTGGGTGTAGCTGTCGGTGTCGATGGTCCAACCATCACCTGAGCCCTCGGGCACCAACCGCGGCGCGCTCTTGGCTTGGTCGGCGAGGTCGAGGGGCAGAACATCCGTGAATTTTTGAGCCACGCGCACCTGCTGCATCGCGAGGGCTGCGGCATCGGTTTTGCCCGCCGTGAGCACCTTGTAAACGATGGCCCCGGCGAAACTCAGGACGAACAGGCCGATTACCCAGCCCGCCGCGTTGCCGAAAAAGTAGACGGCGACCGTGGCGAAAAAGCTGAGAACTAGAAAGTACCAACAACCTTTGAGGATCATTTTGTGAATCTATCGCATGCGACAGACAATGTATTTATGCGTGAACGAGACGAACTCGATGCGCCCGACGAGGCGATCGAAAACTGGGGCGAAACCGTCGTCACGCACGCGCCGTTTTATCGCATGCTCTACTACCCAGACGTGCTCGATTTGCGCCGTTGCGGCTATGAGGTGGCGGCCTTCGCCGAGCTTTTCGACCGACTAGACGGCGCAGTCGTGTCTCAGGCGCGAGTGGCCCACGAGTTGCTGCGCCAGCCCGGCGGCAACGCCATTTGGAACCCGCACCGCGCCCGCCAGATCGAGTTCAGCACCCGCGCCGCACTGCACCGATTCGGGCTCAGCGATGCCCCGACAATGCTGCGACGGATGCTCGGCCGAGCATTCCCCGGCGACTCCGTTTCACACCTCGCCGTCGACCTGCTCAACGTGTTCTTTTGGGCGGCACTCGCGCAAATCGCCCGCGACTACGCCTGGCGCATGCCGCAGCTGGCGATGTACGCCGACTACCTCGAATACCCGGTGGTTGCCGCATTCGGTATGCCAGCATCCACGGCTAAAAACGCGGCTTAGTTCTTAGCCCGCAAGGCTTATAGAGCAAACAGCAAAGCGGGGCCGATATGAAATCGACCCCGCTTGTGCGTGCTGTGGTAGCGCGGGGGTTTGCCCCGATCATCCGAGTTGTTACTTGCCGGTCTTGGTTACCTTGATGGTCTTGGTAACACTGAATGGCTTGTAGGTGTAGTCGCCAGCGTTGCTGAAGGTGACCTTGCAGTTACCAGCCTTCGAAGTGGCCTTGATGACCCAACGAGGCTGCTTCACGTTCTTGCCGTTCTGCTTCACCGTCTTGTTGATCTTGGTGACGGTGCAAGAGCCGGTTGCGACTGCGTTCAAGTTCATGCCAGCATCGGCGCGACCTGCGGTCTCGTGCTTGCCACCAAACTTAAGCTTGGCGGGGGTCTTGATGGCCTTAGCGGTCTGGAACTTCTGCTTGTAGCACTCGTTGATGCTTCGAGCTCCGGTTAGCTCGGTGGTTAACCCAGTGGCGCACTTGGTTGCCGCCAAGGCACCCGTAGTTTTGACGTAGTAGCCCTTAGGTGCTGACTGGCAACTTGTCGAACGCGAGTCGGCAGAGAAGGCACCAATTGGGCAAGGGGTTTGTGCTCGTTCGCCCGAGTTCAAGACAAAGAAGCCTGGCGCAGCGTCGGTGCACGGAGCCGAACCGGTCTGCGAGAAAGTGCCAGGTGCACACTGCACTGGTGGCACGTTGATGACCAAGTTGGCATCGACAGTCACATTCTCGTAGCCCTCGTTGAGAGCATTCAGAGTCACGAACCAAAATTGGTTGACACAGTTAGGCACAGTGCCCCAAGAGGTGACGTTCTTGACTCCGTCAAGCGCTTCGATTGCCTCTTTCGAGCTGAGCGGGAACTCGTAGCTGAACATCTTTCCGCTCGAAACTTCGTCAAGGTAGATGTAGTAGCCGAACACGTCGGTCGCAACGTAGAGCTGCGGGGTCGCGTCGAACGCAAGGCTTGGTAGAACACCGGTCACCCGAATGGTGCAGGCTGCGTCGTTGTAGCTTTCGCTCTGAAGGCTC
>JBIKSH010000020.1:0-14254 GCA_044348705.1 Rhodoluna sp. | reverse complement strand
GCCGAGCTGTCTGAAGCGGCATCCAAGTCGTTTGAGCAGTACCGCGCACTGGCCCGCAAATTGGCCGCACTTGGCTATGAAGCCACCGATGCGATGGACCCTTTCACTGAGCGCATTCAAACTTTTCACTCGAAGACCACCGGTATCGACTGGTACGAGGCGATTCTCAAGATTTACCTGGTCTCGGGTTTGCTTGACGATTTCTACACTCGGCTAGCCGTCGGTCTTCCAGTCGAGTTGCGCGAAGGTGTCGAGAAGGCCCTGAGTGATCGAACTTTCGAAAGATTTGCTAAGCGTGCTTTGGTCGAGGCGATGGCCGATGACCCGCAGTTGCAATCGAGACTCGCACTTTGGGGACGTCGCCTGATGGGTGATGTGCTGCTCGAACTTCGCGGTGCATTTGATAACCGCAAGCTGGCCGGCATTCCGAAGGGCAAGAGCCTAACCGCAGCCGAAGAGCGAGAAGTGAACCTGGCCTCTTACAGCCAGCTAGAGCCGCTGGTCACCGAATTGATTGCCGCCCACTCGTTGCGCATGGATGCACTGGGGCTGGCTGCTTAGACCCTAGGCTTTTGCGGCTGCGAGTTTTGCCTCGTAGGCCTTGTCTCGAGCGCTGGCAAGTCTTGCCGATGCGAAGACCATAACCAAGGGCATGGCAATCATGATGATTAGCCAGAGCCATCCATCTTGAGTGCCTACACCTAGCCAGATTAAAACTGCCCAGATGATTGAGCCGGTGGTTAGGGCGATGGTCGGCGGCACTAGTACGCCGTACTTCTCACTCTGAGCGCTGATGTATGGAGCAACCAAACCGAGCACCAGTGTGTAGAGCAAAATGACTGCGAATGAAACGTCCATTAGGCGATGAATCCTACTCTGCGCACTTCTTCTGCGCCGATTTCAACATAGGCGAGGGCGTCGGTCGGAACCACGAAAAGCTTGCCCTTTGCGTCGGTGAGGGTGAGAAACTTTGCGCTCTCGTTCAAAACTTTGGCCACAGCATCCGTGATTTCTGATGCCGACTGGTTCGAGTCGATGACCAACTCTCGCGAGCCGTTTCTGATGCCGATTTTGACTTCCATGAGCCCTCCTGTGACTAGATTACGATACCTGAGTCAGCCCTCATGTTTCGACCACAATCACCTGCCCAAAAATGTCAGAGGTCTGGCGTAGATTTTGAGCATGCCCGAAACCGCCTTTGTGAAAGTAGCCAGCCGCAGTGCTGCCGTTTCACTCAGTGCTACCCAGGCGCGGGTGGCGCTTTTGCCACTCGATGCGAAGGCAGTGGTCTATGGCAGCCCCGGCAGCGGCAAGACCACAGCGCTAAAGGCTCTCTATCTGGCCAAGGTCGCGCAAGACAACCCTGCTCGTGTAGAAACCCACGAGGTTTTGGCAATTGCCGCCTCTCGAGAGGCGGCTAACCTGCTGCGCGATGAGCTGGCGTTGGCCTACCAGGGTGCAACTTCGGGCCCAATGGCAAGAAGCCTTTCGTCTTTCGCGTTTCAGGTTCTGCGACACCAAGCGCTGGCTCGCGGCACGAAGGCTCCCGAGCTAATCAGCGGCGCCGAGCAAGACCTCATTCTCAAACAAATTCTTGAAACGGCAGCCGAGCTGAGCCTTGATTGGCCAAAGCAGATCAACGCACAGGTCATGTCACTTCGCGGGTTTCGAGCCGAACTTCGCGACCTCATCACGGTGTGCCTTGAATACCGGTTGACTCCCGAAGAGCTGCGAACCTTGGCCCACTCAGCCAACAAGCCAGAGTGGCTGGCCGTTTCTGCGCTCTATGCCCAATACCTCGAACGTCTGCGCGAACCCGCTTTCGAAAACCGCCACGATGCCTCCACCCTTTTGGCGGTTGCTTCAGAGTTGCTCGAGTCAGGCGAAGGGTTTACCCAAGAGGTAGCCGCGGTCAAGCTTGTGCTGATCGACGACGCTCAAGAACTCACGCCAGGCGCTCGCCGGTTTATTCGCGCATTGGTTTCTCGAGGAGCCGGTTTGGTTTTGTTCGGCGATCCCGACACCGCCACCCTCGGCTTCAGAGCCGCCGATGCTCGGTCGATGACCACGCTCATGCAAGAAGTTGGCGCACAGCCGCAGCAGTTCGTTCTTCTTTCTGAGCACCAGCCCCGAACTGCTGGAATCGCCCGAGTGCTCGGAAACTTGAGCGCAGAGTTGCCATCTGAGCAGGGTGGTTTGCAACGTCGCGATTACGTCTCGGCTCGCGAACTGATCGACACCGACGAATCGCTCGAACGTCACGTTTTTAACACCGCACAGGCCGAAACCGCCTGGATGGCGCGTCGCCTGCGTGAGCTATACCTCGACGAAAAGGTCGAGTGGTCTGAAATCGCCATTGTCGCTCGATCGAGGGCAATTCTTGAGAACCTTGAGGCGGCGTTGGCAGCTGAGTCGGTTCCTGTTTCTATTCGCCTGAGCCGAAGCGCGTTGCGCGACGAGTTTGCCTCACGCGCCCTTCTCGATCTAGCCGAGCTTGCGGTAAGCGAAGGAGACCTCACCGTCGAAGATGCCAAGCGTCTACTTGCCTCACCGTTCTGTGGCATCGACTCACTCATGCTGCGCAGGTTGCGCCGGTCACTTCGGCGGGCAGAGATCGAGGCTGGTGGCGACCGCACCACAGACGACCTCTTGCTCGAATTGTTCGCAGCGCCTGGCACAGCAGCAACCGTGAACACGCACGAAGCCAAAGTAGTTAGCCGTTTTGCGCTCAAGTTTGCCGAAGCGCGCAAACTCGTAACCGATAAAGCCAACGTTGAACAACTGTTCTGGCACTTCTGGCAGGGCAGCGCTCCTCATAAGCAGTGGCCAGAGCAAGCTCTTGCTCTCGACGACGTTGGTGCGCAACTAGGTCGCAACCTAGACGCCATCGTTGCGCTCTTCGGGGCAGCGAACCGTTTTGTCGAACGCTATCCCGAAGCCGAAGCATCCACTTTTATCAACCAGCAACTACAAACCGACCTACCCGAAGACACCCTGACTTTCAACGACCGCGACGACAGCAGAGTTTCTCTGCTAACCCCGGCCGGTCTGATCGCGAAGCGCTTCAAAGTGGTCTTCGTGGCCGGGCTGCAAGATGGAGTTTGGCCAAATCTCAAGCCGAGGTCATCGCTGCTCGGTGCAACAGCTTTGGCACAGTTTGCCTCGGGTCGCACCGAAACGGTTGAAGCCGTTGCCAAGAACGAACTGCCCGATGAGCTGCGCATGTTGCACAAGGCGGTCGGTGCAGCCAGTGAACGTCTAGTAGTCACCGCCGTCGAATCTGAAGACGCGCAAGTTTCGACTTTCATGAGGTCGATGTTTGGAGTTATTCCAGACACCGAAGATTTTGCCAAGCCGCAATACACACTGCGTGGAATGGTCGGTTCACTGCGCCGTCGACTCACCGAAAGCAACGACCCGATCGAGCGCATGGCGTGCGCTCTCGGCTTGGCACGCCTGGCGATAGAAAAAACTCCTGGGGCGAATCCGGCTAACTGGTATGGCCTGCTGCCAATCTCCACCGAAGAGCCACTGACCAACCTTGACGAGACCGACTCTGAGGTTTACATCAAGCCTTCACAACTCGAATCGTTCATTTCTTGCCCGCTGCACTGGTTCATGAACGAGCACGGCGCTACCGACAGCAGTTTCGAGGCGAGCCTCGGAACCCTGATTCACTCGGTTGCCGAGCACGAAGAAGGTAAATCAGAAACCGAACTTCTAGAGCTTCTAGAACAGAAGTGGTCGGTGCTCGACTTCGAAGCCGATTGGCTCGAGGCCAGAGAAAAACGTCGTGCCAAGCGCATGATCGGCAACCTGGTTCGCTACATCCAGCAGGTGAGCGCATCTGGAGGCGAGGTGCTTGCCCGTGAAGCCAAGTTCAACTTCAAAATTGGTTCGGCTCGGGTTTCGGGCAAGGTTGACCGAATCGAAAGATTGGCCGACGGCAGCATCATGATCGTCGATCTAAAGACTGGCACAGAGATCAGCAAAGACAAGGCTCAGGAGCACCCACAGCTTGGTTTGTATCAACTAGCGTTTGCAAACCACGCCTTCGACCACATCGATGGAATCGACTCGGCATCGGTGCTCGGCGGTGCCAAGTTGGTTTTCGTAAATGACAAAAACATGTCTGAGCGTCCACAAGATTCTCTTGGCCAGAGCGATGAAAAACGCGAACACTTCGAAAACATGGTTGCCTCGGTAGTCGAAGAAATGGCGATGGGCAACAGGGTTTTCGTGGCCAACGTCGGCTCGCACTGCAGCGACGAGCGTTCCTATGGCAATTGCAAACTGCACCTTGCCAAGGCGGTGACCTATTTTGAGTAGAACAATAGGCGCTAACGACGTTTTCTTGAGCATTCAAGACCCTGCGAAACTTGCCCAAAACCCGAACATGCGACTCACCGATGAGCAGCAAAAGGCTGTCGAGGCTCCACTAGATGCACCCGTGCTCGTTATCGCGGGTGCCGGGTCTGGCAAAACTGAACTCATGTCGATCAGGGTGCTTTGGTTGATCGCCAACTCGCTTGCCCTACCCCAAGACATTCTTGGTCTTACCTTTACTCGCAAAGCGGCGTCGGAGCTTGCCAAGCGCATCAACAACGGCATCGCAAGACTCGAGCAGACCGAATTCTGGCCGAACGAATTGACCAGCAACGGCTATTCGCTGCCAAACATCTCTACGTACAACTCTTATGCCAACACTCTGTTTCGCGACAATGCCCTAGCGCTCGGTTACGAACCAGAGGCCGCCCTGCTCACCGATAGCAGCGCTTACCAGTTGGCCAAAAAAGTTGTCTTGAACTTTGGTAACGAGTTGGGTGTTCAACTAGACGAAGTCGACTTGACCCTAAAGACTGCAATCGACGGGGTGCTCAAGCTAGCTGCCGAGCTAAACGACAACCTCGCGACCGGCCAAGATGTTGCCGCGGTAATCGCAGATCTAAAACGCCAAATCGAAGCCGTTCCAACCAAAAAGGAAAAGCTGGCGGCAACCCACTCCGATTTCTTCGCCGGTGCTTTCAAGACCGAAGTTCTAGTTCTGCTCGCCGAGCAGTATCGTCGAGAGAAACTTCTGCAGGGCTTTGTCGACTACAGCGACCAGGTGGCTTTGGCAGAGCGCGCCGTTCGAGAAATCGAGAGCTTGCGCGATACCGAACGCGAACTACACAAAATCGTTTTGCTCGACGAATATCAAGACACCTCGTATCTGCAAACCTCGTTCTTGCGAGCTCTCTATGCAGATCACCCCGTCTTTGCGGTAGGTGACCCGAACCAGTCCATCTATGGTTGGCGCGGCGCCAGCGCGACAAACTTGAACGAATACGTCGAAACTTTCAGCACCGACAAGGCAAAACCGGTCACTCAGCTCAAGCTTTCAACTTCATGGCGCAATCCAAAGGTTGTTCTCGACATTGCCAACGTGATTTCACAGCCTTTGGCCTCGCTAGCGCCATTTCAGGCCGAACGTGGAATTGCTGCAACCGAAGTGGTTCAGTTGCAGGCGCGAGATAAGGCACCGGAAGGCAAGATTCTGGTTGATTGGCAAGAAGACATCGTGTCTGAGGCCAAGGGTGTTGCCAGTTGGGTAAAAGACAAGCTAACCGAGAGCAACGGCCAGGCGTCGGCAGCCGTGCTCTTTAGGCTCAAGGCGCAGATGGCTCTGTTCGTCAGCGAACTAGAAAACCAGGGGCTTGACGTTGATGTCGTTGGTCTCGGTGGGTTGCTCGAAATGCCAGAAATCATCGACCTGGTGAGTGCTCTCAAGGTTGTTCACTCACCTTCGGCTGGCGCAGGCCTGGTTAGGCTGCTGGCTGGTCCACGCTGGCGCATTGGGGCCAAGGACATCGCTCGCCTGCACCGCTACGCTAAGTCACTTGCCAAGAAGCAGTCAGAAGGCATCTGGGATCTAGTCGAGGGCAATCTAGGTTCTGATTACGACGCTTCGATTGTCGATGCGCTAGACATTTTGGTTGACAGCAAACTCGAGTCGATTTATTCAATGTCTGCAGACTCGATGAGACGCTTGCGAGACGCCGGCACTCTTTTGCGAGAACTTCGCTCACAAACCGGTTTGGCGTTGGTTGATTTCGTGAAGTATGTCGCCAAAGAACTCCAACTCGACATTGAGGTGGCTGCCAATCCGCGACGCATCAACCCGATGGCTCACCTCAACTCGTTCTTCTCGTTGGTTTCTGGTTATGCGAGCGCTGGGCCGAACTATCTTGGAGCCTTCATCGAATGGCTAGATTTTGCCCAAACTCGCGAAAAACTAGAAGTTCCAACTGCGCCTGGTCGTAAAGGCGTAGTTCAGGTTCTAACCGTCCACGCAGCCAAAGGTCTCGAATGGGATTACGTTGCCGTGCCAAACCTCATTCAAGATGACTTTCCGAAAAAACCTCGAAGTTCAAAAGGCTGGATGACCGCGGGTGTCTTGCCATACCCACTTCGTGGTGATCGACTTTCGCTTCCAGAGCACAGCCTCAAAAACGTTACGGTCGAAGCAGATTTCAAGCGGGCTCGCGAAGAATTCACCAGCGACGTCAACATATATCTCGAACGAGAAGAGCGACGCCTTGCCTATGTGGCATTCACCAGGCCGAAACTTGAACTTCGTCTCTCTGGTTCTAAGTTCAAATCGACTGCCACCGAGCAAGACCCTTCTAACTACCTGCTCGAAGTTGTTGCGACACGCGACCCCCGAGTAGAAGTTCTAGGTGCCACCACCGAATACGAACTGCCGACCTACGACAGTGAAACCAACCCACTGTTGCAACACGCACTGACCGCTGTTTGGCCAAGTGACCCGCTGGGTGAGCGCCACCGCATCAAGGTCGAGGCTGCCGCTGCCGAGGTGCAGTCGAGCATCGACCAAGGCGCAACCACGTCAGGCACAGATGGGCTGGTTGCTCAGATCAACTCAGACATCGACTCGCTGATTCGCGAGGTGACTGTGCGAGAAGTGAGTGCCACAAGAGTCAAACTTCCGGTTCGTATTCCGGCTTCTAGGTTCAAAGATTTCGTCAAAGACCCGGCCAAGCTCGCCGAACAGTTCAGAAGGCCCATGCCCGAAAAGCCCTACGAGGCAACCATGACCGGAACGCTCTTCCACCTCTGGGTTGAGCAACGCTACGGTTTGGTCTCGAACGCCGAAGTGCTAGACGCCCAAGATGCCTTGGCTCGAATCGATGAACTTTCCCCCGAGGTTCTTGAAACGCTGCAGAGCAACTTCGAAACCTCGAGGTGGGCAAAACTTCAAGCGCGAGAGATCGAAACCGAGATTCAGGTGACGATTGCCGAGAACACTTTCATTTGCAAGATTGATGCTGTGTTCGATGTTCCGGAATCAGACAGTGAACTTGCCGGAAAGACGGTTGAAATTGTTGACTGGAAAACCGGCGTGAGCCCCAAGACACCAGAAGAAATTGCCGAGAGGGCGCTGCAACTCGCACTCTATCGAATGGCTTATTCGCGAAGGCACAACATTCCAGAAGAACAAATCTCGGTTTGCCTCTACTACGTGGCTGAGAACGTGTCTCTGAGGCCGGAAGTGCTCAGTTCTCAAGAACTGAATGCACTCTGGAACTCGGTGCTGCAAAACCTAGAAACGGTTTAGTTAGAAAAGCTCGTTGTCGGTTTTGTCTGGCAACTCTATTTCGCGAGTTTTGTCGTCAAGCTCAACCTGAGATATTGGAGCAGTCTCTGTCGCTGATTCCGATGCTTCGCCAGCTTGCGCAGGCTCTACCTCTGGTTCGGCGAGGGATTCGAAGGTGAGTTCTTCGACTTCTTCTTCCTTGTCTGAGGTCTGAGCATCCGCTTGTTCTGCTGAAACAAAAGCACCAGCAGCCGCGGCTGCCACGAAGGCCGAGGCAGTTAAGGCAGGCAAGATTCCGTCTTCTAGGTCTTGTGCCAGATAAGTAATTTCGTTGCGCGCCTCTGCGATTGCCTGCTCGTCTTGCTTCTTGAGGCAAAGCAGTAGCCAGCGAGCGTGGGCCAATTCGTTGTAAAGAGCGGCGCGCTGTTTCAAGCCTGCGTCTGAAGAGCCAGAAGTTTTCGCATAAGAGAGCATCACGGCGTCGAACAGTTCGCCGTAAACAGTCGATGCGAGCCAGGTTAGGTCTTGAGCAGGGTCACCGAGGTGAAGCGCACCCCAGTTGAGCACCGCCGAAACTTGGCCGTCGAGTTCGAGAACTGTGTCGGCGCTGAGTTCACCGTGAACCACGGTTGGCTGGTAGCGAAAGAGTGAGACATCTTCTAGGGCGCTTTCCCAGCGGCTTAGAAGTGCCGAAGGAATCTCGCCGGTAGCGGCCACTTCGTCGAGTTCGTTTACAAGCTTCTTGACCAATTCGGCGGCAGAGAACTCAGGCAAACCTGCCGCGCGAATCGCCTCGGTGTCTAGCGCGTGGATGGCCGCGATCGCCGAACCAATGCTGCCGGCCAACGGGCTCGATGCCGAAACTCGAGCAGGGTCAATCGGGTTGCCGTAGAGAAACTCGAAGAGCACGACTCGTGCACCACGGGCATCCTTGGTCTCGCCAAGTTGGCTGGTGATTTTGAAGGGCAATTTTGAGCGAACCGAAGAGCCGAGGGTTCGAAGCACTTGAGTTTCGACGTCGAGCTCAAGCGCGCCAGCCCTAGATTGCGGGGTGCGCGCCACGTAGTGTTCGCCTGTGGTTGAAGTAAGAATCGCGGAATCGAATAATCCGGTGCCGCCAGCACTTAGTTTCTTTACCGAGGTGAATGTCAGACTCGGAACTGCCGCCTTCGCAAGGGCGGCTAAAATCAAGGGAGATTTGCCCATGGCATTCAGGTTAGAAGTATCTTTACCAAACACCCTGCATCGCCACGCACCCAACGAAGTGAGTCACCATGAGACATTTGCCAGAAGGCGAGATGAATCTCGTTCTGGCGCGCCATGCCGTTGACCGCGATTACCTGACTCGTAGCCGCCCTGAGCTTTTTGACGAACTGTGGCAAAACCCGTTAACCAGAGTTCTGGCGATGCACGAGGGACAGGTTTTGTTGCTCGAAAACGACGGACAGGTTCAGGCTGCTCTTCGACTGCTCGAAGTAGATGCTGTGCCGAGTGCTCAGCTGCGCGTTTATTTGGGTAAGAGCGTGGATGCTTCGACCAACGAACCTGCACAAACCCCGGTGGTTCTCGCGGTGTTGAGCAAAAACGCCGCCGACCTTGTCGAGCCGGATGCCAGCAAATGGCACAACTTGAGAAAGTCTGGTGCCGGGCTTTCAGATCGCGACGCAGGTTTGTTCACGCAGGCTTTGGCACTTGCAAACTGGCATGACACTCACAAGCACTGTCCGCGCTGTGGCACTCCAACCGTGGTTGAACAAGGCGGATGGGTGCGCCGGTGCTTCAAAGACGATCAAGAAACTTACCCGCGAACAGATCCGGCAATCATCGTTGCCGTGGTCGATGCCCACGACCGCATTTTGCTTGGTTCACAGGGCGTGTGGGAGCACAACCGGTGGTCGATTCTGGCGGGTTTCGTTGAGCCGGGAGAATCGTTGGGGGCTGCGGTCATCAGAGAAATGTTTGAAGAGTCGGGGCTTGTCGTCGAAGACCCTCAGTACCTAGGCAGCCAAGCTTGGCCGTTTCCCTACTCTCTAATGCTTGGGTTTAGCGCTCGAGTTAGTGATTCGTCGCCGAGCATGGTGGCCGACGGCGTAGAAATAGAAAAGCTTCGCTGGTTTAGCCGAGAAGAACTTGGCGCTGCAGCGCACGAAATGCTGCTGCCGAATCGCATCTCGATTGCTCGCGCAATAATCGAGCGTTGGTATGGCGAAGAGCTAGTCTCTGCGACCGAGACCGGAGCCTAAGGTGCATCCGGATCAGATTCTCGAGCGTCTCGACCCTGAGCAGCGCGAAGCCGCTATTTCTCTGGTTGGGCCTACCTGCATTCTGGCCGGAGCTGGAACCGGAAAGACTCGCACAGTCACTCACCGCATCGCCTACGGCATCGCAAAGGGTTACTTTGCCGCGAATCGAATTCTTGCCCTCACCTACACAAACCGGGCAGCCGGCGAGCTTCGTGCAAGGCTTCGTCAGCTCGGCATCTCCGGGGTTTCTGTAAAGACTTTTCACGCGGCCGCGCTTGCGCAACTTCAGTTTTTCTGGCCACAGTTTGCGGGCATGCCAGCGCCTTCGGTAATTGAGTCGAAGGCAAAGCTCATTTTTCAGGTTGCCGATTCGCTGAAACTCAAGTTCGACACCGCGGCCATTCGAGACATCGCAGCTGAAATCGAATGGCGCAAGTTTTCGATGCTCTCGCTCGATGATTATGAGCAGCTCGCCACGAGTAGACCCAAGGTGGCTGGCCTAAGTGCCGAGGTGCTGGTTCAACTTCAGCGAGGTTATGAAGAATCCAAGATCTCATCGAATCGACTCGACTGGGAAGACGTTCTAATTCTGACGCTCGGCATGCTTCGCGCTGAGCCCCGTGCGTTGGCTCACGTTCAGCAGCAGTACCGCTTTTTCACCGTCGACGAATACCAAGACATTTCGCCTCTGCAGCACGAATTACTCGACCTCTGGCTCGGCGGCCACCAAGATCTCTGCGTGGTTGGCGACCCCAACCAAACCATCTACTCGTTTACCGGTGCCACCAGCGAATATCTGCACAATTTCGCTAACCGCTTCGAATCGGCAACGTTGGTTTCACTCACCCGAAACTACCGATCGACCCAAGAAATCGTGTCTTTCGCAAACAAGCTCACGCGTGATGCGACCGACATGAGCCCGCTGGTCTCGCAGGGTGCGCTCGGCACTGCACCGCTCATCCGCTCGTTTGATTCGTTGGCCGATGAAGCGAAGGCGATCGCCAAATCGATTTCAGACCGGCTCGAGCAGGGAATCAGCCCGGCCGAGATTGCGGTGCTCTATCGCGTGAACGGGCAGGCTGAGCCAATCGAACATGCGCTTTCGGCTCTTGGCATTGATTATCAGGTGCGCGGGGGTGAGCGTTATTTCAGTCGCCAGGATGTTCAACAGGCCCTTGCGGCATTCAGGGTCGAGGCGCTGAGCTCGCCAGACGCCCCAAGTTTTGAAGCCGTGTCGAAAGTCTTGCGTTCCCTCGGCTGGACCACCACCGCTCCGGCTGAACGCGGCGCGGCCTACGAACGCTGGGAAGCCCTGAACGCTCTGATGCAGATTCTCGAAGAGCAAGTCGAAGAACTGACCCTCGCAGATTTTTCTAAAGAACTCGAAGAGCGCGTGCGGTCTCAGCACGAGCCCGTTAAGGCGGCTGTGACGCTGGCGACCATGCACTCGGCAAAGGGCTTGGAGTGGGATGTCGTGTACCTTGCTGGCCTGACCGACGGATACCTGCCGATTGGCTATGCCAAGACCGAAACCGAAATCGCCGAAGAGCGAAGGCTGTTTTATGTGGGAGTCACCCGAGCCCGTAAGCAACTGTCACTCTCTTACCCGAGCGCTGATGTGCCGGGCGGCCGCAAGCGCGAACCCTCGCGTTTTTTGAAGCTGGTCACCGCTTAGCCGATTCAAGCCATCGCTTAGTCAGTTCAAGCTTTCGCCCAGTAAGTTCAAGCCGCCGTTTTCTGGCACTGGCACTCTGGATCGATTTGCCACACCTCGTGACTCAACCGACCCGTTCGGTGATCGATGATCGTGGCCTGGTTGTCGCCAATTGCACCAGAATCAACCCAACTCAAAGTTCTTTCAAGCGCAAGCCCAGCGCAAAGCAGAGCGGTTTGCGAATCGTCAAGCCGTTCGGTTCGAAACTTCAGTTGGGTCATCATCGCCGCCCAGCCTTCGTCGGCCTCGAGCTCGTTCGTAATGCGGCAATCGAGGCACGAGGTCACACCAGCAATCAGCACTGGAGAAATGCGCGATTGGTCAAAGCTCAACTCGACCATCAGGCGCGGAATCTGCTTTTGGCCAACCGCGGGGTTTGCCTCGCTAGAGGCAAGGTGGTTCGCGATGGTGACCACGAAATCTGATGTTCGAGCCAGGCTAACTTTGGCCGGTTGCCGAGACCGTGCTAACAAATCTGCGGAAGCCTCGACGCGAGTTCGCCCGAGATCGGCCTGCGAGTATCCGAGTGCACCGACATCGGCACCAGTCACCAACGCTCGATCTTCGGTGCAAATTTCGCCCACTCCAGCCGTAGCCAGCGCTTGTAGTAGCAACAGACCAACGCGGTTTAGTTCGTTGATGAAAACGCGTTTGCTGGCCCGATTCGCCAGCACCAGTGCACCATCGCGGTCGGTCGAAAAACTTGCTCGAATGATTTCGGCGAACGCCTGCGCGATGAATGGGTCTGGCGCTCCCTGCTCGGCCGGGCGTTTGGAGGTTACTTCTTCGACTTGAATCAGCGCCGGGGCAACTCGAGCGACGAGTGCGGCGGTTTCTGACTTGGATGCACCGACATCTCTCGCCACGTCATCGATGGCCGCGTCGGCCACCCCTCGATAGAGCAACTGCAGCAGCTGTTCTTGGGGGTTGGTTAGGTTGTCGAGCCGAATCGAGGTGTTGCCCAGCCCGAGCTGCAAGCTGGTGGGACTGCGCCACACGGGCACCCGAGCCGGATTTATCTTGATGACCACGCGAAGATTTTGGGGCAAATAGCGACAGCCTGCAGAAACTATTCACAGGGTCGCGCGCAAAATTCGGGTCAGACGAAAAAGCCGAGCAAGCCTTACAAGCCGAATGCGACTATTCGCCGAGCCATTTCTTGAGTGCTTCATCCATCGCATCGCCCGAACCGAAGAGATTGATTCGCGCAAGCAGCAAACCGGGGGAGTCGACCTCTTCGCTGGTCGGCAGCAAATCTGGGTGGTTCCACAGGTCGTCACGTTTTTGAGCGCCAACGGCATTGGTAACTTCGCGCCATAGTGCCGCGGCCTCGCGAATGCGGCGTGGGCGAAGCTCTAGACCAACCAGGGTTCCGAAGGTGAGCTCGGCAGGGCCACCGGCGGCGCGTCTACGCCTGACAGCTTCAGAAATCGCACCCGCGGTTGGCAGCAACTTGGTGGCTTCTTCGGTGACAACTTCTACCCAGCCCTCAATCAAGGCGAGCAGGGTTTCGATCGAAGCTAGAGCGCGCTCTTGTTCTTCGGTTCGCTTAGCAATCAACGCGCCAGACTCGAGCGCAGCGCGAAGTTGCTCTGGGTCGTTGAGATCAGCACCTTCGGCCAATTCGCGAAGCCCATCGGTGTCAATGCTAATTTCGCTCGCGTAGGTAGAAATCTGAGCAACCACAGAATCACGCAACCAGCGGCTGTTTTTGAACAAGCGGGCGAACGCCATTTCTCGAATGGCCAGAAAAATCGTGGCCTGGTCAGGTGCAAGTTCAAGCTCCTGAACAAACGCGGTTAGGTTCTGAGGCACGAAAGCCGCGCGCTCTTGAAAAATCGGCAACCCAACGTCGCTGCCGCTCATCACATTTTGCGAAAGCTTGCCGAGCGCTTGGCCAAGTTGCATCGCAAACATCGCACCGCCCGCAGCTTTCATGAACGCACCGGCTCCGGCCATCATGCCGTCGAGTTCTTCGGGCAGGTTCTGCTGCATGGTTTGGCTCAGCGCGGTCGCCATGCGTTCGGCAACCGGCTGGCTGAGTTCTTGAAACAGTGAAATCGAGTCGGCCACCCAGAGCTCGCGAGTAAGCAGCTTGGGCTCAGTGGTAAGCGAGCCAACCGTGGTCACGGCATCGAGCCACAGGGTTCCGATCGACACCGCGTCGGCAATGCTGCGTCGGTCGGCATCGGCTATCGACTTTGAACCGGATGCTGCTAGCGCCTTCGCCTGATCGAGTGCGAGTTTCCAGTTCACCCCGCCGTTGCCGCCTTCGGCGTTGGCCGTCATTGCCGCCGAGAAGTTTTTCAGCATCTGCTCTAGGGCTTTTGGGTCGTTTGGTATGCCAGCGGCCTTCGCCAAAGCCTCGGCATCGATGCCGTTTTGCTTCGACAAAAACTCGCGCAAAAACTCACTGAAGTCATCAGGGTTCATGCCATCTGGATTTTCGTTCACTTGCACACCTCGCCTTTAGGTTAAACCCGCCGCGCGAAATCCACCCTCGTATCCGAAGGGTTTTTGGCCCTGTTCGCCCTAAGCGTCACCCAGCCTTGGCCTTGCGCGGAGCATCCCAGGTTCATGCACCTAGGCTTTAGACAGGAGGAATATCGGGCATGATCGGCGACCAGGAATGGGAAGCAAGCTTGGCTGCACGTTCGCAGCAGGCACGTGAGGCTTGGCGCGCCTCGGTTCGCCGGATCG
>JBIKSH010000030.1:0-4328 GCA_044348705.1 Rhodoluna sp. | reverse complement strand
TCGACCGCACCAAGCCGGTGCGCGTTCGTTCGGCTCAGGGCCCTGTCGATGTTGCACCTCGCGACGTAGTTGTTTCGGTTCTTCCAGACCCAGCACAGTTGGGTTCGCAGATGGAGGGCAAGACCTGCGCCGGAACCCTGGTTATCGGTAAAGACCACGACGGCAAGGCTCGCGCCACCTACATTTATCACGTGGCTGACAACAAGTGGGCCTATGACAACTACGAAAGCCAGGCAGTTGTTTGGCAGACCGCTTTTAACCCACTGATTGCTCTCGAGCTCATCGCCACCGGTGTTTGGGCAGGTCGCGGAGTTGTTGGTCCTGAGGAGTTTGACCCTAAGCCGTTCCTTGACCTCATGGCTTCGTCAACCGGCTACAACCAAAAGTGGGTCGCTCAAGAGCGCCTACCGGCGAGCCCGCTAAGAAACCCTTCAGACAGCTAAGCGAGCCAAGTCATGATTACATCTGTTCGAGTTGCTGAGAGGGCAGATGCAGCCGCGCTGGCAGCGCTAGTTGATTCTCAGGAGCTCGGCGTCGACCCAAACGCGACACCGATGACCGAAGCGAACGCCATCGACTTGATGACTGGTTACGTCGACCCTAGCGAGGGCTATTTGCTGTCAATCGATGGCGAAGAGGGCTTCTCGGCGGCTGTGATGTTGCACCCAGACTCGGTCAAGGCAAAGTTCTTCACCGATGTCTACGTGCATCCGAGTATTGAAGACTACGGTCAGGTGATCGAGTGGGCAATCGCCAAGGCTGTTGAGCAGCACCCTGATTGGCCAATTTGGCCAGGTTTGAACTCCAAGGATGCTCGCTTACAAGCGGCTTGGGAGGCTGCGGGTTACGAGTTTAAGCGCAAGTACAACACCATGCGCGTTCACTTCAGCGAGCCGCAGACGACCAGACACATTGATGGGCTCACCTTCGAGGCAATTGATCCGCACAACGACGTTCAACTGCGCGAAATGCACGCGGTTCACCAAGACTCATTCTCGGGTCACTTCGACTTCACGCCCAGGCCTTTCGAAGCCTGGCGCACGCTGATGGCAGTAGATGAGGATTCTTCTGACCAGAATGGCTATTTTCTAGCCAAGCTCGATGGAGTGCCAGTTGGTTTGTGTGTTTGTTCGAACGAAATTCTCGAGCTAAACCGCGGATTCATCTGGGTTCTTGGAGTAGTGAACAGTGCCCACGGCCGAGGATTAGGCGAGGCAATTTTGCGAAACGCGTTGGTCTATTTTGAGTCGAGAGGCTTGGTCGGTGCAGACCTAACTGTAGACACCGGCAACGAGTCTGGCGCTTTGCGTCTCTATGAAAAAGTCGGATTCAACCCAGAGTCTTCTTGGATTCAAATGTGGAAGCCGAACGAGGCGAACAACTAGTCATGAACACCAGCCCAGAGTTCGACGTGGCCATCATTGGCTCAGGATTTGGCGGCTCGATTGCGGCTCTGCGTTTGGTCGAAAAGGGTTACAAGGTTTTAGTTATAGAAGCCGGTCGTCGCTACGCCGATCACGAGTTTGCCAAAACCTCGTTCGACCTAAAGAAGTTTCTCTTTTTTCCGCGCTTGGGTTTGCGGGGCATCCAGCGCATTGATTTTCTGAAAAACGTGATGGTCATGTCGGGCGCTGGTGTTGGCGGCGGTTCGCTCGTTTATGCCAACACGCTCTATCGCCCGCCAGCCGAGTTTTTTACCACCGGCAGCTGGGCAGGCATCGCCGATTGGCAAAAGACGCTCTCGCCGTACTTCGACCAGGCTGAGCGCATGCTCGGCGTTGAGGTCAACCCGTTTTTCAGCCCGTCTGATGCCGCGGTGAAAGCCGTTGCCGAACGCATGGGTCGCGGCGACACTTTTCGTATGACCCCGCTCGGCGTGCACTTCGGTGAAGCCGGCAAAACGGTTGAAGACCCTTATTTCGGCGGAGTCGGGCCGGCTCGAACCGGATGCACCAACTGCGGTGAATGCATGACGGGTTGTCGCCACGGGGCCAAGAACACGTTGGTGAAGAACTACCTTTATCTGGCCGAACAGGCTGGCGCGCAGGTTGTTGCCGAGACCACCGTTGCCGACATCCGTGAGCTCGCCGATGGTGGGTTTGAACTTTCGGTTCGAGGGTCTTCGGCCTGGCGCGGTTCGGGTCAGCGCAGCATCCGAGCGGGTCAAGTGATTGTTGCGGCTGGTGCTCTTGGCACCGCGAAATTGTTGCAAAAGGTTCGCGCGTCAGGAAATCTGCAGGGTTTGAGCGATCAGCTAGGGCACTTGAGTCGCACCAACAGTGAGAGCCTGCTCGGCGTTGTGGCGCGTGGTAGCGACGTCGATTATTCGCAGGGTGCCGCTATCACTTCATCGATTTTTCCGACCCCAGACACCCACATCGAGCCGGTTCGCTACGGCAAGGGCTCGAACGTCATGGCGCTCATGCAGAGCGTGCTGGCGAGCGGCAGGGCTGGGCAAAACCCGAACGTTCTGAGACTGCTTTGGGCGACGCTCACCAACCTGCACCGGCTGCCTAAGTTTTATAACCTGCGCGACTGGTCTGAGCGCGCGATCATTTTGCTCGTGATGCAGGCGCGCGACAACTCGCTCGTGACCAAGCTTGGTCGAGGGTTGTTTGGTCGTCGCTTGACATCGGTTCAGGGGCACGGCGAGAAAAACCCGGCTTGGGTTCCGGCCGGTCACGAGGTTGCTCGCGAGTTGGCCAAAGACATCAACGGAACACCCGGTGCCGTAGCTACCGAACCGTTTGGAATTCCGATGACCGCGCACTTCTTGGGTGGTTGCGTGATTGGCGCGGATGCCTCGAGCGGCGTTGTTGACCCATACCTTCGTGCGTTCGGTGTGCCTGGCTTGCACATTCTCGACGGGTCCACCCTGTCGGCCAACCCCGGAGTCAACCCTTCGCTTGCGATTGCTGCTCAGGCCGAATGGGCGATGGCTCATTGGCCGAACAAGGGCGGGTCTGACCCGCGCCCCGGTCTGGGTAAAAAGTTTGCCGCGGTGCAGCCCGTGCCTCCGCTAAAGCCGGTTGTTCCGAAAACCGCCAGCGGTGCTTTGAGACTGCCGCTAACGGTCAAGCGCGGCGCGTAACCGAAGCCATCGCGGCTAAACCTGCTCGGCTGCCTTACCTTCGCGGTACCGGCGCTCGATTCCCTGACCTACATAGCTTGCGCCGATGATCACGGCTGCGCCCACATAACCAACCCACCCCAGCAACTCGCCGCCGATTGCCGAGCCGATGATCACGGCCCAGATTGGTTCGGTGCTCAGCAGTAGGCTTGCGCGGCTAGCCGAAGTCTTTTTGATTGCCCAGAGTTGAGCCGCGAAGGCGAAGACGCTGCAGAACAACACCAAGAACGCCATGATTGCCCATTCGCGAGCGTTGAATGTTTGCGCCGCGGCAACGGTGCCGAGCGGGTCGGCGATTAGGTAACAGAAGCCACAGACCAAACACTGCATCATGATGGCGTTGAGCGAGCTGACCTTGCGGCCTTCGGTTAGTCGACCCTGAGCGGTCACGTGAAAGGTGCGAACGAGCGCAGCGAGGAGCATCAGAGCATCCCCGTAATTTGGCGCGGTGATGCCGTTACCGCTCACCAGCAGAATGAGCCCGAGCAGCGAAACCACGGTGGCTATGAAGAACGAGCGGGGGAGCCAACTGCGCTTCCAGGCGCTTTCGAGCACGGGAGTGAACAAAATCGTGAGGCTGATGATCACGCCGGCGTTGGTCGCGGTGGTCACCGAGAGTCCCCAAGTTTCGACCCACATGATCGACGCCTGGGTGAGGCCGAAAACGGTGCCGAGCAGAACGTCGGTTTTGCTGAAGCGTTCGCGTTTGTAGAACCAGATGAGGCCGAGCACCAGCCCCGCGAGCAAAAAGCGCACCGCCAGCAGGCCACCGATCGATGCAACCTTGGTGAGTTCGCGGGCGGCGAGATAGCTCGCGCCCCACACCAGGGCTACCGCCAAAATCACAATGTCGACTCGGCTGGCACTCAGTCGCGCGCGCGTGCTGGTAAAACGGGCGTTGGTCATGAGAGCACCTTGGGTTTTAGGCCAAAGAGCCCGAGCAGACGGCCCTGCGAAATCAGCGCACCGAGAATCACGACAACGGCACCAACCGGCTCATACCAGTGCAGCTCTTCGCCGAGCAGAAGCATGCCAAGCACGGTGGCAACCAGCGGCGACATGTAGGTTACTGAGTTGGCGATGGCCGAGCCAACCTGCTTGATGATTCGGTAATACAAGATGTAGGCAACACCCGAGCCAACCGCACCGAGGGTAATCACCGATGCAACCGCCGGCAATGTAACCTCGCCGATTAGCG
>JBIKSH010000019.1:0-14667 GCA_044348705.1 Rhodoluna sp. | reverse complement strand
ATCCACGCCACTGAGAGCCTCCGCCAAACCCTCGCCAGAGGTTAAATCAATGCCATTTCTTCGGGAAATCGAGACAACTTCGTGTCCTCGGTTTTCGGCAGCGGTAACGGCAAACTTACCCACTAGTCCAGTCCCACCGGCGACAGCAATCTTCATCAAAAAACCTCCCTCTCTAAAGTAAGACTCGAGAACGGAAGTGTCCAATTCTGCCGGTGTATTCGTTGGCTTGTTAGCCAATGGCTTAGAAAGATGGTGTAGAAAGTGATTGCCGACTTCATCAAGATAGTAATCAAAAGGGAAGAACTTGGTGAGTGCGTGCCACCTATTCTCCGCTAACAAAACGATCGCCGTTTGGGCGGTCTTTTTGTTTGCGATAAGGCTGACTTTTCTACCTAAACAAGACCCAGACCGCTAGGACGGCGATGAGGCATGCTCCGATTGCCTGCAGGTTTCTCTGAACTCCAGATGTCATTCGTTTTGCCAGGTAGTTGGAGCCAGCCACCAAGGTAAGTTGCCAAAGAAATGAACTGGCAAAGACAGCGAACGCAAAATAGAGACTCTCCGGGGTGAACCCAGCATTATTACTCAGTTGAGAGACGCTTGGAGTTAGCGCAAAGAAGTAAAAGGCTGTCGCTGGGTTTATGGCGGTCAAGCCGAAGAAGGTCACAAATGTTGCCAGTGCAGTTGTTGAGGATTCTTCACGGACCTCCCTTGACTCCAACCGTGCCCTTTTTGAGCCGACGTAGAGACGAATACTGAGCCCCACGAGAATCAATGAACCAAGGAGCCTTAGAGGAAACACCAGTGGAGTGATTGCTGCCATGAGAAAACTGCCAACCGCAAAGACGAGCCATGCATAAGTGAAGTCCACGGTAGCCATAGCAAGTGCGGCGAAGGTTCCGGTCTTCCTCCCCTTAGCGATTGTGGTTGTAATCAGCAACAGCGCCATTGGGCCAAGCGGCACTGCAAGACCTAGACCCGACCAGAAGCCGAGCAGCGAGAGATTGAGGATGTCCATCCGCTAAACCTCAAACAGGCTCGCCAGCTGTTGCCAGCGCTCACGATTCATCGAGTACCAAACCCAGGTACCCCGTTTTTCGCTCTTGACGAGACCCGCATCCGCGAGAACTTTGAGGTGATGGCTTACGGTCGGTTGAGTTAGAGCAAGAGGTGCGGTGAGATCACAGACACATGCTTCAGCGTTGTTGCTCGCATTGATGTGGCTGATTAGCTGGATTCGCGTTGGGTCGGCAATCGCCTTGAGTAGCACTGCAAGTTGTTCGGCTTCTAAACGTTCGATGGGTGCTCGAAGTCCCTCCGGTGCGCAGCAAGCAACATTCACTTGGGTTACGGCTTGTGTGTTCATTTGACTCAATTCAGAAAATCAATGATCCCTAAACATAGATGACTATCTATGTAGTGCATGTTACAACATAGACATTCATCTATGCAAGGTCTATACGTTCAAGGGTTCGAGAGCGGGGGTAGTTCGTGTGACCCATACTGAAGCGGATTCGATTTTCTTCACGAGCCGTTGCTTGACCTAGGCTGAAGGAGTGAAAATGAATCCCGTTGTCTACTTTGAGATTCCAGTTCTTGACCTTGATCGTGCCTGTCATTTTTACTCCAAAGTCTTTGAGGCCACATTCACCCGGGACGCCGTCGATGGTTACCAGATGGCACTCTTTGAATCCTCCGAAGACTCACCTGGAGCTACAGGTGCTCTGGTAGTTGGTGACGTCTACATACCAAGCCACCAGGGTTGCTTTCTATACTTTGGCGTCGAAAGCATAGACGAAACTGTTGCTCGCGCTCTAGAGCAAGGCGGATCTGTGCTGTACCCGAAAAAATCAAACGGCGAACTCGGATTCGTGGCTGAGATTCAAGACACGGAGGGCAATCGCATAGCTCTTCACGAAGAGAAGAAAAGCAGCTAGGTCTTTAGTCTCTTTCGGCTCTCGGGATTGTTCAGTTAACGAATGTTGCATATATGCTATGTAGCATCTATGCTACTTCCATGAGTAGAAACTCCGAAGAGCCAGTCTTCAACCAGATAGAAGAAATCCGCACGTCTCTTGGCCTGAGCAGGCAAGAGCTTGCGGATCTCGTGGGAGTTCATTACCAAACAATCGGCTATCTGGAGCGCGGCGAATATAGCCCTTCCTTAGTTTTAGCTCTTCGAATAGCACAAACCCTAAACAAAGAAGTGTCGGAAGTGTTCTCGCTCACTGAACCAAAGAAGGAGATAAGTAATGACAAAGAAGAACAAAATCTACTGGTCCCTTGGCGTGACCGAGAAGGGCACCAGAGCCCTGCTTACTGACGAGAACTCGAAGTTCAAGTGGCTTAGATCACAACGCAACAGACGCCTGCTTGTAGTTCTCAACGTGCTTGGCATTGCTTTGGTTTCTTTGGGAAGTTACTACCCAACTTTAAAAACCAACATCAACCTAGACACCGATACAGAAATAGTCATTTATAGCGTCACTGCTATTTTTGTAATCTTTCTAACCCTGGGCGCTTATTCGTATCTGCGTGTGGCTGTGCGAGGCATAGCCGATGCACCAGATGAACTCTTGGACGAACGCCAAATTCAAATTCGCAACACCTCTTATCGGTATGCCTATTTGGCAATGGGATACATCGTGCTAGGTCTTCTGCTCTTGATGTTCTTTGGGCCAGAGTTAGAAATGTTCCAGCCGGAAGGAAACGACGGCAGCTACCTGGCGATTGCGACGATGTTTGCCTTCGCCGCTGCTCCATCGATGATTCTTGCTTGGCGTGAGAGGGACATCTAAATTGCCTATTACTCAAAGAGATAGCTTTCCAGACATCCTGCGTGGCTTTGCCTTATTTGGCATAGCAATGGTTAACATCCAGTTCTTTTCAATTAGCACCTTTAGCGGTGCCGAGTCGCTGGATCTAACCCAACCAGAATCTGCAGGTGCGGCTTTCGTGGTCTTTGCTTTGTTTCAAGCCAAGTTCTACCTGCTGTTTTCTTTTCTTTTTGGCTACTCGGCGCACTACGTGCTGAAAGGCCAAAAAAGCAACAGAAGAAGATGGATTGCCAGATCAGTTGGGCTTGTGCTCTTGGGTCTGATCCATCTCACCTTCTTCTTCCACGGAGACATACTCTTCCTCTACGGATTCTTTGCGCTTCTTCTCACCTTGCTTTACTTTCGCAAGGAGAAAACCCTAAAGGTTTGGGCCTGGGTGATTTACCTCATCACAGCAGTGCTGTTTGTAGCTATCTCACTGCTTGTTTCTTTAGCCGAATTGGTATTCGCTTCGAAAGGCAAGACCTTCCCCAGCCAGGAGCCAGTCGAATTCCTGGACGTTGCTCTAAGCTCTGGTGGGTTCTTTGAGATTGCGACTGCCAGGTTTGAGTTTTGGCTTATGGCCGCGGGGCCCGCATTCTTGCTTCAAGGGTCATTGGTCTTTGTGGCATTTATTGTCGGTGTGCTGGTATCTCGAAGGGGCGGGCTTGGCGCTTCCTTGCAGCCGGAGCTGATGAAGAAATTTGCTATCTGGGGGCTAACTCTTGGACTAGCTTTGCAGTTACTTGCTGGCTACATTTTTATAACAAATGAGCAAGCTGAAAGCTACAGCCTTACCCTCTACCTAGTTGCAACGGCGCTGAACTTCTTGACCGCTCCCCTGATGTCAGCTGGCTTGGTTGGTGGCCTTTGGCTACTAAGCCAAAAAATGAAGCTTTCGCTTCTAAGTGCTGCCGGTCGCCACTCGCTGAGCATCTACCTTGGCCAGTCGCTGGTGTTCTCCAGCTTGTTTTCGGCATGGGGATTCGGTCTGTTCCAAGAACTCAGCCTGCTCAGTGTTGTTCTAATTGCAGCGGCAACCTGGCTGGCTCTTGCCCTACTGGCACAACTAAACCTTCGGTTCAGAACTAGAGGACCCATGGAGGCGTTGCTAACAAACTTCAGTAGATTGTTTGAGCGCAAATAATGAATCTAGAACAACTAGGGCTCTTCGGAGTTTTCTTAGGTGGCGCATTTCCGTGGATTGAAGCATTGGCCGCTGCACCAGCCGGCATTTTGTTCGGTCTAAACCCGATACTCAGTTTGATTTTTGCCGTCGCTGGCAACTTAGTCACAATTGTGATTTTTGCCTACGGAGGCAAGTCCCTCAGAGAATGGCTCATGCGGCGAAGAGTGGCAAAAGGTAAAGACCCCGAATCTCCGAAATTCAAAAAGGCCCGAGTGGCATATGAAAAATATGGAATTTACGGGATGGCTATTCTTGACCCTATTTTGATCGGAACCCCATTCTCAGCAGCTGTATCGGCTGCTGCTGGAGTCAAGCCACTTAAAGTAACTTTGATACTTGCTGTTGCCATGATGATTTGGGCTTCGGCGATTTCTTGGGTCGTGGTGGCTCTTGGGGATTCGATAGGAATCGTTCAATAACCCAGCTGATTCTGGATGGTCGGGACCATGTTAATCAAAGTGCCTATGTGCAGCGCTGATATCGCAAGGTTGCTTATCACCACTGGGTTCGAAAAGGATCGCACGGTGAATGGTGTAGTCACTTTGTAAATCACCTGAACCAAGAGGAGTGCAAACACTAACGACGGAACTGGCTTGAAAACTAAAAACAATGACATGGCAAGAATGGCAAAGTATATAGACATCAGGATGCCGCGGGCCGCTGTGAAGCCTCCCCAGGCGTGATCTATAAGTGGGGACTTTATTGCCATCAATGCGAGTATTGGAACAAGCACAACGATGTTTACGGCGAGAGAAACGTAAATCCAGCTGATCATTGAGCGCCACCAAACCTATCTTTGGCTGAGTTTCGCTTGCCTACTGCAGGCACGAGTTGCCCGACTTTTGCAAACCCAAAGGTTGGCATGTTCACATACATGTTCTCCACTCCTTCTCTTGGCACCACGTATGTCTCGTGCCAAATGCCAACTGCGTCTGATACCCTGGCTGCTTTGTTGAAAGCCTTCCAAGCGGGTAAATGTTCAGAATCTGTTGCTTTTGCATACTCAAGGAGTTTTTCTGCGCTCTCCCAGTACTGAACAAGAATCAATGTGCGACTAAACCACATTTGATAAGACTTGAAGCCTAGCTGCGGGTTTTTATATAGTTCCGGCAACATCTTTCCCATGGCGTTAAACACTGGAATCCACTTATGAAAAGCTAAGAAATTATTGATTCTCATGCCAATCAGGAAAACAACAATTCCCTCATCCGTTATGGCCGTCAGCCGACCTTGGTTTATCTTGCTCATTTCTTGATTTCACCGAATCCTTTGACGATTCCGAACCAAATGCGTTCAAGCAGATCATCGATAATCTCTGGCTCTGCTTTTGGTCTCATGGGGTCATTACCGCTAGCAAGAGTTGCATACCCATGCACGGTGGCCCAGGCAAAGTCAGCCACTTGCCTCACCTCAGCCGCTTGAATGAGCCCCTCCTTGCAGAGATCCAAAATGGAATCTTGAAAAACCATCCATGCCGACGGGCTATCTTCTCGCTTAGGCGGCGCTTCACATGCCACAAATGCAACAGCAAAAAGACCGGGCTCTTCGAGAGCAAACTCGATGTATGTTCTGCCAGTCGCCTTGAAGCGATTCTTGACGGACGTTTCATGTGAAATAGCTTCAATCATGCGCCTTGCCAGCTCTTCGCGAGCCTGCTGCGAAATACTTGCCCGCAACCCCTCTCCTGAGGAGAAATGACGATAAACGGCCATTGGCGAAACGCTGACTTCTTTGGCTAGAGCATTGACACCTAGGTTTCTTGAGCCGGTTGCTTTCGCCTGACGAATACCGGCTGCTAACAGAGCCTCTTCCAAGTTTCCGTGGTGATACTTTTGGGTTTTCATGATTCCTAAGTTGACAGCGCCAAGAGTGCTTGATTATGTTTACACTATACACATTATCGGGAGAAATTCATGGCTGAATCACATTTGGTACTAGGAGCTGGCGAGGTTGGCTCGGCATTAGCAACACAACTAGCAAGCACAGGCAATCAGGTGATTCTGGTCACCCGATCTGGTCGCGGCCCGGAGCATCCGCTAATTAATCGGATTGCAGCAGATGCCACATCGCTAGAAGCCCTGCTGGCAGTTGCTCCTGAAGCCCGCGCAATCTATAACTGTGTAAACCCTCCCAACTACGACAAGTGGGCCACCGAATGGCCTCCACTGGCAAACGCCTTCTTGGAATATGCGCGAACCACAGGAGCGGTATTGGTGACTTGCTCAAATCTCTATGGTTATGGGCCAACCTCAAAGAAGTTAACCGAAGATCTGCCCTTAAATGGCACCTGGGTCAATTCAAAAGTTCGCGCTGAAATGTGGTTCGACGCCAAACAGCTAAACGACGATGGGGTAATCCGCGCGACAGAAGTTAGAGGCTCCGATTACCTGTCACCGGGGATGCAAAGTCGGTTTGGAGATCGAGTTGTCCCAGTCTTGAAAGCAGGAAAGGGTGTGCAACTTCTAGGCGACATCAACCAAGCCCACACTTTCACAGCCCCCGCGGACGTCGCAAAATTGATGATGAAAATTGCCTTAGATGAGCGAGCATGGGGCAAGGCTTGGCACGTTCCCAGTAACGCGCCAAAAACTCAACTTGAAGTCATCCAAGACATAGTTAAGGAGCTGGGGCTAAACGATGTCAAAGTTAGCTCAGTTCCAAAAGCCATTTTGGGGATCATGGGTGTTTTCAATCCTGTGATTCGAGAACTGAATAACGGAAGCTACATGTTCGACGCTCCATTCGTGATGGATGATTCGGCAGCTCGAAGTACCTTTGGGCTTCAACCCACTCCATGGGATGAAATGATCAAGGGTTTAGTAGCGGCCTACAAATAATTCGGGTTTCTCGCCGGGGCTCGCCAGCAAAAAATCTGCGTTTTCCCAGATTGTTGGCCAGCAACCGTCTATTCAAACCTGAGGGCATCGATTGGCTCGAGTTTCGCCGCGGTTCTCGCAGGCCAAACGCCAAAGACAACACCAATGAGCAGGCTGAAGCCCAGGGCCATAGTTACGGTGTCGAGCCTGATCACAAAGACCCAGTCACCAAGCAAAGCTAGGAAGAATGCGGCTATCTCGCCCAGAATGAGCCCAACCACGCCACCCGCCAGTGAGAGCACGATGGCTTCGATTAGAAACTGCGTGAGAATGTTGCTCTGTTTTGCGCCAATTGCTCTTCGCACCCCGATTTCACGGGTTCTTTCTCGAACTGAAACGAGCATGATGTTCATGATGCCGATTCCACCGACAATCAGGCTGATGGCTGCGATGCCGGTTAGCAAAAGCCCGAGAGTTTCGGTGATAGAGCCCACCGCTGCAAGCAACGACGCCTGGTTCGTGATTGTGTAGCGGGCGTCGGTATCTTGCGCTAGGCCGTATCGCTCTCGAAGCAGCGAGTCTGTATTTAGTTGCAGCGCATCGACTTGCTCGGGAGTTTTAGCCTGCACGACGATGCTTGAAACGTAGGGGTACTGACTGAACAGTTTTCGAGCAGCGTCGAGTGTCACATACACTCGCCCACTTGTGCCAAAGCCAGCTTGGTCGTCTAAGACGCCGACCAAACGAAAATCTTGCCCGTTGAGTTTTACCGTTTTTCCGAGCATGTCGGCAGTGAGACCCACATCGTTCGCTGCATCCGCGCCGAAGACGACATCTTTAGCCGAAGCGGCAAATGAACTGCTCGATAGGTACGAGCCCATCGCAACTTCTGGTTTCACAGCCTCAAAGTATTGCGATGACACTCCAACTAAACGTGCCGTAACCCGCGTGTCTCCAGTGGCGATGGTTCCTTCGTTTTGCGCCTGCATGAACATCACAGACACTCCATCGAGTTCGGACAACGCTCTAGCATCCAGCTCACTCAGGGCATCGGGAGCCATGGCGGTGATGTTCAGTTGGTTGGTGCCGAGGGTCGCTAGTGACTTGTTGATTCCTTGCGAAGCGCCGTCAACGATTGAGGTGAGCGCAACAATTGCCGCAACTCCGATGACCACTCCAAGCATGGTCAATAGCGACCTGACCTTGGTAGCCCAAATTCTGTTCAGAGCGAGAGTTGCTGTGCCAAGTAATCTCAACTCACACCTCGCTCATCACGTTCGATCTGCCCATCACGCAAAAAGACTCTTCTTGGCGCGCTCGCTGCGATTTCTAAGTCGTGGGTGATCAGAACGATGGTTCTGCCCTCTTTGTTTAGGTTTTTCAAAAGATCGATTACGGCCGCCCCGGTTTTTGAGTCGAGTGCGCCGGTGGGCTCATCAGCCAAGACGATGTCTGGGCTCGTGACCAAGGCCCTTGCGATTGCCACTCTTTGCTGCTGGCCACCAGAGAGGCGGTTGCGGTCGAAGTTCAACCGGTCGCCAAGGCCCAGCTGAGTTAGCATCTCAGCTGCCGACTTCTTCGCCTGTTTGAGGCTGATTCCTTGGTAGAGCAGCGGCGCCATCACGTTTTCGATTGCGGTCGTGTTCGGCAGCAACTGAAATTGCTGAAACACGAAACCGATGGCTTTCGAGCGCAGAGCGGTGAGTTCGTTGTCACTCAACTCGCTGGTTGCGTCACCCGCGATCAAAACGGTTCCGGCACTGGGCCTGTCGAGACATCCAATTAAATTCATCATGGTGGACTTGCCGCTGCCGGATGGCCCGACGATAGCGACAAATTCACCGCGGTTGATAACCAAGTCAACGCCATCGAGTGCGGTTGTGACTTGATCACCGACCAGGTAGTCGCGGCGAACTTTTTCTAGCCGAACGACTTCATCGACCATTGTTTGTGGTTCCACGCGGAGGGCCAAACTCGACCGGGGCTGGCACATCGCCAGCTAGGCCAACGATTACCAAATCTCCGGCTTTCAAACCCGAGGTGATTTCGACCAGGCTGTCGCCTCGAGTTCCAAGAGTCACTTTCAGGGTTTTCACGCTTTGGCTACTTGAACCACCATTGACCAAAACCTGAACCTCAGGTAGTTCTCCGATCAGAGCACTGAAAGGAACAGCTAGCACCTCTTCAGTTCGTTCAACTTCGATTTCTGCGGTTGCACTCATGCCAAACCGAGCGCCTTCTGGAATCTCATCGACTTCAACCAAGACTTCGTACTGCTTGATGCCGCTGAGCGACCTGGCTACCTGACCAATCGAGAGAACAGAACCTTTAAAAACGGCATTGATCGCATCGAGTTCGATGGTGGCACTTTGACCAACATCGACTAAATCGGCGTCGTATTCACTTGCGAAAACCGAGACGACCGGTTGAGCGCTGCCCACGCTGACTACCTGGCCCGATGTGATTAGACCTTCTGCGGTGTCAACCGAGCGAACAATACCGTCGGAGATTGCACGAACGCGAACCGATTGCCCGAGCGCAGAGACGTAGCTGAACAAGAGGTCTCCCTCTTGAACCTGCTCACCCCTAGCCACTTCGATCTGTGTGATTTCGGCACTGAGGCCGAATTGCACGGGCAGCACTTCAGAGCCATTTGAAGAGGTGAGAATGGCTTGCTTGCTTGGCCCGTAGGCCAACAGTTGCGACTCGGCCAGTTGGCCATTCGCAGCGACGGTTTTGACTACTGCGGTTGAGCTGACCTCATAGGTTTCATACTCAGTTTGCGCAGTGAGAGCTGGCACTGCGAATGCCGCAATCACTGCAACCAAGACCACTGCCGCACCTGACAGCCAGAGCCAACGTCGCTTCTTCATCTGATGGTTCTCCTAAAGCTTCTAGGCAAAGATTTGAATGCCTTACTCAAATCTCTCACACATCTAAATGTGTTGTCTGTGAGTTCGGCGAGAGCGCAATGCGCCGTTTGTGATTTTTCATAACGCAACACAAATGTGATGTGGCAAATTCGAGCGTCTCTATACATCTGAAGGCGCGTGGGCTACATTTCAGACATGGCTAAAGAACCGGATGAGAACCACAAGTTACTCGTGCCTAGTCACTGGGTCGAGCGAATCGAAGAGGTCTTTCACATAGTCCTCGGTGTGTTCCTGCTCGCCATTGCTGCGGTGGCGCTCTACTTCTCTGTGGTCCGCGTTTTCGAAACAGCGCCGTTCTTCCCCGACGGGATGATTCAGGCCATCAACGACATCCTCTTCATAATCATCATTCTTGAAATTCTGAGAACGGTTGTTGCGCGCTACACAGACGGTGTGTTCCAGCTGCAAAACTTCTTGATCATCGGCGTCATTGCGGCCGTGCGACACATTCTGACTGTTGGTGCTTCGATGACTCTCGCTGCTGGCAAAACGCAGGCAGAGTTTGACCGAGCGGTGATCGAGCTCGGGGTCAGCGCCGGCATCGTCGTAGCGTTGGTCTTTGCAATCTTCCTCTCGAAAGCATCAAGCAGTTTTCAGCCGAAAGCAATCGAGAGACGCGCAAACAAAGCCTTCTAGGCACAACTAGCGCTATTAGGCTTGCGCTGTGAACATCAGCCAAGAAAACATCGAGTGGATGCTCGACAGCGACCCTGCGCTCAAATGGCAGGTTGAGCGAGACATCCTTGGTTTGCCTGAAATCGACTGGCAAAAAACCCGCGCGCTCACCTCATCTGAGGGGTTCGCCGCCAAACTGCTAGCGCTTCAAGACGAAGACGGCCAATGGGCCGGTGGCGCATACTTTCCAACTCGTGAAGACGCCCGGGCTCTGCCTTATGTAGAGGGCGAAAAGGGTCAGCCCTACATCGCAACCACGTGGACACTGAACTCACTGCGCGAGTGGGGAGTCGATGCATCCATGCTCGGTGACACAGCCGACCGACTCGATGCCGGCTGCAAATGGGAGTACGACGACCTGCCTTATTGGGGCGGTGAGGTCGACTGCTGCATCAACTCCTTCACCGTTTCAAACGGGGCCTGGTTGGGGCGCGACATGAGCACTTTGGTTGATTGGTTTGTCGAACACCAGCTCGAAGATGGCGGATGGAACTGCGACTGGATCGAAGGCGACCTGCGCTCGTCGTTTCACTCGACTTTGAACGCCCTGGTCGGCCTGCTCGATTACGAGGTGCGAACCGGCAAGGACGATAAAGTCTCGGATGCTCGCAAGCGCGCCGAGGAATACCTATTGCAGCGCCGACTCATGTTTAGGCTCTCGACCGGCGAACCGGTTGGCCCCTGGTTGCGCGACCTCGCCTACCCGTTCAGATGGAACTACTCGATTATTCGCGCGTTGAACTACTTCGTGAGTGCATCTAAGTTCTCAGGGGATGCGCCAGACCCACGCCTCGCCGACGCCATGAACCTATTGGCATCCTGGGCCAACGAAAACGGTCGCTGGGTTACCAACGACCGCATTCCTGGTCAGGTTTGGTTTGATGTTGATTCCCCGGTTGGCGAGGAGTCGAAGTGGCTAACTTTCTATGCGCTGCGAGCGCTGAACTGGTGGAACGCCCGCTAGTGCGCTCTACTTCTTGCGCTTGAAGAACGACTTGAGCTTGGCCACGATGATCTCCAGCCCCTGCATGCCCTGCTTGTTTAGTTCTCGAGCCCACTCGAGTTCGAGGGCGAGAATCGTAAGGCCAAAGAATATGAATAGAAGACCTGGGCCGGGGGTAACCATCATGATCAGGCCGAGAATCAGCAAAATCACGCCGATAATCATCGTCACAACCCAGCGCACGGGGCTCGGGAGCTTTGACAGAACTTTCTTGATCCATTCCATTTAGGTCTCCTCTCTTTCTCTCAGCCTAAACCAGACCGAACGCCGCCGCGCTTCGGACCAAACGCGTGGCTTCTTACCTTGTTTTGAGCGCAAGCAACGGGCGGCTCAGCCCTAAACTACGAGATGTAGCGTGCTCTAGAAGGGTAGAAAATGAACGGTTTGACTCGCAAGCTTGTCGCCGAGTTCGGCGGCACTGCTGCGTTGGTGTGCATCGTGGTCGGCTCGGGCATCATGGGCACCAACCTGTCGAATGATGACGGCATCGCGCTTTTGATCAACACCGTTTCAACCGTGCTCGGTTTGGCTCTGCTGATTCTTATTCTCGGGCCGGTCAGCGGCGCTCACTTCAACCCAGCGGTCACGCTCGTGATGTTCGCCCAGCGAGCCATCGAACTCAAGGCCGCAATCGGCTACATGGTGGCGCAGCTTCTTGGCGCTATCGGCGGCGCAATCTTGGCTAACGTGATGTTCGACTTAGCTGCCGTGCAAATCTCTGACCACGCTCGCGTTTCGACGGGAACGTTGGTTGCCGAGGCGATTGCAACCGCTGGCTTGATCGTGGTCATCCAAGTGTTTGTGGCTCGCCAGAATGCAAACCATGTCGCCATCGCGGTGGCAGCCTGGATCGGCTCGGCCTACTTCTTCACCGCATCGACGTCGTTTGCCAACCCAGCAGTGACCATCGGTCGCACGTTCACAGACACCTTTGCCGGAATCGCTCCAGCCTCGATCTTGCCTTTTGTTGCGGCCCAGCTGGTTGGTGCGGCAATCGGGCTGGCAATTGCAAAAGCCCTAACAGACACCAAAGTCGACTAGGGCTTTCGCGAAAGCTGCCTGTTAGTTGACGGCTAGATCGAAGCGGTCTGCGTTCATAACCTTGGTCCAAGCTGCGACAAAGTCGTGCACAAACTTGTCACGGTTGTCGTCTTGCGCATAAACCTCAACGATTGCGCGCAGAATCGAGTTCGAACCAAACACCAGGTCGGCACGGGTTGCGGTGAACTTGACCTCTCCAGTGTTGCGGTTGCGCATGTTGTAGAGGTTGGTGCCGGCTGGCTCCCAAACGTAGGTCATGTCGGTTAGGTTCACGAAGAAGTCGTTCGACAACTGACCCACACGCTCGGTGAGAACACCGTGCTTGGTGCCGCCGTGGTTGGTGCCGAGAACACGCATGCCACCGAGCAGCACGGTCATCTCGGTTGCGGTGAGACCCATCAACTGAGCGCGGTCGAGCAGCATCTCTTCGGGGGTAACGACATAGTCTTTCTTGACCCAGTTTCTGAAACCGTCGTGCAGCGGCTCGAGAACTTCGAACGACTCAACATCTGTCTGCTCTTGATTTGCATCACCACGACCCGGCGCGAAAGGCACCGAGACCGATACGCCAGCTGCGGCAGCTGCCTGCTCAACACCGATGTTTCCGGCGAGAACGATTGCGTCAGCCAAGCTTGCACCGTGCGCAGCGGCAATCGGCTCTAGAACCGAAAGCACGCGGGTTAGGCGTTCTGGCTCATTGCCAACCCACGAGACCTGCGGTTCGAGGCGGATGCGCGCACCGTTGGCTCCACCACGAAGGTCAGAACCTCTGAACGTGCGAGCGCTGTCCCACGCGGTGGTCACAAGGTCGGCCACGCTGAGGCCGCTAGCAGCGATTGCGCTGCGCAGAGCATCCACGTTGTAGCTCTTCGAGCCTGGCGCGATTGGGTCTTGCCAGATCAGGTCTTCGGCAGGAACCTCTGGGCCAATGTAGCGAGCCTTCGGGCCCATGTCACGGTGGGTCAACTTGAACCACGCGCGGGCGAACACTTCTGAGAAGTAGGCCGGGTCGGCATAGAAGCGCTTCGAAATCTCGAGGTAAGCCGGGTCTTTGATCATGGCCATGTCGGCGTCGGTCATCATCGGCTTCACACGGATGCTCGAATCTTCGACATCGACTGGCATGTCGTTCTCAGAGATGTTTACCGGCTCATACTGGTTGGCTCCGGCTGGCGACTTGGTTAGCTGCCAATCGTAGGTGAACAAGTAGTAGAAATAGCCGTTGTCCCAAACGGTTGGGTTGGCTGTCCAAGCGCCTTCGATGCCGCTGGTCACGGTGTCGCGGCCGATTCCACGAGTCTTGTGGTTCATCCAGCCAAGGCCGGCCTCTTCGATTGGGGCACCTTCAGGAGCTGGGCCGAGGTTTTCGGCGCGACCGTTACCGTGAGCCTTACCAACGGTGTGACCACCGGCGGTGAGGGCAACGGTTTCTTCGTCGTTCATCGCCATGCGGGCAAAGGTTTCGCGAATGTGGGCCGCGGTCTTTAGCGGGTCTGGCTGGTCGTTGACGCCCTGTGGGTTCACATAGATCAGACCCATCTGAACTGCAGCTAGTGGGTTCTCCATGGTCGAAGGGTCTTCGACGCTGCCATAGCGCTCGTCGCTCGGGGCGAGCCATTCACGCTCTGAACCCCAGTAAATGTCTTTCTCTGGCTGCCAGACATCGACGCGACCGAACGAGAAACCGAAGGTTTTTAGACCGAAAGACTCATAAGCAACGTTGCCTGCCAAAATCATGAGGTCGGCCCAGCTGATCTTGTTGCCGTACTTCTTCTTGATTGGCCAGAGCAGGCGACGAGCCTTGTCTAGGTTGCCGTTGTCTGGCCACGAGTTCAGTGGCGCAAAGCGGTGCGAGCCACTTCCGGCTCCGCCTCGACCGTCGGCGGTGCGATAGGTTCCGGCCGAGTGCCAGGCCAGGCGAATCATTAGGCCGCCGTAGTGACCCCAGTCGGCAGGCCACCAAGTTTGGCTGTCGGTCATGAGCTTGTGCAGGTCTGCCTTGAGGGCATCCACGTCTAGTTTTTTGAGCTCTTCGCGGTAGTCGAAGTCGGCGCCGAGCGGGTTCGTCTTGGTGTCGTGCTGGTGCAGAATGTCGAGGTTCAGGGCGTTCGGCCACCAGGTTTTGGCGGCTGATTCGGCGGTGGTGTTCGCACCGTGTGGCACTGGGCATTTGGCGTCGTTCGACATCTTTACT
>JBIKSH010000018.1:0-14999 GCA_044348705.1 Rhodoluna sp. | reverse complement strand
CCGCGTGTTTTCTTGTTCATATGTTCAGGCTACTCCTATTCGCTGAGGGTCAAGCAAACCAATCGCTAATCTTGAAACATGATTCTTGTTATTGGCGAAGCCCTAATCGACCTGATCGAAAACCGCGACCAGCCAGGCCAATTCAACGCCGTGGTCGGTGGAGCAAACGCCAACGTCGCCCTCGCCCTCGCCCGCCGCGGAGCCAGCCACGCCTTCTATGCCCGCATGAGCCGCGACCGCTTCGGCGACATCATTCGCAAGCGCCTCGACGACAACGACGTGCTCTATGGCAACTCGATCATCACCAACGACAACTCGACCCTCGCAATCGTTTCGCTCAACGAAGCCGGTTCACCAACCTACTCGTTCTATGTCAACGGCACCGCTGACTGGGGCTGGACCCCTGACGAACTGCCGACCAACGCGCAGCTCGACCACATGGGTATCAAGTGCATTCAATTTGGCTGCCTAACCATGGCCATGGAGCCCGGCAACCTCGTGATCGAAGCCTGGGCCAAGCAAACCCAGGGCATCACCATCTCGCACGACATCAACATTCGCGCCGCCCTCGGATTCAACCCCGAACACGAGCGCATTCGTGTTGAGCGCGTCAACGAATTCAGCCACATCATCAAGGCCAGCGACGAAGACATCGAGTGGCTCTACCAGGGTGCTCGAAACGTGGATGAAGTGGCCAAGGAATGGGCTCAAAACGCCCTCGTGCTGATCACTCGTGGGGCCGATGGCACCAGCGTGTTCCGCGGCGACGAGCGCATCGACGTGCCTAGTCGCAAGATCAACGTGGTCGACACCGTCGGAGCCGGCGACACCTTCTGCGCCAACCTTCTAGGCCAGCTGCAAGACGAGGTCTACCTAGGCACAGACCTAAACCAAATTCCCTCGGATGCTCTGCGCAACTTCGTCTATGTGGCAGGCATCGCCGCCTCAATCACCTGCGAGCGCGCGGGGTGTGAGCCTCCGACGCTGGAGGATTTGGCTGGGGTTGCCATAGCTGAGTAGCAACGCCCGCCTGGCTGCAGCACAATGTCCGGACTCTCATAGATACTTGTTGTCATGCCCCTTTCGTTTATCGACTTATTTGCTGGAATTGGCGGGACTCGCCTAGCCTTCGAGAAGCACAATGGCATGACCTGTGTTTTTTCTTCCGAATGGGACCAACACAGCCAAAAAACTTATGAGGCAAACTTTGGAGAGAAGCCTTCCGGAGACATCACGCAAATCTCTGCGAACGAAATTCCAGATTTTGATGTCCTGGTTGCAGGCTTTCCTTGCCAGCCCTTTAGCTCTATTGGCAAACGTCAAGGCTTTGAACATGCAACACAAGGCACTTTGTTCTTCGATATTCGTCGCATCATTGAGGCAAAAAGACCAAAAGCTTTCCTTCTTGAAAATGTCAAAGGCTTGAAAACGCACGACGAAGGAAACACATGGAGCGTGATTAGAGGCTCCCTGGAAGAGCTAGGTTATGAGATTTTTGCAGACGTTCTCGACGCTTCAAACTACGGCGTACCCCAGAAACGTGAGCGGATCTACATTGTTGGCTTTGATAAACGCGCTCTCACGGGCATAAAGTTCGAATTTCCTGAGCCTGAAAAGAAAAAAGTTGGAATAGGCCGCTTCGTTGAATCTGGGATTTCTGACCGAAGCATCACTAACCATCTCCAAGAAAAATACATCTTCAAGCTAAGCGACGGGCGCCCCGAGATCATTACGCCCGAGTCAGATGCACCGGTCAAGACCCTCGTGGCCTCGTACCACAAGATTCAACGCCTGACGGGCACTTTTGTGGCTGACGGGCCTACCGGCTTGAGATTGCTGACTGAAAATGAGTGCAAAGCCATAATGGGGTTCCCGAAAGATTTCAAAGTGCCGGTCTCGAGAACGCAAATGTATAGACAGTTCGGCAACAGCGTTGCTGTACCAGTCGTTGCAAAAATCGCACAAGCGATGCTCAAGACTCTAGGAGCAAAATCTTGAGCTCCTATCTAGTCGGGCTTGGACTCGCATCATCTAGCGGGCAAGCGACTGCTATTTTTGAAGCCGCTTTTCCAAGTATTGACGACCTTGGATCTGTTGCATCTGATGCAGTGCAGGACGCCTGGAATCGGCTGAACGCCAACCAACCACTGTCAAACAACTTAAGGGGTTCTGTTTTTGAGCTTCTTATAGGTGCGACGTTGATCAAGCACGGTATCAGTCCGTTTTTTCGCCAAGCGGAAGTCACGTTTGTTAACAATGCTCATTTTGATTTCTTGCTTTGGGAGGATGGATGGAATCCAATTTCCTTGTCTATAAAAACAAGTCTTCGCGAGCGCTATAAACAGGCAGAACTTGAAGCCGGCGCTTTGAAGAATGTGCACCGAAAGTCAGAAAACTACCTCATAACCCTTGCGGAGGATGAGGTTGCAGCTCGCCGTCGAAAAATTGATGGCACGCGACAGTATTCCAACCTTGACGGTTTAGTTCTCGCTAACCAAGTCGAATTTGATGAACTAATCGGTTATCTGAAATCCAAGCGGTTTTCAGTTCCTAGTGATGTCAATCCAATGGTCAATCGACATATAGTCACTCGCTAGATATCCCAATCTTGCTCGGCTAATTTTCGCCACTTAGAAAACTGAGAAGGCAACATCGCGAGCAAGTCTTTCGCAGGCATTGATTCGTAATCCACAGTCTTCTGGATCTGGTTAAAGTACTTGCTCAGTTGCTGAGGTTCGCCCAGCCCGGTAATCCCTTGACGAATTTTGTGGGTGTTACCGTCTACGTATAGCCATGTAGTGAGAAGTGCCACACTCCCTTGAGACAGTTCCAGCTTTCCAGCGATACGTTCGACCACTTCACCTGGCTCCAAAATTTTCTGGACAAGTTGGCTTTCGGCTGCTTGGAGGTCCTTGTGATTATTTTTAAAGGCCACGAAAGGCCCCGAGATTCGGTGGCGGTGTTGACGAAGTGTGGTTTCAGTCATAATCCATCGTTCGGACGATTCGCGTTTGTTTGCGCGAACCGTTTTTTCGTTGCCTGCATGCAGAATGGGAAAAAGTTTGCATGCCAGCCAGTTGAAAACCTGTGCGTCAGCCGCCTCGCGCTCTAGGGGTTCACCAATTCCAAAGTGTTTCCAGAGGCAAGCTGCCAACTCTCGGCGGGTTGTCCAGCTAGAATCCCACTCCATCTGTCGGTCAAGCTTTACCGTTAGGGAATCGTCTTCACTCAGGTGTTCGAGCTTCTCAAACATCTTGGCCGGGCGAGTCTCGAGAATGTCTCGAAAGGCTTTCACGCCTGCCGCATTGAATTTTCTTATTTCAAACTTGTGCAACATCTACTTATCCTCAACTTCCTTGGCAGTGGCAGCCAAGAATTTGGCTCTCTTGGAAAACAAACCGGCACACGATGCAGATGCTTCGCGGACAAGACCGTAGGAATCCGCTCCCGCTGACATCCCCTCGTTCTTTTCGAAAAAATCTTCGTCGATTTCTAACTCACGGAAGAATAGCTTCCATTTTTCAACAACCTCATCGTCCTTAGCATCACTTTCATCCCAAACAATCCACTCCAGGATCTGCTCCAGAACTGCTGGAATAACCAGTAAGTCAAATAGAGGTTTGTTGTGAAGTGCAGGGCCCATCTCATCGTGGTTAGAAATGTGCAGGACGGGCCGACCACTGTCAAACTGGACTGCCCAAGGAACTTCAAGATCTGGGTCATAGAGTGACTCGAGAATAGATTCGCTCGATGCTTCAACACCTTCAATCGTCGGTCTTTTCTTGTCTAAAAAGGCCTTAAGAATTGGAAGATTTGCAGCATCTTTTACAACCACTTTCAGGGAGAGGCTCACGTCCAACGGACGTCTCAGACTTGAAATGTCGATGGACTTCTCTCCGATGCCACCAGCTACCAAGCCCAATGACTCAATGTGTCTTTCGAACACGCCGTTGAATGTAACTATCAGCTCAGAGGTCTTTGGAATGTCGTATTCATCTATAGCCCATTTCAAATCAGCCATGTAAACACCACTGTCCACTTTTAGGTTTGCCGTTAGGCAACTAGGGTCAATGTCGATTCGGCCCGTGTAATTGTAATTAACCGGCATTTACTACTCCAATCACTAGATCGCGATATTTATCAAAATTAGAAAACTCGATAGAGAAATCCTTGTTCTCCACAGTGAAGGTGACGTGATTCTCGTCAAAAGACAGCCACTTAAGTCCCTTATCAACGGGGTTGTGATTCTTTAGTTCGAAATCTTCAGCTGATTTAGCCAGCGGTGACCCGCCACGGAACTGCGCGTAGCCGACTTTGAGAAGAACTTTTGTCCCCGGTTTAGCCTGATCCTCTGATGAGGGGACCACTCGGAAACCAGAGTCCGTTTTCTCAATGTCAAAACCAGTGGCAACTACCCCGCCGGAACCATTGCCCTTGCGTCGTTTTGCCTTCGGAAGTTTTCCTTCAGATTCGGCGCTGACACCTCGCCCAGAACCGTCTGAATCCGGGAACCATTTTGAGTAGTGGGAGTTTTCAGGCTCATTGTCCTGACCTTGGAACAACTTGACTACTCGAGAGACTGAATCGCGAAGAAAACGTATCAGCTCAATTCCGTGTGATTTCACGTACTTGTCTCGGAACTTGCCCTCTTCCGCCGACCATTTCTCATGTGATGGGCCTTCAGCCTGGCCCAAACAGTCCGCCAAATATCCCTCGGAAATCGCCACAAGTGGCAACAAGTCACGGAACTTGGATGTGCCGTACGCCGCCGCCGGAATTAGGATTCCCTCTCGAGCGAAGGTCGGCGAGACACTCATGTCGTTCTCGCGGGAAATCAAAACTGAGAAGTTGTCCCATGCTCTTGGCTCTTTACTTTCAAGCAAGGCGGGCACAAGGGCAGGTACTAAAAACTCGACTGTGTCACCATTATCTAGAGCAGTTTGGATTTGAATCTTTTCATCATCAGACACTGCAAATGCACCCCAAGAGTTTGAACTTCCTCCGGAGGGAGCAGCAAGGGTGATAGTCAGGGCTTTCCCCTGGAGCTTGTTCGTGTACTGCTTGCAGAGAGCTCGGAGTTCTTCTTTTGATTTAGATGATTTCGTTAGCAAGTCCTCATCCAGATCACCCAAAAGATCTTCGATTGTTGAAGCTTTGATTTCAACTTCGGCACCGTTGTAGTCCAGAACTTTGCATTCGATGGTGCCATCAAGAATCGCCACGAAATAGTCCTGAATGATGCATTGCGTGAGCTTTGAGGCTGAGAACCCCTCAGTTACGTATGGCACCAAGATTGAGGTTCCGGTTTCCGTTGGGCTACGTTTCACGCCCCAGTCCGCTGCGAAGGCTACAGCTTCCTTTTCGGCGTCGAATGGCACGTGCTCTCCCGAAGCTGTTTCTCGCATCCAGCGACACTCTGGTTCCCAGCGTTTACCGTCCAAGTCATGCATCTTCAGAAGTGATGTACCGAAAACCATGGTTGAAAGTGCGTTCTGGTGCCGCCGAACGGAGTAGACCAATTGTGACTTGATGCGTGAAGAGCGTGGAAAGACAATTTTGCCGACGCCATTCTTTCCACGAGTGCCGTCACCCTTGTTTGAAGTTCCTGTAGCCCAAGTGAAATACCAGAATGAATTTTCTTTCCCTGGGCCGGAAGGTTTGCTACTAGATGTCTCGCCAAGTAACCCGGTGGTATTGAAGTCTTCAATCAGCAGGTAGTGACACTCATCGCCTGATTTCGGCAGAAGGCGATCACCAACACTTGCCTTGATTCGCGGGAATATGCCTGAAAAATACTTGGTTGCTGTTAGCTCCGGTGCTGTACCTAATTTGAAAACCATTCGGACCGGTCCAGGTGAACCAGGAAGTTTCGCATCGATGGCGTTCTGAACGGATTCACGGACCAGGATTGACTGACTAGTCAACACATCTGTGTTTGTAAAAAAGTTCTCGCTTAAAGGCTCATTCTCGACAGAGTTTTGGGGCTTCTCGGTGCCCAGCCAGATTGCACTTGCCATAGGGGTTACTGTTCCTTTCTAGTGGAGCTTTGCAGTTTGAAACCTCGCGATTGAGCGGCCTCTGCTCTTGCGAATTGTGACTTTAGATCGTTGACCGCTACTTGGAGCGCGGAGGTAATTTCACGAGCCTCCTCGGCCGAGAACTCGTAGTAGTTGCGGTTGGTCAAGTTACCGATAATTCGGATGGCATCCAAAGCCTTGTCAACTCTAGATTCAGCTAGTCGAACAAAGTTTTCGTGTTTTTGTGACATTTTTTCTCCGCATTTTCTAAATCCCAACAGAATGAACATAACATCTCTCGCGAAAAAAAACAACTATTTGCTAAATGTCCGAAAAAATAAAGTAACTGTGAACGTTCAGTATGTTTTCTTTTCCTCCCTCTTTGGAGGCAAGTATGTTGTACAAGGCTCTAAATCTAAGTCGGTGAATTTGCTGATCTTCACCCGAACCCCGAACTCCTGACACACCATCTCATAGTGATATAACTCGACTTTGCGAACGAAGAGTTTGGTGGGCTGCTGGTGAGCATCCAAGTGGCCAACAGCATTATCGATTTACTTGCCGTGTAAGCGAAGACCGCACGAACAAACCTCAAATTCGTTGGTCCATGGCCCATGATCTCAACATGAACGCCGATTGTGTGCCATGCGATCGCACGCCTGCAGAAAGCCTGAACCATGCTGTGGCCCCATTTGACGACGTTTGAGTTAGCAGAGTTGATTGCGGTTTCTGCACGGCGAATACCGTCTTCGGCATTGATGACCGTGAGGCTATAGAGCTTCTCGTCAAACATTAGGCCTCCTTTCGTGGCATCCACTGCCAGCCGCCGAAACGACTTGGCACTGCTGCAGGCCTGATGGCGATGGCTCCGGATCGCTGGCGGTATGGCTGTGAGGGTTTCTGGCAGACCGAGCATCCGAGTGCGCCGATGAGTAGCTTGCTTTGAAAGCTCCATACAGCGGCGGCCTCGATTGCCGCGCTTCCGTAAGGACCACCGTAAGGGCGGCACTCGTTCTCGGCTTCGAACTCGAGCATGAGTGGGCATGGGGCTACCGGCAACTCGATCACTTTGAGGGTTTGCGAATTTGCCGGGGTGAGCTCGTCGACCAGAATCACTTCGATGGCGGTGTCGGTTAGCGCCACCAAACCCTTCTGGCCATACTTGCGGGCGAGTTCGATTGCCTTGTCGCGGTTGATGCCGTGAACCAGAAACGAGCGTTCGATCCAGCGGGAGTTGCGCGCCAGAGTCACTAGCGGTGTGTAGGTGAAGCGGGCGAGGTCGCGCTCGAGTTGCTCGTTGGCATCGTTGTTGTCGTTCTCGAAGGCTGGGTCGCCGTTTGGGTTCCAAGCGCTGAGGATGAAGCCTGGTGCCACTGGGCGTTCGTCGGTCTCGGGTAGCTGGGTCTTTTGGTCGAGCGGGGCTAACTGAAAGAGGCGGCCATCTAGCTCAAGGCGGTAGTGCTGGTTGGCATAGGAGTCGAAGACGCTCTCTTGGGCGGGCTGACGCTTGCGCCCCTCTTGCCGGTGGGTGAAGGCGATGCTGATGGTGTGGTGTTTGCGTGAATCGGACATAAAAAATGCTCCCTAGCTTTTTTGCGGGAGCTGGCTCCCACTGGTTGCCACCGGCGGGTGCCGAGGGCCACATCGTTTGGGCACCTTTCCAGTGGGGAGGTTGCCGGGTCTTGCGACCACTCTTGATGCTGAGAAAACTATACAACTTGGCTGCGACATTTATTCCACGGATGCTCACCGCGCGCATCCGGCACCAATCTCGGGAAACGGACCGACGTCTCACCTACCCGCCTAATAGATGTCTGCGGATGGGTTTAGATTTTGATTGTGAGAGATGACTTGGAAGGATCAGGCCGATGAGCAGTTTCGACCCGCGCGGCATTCAACCGGATGCGAGCATTCTGAACCCAGAGACAGGCGAGTTTAAGCCGAAAGAGCCCAAGGTGAACATTCCGCCTGACTACTCGGGGCCAACCAAAGAAGAAGAGCTCATGAAGGTGTTTGATGACTCACCTGCCGAGAAGGCCTACAAGGTAATCGTCTTTACCATCATCACCGTGCTCACATTCGGCCTGGTTCTGATTTTTGGAACCGTAAGGCGAGCGCTGTTTCCGAAAGATCGAAACCGATAGAACTAAAAGCCCTCGAGCAGAACCCTGCCGAGTAGAAGAAAGAGAAAGTGATACATGACAGAGATACCGAAGAACTTTGACGAGTACGAAGAGTTGTTTAGCTTCGACACTCCCCTCGACACCATCGGAGTCTGGTTCGACCCCGAAGGCTACAAGATCGAGATGACCGACGGGCGACGAGACGCCTACTACCTCTTCACCACTGAAGAAGTCGTCAAAATGAATCAACTGATGAAGCTGCCAGAAGGCCAAGATTTCATCGAATCACTCAAACAACTGGTTGCCGCAGACCGAGGCGAAGAGTTTCGCAAAGCCCTGGTGGCCGAGTTCAAAACCGAACACGTCTGGATCTCGGGCTTCTAACCGGCAACAAAATCACGCGTTCTAGCGTGTCGGAATAAAAATGTCTGGGGGTGGGTTCATTATGGACTTCCCCCAACTTTTCATCATCAAAGGAGACGATAAATATTGAGTGATTTTCACGATTTCGAAGACGAGTTTGCTGATGAAAAGATTCAGGCAGACATCGCCTCAGACAACAAAACCGTTCGTGCCGACGCCATTGAGCGCCTAGCTCGCAAGACCTTCGACGGTGGCAACCTCAGCAAAGCGATCGTCTACCTCGAGACCGTTGCCGACATTCGTGCCGAGCTCGAAGACTATTCGGGTCAAAGCAGCGCACGCATGATGATCGGTTTCATCAACGCCCAGCAAGACCACTACCAGCAGGCTCTCGAGTCTTTCGCCATCGCCGCCGACTGCGCCTCGAAGGCCATGCACGTAACCGGCGAGATCGACGCGCTGTTTCAGGTTGGCACCATGAACCGCCGCCTCAAGCGCTATGGCGAAGCGGCCGACCAGCTGCGTCGTGCACTCGACCTAGCCGAGAGCGAGCAATACCGCTTTGTGGCTCACATCAAGACCGACTACGCTCGCATGCTGCGCAAAATCGGCCGCGCTGCCGAAGCCGAGGTTCTGCTTGCCGAAGCGGCCGAACACTTTCAGGCACACGGATTCGAGAGCAACGTTCCACGCGCCGAAAACGAGCTGGCTTCTGCCCTATTCGAAGAAAGCAACCTTGAGCTTTCGCTTTCGAAGGCGACCGAGGCTTACCACCTGGCCAACTACAACGAGAACGAACGCGAAATGGACCGCGCCCAGTTCATCATGGCTCGCTGCAACAACCAGATGGGCAACTACGGCGAAGCGCTGCGCATCATCGAAGAGATGAAACTGCGCCCGGGCTTTCGCAAGCGCCAGAAGCACAAGGTTCGCACCGACCTAGAGTTCGCTCGCGCACTCGTAGGCCTTGACCGCCGCGGTGAGGCGGCCGAACTTCTTGGCAAGCTCATCCCAGTGATGAAAACCTACAAGCTGCACAAAGAAGTGGCCGACGCTCTGCGCATGCAGGGGCACAACCTGCTTGTGGTGGGCGACCCCATGGATGCACAGCAGGTGCTTGCCGAAGCCGCAGCCCTTGCCGACGAACACGACTTCGAGTCGATCTTGCTCGAGGCAACCACCCTGCTCGCCATCTGCTTTGGCATTCAGGGTCGTCAAGACGAGATGATCGGCGAATACGAAAAGGTCGCCAGCAACCCGCTCAACTACGGGCGTCTCGAGTTCTGGATGGCCGCCGGCGAACTAGCTCTTCACTACGCGCGAGTTGGCAACGTGGATGTCGCGACCCGATACATCGACGCACTCAAGGCCGCCCCGAGGGGCGCCCTGACCAAATCGTTCAAGGGTCAGTCGCAAGAGGCTCGCGCAGTGTTGCTGTTTGCCGAAGGCAACCAAGTAAAGGGTAAGAACCTAGCCAACAAGGCGATGGCCAATTACCTGCTGGATGACCGCATCGAAGACGCCCAGCGCTGCGCCAACATGGTGGCCGAAGACTAACCTCGTTAGCCTGGTCGGCGCACTCGACTAAAAACGAATCTTGCCTTATGCACAGATTCCCTTTACCCTGTGTGTATTACATGTAATACAGGAGAAGATTATGGCCATGTTGACCTTACGAGTGCGAGACGAAATAGAGGCTCGCATAGCAGACCTAGCCAAAACAAGTGGTCGCACCAAGACCTATTGGGTAACAAGAATGATTGAGCTTGGCCTTGCCGAGCTCGAGTATGAACTTTGGCAAGAACAGGCGCTGAAAGCATTCTTGGACAAAAAGAAAGCTACTGCGAAAGAACTCGAAAACGACATCAACATGGTGACGGAATTCGATGCCTGGCTTATGGAAGCTGAAGGAAACCCTGAACTTCAAAGAAGGAATGCTGAAGCTGCAGGCAAACGACCGCCAACGAATCCGTAGAAAACTAGAAAACCTGGTTGCTTTACCCGAGCCAAGGTATGGATCGAAGACTTTGACCGAAAATTTGTCTGGATACCGAAGCCTTCGAGTTGGGGACTACCGGGTGCTCATTCTCTTGGATGAGCAGGCACTTGAGGTGGCGGCTATCGCTGTGGGCCACCGAAGAAATGTTTATCGCTAAAGCGGCATAACCTTCAGCGTTGCGAGCGTGCGATCGGCGACGTACGCGATGCGCGTGCCAGCGTCGCGCGCCTCGAACAAAGCGTTCAGCGCCTCTTCGGTGATGCGCTCCCCCGGTGAAAGCACCGGAACACCTGGCGGGTAAGGGCAAATCATCTCAACCGAGACTCGGCCAACAGCTTCGGCAGCCGGCACAACCTCGTAGTCGCTGAAAAACGCCTCACGCGGAGTGACGACCACTTCGGGCAAAATCGAGAAGGCGGCCGCAGTCTTGATGGGGCGAAGTTCTCCGCGGTGAGCATCCACTATTTTGATGATCCGATCAATCAAGTCATCGATGCGGTCAGGGGTGTCGGCAAAAGTGATCATCGGAATGATCACGTCGCGGTTAGCCATCTCAAGGTCGATGTTGGCGGCCAGCAGTTCGGCTTCAACCAGGTTGCCGTCGGCACCAACGGTCGAAAGCAGAATCACCAGCTTGAGCGGGTCGATGTATTGACCGTCGATTACGCCGATGCCGGCCTCACGCAAACGAGCGCGGCCACGGCCGGTTGCCTCGATAATCGGGTCGATTAGCTCTTCGCCGTGACGGGCGAGCAGGGCACGAGCGGCGTCGATCGAAGCCAGAATGCGGCCAGACATCGAAGTGGTTTGGGTTGAGTCGAACACCTTGTTGAAACGCGAAAGGTCAACGAACTCGCGACGAACCAACACGAACGAAGCCTGCGAATAGCTCGGCAGAGTCTTGTGGGCAGAGGTCACGACGATATCGGCGCCCTCAGCTAGCGGGTGGTTTGGCAACGCCGGGTGAAAACCGAAGTGGGCTGCCCAAGCGGCATCGACCACCAGCGGAATGCCGTGCGAGTGAGCCACCTCGGCAAGTCGAGGAATGTTCGACATGGTGCCCACATAGCTAGGCTCACCGATAAACACGGCTTTGGCATCTGGATGCTGCGCCAACGTCTCGGCCAAACGCGAACTCGGCAGGTACTCAGGCAATCCCGTCTCGGGGTTGATTTCGGGGCGAACCCAAATCGGAACTACCCCGGCGTAAACCAGGCCCACCAGCACCGACTTGTGCAGGGTTCGCGAAACGATGACTTTGTCGCCGGGGCCGGCCACCGCCATGACGGCTGCGTGGTTTGAGCCACTCGAACCGTTTACGCCGAAGCGGCACAGGTCGGCACCCCAAAGGTCGGCGGCTAGCGCTTCGGCTTCGAGAATGAGGCTTGGTGAGATGCGGTACGGGTGGTTTCCCGGCAGAACCGGAATGTCTCCGTCAACGATTGCACCGGTGAGGTCGGTGCGGCCCTTATGGCCAGGAATCTGAAATGGCGACCGATCGGTCTCCATGTCACGTATCCACGCGTCTAATAGTGGTGCGCTACTGCGCAAACCCATTGGATCTTTTGTATCTAGCAGTGTTGCTGCGCCAAACGCGTGTTGTGACAATATCCCGCCTTACTTTTATGGCTTTCGCCTCGTTTACTTCGGTTAGGTTGCGCCCCTGCGGGCGCATCCATTTATAGCACCTCAAAACCAACGAAAGACGTCTTGAGGATGAAGAAAGGACCGGGGCTTACCGCCCCGATCCTCTCAACATTGAGTTTTGTGAGTTTAGAACTCGACCTTGGTGACGTTGGTGTCTAGCAAGATGCCAGGACCGAACGTGGTTGCAACGGCTGCCTTGATCAGGTACTTGCCCTTCGAAGACGAAGGCTTGAGGCGAAGAATTTCGTCAAGTGCTACACCTAGGTTGTCGCCTAGCTGCTCTTTGGTGAACGAAGCCTTACCGATGATGAAGTGAAGGTTGGCCTGCTTGTCAACGCGGAACTCGATCTTTCCGCCCTTGATGTCGGTAACAGCCTTCGCTACGTCTGGGGTAACGGTTCCGGTCTTAGGGTTTGGCATTAGGTTACGAGGACCAAGCACCTTACCTAGGCGACCGACCTTACCCATAAGCTCTGGGGTCGAAACTGCTGAGTCAAAGTCAACCCAACCGGCTGCAACCTTCTCGATTAGCTCGTCGCCACCGACTTCGTCGGCTCCGGCCTCGCGGGCTGCGTCTGCTGCGGCACCTGTAGCAAACACGATTACGCGGGCGGTCTTACCTGTTCCGTGCGGAAGCGATACGGTTCCGCGGATCATCTGGTCGGCCTTGCGAGGGTCTACACCAAGCTTGACGGCAACCTCAACGGTTGCGTCGAACTTGCTGCTGGTGGTGGTCTCTTTGACCAGGGTTACTGCTTCGGCAGGGGTGTAGAAACGACCCTCTTCGATTTTTGCTGCTGCGGCCAGGTAGGCCTTGCTGCGCTTTGGCATGCTGTTATTCCTTTTCTTTGTTAGGTCACAGTTGTGGTTGAACGGGGCGCGCTGCCCCTCCCACGACTATTGGTTGGGTGTGTCTTAAGCCTCGACGGTGATGCCCATGCTGCGGGCGGTTCCGGCGATGATCTTTGCAGCGGCCTCTACGTCGTTTGCGTTGAGGTCAGACATCTTCTGCTCTGCGATCTTCAGAACCTGCTCGCGAGATAGCTTGGCAACCTTCACGGTGTGTGGGGTTGACGAGCCCTTAGCGACGCCGGCAGCCTTCTTGATTAGCTCAGCTGCTGGTGGGGTCTTCAGAACGAAGGTGAACGAACGGTCTTCGTAAACGGTGATTTCTACCGGGATTACGTTTCCGCGCTGATCTGCAGTCGCGTTGTTGTACGCGGTGCAGAACTCCATGATGTTTACACCGTGCTGCCCAAGTGCAGGACCAATCGGTGGAGCTGGGTTAGCAGCGCCCGCTTGGATCTGAAGCTTGATCATTCCGGTGATCTTTTTCTTCGGTGCCATTTGTTATTCCTTTGGTTTGTTTTTGGAACTCTGTGAAAACTAGTTAAGTGCGCCAACCTGGTCGAAGCCGAGCTCTACAGGAGTCTCGCGCTCGAACAGTGAGACCAGAACAGTGAGCTTGCCGCTCTCTGGCTTGATCTCTGAGATGGTGCCCGGAAGACCCGCGAACGAGCCATCCTTGATCATGATGCTTTCGCCAACCTTGTAGTCGGTGGTGATTGGAACAGCCTTCGACTTGCCGCGAACAGCAACCGAACCCTTGACGGCAGCCTTGGCGGCGGCCTCTTCTGGAAGCTCGTAGAGCCACTTCTTGAGAAGTTCAAATGCCTCGGATGGGCGTAGCGGGCTCGGGTGAACCGAGTTGCCTACGAAGCCGGTGACTGCAGGGGTGTGGCGAACCAAAGCCCATGAGTCTTCGTTTAGCTCCATGCGAATTAGCACGTAGCCAGGAACCTTGACCTTGGTGACCAGCTTGCGCTGACCGTTCTTGATCTCGACGGTGTCTTCTAGCGGAACTTCGATCTGGAAAAGGTCGTCACCGCCAGCCTGGGTGAGGCGGCGGTTTTCAACGTTCTGCTTTACGCGCTTCTCGTAACCGGCGTAAGAGTGAATGACGTACCACTTACCAGGCAGTGCGCGAAACTCGCCGCGGAACTGTGCGTAAGGGTCTTCGTCGTCTGAGTCTGCAGCGGCGGCTTCGGCGCTGGCCTCGGCAGGTGCATCCGCTTCAACAGCGTCGGCAGCCTCTTCGGCTAGAACTTCGTCAACGGCAACTTCTTCAACATCAACCACAACGTCGTCGCCGGCGTCGATGGTGATTTCGTCGGCAGCAGCCTCGACCTCGTCAGCCTCTTCGGCGATTGCGTCTTCGGCCTCGTGCACTGCTTCGACGGCGTCTAGAGCAGCCTCTAGGTCGTCTCGCTCGATTTCACTCACTTGGTGGTTCCTATTCGTTGGTTTAAAACTCGGATGTTGTAAAACTTTTGATTAGCCGACGAAGACAAGCTTCACGAGCTCAAGAAAGCCCCAGTCGAGAGCCGAGATGATTGCCATCACGACAACGACGAAGCCGAGCACAACGGCGGTGTAGTTGCGAAGCTCGGCAACGGTTGGCTTAGTGACCTTGCGTAACTCGCCAAGTACCTGCTTGAAGAACAAGACCAAACGACCGATCGGGCCTCGTGCCTTGGCACGGTCGGCCTTCGCCTGGTCGACGAGGTTCTCAGATGCTTCGAACTCTTCTGCCATCAGCTTTCCTTTGCGTTTGCTAATACCTTGCAGGGCGGACAGGACTCGAACCTGCAACCTGCGGTTTTGGAGACCGCTGCTCTACCAATTGAGCCACCGCCCTAAACGGTGTTTGGCAGCTGCCGCCTGAACTCGCGTTCTTGCGGTGGCCCCGCCGGAGCATCCGTGGCATCACCCCCGAAAAGGGCAGACTTCTAGATTGAAATCTAAGGTGATTAATTTGCCAGATTAGGCTTCCGGAAGTTGTCAACTACC
>JBIKSH010000029.1:0-4900 GCA_044348705.1 Rhodoluna sp. | reverse complement strand
CAGGTCTTGCCCTCCATCTGCGAACCCAACTGTGCTGGGTCTGGAAGAACCGAAACAACTACGTCGCGAGGTGCAACATCGACAGGGCCCTGAGCCGAACGAACGCGCACCGGCTTGGTGCGGTCGAGGCCGAGCAGGTTGAGGGTCTTGAGCACGTTGATGAAGTCGGTGCCCAGACCGTATTTGAACGAGTACTTCTTGGCATTCATGGTGCGCGGAAGCATCGAAACTTCTTCGTGCTCAACGTTCACACACTCGACAGCGCCGATGCCGTCAGGAAACTCGAAAATCTCAGGCTCGCTGAACGCAGGAGTCGTGTACCAACCCTTGCCCGCCTCCCACATCAGTGGCGGGTTGAGGCATTCTTCGATGGTGGTCCAGATCGAGAACGACGGGGCGAAAATCTCGTTGCCATCTTCGTCGCGAACAATCAGGTTTCCGCCATCTTTGACGCTTATCTCGTCGATCTCGCTGAACAGGTGGTCGGCCGCGTAACGGGCGAAGATGTTCGAGAGACCAGGCTCAACACCGATGCCAACGAGGGCGAGCAAACCAGCACGCTCCCACTGGTCGTTCAGCGCATACTGCTGGTCGCCCAGCTTGAGGCCGGCCTTGCGGGTTGGGTCGGTTTCGTGTGGCTCGCTCAGGCTCATGGCCATGTCAAGGTAGTTCACGCCTGCGGTGAAAGCACCAGAGAAAACTGTTGGCACAAACTTTGGCTCAACCGCGTTGAGCACGTGGGTGATGTCATACTTGCGCGCGACATCGGCCACGTTATCTGCCGAGCTGGCGTCGATCTTTGACACCAAGAACTTGGCTGCCACTTCGTCACCGTGCTTGGCGCGAATCCATTCAACGGTTCGTTCCGCACGTGATTGGTCGTAGTCGGTGACCACCATTACTTCGAAAAAGTCGCGTTCTGCCGCGATCTTTGCAATTGCATCGCCAACGCCACCGGCGCCAACTAGAAGGATTCTCATTTGATTTTTCTCAAATCGCCGTGTTTTGCTCCGTGGGAAGAATCGGGAGCTGTGTCACCAATACCAAGCGGATGTCGGCGACGACCTTTTCACTCTACCAATCGACATGCAACTGCCGCCGAATCAACGACGCGCTTGTTTAGATTTTGGTTAGATCGGCACTCGGGTCATTAACCCAGTCGATAACACCCTGCCACTGGGTGAAGCCATCGAGCGTTGAGAAGTGCTTTGCGCCACGCACAACGACAGCCTCGAGCCCAATCATGTCACCGACTCCGGCCTGAATGCCGCTCGGCTGCCAGACATCGGCATCTGAACCAACCAAGGTAACTTCGCGAGCCGAGCTCTTGACCAGTCGCTCGGCACGTCCATCGCTCAAATCCATCACAAAGCTAGGCACCGGCGAAATCGGTGCCGGTTCTGGTGGGGCAACTAGCAGAACTCGATCGGCGGGCTGCTTCAGCAGACCGCGGTCGGCCAACTGCATCCACGCCACACACCCGAGTGAGTGTGCCAGCACAATCAATGGCTCGGATGCTCGCGACGCGACCTCATCGAACTGATCAAGCTCGGCTGCCAGAACGTCTAGCCACTCGTCGAGTATCGGTTGGTCTGGGTTGGGTAACTGTGGGTATGAAACCAGGTGCCCTTGGTCGCGAAGTGCGGCGGCCAGGCTGCGCTGCCAGTGGCCGACCGGGCGACGGTTCGTCCATCCGTGAATGAGAAGAACTTTTGCCATTGGTTAGAACTCCGCTGCGCTGAGAGCACCGACTAGCACCGAGAGAACCATGGCGAAAGCTACCGTGAGTGCCACGATTCGCACCCAGGGCTTTACGCCGCGAGGCGCATCATCGTCGAACCGTTGTGGGCTTTTGCGTTTTTTGGCCATTGACCAAGCATAAATAAAACCCGCCCTGCCAAATGGCGAGAGCGGGTTTTATTTTGAAGTTTGAAAGTTACTTCAGGGTGACCTTTGCGCCAGCAGCTTCTAGAGCAGCCTTTGCCTTTTCTGCGGTCTCCTTGTTTGCACCCTCAAGAACGGTTGCAGGTGCGCCGTCAACAACAGCCTTGGCTTCGCCAAGACCTAGGTTGGTTAGTGCGCGAACTTCCTTGATAACTGCGATCTTCTGGTCGCCAGCTGATTCTAGAACTACGTCGAACGAGTCCTTCTCTTCAGCAGCGTCAGCAGCGCCACCAGCAGCAGGTGCTGCAGCAGCAACTGCAACAGGGGCAGCAGCGGTAACTTCGAATACTTCTTCGAACTTCTTAACGAACTCGCTGAGCTCGATTAGTGAAAGCTCCTTGAAAGCTTCGATTAGCTGGTCAGTGGTCAGCTTTGCCATTTGGTTTCTCCTTGTTTATTTCAGGTTTTGTAACTCGGTTTAAAACGTGGGTTAGTTCGAAGACTCTTGCTTCTGACGCAGGGCGTCGACCGCGCGAGCGGCCTGGGCAAGAGGAGCCTGGAACATGTAAGCGGCCTGGTACATCGAAGCCTTGAACATGCCAGCGGCCTTGGCCAGTAGCACTTCGCGAGATTCGAGGTCAGCAAGCTTCTTAACCTCATCAGCAGTTAGCGCTGCGCCGTCAAGCACACCGCTCTTTACTACTAGAAGAGGATTTGCCTTGGCAAAGTCACGCATCGCCTTGGCTACGGCCACGGCGTCGCCGTGTACGAAAGCCATTGCAGATGGTCCGGCTAGCTGACCGTCAAATGCGGTCACGCCAGCTTTTGCAGCTGCGATCTTGATGAGCGTGTTCTTTGCCACGGCGTATGTTGCGTCTGCACTGATTGAACGACGTAGCTCTTTGAGCTGCGCCACAGTGAGTCCGCGGTACTCGGTTAGCAAAACGGCACTCGAGCTCTGGAATTTCTCCGTAAGCTCGGCGACGGTAGCTTCCTTGTTCGCCATGGCACTCCTTGATTACTTAATGCTGGTAGCCCCGGGCCCACTAAAAATAGAAAAACTCCGGCGCGAGGCGCACGGAGTCGAAATGCTCTTGCGAGCAGAAACTTCTTCACACACCTACGCGGGTTTTCACTTTCGTGAGCCTTCGTCGGCACGCGCGGGTCTAAGAAGCGATTCTCAGATTTGCTCGTGACCGAAACCAGCGGTCTTTGGCTTCGTTCAGTTTAGCCGTTGGGCGCGTGTGGGCGCAAGCCCTATGGCTTTACGGTCGAGTAAATCTCGTAACCCCAGGCCTTCATGCTGAACTTTTGCTTTTTCGCCAGCTTGGTTTTGGCGCCATTCGAGAACTTGAAGAAGGTTTTGGTTTGCGTGCCGAACTCAACCGTGCCGGTGGTGGTGCGAGGTGATGGGTTGAGCACCACGATGACCTTGTTGCCGTTCTTCTCACGCTCAAACGAAATCAGCTTGTCGCTGTCGTTCTTGAAGCGGGTGTATTTACCTCCGGCAGCACCGTTCCAGAGCGATTGGTTCTTCGTCTTCAGCGCGACGAGCTTGGTGTAGTGGGCAACCGCTGTTTTCGAGCGGGTCGAGGTGAACATCCAGTCGATTTGATCTTTCTCGAAGAACGCCAAGCGCTTATTCGAGTCAACCTCTTGACCGTTATAGATGAGCGGGATGCCCGGAATCGTGAAGGTCAGCACCGCCAGAGTTTTGGCACCGGTGCCAAAGTTTTCTTTGAGCGAGCCGGTCCACGAGTTTTCGTCGTGGTTGGTCACGAACAGCATCGGGTAGGTGTTGGTTGGGTAGTTGAGCTGCATTTGACCCATGTAGCCGGCCAGGTCTGACTTGCCGGCAATGCCTAGGCCAAAGTCCATCAGTAGGTCTTTGAATTTCCAGCCGTAGTCGCTCAAGAACGCGTCTTGCAGCAGGGCCGGATTGCCATCGGCTTCGGCCAACATGTAGACCGGCTTGATTTTCTGCAGGGCTGCTGTTGCGTCGTTCCAGAAGTCGACCGGAACACCCCAAGCGACGTCGCAGCGATAGCCGTCGACACCGAATTCGCGCACCCAGTATTCGAGGGCATCGATCATTGCGGCGCGCATCTCTGGCACATCGAAGTTCAAGTCGGCAACGTCTGTCCAGTCGGCATTCGGCGGCACCACATTGCCTTGGTCGTCTTGGGTGTACCAATCTTTGTGGTCGGTGATCCAGGGGTTATCGAACGAAGAGTGGTTGGCCACCCAGTCGAGAATCACCTTCATGCCCTTGGCGTGAGCGCCATCGACTAGTTCGCGAAAATCTGCCTCGGTGCCGAGGTCTGGGTTAACTCCGTAGTAGTCGGCCACCGAGTATGGCGAGCCCATCGAACCCTTGCGAGCAACCTCACCGATCGGGTGAATCGGCATGAGCCACAAAATGTCTACGCCAAGTTTTTGCAGTCGGCCGAGGTCGGCGGTCACCGCGTCTAAGGTGCCGGATGCTGAATACTGGCGGGTGTTCACCTGGTAGATGACCGCGTTTTTCATCCAGACCGGGGCGGTGCTGGCAGCGCTCGCGGCTAGAGCTTGATTTGCGGCAGATGTGGTGCCGAAGTCGACTGTCGATGCCCCCGAAGCGCTCGACGAGAGCAAGAGCACGCCAGAAGCGAGCGCGAAAACTGTAATTGCGGCCAACGATTTGCGAGCGAGTTTCGACATAGTTCGAGCCTATGTCGTGCGAGCCGACCGCAACCGCTTGCATCGGCAAAATGTTGATAACAAAAAACGAGCCAACTCCCGATTACTCGAGGGTTGACCCGTTTTCACTCAAATCAAACGGTGCGAACCGCCATCAACGTTGTTTAGGCGTCTGATGGGCGACGGTCGCGTGGGCGACCTGAGCCAGATGGGCGATCAGCCCAACGACCCTTGCCGTTACCGCCAAAGTTGCCGCCACGGCGAGCGCCGCCGCCACGGTTGTCACGGTCGCCACCACGGTATCCACCGCGGCCGCCAGAACCGCCATCGCGTGAAC